>JAGQYO010000006.1 GCA_020435995.1 Flavobacteriales bacterium | reverse complement strand
TATTCTCCAAAAAGTAAGGAGCCAAATCTCCCGCATTGCAATTCTGGGCGGGGTTTCGTTGTGTTTGGCTTGGGTTTGGACGCAATTGGCAGTAGGCTTGGTTAACGTTTAGAAATTGGGTGTTTGATGCCTACCCGACCGAAGGGCTTTATTGGATGTTGGATCTTGGATGTTTGATGGAAAAACTAACCATTCAAAATTAAAAATTCAAAATTCAAAATTCAAAATTCAAAATTCAAAACTCCAAATTCAAAACTCCAAATTCAAAACTCCAAATTCAAAACTCCAAACAAATCTAATCTTCCCACTCCGCTACAAACAAATTGGTTTCTCTAGTTCCGCCATTGTTTCGGTTACTCGAAAACACCAAGTATTTACCATTGTTCGAAAACACCGGAAACGCATCAAACACGTTGTCTTCAGTTATTTTTTCTAGATTTTGGCCAAGGGTATCAATCACATACAAATTGAAGGGAAAGCCGCGCTCAGTGGCATGGTTGCTCGCAAAAATGACTTTATCGCCCTTTGGGTGAAAAAATGGACACCAATTGGCCTTACCCAAATTGGTAAGTTGCTTCATGTTACTTCCGTCTACGTTACACATATACAATTCCATGTCGGTAGGCATTACAAGCCCTTGAGCCAATAAATCTTTATACACTTTTACATCTTCTGGCGTAGTTGGACGCGAGCTTCTAAAAATAAGTTTGGTACCATCAGGAGAGAAAAATGCACCGCCATCATACCCCAATTCGTTAGTTACTTGTTTTACGTCAGAGCCATCAATATTCATGGTGTACAGTTCTAAATCACCGCTTCTCAATGAAGTGAAAACGATTTTATCGCCTTTTGGTGAAACAGTAGCTTCTGCATCGTAGCCGGGAGTGTCGGTCAGTTTCTTCAAAATCTTTCCACCTAAATCGGCAGTGTAAATGTCAAATTCAGCATAAATAGGCCAAACATATTTTCCATCCTCGCGCTTTTCTGGTTTGGGTGGACAAAGCGAATCTGATTCGTGAGTGGATGCATAAACGACACTGCTATCTCCTGGTAAAAAGTAAGAACAAGTTGTTCGGCCTAACCCCGTACTGACCATTTGCCCTCTATTGCTTCTCAGGTCGGAATCCTGCCAACGCGTAACGTAAATCTGATCACATTCTACTTCCCAAGCTGGATTGGTAGCCTGAAAAACCAACATTTCATCATTAAAACTCCAATATGCCTCAGCATTGTCGCCGCCAAATGTGAGCTGACGTATGTTCTTCAAATGCGTTTCTCCCTCGTAATGGATTTTATCCGTTTGGGTTGCTCCAGAGTGGGCATCTGTAGTTTCTTCTTCTGTGTTTTTTTCTCCACACGAAACCAATACAATGATGGAAATAGCAAGTAATAATTTATTCATGTCAATATTTTATGGGCGCAATATTAAAGAATTTGCGGAGCCTGCTGATAGCACCATATATGACAATAGGATGACGATTTAAAAAAGGCAAGAATTACCTTCGCGACTCAAAAAAAAACATGAAAATACAGCTGCTCTACTTGATGCTTTCCTTTTTAGTTTTTTGTGCTAATGCGCAAGAACCAATAACTAAATCATTCTTAAAGTCGATTACCAAGGATGTAAAAAAACTATCGAGTGATAAAATGGAAGGCCGCGAAACCGGCACCAAAGGAGAGGCCAAAGCCGCAGATTATATTGCCAAAAGAATGGAAAGCTTGTATCTAAAGCCCTATGGAATCGGAGGATATTTTCAAGAATTCACCTTCACCCCAAAAAAAAATCCGCATTCACATAGTCAGGAAACCAGCGAAAACCTTGAACCTATTACTGGAAAAAATGTCATAGGATATTTAGACAATGGTGCTGAATATACCATTGTGATTGGAGCTCATTACGATCATTTGGGCTTTGGTGGAGAAGGGTCTTTAGCCGCCCGAAGTACCGAAGTTCACAATGGAGCCGACGATAATGCATCTGGCGTTGCGGGCGTTCTTTATTTGGCTCAGCTGCTGAGAGGGTCTAATTACAAAAAGAACAATTACTTGTTTATTGCTTTTAGTGGTGAAGAAAAAGGCCTTTGGGGAAGCAAATCGTTTGTAAACAACCCAACCATTCCGCTGGCCAAAATCAACTACATGATAAATATGGATATGATTGGAAGATTGGATAGCAATAAATTAGCGATTAATGGCACAGGAACCAGTCCAGCATGGAAGGATGTAATAGCCGTAACCAACAACCGAAAATGTTTGAATCCTCACGTTCAAGACAGCGTGAAACCAGAAGACAATATTTTTAATTTGGTATTGGGTGAAAGTGGTATTGGGCCATCCGATCATACCAGTTTTTATTTGAAGGAAATACCTGTATTGGCATTTTTCACGGGCCAGCACAGTGATTATCACAAACCGAGTGATGATTTCGAAAAGGTGAATATTGACGGGGTTCGGCGAATTGGAAACTTCATCTTCAAACTGGTTTGGAAGGCAGACTCTCTGGGGAAATTAGAATATTTGAAAACCAAAGGTGATAGTCAAACCAAAGCTCCTCGTTTTAAGGTCACACTGGGTGTAATGCCCGACTATATGTTTCAAGGGGAAGGCATGAGAATAGATGGAACCATTCCTGAAAGGCCTGCCGAAAAAGCGGGGCTTAAAAGCGGTGATGTGGTTATTCAAATTGGGGACGTAAGAGTAGCGGATATGCAATCATACATGACGGCATTAAGCCAGTTTGAGCCAGGAGACAAAACCAAGGTAAAAGCAAAAAGAGAGGGCCAAGAAATGGAATTTGAATTGGAATTTTAAACCCTTCTACCGTATTATTGTTGAATAGATAAATTCAAAAACTATGAAGTTCATTTACCTCACATTTATCATTTCTCTATTTTTTAACTTAAACGCAATGGCACAACTCAGTATCCACGAATTTAAAGTCGAGTCAATCGATGGCGACAAAATCAAATTCTCTGATTATAAAGGCAAAAAGATTCTTGTGGTCAACACGGCATCCCAATGTGGATTCACAAAGCAATATGCTCAGCTTCAAGAACTGTATGACTCACTCGGAGAGAAATTGGTAATTGTTGGATTTCCTGCCAACAACTTTGGAAGCCAAGAGCCTGGAAGCAACGAAGAGATTGGAGAATTCTGTCAAAAAAACTATGGCGTAACATTTCCCTTAGCGGCCAAGGTTTCAGTAAAAGGGGATGATCAACACGAATTGTTCACTTGGCTTTGCAGCCGTAAAAACCCAGATTTCGGTGGCAAAATTCGATGGAATTTTGAAAAATTTTTACTGGACGAAGACGGAATTCTTATCCATCGATATCGCTCGGGAGTGGAACCTATGAGCGAAGAAATCATTGGGGCGCTTTAACTTTACCCTTCCTCGTCTTTTTCTTTTCTAAAACCATGAAATAAGTGGCCCATAAAAGTGGTTGGAAACGTTTCTATTCCACTAAACCCAAGCGGAATGTCTCTTCCATCGGTGGGAATCGATGCTGTGCCAAATAGATAATCCCAAATAGACAGCGAAATACCGAAATTCATCCCGTTTTCTCTTCCCTCTGGAAGTTCATAAGCGTGATGCCAAATGTGCATCGCTGGATTATTCAAAATATATTTTAAAGGCCCGTAAGTCAAGTTAATATTCGAATGGTTGAGATGTCCAATAGTGATAGATAAAAAGTGAACCATGTATGCTTGTTCTGGCTCGAATCCACCCAAAACCATTACTCCAAAAGTTTTGAGGGGTTTATACAACACGTTTTCCATCCAGTGATAGCGCAAATGTGCTGCAAAGCCCATTTCTACAACCGAATGATGTACTTTATGAAATCGCCATAGAAATTCGAAGCGGTGGAGCAATACATGTGTAAACCATTGAACAAAATCCAACACAACGAAAAACACCAATAATTGCAACCACATGGGCCACTCGGAAATTTCTACCAGCGCCAGGCTCGATGAATCAATGCCGATCTTGCCAAACAAAAGTTCCAAGGTTTTATAAAAACCCGATATTACCATTGAAAAAATGAAGAAATTAAAAAACATATAAAACCCATCCAACCAGAAATCCTTGCGAATGAACGATTGATTTTTTCTCCACGGAAATAATACCTCAAGCCCCCATGCTAAAAGCGAAATGAGAATTAATCCATAGAAATAATTGTTATACCAGGGAACTTCGAAAATAATGTTATTCCATGTCCAATTGGCGGTACCAAAAAAGGACTCCACAAAAGCTGATAAAACCTCACTCATAATTTTTTTGTTTCTGTATTCTACTCAGGTACGATTGCACAAAGGTGAGGATTAACTTTTCATTGGAATGTGAGCTTGGTTACAGTCCATTTTTGCCTCCAAACACAGGTTTTGATAAGGTTTGAATGGCATATCCTTCTATTTTATCTACTGCAACTACAACTGTACTTCCAGAATTTACGAATCCAAAATATTCGCTATTCAATCGTATGCCACTCAGTAATTTCAAGCGGTTTTCTTCGCCCCGTGTTTTTGGGCGCGTAATAAGTGGACAAATAGGCCAATATTTTAGGTTCATCATCTCCCAAATCCCACAAGTTTTGAGATTCTTGCATCCACTTTATTGTGTTTTTCCAAGCTTCCTTGCTCATCCGATTTTGGGTAACCAGTTTTGCCGAGTGACAACCCAAACAATTATTAGCTACCGCCATAAAATCACCCTCTGCAATCAATCCCGTAGACAAATGAATACCATTTGCGACGTCCCATTCATTTTTCTTGGCTTCCTCACCTTGCACTAAAGCAATCTCCTCAGAAATTGCGGGCTGCCACCAATTGAAATGGCATATAAAAGCCCCCACAATCACCAAAACACTAAGTAGAAATACGGTAGCACTTAATAAACTTAATTTCTTTTGAAGCTTTGCTAATTCAAATGGACTTTTCTTCTCCATATTTTAAAGCACTTTGATAGCAATTCGGTGGCAAGCATTATTTAAATATCCTTTTGGATTCCAATCGGGAACAACCATTGGCTGAGCTTTTCCCGTAGCATCTGTGGCCTTTGCCCAAACCTCATAATAGCCTGATTCTGGAAAATTTACAGTGGTACTCCAGTGCTGCCATGCTAGACGGTTCACTGGTTTTTCTAAGGCGGCTTTTTGCCAAGTTTGACCAAAATCAATGGAGACATGCATAACTGCAACCTCAACATCGCCAGCCCAAGCATGACCCCTTACTTCTAAGGACCTCCTCGATTTCAAGATTCCACCAGTTTTTGGATAAGTAATCAGCGATTTTACAGGCATACTTTCCACAATACACATTTCGTTATCAGGTACTTCCGATCCAGGAGCCACAGGTTTGCACGGCACTCGATACGATTGTCCGCCCATTTTTGGCCCATCGTGTTCTTTGTTTCTAACGGATAACCTTGTGAGCCACTTACCAGAAGTTGAGGCGGGCCAACCCCCAAAAACCACCCTGAGTGGAAAACCGTGGAGATTAGGAATGTTTTCGCCATTCATTTTCCAAGCTATTATGCTTTCATTCTCCATCGCCTTTTTTATAGGAACGCCTCGGCTTATCACCACTTTTGAAGTATCTCCACTCAAATGTGTATCTACTCCATAGTAGCCCACATAAACCGCATTTTCCTTGATGCCGACATCATTTAATACGTCTTTTAATTTAACTCCTGTCCAAGAAGGGCAACCAACAGCTCCATTCCCCCATTGATTACCTTTTGCTGGTGGATTAAATTCCGATCGTCCGTTCCCTCCACACTCAATGGTCAATTGATAAGTTACCTCTTCAAATCTCGATTTTAACTCTGCCAAGGTGTAGGTTTTAGGCGTCTTCACCGATTCTCCATCAACAGTTAAGGTCCAAATTTCTTCGTCAATCGAATGGGGTGGATTTCCATTATTTCTCACAAATAATTTATCTGCGGGGGTAACTAAATCATCTAACAAATGAGGGGGAGTCTCTGCATTAATAGGTCGATCGTTGAGAATAAGTAATTCTTTGTGTTTCCCAGAAATAACAAGAGGGTCACCCAAAAAATCAAGGCCTATTGGAATTATTCCCTTTGGCAAAAAACGTCCAAAAACAACAGGAGTCCCAAGCAGCGCCCCAAAAGTAGCTAATGCCGTTTTTTGAATAAAACCTCTTCTAGAATGTCCAGATGACCCTGATTTTAAACGCCTATCAACTGAATCCTCTCCTTTTTCACGCATAACGCCACATTAAAATCCGAAATTAAATGAAATGTGTAAGAAGTGCGGTTGAAGTCAAAAAAACTCACATAGCAATACCTAACCAAAAGGCTTAAACAAAAAAGGCCACTTTTAGTGGCCTCTCTATTTTTTATTTATGAAAATTACTTCACTAAAATATCATGTATTTCAAGGTGTTCGTTTTCGGTGTGAAGCAGCTTTCGCGATTTATCAATTTCATCGTTTTCGCCATTCACAACAACCAGATACTTTCCTTTTTCTACGTGTTTTTTAAACAAAACCAAATCATCTTTTCGGTATGCCAACGAAACCGCTATTGAAATTAAAGCACCAACCGCTATTCCCACTGCTATTCCACCCAATAGCCCAGGCAAGCCCCCAGCCTCAGTCAAAAAAGCAACTCCTGGAATGGGTACATCTGCAGCACCAGCAACAAATCCTAAAACACCACCTACTCCAGCGCCCACAAAACCAGGCATCAGTTTAAAATTCTTGACTTCAACAATGTGAATATGATCTTCAACTATATCACCATGCCCTACAATTGAAAGGTGCGATTCTGGAATATCGTTTTTAATAAGATGAGTTACGGCTCTAATGGCCTTTTCATGAGATTCATAAACTGCAACTACAGATTTTTTCATAACCAAACAATTTTATCAGCTAAAATGAGGAGGCAAAATTAAAAACTAGGCAGACAAAACAGCTTTAAATATTCAATTCTTACAAACGAATATTTGAAATTGAATCGTACTTCTAAGCCTCACAATTGAATGCTCCAAGATAATTCAAATTACTTAAGGCTAAATTTCTCATAGCATTGTTCTAAAAATAAGGAAAAACTAATACACTTAAAAGGCAATTGTTTGTTGAATTTAGCAAGCACGCGTGATGGTTTGTAAAGCTACCGTTGGTTTCCCTTATGATTCAACTAGATATCCTTTTTGGTCAAATAATCTACCCCGATTCTAAGAATCGATCCGGACATCAAAATCTCGTGAGTTTGTTAGTTTTGGCCCCTCAAAATTGAAACCCAATGAAAAGCCCTATTCTTTTCAATATTTTCCTAATGTTGGTCCTCACGCAACCTTTTTTGGCTTGTAAATCAGAGGCGCCCAAGGAGGCAGCCACCCCTAAAGTTGAGGTTATAGATGTAATCACCACTGATGTACCTATTTATGAAGACTTTGTGGGGCAAGTATATGGCATGGTTGACATTCCTATTCGAGCAAGGGTACATGGCTTTTTGGAGGGAATACATTTTACTGAAGGCCGAAGCGTAACCAAGGGTCAGCTTTTATATTCTATTGATCCTCAGCCCTATTTAGCGGAAGTAGCAGAGCAAAAAAGTAGGTTAGCGGAATCAAAAACCGAAATGACCCGTTCCAAAAATGAACTTGTGAGATATGAAGAACTCATAAAAACGAGGGCGGTTAGCCAAAGCGATTATGATGCAACAAAAGCTCAAGCTGAAGCAGCAGTCTCCGCAGTAGAAGCAGCGCAAGCTAATGTTACCATGTCCGAAATAAATCTGGGCTATTGTAAAATCGTTTCGCCGAGTGACGGTTTAATTGGTAAAACCCTGGCCAAAGTAGGTGAATTTGTAGGAAAAGAACCCAATCCAGTAATTCTCAATACAGTTTCTGATGTGAGCGATGTAAGGGTCAACTTTTTTCTCACAGAATCCCAGTATTTGCTAATTGCCCGAGAGTTTCTAGGAAAGTCTGGCGCTAAGACTGGTGAGCCCAATAGCAACCGCAACAACTTAGAATTGATTTTATCGGATGGTACAAAACACGAATTTAAAGGCAAAGTAGATTTTATAAATAGAGAAGTAGATGCCTCAACAGGCTCTATGTTGGTTCAATCTTCGTTTCCCAATCCGACAGGGCTGCTCCGACCTGGACAGTACGCCAAAGTAAGGGTGTTATTTGAATCAGCCATAGGCGCTTTGCTGGTACCAGAGCGATGTTTGGTAGAACTACAGGGCAGTTATTCCATATTTACCCTAGGTGATAGCAACAAAGTGGTGGCCAAGCAAATAACCATTGGCAGCAAGTTTGGCGACTTAAGAATAGTTGAGTCTGGACTCACCAAATCCGATAAAATCATATTGTCTGGTTCGGCAGGAATGCGCAGCGGCAGTGTGGTAGAACCTACGCTCGTTTCATTTGAAAGCAAATCACTGTAATGGCTAAACCCAAAGACAATTTTTTTGTCAATCGACCCATCGTGGCCCTTGTAATTGCCATTGTGGTGGTTATAGTAGGTACCGTATCGATGCTAAGCCTTCCCATCGAACAATACCCCAACTTAACTCCACCTGTGGTTATGGTTCGTGGAACTTATACTGGTGCAAGTGCGGCTAATGTTGAGGAATCTGTAGCCACTCCTATTGAACAAGAAGTGAACGGAGTTGACAACATGATTTACATGAAGTCGACAAACTCCAATGACGGTTCAATGATTTTAAATATAAGTTTTGAAGTAGGAACTGATCCCGACATGAACACGGTATTAGCCCAAAACCGAGTTTCGGCAGCAAGTGCCAAACTACCTTCCGATGTAACGAAGTATGGTGTAACCACCCAAAAATCATTGCCCAATATTTTAATGCTTGTCAGTTTAACTTCAGATGGCAGATACGATCAAGATTTTTTGGGTAACTATTCCCTCATAAATATTAAGGATCCACTTTCGCGGTTAAAAGGCGTAGGTAGAGTCGATGTCATTGGCGCGTCCAATTACTCCATGCGAATTTGGGTAAAACCTGATCGCCTTTCACAACTTAACATGACCGTTCCGGAGATTATGGGTGCCATAAACGAACAGAATGTGATTGTTCCAGGTGGAAAATTCGGAGGAGAACCAGCCCCTCCTGGTACTGAATTTACCTACACCGTGCGCCTGCCAGAGCGTTTCAATTCGCCTGAAGCATTTGGCGAAATTGTTATCAGAACCAAGGACGACGGATCTCATGTAAAATTAAAAGATGTGGCCACCATCAATTTGGGAGTTGAATCGTACGATATGATAACACGGCTCAACAAAAAAACAGGGGCAGTAATTGGCATCTATCAAGCTCCAGGTTCTAACGCAGTGCAACTTGCCGAAGACGTAAAAAAGGAAATGAACCGTCTGGCTGAGAGCTTCCCTGAAAGTGTTGAATACACAGTATCTTTGGATTCTACACTACCTATTACGGCAGGTATTCGGGATATCATCATTACCCTTTTAGAGGCTCTTGTACTTGTTATTTTGGTGGTGTTTATGTTTATCCAAGACTGGCGTGCAACGCTCATACCCTGCCTAGCCATTCCAGTTTCTATAGTAGGTGCATTTATTTTCTTTCCAATGCTTGGCTTTACCATCAATGTATTGTCATTATTGGGCCTTGTGCTCGCTATCGGCATTGTGGTGGACGACGCCATTGTAGTGGTTGAGGCAGTACAAGTAAACATGGCAAACGGCATGAACGCCAAAGAAGCTACCAGCGATGCCATGAGAAAAGTTACAGCTCCCGTAATTGCAACTACCTTAGTTTTAGCTGCCGTTTTTATCCCAGTTGCAGGTATGGCCGGTATTACCGGTAAATTGTACCAGCAATTTGCCATAACCATTGCGCTTTCGGTATTGGTTTCATCAGTTAATGCGCTATCGTTGAGTCCCGCGCTGTGCAGCCTTTTGCTCAAACCCCCTAAACCCATAGGTGGTGCATTGGGAAAATTCTTTGGCGGATTTAATAAATGGCTCGGTAAATCAACCGATAAGTACATGAGCACAACGGAATTGCTTACTCGAAAAGTGTATCGAGGTGTACTCTATATTGCCATTTTCTCGGTTTTCGCTGGTGTGTTTGGCAAGATGGTTCCCGGAGGTTTTATTCCCGAAGAAGATATGGGTTATATCTATACCAATATTCAATTGCCTCCAGCTTCTTCCCTTCAAAGAACCAATGAAATTGCCACCCAGGTAGAAGACCTTCTATTGGAAATTCCCGAAGTAAAATATGTGACCAATGCAGCTGGATTTAACATGCTGGCAGATGGAAGTAAAACACCTAGTGTTGGTTTTATGTTTATTACCCTTGAAGATTGGGACGACAGAGACAAAACAGCCAAGGAAATCATTGCCGAGATCAATCAAAAGTTTAGGGCTAAAATTAAAGGGGCTCAGGTCATTGCATTTGGTCCACCAGCCATTCCAGGACTTGGAAACGGCGCCGGATTTAGCATCATCATTCAAGACAAAACTGGTGGCAATATTGAATTTTTATCTCAACAAGCCAATCAATTCATAGCCGCGGCTAATGCTCGCCCTGAAATTGGAATGGCCTACACAACCTTTCAGGCAAATTCCCCTCAGAGATACTTAGACATTGACAAAGAAAAGGCATTAAAACTGGGCGTTTCCTTAAATGACCTCTACAAAACGATTGGGGCCTTTCTGGGGGGAAGTTATGTCAACGATTTCACACGTTTCGGAAGACTTTACAAAACCTACATACAGGCCGAACCCCAGTATCGGGTGGATGAGTCGGGCATTTCCAATTTTTTTGTAAAAAACAACAAGGGAGATATGGTGCCATTGGCCACCATAGTAACGGTTAGGCCTATTTCGGGCCCAGACTACACCAATCGGTTTAACCTTTACAGGTCGGTTGAAGTTACTGGCACACCCGCCGATGGCTATACTTCAGCAGATGCTCTAAATGCGTTGGAAGAGGTCGCCAAATCAGAACTTGCTGCAGGTATTGATTTTACATGGAATGCTATGTCTTATCAAGAAAAACAGTCGTCTGGTTCGCTAGGTATTATTCTCGTATTTTCCTTGCTCTTTGTGTTTTTAATTCTAAGTGCTCAGTACGAAAGTTGGTCCTTGCCCTTTAGTATATTGCTTGGAACGCCATTCGCAATTTTTGGAGCTTTACTCTTTTTGTGGGTTGCAAGGTTAATCAGTCCCACATTCGAGAACAATATTTTCGCACAGGTATCTTTTGTGATGCTGATTGGTATGGCCGCCAAAAATGCCATTTTGATTGTAGAATATGCCAACGACGAATTCAAGGGTGGTTTGAGTTTAAAAGAAGCTGCGTTGAAAGCAGCGAGAGAAAGATTTCGACCTATTTTAATGACAGCCTTCTCATTTATATTCGGCATCTTTCCGTTATTGGTAGCCAGCGGTACAGGTGCAGAATCTCGGAAAGTAATGGGCATGACGCTTCTTGGAGGAATGGTTGTAGCCACCTTGTTAGGTGTGTTTCTTTACCCCCTACTCTATGTTATGATTGGCAAAATGGGAGGTTATGAAGAAAAGCGAGATCGATTGGAGCAAGCTAAATTGGAGGCCGAATCATGAGGGTTATAGTTTTAATCATTTTAGTTGGGTTAAGTGCTACTTCCTGCAAAATGGGAAAGAACTTTGAACCTATTGAAGTTCAGATTGATTCAGTGTTTCGTTTCTCCAACGACAGCATTCTTCAAGCTAGCAACAACACAGCTACCATAGATTCCAACGGATTAAGGTGGTGGGAATTATTTCAAAACCCCCAACTCGATTCATTAATTGAAACAGGGCTAAAAAACAACAAAGAATCACAAACAGCCCTGAAGTCGATTGAAGCTGCTGAGTTAGCTTTCAAAAATCAAAAAACAGAAATGCTGCCTAAATTCGACGCCACAGGAGGTTTTTCACACGGCAATTTCCAAGGATTTATTACGCCATCGGCCAACACAAGTTGGTACCTCAATGGCACAGTAAATTGGGAGCTCGATTTTTGGGGGAAATACCGCAGATTAAATGAGGCTTCTCGGGCCGAATACGTATCGAACCAATATGCCTATTACAACATTCAACTTACCCTAATTAATCAAATTACTACTACGTATTTCGAACTGGTGGCTGCCAGAAGAAGCCATGAAATATCGGTTCAAACGCTCAATTTGAGAGACAGCTCATTGGCCGTTATTCAGCAGCGTTTCGATCAAGGCATTATACCAGAAATTGACCTCAATCAGGCGCAAATTCAAAAATCGATAGCACAAAGTGCGGTTCCCGTTTACGAACGGCAAATTGGATTAACCGAAAATTTATTGAGCATACTTATCGGCTCAAATCCGAGGGCCATTGAAACTGCCGTGAGTCAAACGAATTTAAAACCTGTTCCAGAAATTCCTGCTGGAATTCCCTCCGATCTACTCTACCGTAGGCCAGATGTACTTCGTGCCGAACAAATGGCGGTTGCCCAAAATGCTAGAATAGGCGCGGCCATAGCGGCGAGGTACCCAGCTATCAGTTTAACAGGTTTGTTAGGGGTTGGATCCAATGCCCTTATGGGTGTCACAAGCGGTCAGTTGGGATGGAGTGTTGGAGCTGGGTTAACTGCCCCTTTATTTTATTTCGGAAGAAACAAAAGACGGGTAGAAATAGAAAGGAAAAAAGCCGAACAAGCTAATCTGCAGTACGAACAAACCTTGTTGGTTGCATTTAAAGAAGTTGATGACGCACTTATCTCTATTCAAACTTATAGAAAGGAAATGGAAGCACGTGAAGCTCATGTAATCGCGGCCATAAATGCGCAAAATCTATCAGCCCTCAGGTACGACAAGGGAGTAACAAGCTATTTGGAATATTTGGAACAGCAGCGTCAAGCCTTTGACGCACAACTCCGGTATGTAGGGGCAAAAAAGAATTTATACCAAGCTTATATTGCCCTGTATAAAGCACTTGGCGGGGGTTGGCTCACCAAAAAAGGCAATTCAGTCGATCACCCAAATTCGGCGGAATAAATAATTCCTTTTGATCTCGAAAAAAAGCTTTGTTTCAGTTGGAAATTGGGCCACTGATATAAAATCCAGTTAAAGACAGATTTAATTTCGCAAGGTTTAAGCGCTCTTCTTACATCTTTAAATTAACTTTCGACCCCATGATGCTCGCTCGATTTTTTAAAATGTTATTTGCTCATCAGCAGATTAGGCCTCATTTCTACGGTATTCACAAAAAAATAATCAAACCTTTTGGTTGGTTTAAAACATCAACCATTGTTCATTCACTTCCCAACGGAATCAAAATGGAGCTCCATTTATCCGATTGGATTCAACAAAACCTATATTTTCTGAATGTATATGAAGCATTTGAAATAGCTTTTATATACAAATCACTCAAGCCTGGCGGCGTTTTCATAGATGTAGGTACCAATGTGGGTTGGCATTCATTAAATGCCTCTAAAGCCGTGGGTAAAGATGGACTTGTAATATGCTTCGAGCCTTTTACATTAAATTGGAACCGATTGAACAAAAACATTTCACTCAATCCTGAAATGACGAATATTCACGCAGAAAAACTAGGCGTGGGAGCTGAGTCTGGCACCATCACACTGAACTACAATTTTGAATCGAATAACGCTGGAATGGCTAGTCAATTTGGTAGTGGCGGCCAATATGAGGAAGTGCAAGTAGTTGCTCTAGATATGTACATTAAACAGGCGGAGATTGATAAAATTGATTTAATCAAAATAGATATTGAAGGTGGTGAATACAACGCGCTTCTGGGAATGGAAGACGTGCTCCGAAGCTTCAAACCCATCTTGATGGTAGAATTTGATTCTGAAATTTTAAAAGATCAAGCAGACATTGAGGGTAAAATGTACGCCTTTCTCCATGAATTGGGATACAAACCAACCTACTTTAATTCGAAGGGAGAACTTTGCGACAATTCCTTAGAGAGCCACAGCAAAAACATTATTTTTTGGAATATTTGAGTTTGATTTACTCGGCTTTTTTCTTGAATGAAATATTGTATTTAATCCCTACCCGCAACCACCTACCGGGCTGTTGCACAAAGCCGATGTCTTCATATTGTCGGTTAAACAAATTGGCCACTTCCACATACCAATATATGATGGGAGTTTCTTGATACAAACGCACATCCAACAAGCCATACGAACCAAAAAGAATTTCACTCTTTGTGCTAGCGTCATAATACCCACCTTCGCGGTATTGGTATTTAAAATTCCAAGCCAGATTCAAATTTGCGATTAACGAATGGTCGACACCTACATTCAATTTATGTCGGAGGTAATCCAACACATAATTTGATTCGAACCCCTCGCTGGATTTATCGGCCTCCATGCCCGTATATCGAAAAGTAATTTGGTTAAAAAATACTTTTTTATCATCATACAGTTTTCTCAAATCGAGCACTTCATTCATTTCAATTCCAATGAAATTTACTTCGGTAATGTTGGCTGCTTGTGTTATTGGAGAACCATTTAACCTCACCCAATCAATAAGGTTTTGCCCCTGCCTATAAAAACCGGTAATACTCCCGCTAAACCAATTGAATCGGTATTTAAAACCCAATTGATAGTTCTGTGATTGTTCGGGTTCTAAGTTTCGACTTCCAACTGCCCCACCCAAATTGTAGTATAAATCAGTAAATGTGGGAAATCTCATGTTTCGATTGGCACCGGCAAATACCCGCACTTGATCGCTTAAATCATAGCTCACGTCAGCTCCAGGAAAAACATCATTGCCGTACACGGAATGAAAATTGGCAAGAAGCCCAGCTGATATTCTGAACCGATTTAAGGTAACATTATGTTCAAAAAATAAACTTGAATTTTCCCGATCTGCAGTTTTGGTGTAAGCCGCATTTCCCAAATCACTCAAGGTATCGGAAGGTTCTCCCAAGTTGTTACTCCACACAAATTCATGACGGTATTCACCCCCAATAGACGTTTGGCCGAGGGCCGATGTGTAAGAAAAATTCAACTCAGCTCCTTGTACATCTGTGCGGTGATAATTAGGGCCAGTGTACCACCCTGGTACTGTATCGCGGGTCTCTTTTCTCACCAAATAACGGCCCTCTTCTTCGTACCATCCTTCACCCTTTCGGTAAAGCTCAAAGCGGTCATAATGTCTTCGGTAATAAACCCGTGGCGTAATTTGGAGTTGATCCAAATCAAGTGTGGCTTGAAGAGAACCAAAATAGGTTTGGGTTGCCTCATATTGGTTGGGAAACCTAGAAGTATAAAAATTTTGTGCTCCAAAATTCTTCTCGGTAATTCCGGCATTTAATTTAAAAGTGGTTTTATTTAGATCAAAATTTGAGGAAAGGAAAATATTATTCAAATCAAAATCCGTATTGGTAATATAACCTGTGCTTTGCCTCCTATTAAAGCTGAGTGTGGTACTCGAATTTTTGCCAACTCCAGAAACTGAAAACCCAGCATCGAGGTAGCCAAAATCACCACCGCTAAGCCTTAGTTGAAGTCCACTTTCGCTCGCTCTTTTGGTGATTAAATTTACCGCTCCGCTAAATGCGTATGGCCCAAACCAGCGTGAACCACCATTGTTTATTTGTTCAATTCTTTCTATTTGATCAATAAACACGGGAACATCCATCAAATGATGACCCGTTTGCGGATCTGATAATTTTACACCGTCAATCATAAGTAATGATTGGTCAAAGGTTCCTCCTCGAATGCTCAAATCACTTTGAACACCAAGTCCACTCCTACTTTTAATATCTATTCCAACGGCATTGTCGAGTAAATCTGAGGTGGACTGAATAGGCGTGTTTTTTATTTCTAAATGGTCAATCAAGTAGGGATTACTCGGGTTGTTTTCAAGCGAATCAGCTTGCCTAATTCCCTGAACAGTAAAGGTTTTTATGGTGATTATGGTATCAATTGTTTGGGCCGTTGCTATGTTATTGATTGCGATTAATACTAGTAATAAAAGCCTCTTCATGAAATTTATATTTAGCGCGGCAAATCTATTTTTTCAATTTGCACCAAGCACTAAAAGCCACGACCAATTAAATGGAAGTTTTCAAGAGTTCGCCAACTCCATCACATCCCAAGTGTGGTCTGCCAAGAGTGACACTTTGGCTTTGAATTGATGTTTTAAACTTCTTCCCCATTCTTGTGGTGAAAGAAGGGATAAAAAATGAGTTAAATCTTCTTTTTGATACAAGTAATAAGTGTGTCCAATGAGGGGTTCGAATGAGATGGTCGCTTGGTAAATTTTTTCGCTTACTTCCTTTCTACTTTTTAAGTTTCGAGCCTGTCGAGCCAATATTTCAAGTTGCTCCTGAATTTGGGCCATTTGTCGGTCAGTTTGCTGCTCCATAGCGGCCATAGCCCTTCCCATCACCCTACCTTGGTCTTCAGGCTTTACAAGCTGGCTACCTCTGTGATGTGGGTATTCCAAACTCCCGGGGTTCTCCGTTATGTGATCGTCATCGATCGGATTTTGAAATTTTTCTTCTTCCATCATTCGAGGATAAAACCATTTTCGATCTTCAAATCACCCTTAGAATCGCTTTTTAATACAAAAGATGCGGCCGCATTGAGTTCAAGTGCGCTATGTAGATAATATCCCTGCGCATCAATTACTTCATATCCACCGTATTCTTTTAAGTCGCCTAAGTCTTTTACAATTGATTTATAAATAAATCCTTGCACGTTTGGCGCATTTTCTTCCACACGTTCAATGGCTATGTCCAATACAATTGAATGTCCATTTTGATGCAGTGTAACTCCCTTAATGAGAAGATCAACCATTTTTTGATCGTTTTCTGGTATGGCGTAATAATCTCTATCTGGTCTCTTTTTCCAATTTTCACTACCAATTAAGTGAAAAGCAGAACAAAACAAAAGAAAATTCATCTTACGCGCCACTTCACGCTCTGGGTCATTAGGAGCCCCGCCAGCTTCAATTAAGATGGTTCGGTATCCCATTTCCTGAAATTTTTCTCCGATGGCTCTGGGGTAATATTCTTCATCGAATCTACCCATACAATTAGGAATCAACGTTTGAATTTCATTCGAAAGGGCCACGACCATTTGCTTGGCGTCGAGCCGGTTCTTCCTATCATTGCCAAAATGGCTTGGGCTCAAAAACGAAACGGTAGCAGGATTCGTGCTTCCCTTTACACTAAACAAATTGCGTTGATCGTGCAGGTTAAAGCACCAATCGGGTTCAAAATTCTTAGCAAAGGTCAAAAGGCTTTTAATTTCGGGAGTTTGTTGTGCTCGCGCATCCCTATTAGGATCAATTCCAATGGCATTTGCACGTTGAAATCGCGCCATACCATCGGGGTTCAACACCGGAATAAAAACTATGGTTAAACTCTCGAAAACCTTTTCAAAATACTCTGGGTGTGCTACTGATGCATTAAAAAAATCAAAGAATGCACGTGTGGCAGTAGATTCATTTCCGTGCATTTGGGTCCAAAGCAAAACACGGGTACTTCCCGTTCCAAAGGAGATGGCATAAATTGGTCTCCCTTCAATTGAAGTTCCGATTTGTTCTTTTAATCTCGTTGGATGTGAAGCACATTTTTGCTCCAGAAGCTCCAAGAAAAGCTCAAAAGAAAAACGGCGATAAGGCAGTCGAATCTCACGGCTTTTATCGTGTAAATCAAGTAGTTTCTTCAGACTCAACATCCCCTCCCGAAACTTTAATTTTCATTCCTAGCATATAAATGTAGTAGCAAAGTGAAAGGATAATGTGGGCAACAACGTTATAGTTGATATATAAGTTTAATGACCATTTCTTAGCGTGTACAACGGCTGCTCCTGCGCTCAAAAAAACACCTAAAATAATGATGCCTGAACCATTATCTCTTTCTTTGAAATACTTGATTAAGTGCAACGGTACAACAAAGCCTACTAGCGATATTCCAATGCTAATGCTTACTGCTGTGAAGCCGGGAACCCCAACCAAAGTAGTATCGTGAACAAAGTCGCCAAAAAGTTGATAGCCGACAAAAACACCGACCGACACGATATACTGAATTAAAAAAATAGAATTTAAAACCTTTTTGACCTTTTTAGGATAATCGAATGCGCTGGCTACTTCAACATAATAAAGCCCAAGTGCAGATAATGACCATGCGAGTACATGAAGGTAATTATTGGGGATGTAGTGAGCAAAAAGATGCGCCACCCCACCTACAACAGACCCCATAGCCAAAAAGATGAAAAAATTGGCGTAATAATTTCCATAATCTGTATTACTCGACCTCTTGATTTCCCTCCAAAAAAAATAGCAAACTATTGTGAGGTATATATCTGAAATAAAGGTTTCGGGCTCGTATAGCCTCATCCCCCCAACCTCAATCATCACTTTATCCATACTGGCGCAAAAATAATTATTTGAATACACGACATTTTTCGACTTTTCTAAACTTTCTACATTTGCCGATTAATTTTCAACTATGCTCTATCGTCCTCTCTGGATACTCATGCAGTTTTTTTACAGAATCTATTTTAAAAGACTCTATATTCATGGTAACGAAAATTGGATAACCAACAAACCAGTCATTCTGACGAGCAACCATGTCAATGGTTTTCTGGACCCCGTAATACTGCCCACACAGTTTTTAAAAAAGGTCATTTATATTGTGAGAGGCGATATTTTTAAAACGCCTTTTATTCATTGGCTGCTCTGGCAAATGAGGCAACTTCCAATGTTTAGAGAAAGAGATGGGCTCGAAAGTGTACAGCGAAATGTTGAGACCTTCGAAAAATGCTATGACTTTTTAAGTCAGAACGAAATTGTTATGATTTTTTCCGAAGGAGATTGTGTTCAAGAAAAACATCTTAGAAGCATTAAAAAAGGAACCGCTAGGATGGCGTTTGGTGCAGTGGAAAAACATGGATGGGATCTCGATCTTCAGATTCTACCTAGCACAGTAAATTACACCTATCCCGCCGACTACAGAACTGAACTCATTGTTGCCATCGGAAAACCCATTCCAATAAGCGACTACCGCGCATTATACGAAGAACACCCCGGCAAAGCGCTCACTCAACTTTCTCGTGACCTAGAGCAAAAAATGAAAGAAATCTATATCCATGTTGAATCGAGAGACGACCTTGGGCTTTTTGAAGATTTAATTGTGATACAGCGCAGTCTTTTTAATATCAACACATTAAAGTGGCGGGTGGAATCAAACAAAAGATTTCTTGCGGAACAAAATGTGGCCAATTTGCTCAACCAAACAAGAATTGAAAACCCAGAAAAACTTGAGGAAATTAGAACTTTGGCAAAAGGCTACACCAAGCAGCTTAGGGAACTTAAAGTAGCCGACAGAAACTTCTCTTCTTCTGCACCCAACATGTGGGTTGCTTTTTTTGCAAGCATCTTTGTATTTCCAGTATACACACTGGGGTTTCTTATCAGCTATGTGCCTTTTAGCAGAGTGAATAAGATGGTAAAAACTAAAATAAAGCTCGATTTTTTTAAAAATCCCGTGAGAATGGGAATATTAATGATCTTGAGTGGATTCGTGGGTTTCGCAACTTTTGTGGGAATTGCTCCTTTTAATTTTTGGTTGGGAATTAGCGCCCCGTTTGTGCTGTGGCTGATCATCTACGCTACGGTTTTGTACCACGATTACATGCTGTTTGTGTTCGAACAAATTCGGTTCAACAAGCTTAAGAAGGAAAACAAAAGTGGCTACGAAAAACTTTTAAAGACAAGGGAAATCTTGATTGACTTCTTAAGCCAAGCCGCTTAACGAAGCACTACATCATTAATCAATTCTTGCCCTGCAAATTGATTAACCTTCTCAATAATAAGCGATTTACCATAGCTCATTTCTTGACGAATTACGGGAGAATCCAGCTCTACGTATAGTTTTTTATCACGAATCTGCAGCTTGGTTGTGTGATTGGCAATAAGTGTCCCCATAAGGTGTGGCCAGTTCTTATTTAAATCTACTTCTTCGTATTTATCCTCAAGCTTGTATTGTTTGAGCATTGCCTTCAACAAATCTTTTAGCTGATATTGGTTTTTATCACTCATGTTTTTTGAACTTTACCCTCGGCAACGTTATACAGATTAAACTCCTTGCCTATTCGTCTTAAAATCTCTTCCATTCTTGCTTGACTCGTGTCTGTAATAAATATTTGTCCAAAGTCGGGACTACCCACAATATGAATAATCTGAGCTACCCTATCTTCATCCAGCTTATCAAATATATCATCCAACAAAAGGAGGGGCATCGTTTGTTTTTTCTCTCTAATGAAGGCAAATTGAGCCAACTTCAGGGCAACTAAAAAACTCTTTTGCTGACCCTGTGAACCAAATTTTTTCAAGGGCTTTCCCGAAAGTTGGAATATCATATCATCTTTGTGAATTCCCGAGCTTGTATATTTCAGAGCGCGATCTTTATCCAAAGTTTCGCTTAATAACTCGCTAAAATCATTTTCTAACAAACCCGATTGGTATTCCAAATGCACCTCATCTCTTCCCAAACTCACTTCACTAAAAAAAGACTGAAACAATGGAATAAATTCCTCTAAGAACTTTTTGCGTCCTTCAAAAATTGGCCTTCCATATTGAATCAATTGCTGGTCCCATATTTCTAAAGAGTCTTTTTCAAAAAAACGGTTCTCCGCAAACGACCTTAACAAGGCATTCCGCTGAACCAATGCCTTCTGATAATTGAGCAGGTCATCTAAGTATGTTTTGTCAAACTGTGAAATAACGCTATCCACAAATTTTCTTCTCACATCAGAACCTTCCAAGATCAAGCTAATATCAGACGGCGAAATCATCACAAGCGGAATCAATCCAATGTGCTCAGACAGCTTTTCGTAAACTTTTTTGTCCCTTTTAAAGCTCTTCTTTTGCCCCTTTTTTATTCCACAAAAAATATCGAGCGCTTGGTTCTCCATTTGAAACCCACCTTGAACAACAAAAAAATCTTCCTCATTTCTAATGTTTTGAGAATCAACTGGGTTGAAATAGCTTTTGCAAAAAGCAAGATAGTATATCGCATCAAGAACGTTGGTTTTTCCTTCACCGTTGTTTCCAACAAAGCAATTTAAACTAGGTCCAAAGCGCAAATCAAGGTCATCGTAATTCTTAAAATTAACGAGAGATAAGTGTGAAAGATCAACCTTTTTCATGAGCCAGACAAAAGTAATTGGCATCAAGAATGAATTTACTTCGGATACCCAAATTACTACATGTTTTATCAACGAAATGACCGATATGTGCAATGCGAAAAAAAGTATATTTGCCGCTTCAAATTTTTGAGGTAATGGCTGCAAAAAAGCATAGTGAGGAGGAAGAGGTTATTGTTGATGTTGTTGGAAACTACAACAAGATTGAGCAATTTATCGAGCACAACAAAAACACAATTACTTATATAATAGGTGGATTGGCTATCGTAATTGGAGGTTACTTTGCTTACACCAATCTTTATTTAAAGCCACTTGAGGAAGAAGCATCTAATGAAATGTGGAAGGCTCAACAATATTTTGTAGTTGATTCATTAGACAAGGCTTTGGCTGGAGATGGCAACTACCTTGGGTTTGAAGATATCGCTGATCAATACGGCGCTACCAAGGCAGGTAAATTAGCCAACTTCTACATCGGACTTATTTATAAAAAGAAAGGCGAATACGATGCTGCAATTGATTACCTATCGGACTTCAACTCAAGTGATGTTTTGGTGAGTGCTGCGGCAATAGGTGTTACGGGTGACTGTTATTCAGAATTGGGTGATGATGAAGAAGCAATGAATCACTACATAAAAGCTGCCCGCAAAAACGCAAACGAATTTTCAACACCTATTTTCTTAATGAAAGCTGGAAAGGCAGCTGAAAGAATTGGCGACTATAAAAAAGCTGTTAGCCTTTATGAAGAGTTGTCGAATGATTACGGCAATTCTCAAGAAGGTAGAGAAGTAGAGAAATATTTGTTCCGAGCCAAAACCTTGGCAGAGGCAAAATAAGCTTTTCAAAATGGCAACAGCAGGAATCAATCTATCAGATTACGACGCTTCTAAGTTGCCCAATGTTATTTCTAAAAAAATTGGTGTTTTGGTTTCCGAATGGAATCCAGAAATTACCAATGCGCTTGCGAAGGGTGCTATTGATACCTTACTTCAAAACAATATTCCGGCATCCCATATAGCAATCGAACATGTGCCAGGGGCGTTCGAACTCCCTTCGGCAGCGAATATGATGTTAGCCTCCAACTTAGTTGACGCGGTGATTTGCATCGGTAGTGTAATAAGAGGTGAAACTGAACACTTTACATTTGTATGTGAAGCCGCAGCGCAAGGAATTAAGGATGTGTCTGTTAAGTTTAACTCGCCCGTAATTTTTTGTGTACTAACCGACGATCATTTGCAGCAATCTATCGATCGATCTGGTGGAAAACATGGCAACAAAGGCGTTGAAGCGGCGGTTGCGGCCATCAAAATGCTCGGACTTAAGGACCGAATTCTGATGGCCAAGTAGCTTAGTTATTCAGTATCTCCGCTATTTTAGGCTTAAAGTATAGTTCGCTTTTCATCACTTTTCCATCCTCTCGGTATATCGGATTGCCATCCTTATCCAATTTCGACATGTTGCTCCTTTGTATTTCAGAATATACTTCTACAATTTTATGTTGCATGCCGTGGGTAATAATGGTTCCACAAAGTATATAAAGCATATCTCCAAGTGCATCGGCCACTTCAATTAAGTCTCCATTTTTTGCAGCATGTAGGTATTCTGCATTTTCTTCACTCATCAAATTGTAACGCAATTCAATCAATTTTTCATCAACCTCAACAGTTGGTTCATCATTAACCGGAACCCCAAAAGCTACATGAAACTTTTTCACATAATCAATCGCTTTTTCAACCGTCATTTTCGAATTATTCATTTTGTTTTTTTTTAACACCAGAAGCGCTAAAAGTACGCGCTTTTAAAGCAATTTAGAGGCAGTTGCGGTTAACTTTAATTAACATCGAAAAACCTCTGAAACCCCTGATTTCATTGAACTTTTGTGGGCACTGAAAATCATTTTTTGAAAACTATTTACTATGAGTGACACCATCATTTCAAATTCAACATCTGGTTCGGCAGATATACGCGCTTTAAACGAAAAAATACAAAAAGAAAGCTCCTTCGTTGACCTCATTTCTATGGAAATGGATAAGGTGATTGTAGGGCAAAAACACATGGTAGAAAGTCTGTTGATTGGTCTCCTTTCAGATGGACATATTTTATTAGAAGGAGTTCCTGGTTTAGCCAAAACTTTGGCTATCAATACACTTTCACATGCCGTTGAAGCGCAATTTAGTAGAATTCAGTTTACTCCTGATCTACTACCCGCCGACGTGATCGGAACAATGATATACTCACAGAAAAAAGAAGAGTTCTCGGTAAATAAAGGGCCCATCTTCTCAAATTTCGTACTGGCTGATGAAATTAACCGAGCGCCCGCAAAAGTTCAGTCGGCACTATTAGAAGCCATGCAAGAACGCCAAGTAACCATCGGAGAAACAACTTATGACTTACCAAAACCATTTCTAGTTATGGCCACACAAAACCCTGTGGAACAAGAAGGTACCTATCCGCTTCCCGAAGCCCAGGTAGACCGATTTATGCTGAAGGTAGTTTTGGATTACCCTAAAAAAGAAGAAGAAAAATTAATTATCAGGAGCAACATTTCGAAAGCTGGATTTCCTAAAGTTAATGCCGTAGTGAGAACTGAAGACATTATCCGAGCGAAGGATATTGTGAAGGAAGTTTACATGGATGAAAAAATTGAACAATACATAGTAGATATTGTTTTTGCCACGCGCTTTCCATCTCAATACGGTCTTGATCGATACGAAAACATGATTTCGTTTGGAGGTTCGCCCCGTGCGAGTATTAATCTTGCCAAAGCGGCCAAAGCGTATGCTTTTATTAAGCGTCGAGGCTATGTTATTCCAGAAGATATACGAGCTGTTTGCAAGGATGTGCTTCGCCACAGAATTGGGTTATCTTACGAAGCCGAAGCCGAAAATGTAACGTCAGAAGATATCATTACCGATATTTTAAACAAAGTCGAAATACCATAATCTCGAGGAGAATTAACGTGGACGCGGCTGAACTCTTAAAAAAAGTACGAAAGATTGAAATCAAGTCGAAGGGCTTGACCAATCAATTATTTGCTGGTGAATACCATTCGGCATTTAAGGGCAGCGGTATGGCTTTTAGTGAAGTAAGGAATTACACCTTGGGCGATGATATTCGGAAAATCGATTGGAATGTTACGGCGCGTTTTAATCATCCTTTTATTAAAGTATTTGAAGAAGAGCGGGAGCTTACAGTGATGCTCCTCGTGGATGTGAGTGAATCAGGAAATTTCGGAACACAAGTTCAATTAAAAAGAGAGCTCATTACCGAAATATGCGCGGTGCTTTCCTTTTCGGCAATTCAAAACAATGACAAAATTGGTTTGATTTTCTTCAGCGATAAAATCGAAAAGTTTATTCCACCAAAAAAAGGTAAGAGTCATGGACTCAGAATTATTAGAGAATTGCTTTCGTTTGAACCTGAAAGCAAGGGAACCAATTTAGGAGAAGCCTTAAAATTTATAACCAATGCCATTAAAAAGAAGAGCACAGCCTTTCTTATTTCGGATTTTATTGATCAAAATGATTTTAATGCTGCTTTAAAAATAGCCAATAAAAAACATGACCTCATAGCGCTTAACATCTATGATGAGCGCCAAAATAAACTTCCCAATATTGGCCTTGTACCCATGCTTGACAACGAATCGGGTAAAATTCGATTTATTGATACTTCAAGTAAAAAAGTAAGAACCCACTATGAAGCTACGGCAAAGAAGCGAAATGAAGAAATTCAGGATCAAATGAAGCGCGCAGGGGTAGATTACACAAGTGTGGCTACCGATGGTTCTTATGTAAAAGCTTTACACACCTTGTTTAAACAAAGAGGAAGCCGAAGATGAGAATTGCACATGTTCTATCCGTCTTGTTTTCTACATTATTTTCAATTGGCACTTATGCCCAGCAAAGTGCCAAGCTGAATGTGTATACCGATACGGCTCAAATACTCATCGGTCAACAAATAGAAATGACTTTGGAGCTTACTTCAAATTCTGCCGATGAAGTTGCCTTGCCCATCCTCCAAGATTCCTTGATTGGGAAAATTGAAATTTTAGAAAGAAGTGGAATTGATACTAGTTTTGACCCTAACAACCTTACTCTAAGGATTCTACATCAAAAGTACATTCTTACTTCCTTTGATTCAGGGTTTTATGCCATCCCTCCTATTCCAGCATTGGCTAATGGAGATACTATATATGCCGATCCTTTTTTAATTTCGGTTTACACCTATCAAATTGATTCGATACAAGGCATTACCGATATCAAAGCCCCTATTGAAATGCCGCTAACTTTTATGGACTACGTGGAAGCCTATTGGCATTATGCCATTGGAATTCTGCTAGCCATACTTTTGGGATTGGGAATCTACCTATTTATTAAATCAAGAAAAAAAGCTCCAGAAGCTCCGGTAGTTGTCAAAGAAATTATCCCAGCACATATTATCGCTCTTCAAAAACTGAAGGAGCTCGATTCGGCCAAGCTCTGGCAAAGTGGCCAAGTAAAAGAATACCACGTGCGGCTTTCGGAGATAGTGCGAGAATATATCGAAAACCGCTACCATATTTTGGCCCTCGAACAAACTACTGCGGAGATATTACATCACCTTAGGCTAACCGATATAAGCGACCAGCAAAAAGGAACGCTACGCAAGTTTTTAATGCTTTCGGATTTGGTGAAATTTGCCAAAGAAGAGCCGCTAGCTGATGAAAACACGGAAAGTATCCGTATCGCCTTCGAATTTGTTGAAAAAACAAAAGAACTACCAAATCAAGTTGAACGAAAAACTGAGCAGTCTTGATAGAAGGAATTGAATTTGCGAACAAAGAATGGCTCTGGGCTTTGCTGGTCATTCCAGCCTTATTGGCATGGTATGTCTATCGGTACTTCAATTTCCGGGCGCTTGTAACTATGCCATCACTAGATGCATTCTCTGAAATGGGTATGTCCCTAAAGGAAAAACTCCGTCACTCCCTCCTCATACTTCGGTTGGTGGCCATTTCTTTGCTCATTTTGGCCATGACACGTCCACAGAGTTCGTCGAGTTGGCAAGACATAAGCACTGAAGGAATCGATATCATATTGGCCATAGATATTTCGGGAAGTATGCTCGCCGAAGATTTTAAACCGAATAGACTTGAAGCTTCAAAAGAAGTAGCTGTTAAGTTTATTGAAGAGCGTCCAAATGACCGAATAGGTTTGGTGGTTTATTCTGGTGAAAGTTTTACCCAGTGCCCCTTAACTACAGACCATGCGGTGCTCAAAAACCTGTTTTTAGAAATTAAAAATGGAATGATAGAAGATGGTACTGCAATCGGAATGGGTTTAGCAACCGCAGTAAATAGACTCAAAGATTCGGAGGCAAAAAGCAAGGTTATTATTCTTCTTACTGATGGTTCGAACACCACGGGATCGATTCCACCGCTTACCGCAGCCGAAATTGCAAAATCTTTTGGTGTAAGGGTGTACACCATAGGTGTAGGAACCAATGGCCAGGCGCCATATCCCGTTCAAACACCTTTTGGAATTCAATACCAACAAATGGAAGTGAAAATTGACGAAGCAACTCTTCAAGGAATTGCGGATGCTACCGGTGGGCAATACTTTAGAGCGGTTGACAAGAAGAAGCTGGAAGGAATTTATCAAGAAAT
This sequence comes from Flavobacteriales bacterium, assembly GCA_020435995.1. GTDB lineage: Bacteria > Bacteroidota > Bacteroidia > Flavobacteriales_G > Salibacteraceae > JAGQYO01. Next base: position 76,460 of record JAGQYO010000006.1, on the reverse strand, counting down.
TGATAAAATGGAAAAGTCAAAAATTGAAGTAACAGAGTTTAGAAAAAAATCAGAAGAATTTTTTCCCTTGGTCTTGGTTGCTTTGGTTTTGCTTGGGCTAGAATATATGTTGAGAAACACTTATTTCAAATCATTGGTGTAAAATGTATAGACTCGAAAATCCAGATATGCTTTACTTGTTGGTGCTGATACCCATATTCGCTTTGGTGTATGTATACCACATGCGCTGGCGAAAAAAGAGCCTTCACCTCTTTGCCGATTCTTCTTTAGTGGATCACACCATTCCCTTGTTTCCAAAACACAAACCCTTGGCTAAGTTTTTCCTGTTTGGAATTGCATTTATATTCATCATTTTAGGCCTCGCCAATCCACAAATAGGCTCTAAACTTGAAGAAGTGAAACGAGAAGGTATTGACTTGATGCTAGCCATAGATTTATCCAACAGCATGCTTGCCGAAGACCTCACACCCAACAGGTTAGAGAAGTCAAAAAGAGCCATTTCGAAGCTCATCGACCGATTGCATTCCGATAGAATAGGAATTGTAGTTTTCGGTGGCGACGCCTATACACAACTTCCACTAACCACAGATTATGCAGCGGCCAAACTCTTTTTGTCAACCATTAGCACCGACATCATTCCCACTCAGGGAACCAACATTGCTGCTGCCATTGAGCAATCATTGAAGGGTTTTGATGAACAAAGCAAGGCTGGTAAGGCCATTGTGATTATTACAGATGGCGAAAACCATGAAGACGACGCAGTAAAAGCCGCTGAAAACGCCGCGGAAGAGGGAATTACAGTGCATACAGTAGGCATGGGATCGAGCCAAGGAGTTCCCATACCGATATATCGAAATGGGCAAAGGATAGGATATAGAAAGGATAAAGAAGGCAACAGTGTGGTTACCAAATTAAATGAAGTAATGCTTCAAGAATTGGCGGTCGCGGGCAAGGGATTGTATGTGCGCGCCACAAATTCGGATGCGGGATTGGACCTCATCATGGATGAATTAGAGACTTTAGAAACTGCCGAATATGGCAGCAAAGTATTTACGGATTACGAAGATCGGTTCCAATACTTCGTTGGGTTTGGAATTTTTCTCCTGATTTTAGAATTTTTGATATCAGAAAAGCGAAACCGATGGTTGAAAGCCTTAAAGTTGTTTGAAAATAAAAGTAACATCTAATCATGCTTTCTTTAAAACATATCGTATGGGTTACACTGATTTTTGTCGGTTCAAATTTGTGCGCTCAAAACTTTAAATTCGATTTGAATGAAGGAAACAGCGCTTATGCAGATAAAGACTATGTAGGTGCAGAAGCAGCTTATAGAAATGCATTACTCAAGGTCCCAAAATCCGATATCGCAGGTTACAATTTGGGAAATGCCCTTTATCGCCAAGAAAAAACGGAAGATGCCGCTATTCAATATCAAAAAGCTATTGATTTGGCCATTTCGAAGGAAGACAAAGCCAAAGGCTATCACAATTTAGGCAATTGCCAAATGCAATCAAAAAAGCTGAAAGAAGCTGTGGATTCATATAAGAATTCCCTTAGACTCAACCCTTCGGATGATGAAACTCGTTACAACCTTGCCGTGGCACAAAAACTACTAAAAGAGCAGCAACAACAGGAACAACAGCAAGATCAAAATCAAGATAAAAACAAAGACCAGCAAGAACAAGAGGATCAGCAAAACAAAGAAGATCAAGAAAAGAAAGACCAAGAAAACAATGATGAGAATAAAGACCAGCAAAATGAAAATGAGAAAAAAGACGATCAGAAAAAAGAAAATGAACAACAAGAGCGTCCTTCTCAAATATCTAAAGAAGATGCCGAGCGGTTATTGCAGATGCTTGAGGAAGAAGAAAATGATACCCAAGACAAGCTGAAGAAGGATAAAATGAAGGTCAAAAAAATTCAAGTTGACAAAGATTGGTAGTATGAAATCGGCTTTTAAATATGGATGTTCGTTCTTGCTGCTCTCATTGGCGGTTCAACTCGGATATGCGCAGAAATTTACCGCTACTGTAAACAGAAATACGGTTTCTGTTGGGGAGAACTTCAAACTTACCTATTCACTTAATGACCGAGCTGAACAGTATATGGGCCCTAACTTTTCTGACTTTCGGGTATTGAGTGGACCAAACCAGTCTACCAGCATGTCGGTAAGCAATGGCCAAATGTCGTCTTCAACCTCATTTTCTTATATTCTTTCACCTATCCGTGAAGGTCAATTTACTATTCCAGCAGCAACAATTAGGGCAAACGGAAGTGAATTTCAATCAAACACTATTGATATTACAGTAACCAAACAAACCCAACAAGGAAATCGAAACGGTGGGCAGGCTAATACCCAATCGAATAACGGCGACCCCGGCAATGAAATAAGCGACAATTGTTTCATCCGATTGATTGTCAGCAAAAAACAAGCAGTACAAGGGGAGCAATTAATTGCTACGTTCAAGATCTATACTAGGCTCAGTATAGTGGATAATGCTGTTGACCACATGCCGTCGTTTACTGGCTTTTATTCAGAAGAAATAAACACAGCCGACCAAGGAAACCTCAAGCCAGAAATAGTAAATGGCGTACAATTCAATACAGCTATCATCAAACAAATGGTGTTATCACCTCAGCGTTCGGGAGAGATCAAAATTGAGCCTATGTCTATGGATTTGGTCATCCGTATAAGAGATGAAAGAGCGCCACGAAGCGTGTTCGATCAATTTTTTGGCGCTTATAAGGATATCAGGCACAAAGCTGTATCCAATTCGGTAATTATAAATGTAGACCCACTTCCTTCCGCTGGAAAACCAAGTAACTTCAGTGGAGCAGTTGGATCCTTTAACATGAGCGGTACAATTGACAAAACCGAAGTAAAAGAGAACGAAGCTATCAATTTCAAAATCACTTATTCTGGTCAAGGAAACATCAAACTCATTTCGGATCCAATATTGGAGTTCCCGCCTGATTTTGAGGTGTATGACCCAAAAAAGAACTCCGACATTAAAACAAGTGCCTCTGGGGTTCAAGGAAGTAAAACATTGGAGTACTTGATCATTCCTCGCCACGCAGGCAGGTTTAATATCCCAAGTGTTTCATTCACATATTTTGATCCCAACAAGAAAAAATACATGACACAAAATACAGAAGCATATACCATTAACGTGCTTCGGGGCAATGGCCAACCCGCCATCGCAAGTGACGGAGGTATGCGAGGAGTATCCAAAAAAGATGTAACTCTTTTGGGGCGAGATATCCGCTTTATCAAAAAAGGAAATCCGCATCTCATGGAAGCACACTATTATTTTATGGGTTCAAGGTTGTTTTGGATACTCATTTTAATTCCAGTTGTGGGTTTATTCCTGTTGTTCCTCGCAAGAAAACGATTGCAAGAAATGCAAGCTGACGTGATTGGAATGAAAAAGAAAAAAGCAACAAAAGTGGCCGTCAAACGGCTTTCGAAGGCCAAGTTACACATGGAAGCATCGGAGAAAAATGCTTTTTATGAAGAAATATTTAAATCACTCAACGGTTATGTTTCTGACAAATTCAATATTTCTATGGCCGAGTTAAGCAAAGAAGCCATAGAGCAAAATTTAATCAAACACAGCGTTGCCGAGCCAATAATAAAAAGCTTTTTAAGCGTATTGTCGGAATGTGAAATGGCTCGATTTGCTCCAAGCGCGGCTATGAGTGAACCTCAAGTGTATGCGTCAGCTATGGGAATTATTAATCAAATTGAAAATGAAGTAAAATGAGGATTGCATTAGCCATTTTATTTTGTCTTACCAGTCATTTTGGGTTTTCTTCGGAAGCAGATCGGTATGAAGATTTTTTCGAGTTGGGTAATATTGCTTACGAACATGAAGCCTACGATTCAGCGGCTACTTACTATTCACAAATCGTTAATTCTGGATACGAATCAGCGGCCTTGTTATTTAACTTAGGTAACGCTTATTACAAATCAGGTGAACTTTCAGCAGCTATTTTTTATTATGAAAAAGCAAGTAAGTTGTCCCCTAACGATGCAGACATACGCTTTAACCTTGAGATGGCCAATTCTCAAATAGTAGACAAAATTGAAAAAGTACCGCAACCTGCACTTACCAAGGTAATCAATTGGTTTAGAGATTTCCTAAGCCCCAATGACTGGGGAATTCTCACGGTTGTGGCCTTTATGCTGGCTGTAATGTTTTTTGGAATCTATTTGCTGAGTCAAACAGTGATATTAAAAAAATTAACTTTCTTTTCTTTTCTTTTCTTGATGGGATTAAGTTTATTCGCAGCCTCCTTTGGCTATGTTTCTATGTGTGCTGTGAGTGATGAGGACGAAGCCATTGTTTTTGCAGCATCGTTATCAGTTAAATCAGAACCGCGATCATCTTCGTCAGATTTGTTTGTGATTCATGAAGGAACGAAGGTGGCCTTATTAGAAAAAACAGGAGATTGGTGTCGAGTTTCACTACCAGATGGAAATGAAGGTTGGGTACCATTAGAGAGCATTAAAACGTATTAGACGGGCAATAAATTAGCAGAGTATTCTGGATAGTTTTTTTCTTTTCTTTTTATTAATTTAGTAAGCTATGATTAGCGAAACAAAAGCTATTAGAATTACACGGGCTAAGGAGTCAAAACTAAAGGGTCAAAACCTAGCCGAATTGAAATTTGGATCTCAATTTACAGACCACATGTTTGTGGCAGATTATGTAAATGGTGCATGGCAAGTCCCCGATATTTTACCTTATGAAAACATCAGTCTTGACCCGGCAACGTCCTTTATACACTATGGGCAGTCCATTTTCGAAGGTTTAAAGGCTCACAAGTCGGAAAATGGAGACACATTCCTATTCCGTCCAAAATCCAATTGGATGAGAATGAATCATTCTGCTGAACGGCTTTGTATGCAACCCATACCTGAGGAGTTGTTTATGGAGGGTATGCTGCAATTGTTAAATGTAGACAGAGATTGGATTCCATCGGGAGATAGCAGTTCAATCTACGTACGTCCGTTTATGTTTGGTACTGAGGCGTTTTTAGGCGTACGTCCATCTAGCTCGTATCGGTTTATGGTTATTTTATCACCATCGGGTTCTTATTATGCTAAGCCCGTGAAAGTTAAAATTGAAACAGAATATGCGCGAGCCATGACGGGGGGTGTTGGTTCTGCCAAAACAAGCGGTAACTACGCAGCTTCCTTATTTCCCGCTTCTTTGGGCCAAAAAAAAGGATTTGATCAACTCATTTGGACGGATGCCAAAAATCATGAGAAGATTGAAGAATCTGGAACTATGAATGTGATGTTTGTTGTAGATGGCAAGCTCATTACTCCAAAATTAAGTTCTTCTATTTTAGCAGGAATCACCAGAGACTCTGTCATTACAATTGCGAGAGAAAAAGGAATTGCGGTGGAACAAAGGGATGTTTTTGTTTCTGAAATTATTTCGGCTATCAAATCAGGAACACTCACCGAGGCATTTGGTGTGGGTACTGCTGCCACCATAGCACATATTGAATCTATTGGCTACCAAGGCGACATATTGGAACTAAATCCAATTGCGAACAGAACAATTAGTCCTTTTATTGAAAAATACTTGAATGACTACAAAAGAGGTCGTATTGAAGATAAGTACGGCTGGCTCGTTAAAGTTTAAGGCAATTGACCAAAAAGGAAAAAGTATTTTTTGTAATTGAAAAACTAGAGGAACTATATCCCGAAACGCCTGTTCCCTTAGATCATTCCGATGCTTACACCCTTTTAATTGCAGTTTTATTATCTGCGCAGTGTACGGATGTTCGCGTCAACCAAATTACTCCTAAATTATTTGAGCTAGCCAACAATCCTTACGATATGGCCCAATTGGAGGTAGATACAATTAAACAAATCATAAGACCCTGTGGGCTTTCTCCAGCGAAATCAAAAGCGATAAAAAACCTCTCCATCATACTAGTTGAAAAGCACAATGGTGAGGTGCCTCAATCATTTGAGGAATTGGAACTATTACCTGGGGTGGGGCACAAAACAGCATCGGTGGTCATGGCTCAGGCCTTTGGAGTGCCAGCATTTCCAGTAGATACCCACATTCATCGGCTCATGTACAGATGGGGATTATCGAGTGGTAAGTCTGTTGTAAAAACGGAAGCCGATGCCAAAAGGCTTTTTCCTAAAGAACTGTGGAACAAACTTCACTTACAAATCATTTTTTATGGGCGAGAGTATAGTCCTGCGCGTGGATTTAATGTCCACAAAAGCCCCATTGACTCAAAAATAGGAAGGCCAGAATTATTCAAACAAAAAATCCCCAACTAAGGGGATTTTCAATCAATTAAGTATTTGTGTTATTCTCTTCAGGTAAACCGAAGGTCTTGATTCATACGCCTTAGAAAAATCCAAAATATTTTGAATCGTTTGAGGCTTTGGCATCGTGGTTTTTTTTGTTATTCCCGACTCCGAGTGGTTAATGCCAATATTTTCGTTTTTTGGGAGATAAAATTGTTTCATAGGCAAATTTCATTTTAAAGAATTTACCTACTTAACGAATCAATTTTTCTTTTTATTGTTTCGTTTCTAAAAAAATTAAGCTGTTAACTGTATGCTCTTGCTTTTGGCAATTTTTCTAAGGTTAATGAGGGCATATCGCATTCTTCCTAGTGCCGTATTAATACTCACATTTGTTTCCTCTGCAATATCCTTAAAGCTCATTTCGAAATAAAACCTCATTTTTAGTACCTGCTTTTGATCCTCAGGCAGATATTCTATCAGTTTTTTAACGTCCTCTTTGATTTGTGCATCAACAAGTTTTCCCTCGGTGCTTTCATCTTCTAAGCCAATAGTGTCAAAAATATCGAAGTCTGGGCCTCCACTTGTTGTGGGCATTCTTTTGGCAAACCTGAAGTGATCAATGCTGAGGTTATGGGCAATTCTCATGGCCCACTGAATAAATTTCCCCTCTTCGTTGTATCGACCATCCTTTATGGTTGTCACAATTTTTACAAAGGTGTCCTGAAATACATCATTTGCCACTTGCTCATCTTTTACTATGGTGTAGATGTATGAAAACACACGTTCTTGGTGTCGTTTAATTAAGCTTTCAAGAGCGCTCTCTTTACCGGCCAAATAGTGCTCAATTAAGAGCCTATCGCTTACTTTTTCCTGAATCATAATACTTACTCGTTGTGTTGAATACTAAACATCTGTGTGTCTTGCATCAACGGGTTAACAATAAAAAGAAAGGGGGGCTATTGGTGGCTTAAAGTAATGACGAGTAATTATGATCTATATGTGTCCTTTTTTTGTTTTGTGATTCTCAACAAGTGATTGAGAGTGACAAATATGGAAAAATAAACTCAACCTTCCAAATTTTATTATTCAGGTCATACATTTGGCTCCGAAAATTTCACTCCGGTTTGGCAGACATCAATTCTTTAGATCCCCGACAATTCATAGTTATTAAAGGTGCAAGAGAGCATAATCTAAAAAACATAGATGTTGCTATTCCAAGAAACAAACTTGTTGTTATCACTGGTTTATCGGGAAGTGGCAAATCGTCATTGGCCTTCGATACACTTTATGCCGAAGGACAAAGAAGGTATGTAGAAAGCCTTTCGGCCTACGCCAGACAATTCTTGGGAAAGATTGAAAAACCAGCGGTGGAATACATCAAAGGAGTTTCGCCTGCAATAGCCATTGAGCAAAGGGTTACTTCCCGAAGTTCAAGATCTACGGTAGGTACTTCAACCGAAATTTATGACTACCTCAAATTACTCTTTTCGCGAATCGGCAAAACGTACTCCCCTGTTTCAGGAAGCGAAGTTACCCGTGATAGGCCAGAGGATGTCTATCAGTTTATTCATTCTCAAAGCGAAGAAACCAAGGTGCTCTTAAGTGCTCCTATTCGATTACGGCCAAAAGAAAAGTTATCTGATCGCCTCGGTCTTTTGATTAAACAAGGTTATAGCAGGCTTTTAATTGATGGTGAAATGACTTCAATTGAAGATGCTCTAACGATTAAGGGTTCAATTAAAGGTGAGATAAATATTCTCGTAGATAGGTTTACGGTGCAGCACAAAAACGAAGACAACAAAAGCCGAGTTTCTGACTCTATTGATACTGCTTATTATGAAGGTGATCATGAATGTGTTGTTCATTTAATCAACGACGGAAAAAAAACCAAACATTCCTTTAATAACCGCTTTGAGCTCGACGGAATTTTGTTTGAAGAGCCCAGCGATCACTTTTTTACTTTTAATAACCCTGTTGGAGCCTGCAAACGTTGTGAAGGCCTAGGTAGTATCATTGGAATCGATCCCGACTTGGTCATTCCCGATAAAAGTAAATCGGTTTTTGAAGGTGCAATAGCCTGCTGGAAAACTGAAAAAATGAGCCTTTGGAAGGATAAAATGGTCAAAAATTCGCATCACTTTGACTTTCCAGTACATAAACCCATCCGTGAATTAACGCCAAAACAATATGACCTTATTTGGTCAGGTAACAAGTATTTTGAAGGCTTACACGCTTTTTTTAAAATGCTGGAGGAAAACGCTTATAAAATTCAATACCGCGTTATGATGTCCAGGTATCGAGGAAAAACTCAATGCCCAGATTGTAATGGAACTAGGCTGCGTAAAGATGCCAATTATGTAAAAATTGCTCATCGTTCGATCACTGAAATTGTGCTTTCTCAGATTAATAGTTTGCCCGATTTTTTTAATAGCCTTGTTCTAAGTGACCATGATGAAAAGGTAAGTAGCCGGATTCTTACTGAAATAAAAACCCGAATCCAATTCCTAATTGATGTAGGTTTGGGCTACCTCACCTTAAATAGGTTGAGTTCTTCCCTTTCAGGTGGCGAAAGCCAACGCATTAATTTAGCGACATCCTTGGGTAGTAGCTTGGTTGGCTCACTATATATACTAGACGAACCCAGCATTGGACTGCATCCAAGAGATACCGCACGGCTTATATCCATTCTTCAGAACCTCAGGGATATGGGCAATACAGTGATTGTGGTAGAGCACGAAGAAGACATAATGAGAGCTGCCGATGTGATTATTGACTTGGGCCCTGAAGCCGGAACACAAGGCGGCGAATTGGTTTTTCAGGGAAACCACGATGATCTTATCCACTCTGAAAAAAGTCTGACTGCAAAATATCTCACTTTTCGAGAAAATATTGACGTTCCAGTTTCTCGAAGAACTTGGAAAAAGAGCATTAAAATATTTGCTGCTTCTGAGAATAATTTAAAAAATATAGATGTGGAAATTCCGCTTGGAATTTTCTGCGCTATCTCGGGAGTAAGTGGTTCAGGGAAGAGTTCCTTAATTAACAGCATTTTATACCCATCAGTAAAAAAATATTTGGGAGGATATGCCGACGCCACGGGTAAATTTGGAGGCCTTGACGGTGACATCAAGAGCATTGGAAATATTGAATACGTAGACCAAAATCCAATTGGCAAATCATCGCGCTCCAACCCAGTTACTTACGTCAAAGCATTTGATGACATTCGTACCTTATTCTCAGTCACCCCTTTGGCTAAAAATCGGGGGTTCAAACCCACCTATTTTTCATTTAACACCGAAGGTGGAAGATGTGAAACCTGTAAGGGTGAAGGTTTTATCACGGTTGAGATGCAATTTATGCCCGACGTGAGGTTGCATTGTGAAGCCTGTGATGGGCAACGATTTACAGAGGAAGTACTCGAAATTACACATCGACAAAAAAACATTTCTGATGTGCTCCGAATGACCATTGATGAAGCTTGTATGTTTTTTAATACCGGTGAAAGTAGGTTAGAAAAGAAAATTCTTTCAAAGCTTCTTCCATTGGTAGATGTAGGTTTGGGCTATGTTCAGCTCGGTCAAAGCTCCAATACCTTGAGTGGTGGAGAAGCACAAAGAATAAAGCTGGCCTCATTTCTTATAAAAGGAAGGGCCACAAACACTTCAGACAGAACCCTCTTTATTTTTGATGAACCCACCACAGGCCTACATTTTCATGATATAAAAAAACTCTTAAAAGCACTTAATTCGCTAATTGAATTAGGTCATTCTGTACTTGTGATTGAGCACAACACCGAGGTGCTTAAAAGCGCCGATTGGATGATTGACTTAGGCCCAGAAGGTGGTGAAAAAGGAGGATATCTTGTATTTGCAGGAACACCTGAAGAACTTATAAAGTGTAAAAACTCTTACACTGGAAAGTATTTAAAAGATAAATTGGTTCGCAAAGTAGCTGTGGGTTAATTACTGTATCATCTGCCAGCTCAAGCGAATCGTCCAAATGATACCAATAGAAACAAATACTCCTAAAAAAAGACCGGCTGAAATGCTCAGAGATAAGGTTTTTAAAAAACTCCATCTTTGGGTGAAGGTATAAAACAGAATCATTTGGCCAATAAAAGAACCTACATAATAAATGGATAAGGCAACAAGATTTTGAAGGGTACTGATATCCTGAAGTGAGTAACGCCCCTCATCAATATAAAAAAGAAAAACAGTCCAAAAGAAAGAAGTGATTAAAAAGATAATCCCCGCACCATAAATTCGATTAAATGCCCTGAACGTCATAAAGAAAGAAAGGTAACGGCCTACTTATAAAAAAAGTATAGATAGTGAAAATTATTCTTTTATGAGCTCAAAAGCATATACCATGGGTATTTTTTGCTCCAGGCCTTTAATTTGAAATTTACCAGGTTCTACTTCCAATAGATGCTTAAAACATGGATAAGGCGAATAATCAAATTCTTGAAATTGGTTGAGTTTCAAACCATGTCGGATCAAGGACATGGTCAAATCTGAAAGCGAATGGTTCCAAGATGTTTCTTTAAAAATTCGCTCCGAATCTTGGTTGGCGTAGGTTCCTGAGTATTCCGTTTCGATGGCACCTCTGTTGAAATATCCATATTTAAAAAACTTAAAATCTTCGTCCATCATCCAAACTAACGGATGGAAATCGGCCATGATAAACCGCCCACCTGGTTTTAATGATTCCGAAATTACTTTTGCCCATAAGTTACAATCTGGAAGCCAACCAATGGTCCCATAAGAGGTGAAAACCACATCAAATTGTTCATTCAAAACATCTCGCGTAGCGTACACATCTGAGCAAATAAAGGTTGCATTTAATCTCAATTTATGGTTGATCTCCTTGGCCTTAGAAATAGCGTCTTCAGAAAAATCGATCCCTGTGCAAATAGCGCCCATTCTGGCCAAACTCAACGTATCCTGCCCAAAGTGACATTGAAGATGGAGAATGCTTTTTCCTTTGATATCACCGAGCAAGTTAAGTTCAATTGAGTTTAAGGATGTCTGACCTGATAAAAATTCAGGCATTTTATAAAAATCAGAAGACACATGGAGATCGACTTTTCGATTCCAAGAATCTCTATTTTTTTCTAAGTAATTGGACGAACCCACTAGAAGAATACTAGTTGGCCATTTCAGACATAAACTTAATCCTCATTAATCGAATTTCTTCTTCGGTGTAATCATCACCTTCAAATTCTTTGAGTGCCTCTTCAATTGAGCCAGTCTCTGAATCCTCTTGAAAATAATCGAACAATTCATCTTGTTTGTCTTCATCAATATTTTCATTGATGTAGTAATCTAAGTTTACACGAGTGCCAGAATCCACAATTCCCTCAATCTCAGACAATACATCTTCCATCGTCAAGCCTTTAGCCCGAGCTATATCTGCCAAAGGTCTTTTGCGGTCAATACTCTGAATGATATAAACCTTGGTCCCAGATTTATTAACCACCGATTTGACCACAATATCTTGAGGCCGTTCAATTTCATTTTCTTCTACATATTCGGCGATGAGGGCAACAATATGCTCACCATATTTAGAGGCCTTTCCGTGTCCAACCCCTTGAATATTGGTAAGTTCTTCAATTGTAATCGGATATTGCAGTGCCATATCCATCAACGAAGGTTCCTGAAAAACTGCAAACGGTGGTACACCTTTTTCTTTGGCAATTTCTCTAGTGAGCTCTTTGAGGAGCTTATAAAGTGTTTCATCGGCTACACCGCCCGATGCCTTGGCGTTCAATATAATAGAATCATCCTCTGCCCTAGCCTCATAATCGTGATCAAGAACAATGATAAACGACCTTGGATTCTCAATAAACGCGTGTCCCTCATCTGTAAGTTTCAGCACCCCGTATGACTCAATGTCTTTGCGGAGCAATTTAGAAACAGTAACTTGACGGATAACTGCCATCCAATACTTGTCGGATTTGGCCTTTCCTTTACCAAACCCCGAAAGGTTGTGATGGTTATAAGATTGAACTTCCGAATCTTTTTTGCCAAGAAGAATTTTAATGAGGTACTTGGCCTTGGCTGTTTGCTTGATTTCGTCAACCATCTTTAATACCAACAATACGTCATTCATCCCTTCTTCCCTAGGGCGAGGGTTGATCGCATTGTCATCCATTTTGGCACCGTCACCATTTTCTTCGTCAAATTCTTCCCCAAAATAGTGGAGTAAAAATTTCCTTCTCGATACGGCGGTTTCAGCATACGCCACAACTTCTTCTAGCAGTTGTCGACCAACTTCTTGCTCGGCGACAGGTTTTCCCTGCATAAACTTCTCGAGCTTTTCTATATCCTTGTAATCATAGAAAGCCAAACAGTGGCCTTCACCTCCATCTCTTCCCCCTCTGCCTGTTTCTTGGTAATATCCCTCCAAACTTTTTGGCATGTCGTTGTGAATGACAAACCTAACATCTGGTTTATCTATGCCCATACCAAAGGCAATTGTTGCTACAATTACATCCACATCCTCATTCAGAAACATATCTTGGTTTCTGGCTCTTGTAGCAGCGTCAAAGCCAGCATGATAAGGCAAGGCTTTAATTCCGTTAACCACCAAGGTTTCGGCAATTTCCTCAACTTTTTTACGACTAAGGCAATAAATTATTCCTGACTTGCCCTCACGTTCCTTTATAAATCGAATGAGTTGCTTAATGGGATCAACTTTGGGGCGAACTTCATAAAACAAATTCGGGCGGTTAAAAGATGCCTTGTAAACATCGGCGTCGTTCATACCTAAATTCTTCTGAATATCACCTTGAACTTTTGGCGTAGCCGTAGCCGTTAAAGCCATGATAGGAATCTCAGAATCTATTCCTTTAATCATTTGCTTGATGCGGCGATATTCTGGTCTAAAGTCGTGACCCCACTCCGATATACAGTGTGCTTCATCCACTGCAACAAAAGAAATTTTGATAGCCTTAAAAAAAGCTATAGTTTCTTCCTTTGTTAAAGTTTCCGGCGCTACATAAAGCAGTTTTGTCTTTGCGGCAGAAAGATCACTTTTAACCCTTTCTTGTTCAGCTTTATTGAGCGAACTATTTAAAAAATGAGCTACGTGATCTTGCTCTGAATAACCCCGAATACTGTCTACCTGATTTTTCATCAACGCGATGAGCGGCGATATAATGATAGCCGTACCTTCTAATAAAAGTGCCGGCAATTGATAGCAGAGAGATTTGCCCCCGCCTGTCGGCATAATCACGAATGTATCCTTACCATCCAATACACTTTGGATGATTGCTTCCTGCTCCCCTTTAAAAGAATTGAAGCCGAAATATTTTTTTAATGCGCTTTTAAGATCCATCTATTTTTTTGATAGAATTTTGAGAATTTCCCTGACTAAAAGTAAAACTTTATAATCATTCAGAAAGCTAAAATTATAATTAATTCAGGCTTTTTTGACCAAGGTCTGCGAATTTACATTTCGTTCTTCCGTTATGCTAACCATTAATGTTAATTAGGATTAATAATAAGGCTCCGAAATTGCTTCATTAATACTTAGATTTGCCACGAACATGATACAATAATTATGAAGAATAAGAAACTACTTTTAATTCTTGCCTTAATTGGAGTGGCGGCAGGATCACGTTTATTACCACATCCCCCAAATTTTACTGCACTTGGTGCTATGGCTATATTTGGAGGGGCTGTACTCAACTCAAATAAATTGAGATATTTTTTGACTTTCGGTGCATTAGTTGTTTCCGATTTAATTTTAAACAACACGCTATATTATTCTGGTGAGTTTTCTTTTTATTACCCAGGCATGTTATGGGTTTATGCTTCATTCGGCATTTTAGTACTAATTGGTTCTAGGATGAAAAGTAACTCGGTAAAACAAGTAGTTGGTAGTGGAGTTATAGGCTCAGTTGCGTTTTTCCTTTTGACAAATTTTGGTTATTGGATGAGCGGGATATTATATCCTACTGATATGGCTGGACTTTTGGCCTGTTATGTAGCTGCTTTGCCGTTCTTTGGAAACACGCTGGTAAGTACCTTGCTATTTAGTGGAGTTTTATTTGGTTCTTTCCATTTAGTTAGCACAAAAGTATTGAGCACAGTAAAGGCTTAACTCAGCATATATTTTACTCAAAAAAGGCCGCAAATGCGGCCTTTTTTATTTTGTTTCTAACTCGTAAATATTTTGAGTAATTGGTTCTCCATTCTTAAAGTAAAAAACCCCTCCCCATGAATGCCGAACCACCATATATTCTGTACCACGTCCGTTTTCCACCTTATACCTCTTGGTTATTTCCTTGTTGCCTTCTTTAAATTTTTCTTCCGTTATTCCTTCGGGATATTTTTTAGCCAATGCCGTCACAAACGCATCGCTTTTCTTGTCCATTTTATCTAATTCGTTGTCATCAGATTTCTCAGAATTTGTTGCAGCGGCAGATTCAACCATTAGTTTTTCCAGCTCAATGGCCCTCTCTTTAGATGCACTCACAGCGGGGTTTAACTCATAGGCCTTTTTGTACAAAAAGACAGCGTTTTTCATATCCCCTTTTTCCTCTGCCTCTTTTGCGCGAACCATAGCTCTACTAGCTTCTTCTTCCCTCTCCTTTTTCGCTTCCAATTCTTGAATGGCGAGCAACTCCCTCTGCTTTTCATCTGCCACAGACTCATTAATAAAGTTCCTTTCCTTCAATACAATAGGATCATCGGGCTTAATGAGGTTAGCTTGGTCTAGAAGCGACAAAGCCAAAGAATAATTTTTTCGGTCCGTTGCGTTTTTACTTTGGTCAATCAATTCTTGAAAGCGGTCGTTGTCATCCTTTGCTTTCTTTTCAGCCATAAGCCGCTCGTTGGCATCTGCCTTCTTTTTCATAAGAACTTCCTTCTCCACAGCAAGTTCTTGATTCCCAGGAATCTTTTGTTCGGCTAAGGCTATTAAAACACTTGCACCTTCTAAATCACCTCTCATACGAGCATCCTTGGCTTTTGCTAAAAGTGCATTAAATTCATTTTGGTTCTGCTCAGTTTTTTCCTTCACAGCTTGTTTCTCTTTTGCTTGTTGCAGCTTTTTCTTGGCCATAGCGGCATCCGGATTAATCCCCAAGGCCTTGGTATAATTCTCAGATGCCACGGCGTAATTACCCTCTGAATAGGCCTTTTCGGCCATAGCCAAATAGTTATTGAACGTATTGGACTTTTCTTCCTCTTGCTGCACCACTTGTGCAATTTTGCTCAACTGCGTTTTTGGATAGGACGCTGTTGGTTTCATACCTGTTGCAAGCACATATTTATCTCTTGCAGCCACCCATTCTTGCTTATTAAACAAGGCATCCGCAGCAAGCACTACATCATTATATTTTTTCTCCTCTTGTAAAATACTGTTGATTTCTGTGATTCCCTCCTTGGGTTCAGTTCTATCCGGAAGCATGGCAGAAGCTGCAACATACTTAGACAAAGCCAATTCGTAGTTCTTTTGAGCATAAAGATTTTTAGCTTCTTTCATTACTGAATCAAACTCTTTCTCTTTTGATTTTAATTCTACTTTTTCAGCTTTATCCAATTCCTGGGCGTGGTTTTCCAATTTCTCCAGTTCAAATCGCCGTGACGCCGCGTACTTATAATCAATTGCAAAATTTTGATCCAGGTCGGAGTAATGAATACGCCCAACGGGTTCAGATAACGGTGCTAAATTCATTTCCTTGTGAGCCTTAAACAATGACAGCTCCCCTATTCGCCAATCGTGTTGGGTTTTTAATTCGTGTTCAGGCACGCTTTTTAAATCAATTTCAAGTGTTTTGGAAGCTAGGCCTTCTCCGGTAAACTCGGCCAAATAGCGTGCTCCATATTCAAATAAATAGCTGAATTCTGATGAACTAGAAAGTGCTACGACATCAAAAGGCGACCCATTTTTGGAGATGAAAACCTTGCCTCCATGGTATGCCCCCCCTCGATATTTAATATCAACACCTAGTTTTAATCCGGGATCAGGCGATGGTTTTCCTTCCTGTGCTTGTAATTGACTATTACAAACCAAAAGGGCAACAAGTAGGATATTTAGGCTTTTACCAATCAAATATTTAGTTTATTGAATTGCTTCTTTTTGCCAAACAAAATTGGTGGCTGGCGACCCATTTTTAAAATAATAAACACCTCCCCAATTATGAACAATCTTCTTATACTCTACACCAATTTGACCATCAACAATAATTCTTCTAGTAACGGTTTTGCTTCCATCCTGATAAATCTCTTCAGTAAGACCTTGTGGGTATTTTCGCGCTAGCTCAGCGCAAAAAGCCGACTTATCTGCACTGATTTGAACCGCACTCAACGAGTATTCTGTCTTTTCCTTTACTTCAGGTTTCTTAATTTTTTGCTCCTTTTCAAGCAATTCTATTTTTTTAATTCTTTCTCTGGGGTAAGCCTCAAGCGAATTAATCTTCATTGCCGACGTGTAGGCAATTTTAGCTGACTCATAGTCTTCTGCATCAAAGGCTTCATCCCCTTGTTTTATAAGGTCTCTATACTTTTCACTCTCCCCTAGCTCATCTTTTTCTAGTCCATCAATTTTGGTAAGTTGAGCCCTGGGATATTCTTCCAAGGTTTTTAATTTAATGGCTTCCTTATAATAAGACTTTGCCAGCTCATAATCTTTCGCAGCTAATTCAATATCTGCATCTCGAATAAGGCGATTATACTCGGCGTCCTTTTCAACATCTATTTGGTTCTGCTGAGCCAAGAGTGCCGCATTTTGCTCCTTTTGTTTGGCTATAGCAGCTTTTCTTGATTTTAGGAATACCCGATCAAGCTGAATTAAAGTACTCACCTCATCGTAATAATACCGAGCCACAGGCACACTAAATTCTCCCGTGTCCATGTTTTCAACTTTGCGCAGCATACCCAATTGAAACCTACCGAGATCGTAGCCTTCCTTTTTGGCCTGAGGAGGCATATTTTGGAGGTCAATCTCTATAAACTTGGTCACAAAACCATTTTTACTAAACTTAATTTGATACTTGTAATCAAACTTTAAATTGAAACTAAATCCCCCAGACTTATCCGTAATGGCAGAGTCGATCTTGTTATTGTTGATATAAACATTTACATAAACCCCTTCGAGCATTTCCTCTCCTTCGGTTACAAAGGCGTCCTTAATCTCAAGGTTTTTTTCGATGGCATTGCTGTCATATCCACCCCACAACCTTTTGGCGATAGGAGACTTCTTTTTGTCCTTTTTGTTCTGAGCAACCCCATCATTTATACCTATAAAAAGGCATAGGATTATACACCATCCAATTATTTTTTTCATTCTTTTCTTTAAAACTTAATGGGTTCTAGTTCTTTTTGCTTTAGGCGCTGGAAATCGGCTTTTCGTTCTTTTTTATACTCCTTATCCACTACAAAATTCTGAGTGCGAGGGTCATAAATAAATCTAGCCATGGGTTTTTTATACGGGCCAATCAATACACCAGGAACAATTTTACTCATGCTTACTTTAAACATGCCCACATCGTAGCCCATTTCCTTATCTTCTTCCAAAATGTTGCGGGTATCAACCTCTACAGATTTGGGTATATATCCCTCTTTATTAAATGAAATAAGGTATAGCGAATCGAACTCGAGTATAAGTTCAAAAAATCCATCAGCATTTGTTTTTTGTTGCTTGATGGTTTTACCGTCTACCGACAGCACCACATCCACATTTTGAAATGCCTTTGATTCCTTCACCACTTGGGCGTTTACCAAAACGTTCAAGTTACTAGGTTCCTCTAAGGCTTCTTCTGATTCAACATCCTGAGAGTAAAGCGCTCCTGAGAAATGAAGCGTAGAAAAAAACAATATAACAAGCAATCGGCCCATAGCCACAAATGTAAAGGTAAAAGAATCCTTTTTTTGAATCATTTATAAAATTATGTAAACGTAATTTTAAGGTAGTTTTCAAAAGAACGCAATGTGCTGTGGAATATGCCCAGCACTGAATTCGTATTCGAATTTTCCTTCCGGCGAGAAAACAAGAACCCTACCATCTTTTGAAAAATCATTGGCATCGCTGGCCCAAATCTGCCCATCAATTGAAATGCCTAATCCATAAAAATTGACCCCATTCATTGATATGATTTCTTTAGGTTCTGGTTCTGATAAATCCACTTTAAATGCAAAAACAGATGAATTAAGAAAATATAAAAACTGACCATTTGAGGATATTCTGAGTCTACTTGGACTCATACTTATCTCTTGAAATTGATAGAGGTAATCAGTTGTTAGATTGGATACATCAATACGATGTAAGGTGGCCAATTTCTGCTTGTTTTTATCGAACCCGCCATCACAAAGTACCCATATTTTTCCATGAGCATCTTGCACTATACTTTGTGGTTGGGTACCTACAGAAATGTACTTTACAAAAGACAAGTCGGATGTATTAAAAACTGCCACCCTGTTATCTTTTACGTTGCAAGCAAAAACGTACTTCGAATCAACCCACATTTCTTCGTTCCACCCTGGTGAATCTACGCTTACAATTTCATTCAGATTTCCATCAACTACCATGATTCTATCCGCACCTATATCAGAAATAAGGTATCGGTTGGCCTTCCATTTAATCATGTACCTCGGAGAACCAGCCAATTGCGACTGCTTCAATAATTCTAAATCGGGCAACAGAAGTTTGTAGACCTTATTGGATGAATTAATAACGACAAAGGCAGTGTCTTCAACTACTAGAATGGATTGTCCCACATCACCCAAATTGTTTCCGTTTTTCTTTCTAAAAGCGTCCTTAGTTACTTTTCCAGTAGAATCAATAAGGGTTAAAGTCGAATTGCCAAGACCGAAATTACCTTCATTTAAGATTAATACTCCGCGCATTTTGTTAGATGGAACAACCGACGCAGGTATATTAGTTTGGAGATATTGTGGCCCAAAATCTTCATGTTTTTTGTAGCACGAAAACATGACACTAACTAATAATAAAACTGTAATTACTCTCAACTTAGGCTGTATTTAATTGTAAATCCAAAATACCGCATCGGCATAGGCCTATGAGCCACACTTTGAAATGGTTCATCAAACATATTCTTACAATAAACAGAAGTTAAAATTCTATGCATGTCTTTTAACTTCCATTCCTTGCCGAGCGAAATATTAGATTGAGAAAAGCTGGGTAAAAACGCCAATTCACCTTTTTGAATATACAGCCTATCCGATAATTGATGATCAAAAAGGACTAAAAAGTTATAAAACGCCACCTCCACGTTATATAAAAAGCGGTTTTTAGGTACATAAATCAATTGATATCCATTTTGATCTTGCGAAACATTGTAGCTAAATCGAGCCCCTGTGGCTGCCCTAATTTTACTTCCTTCAAATACGCATTTAAAACTCGATTCTAAACCTTTGGCCGTAACATGGTCTAAATTTTCAGCCATCCAAACCCCATTCAAATTAGGTGCCCATGCAATCCAATTGTGGGTTTCCGAAAAATAACCCGTTAGTTCGTATTCGAATTGGTTCCTCTGGTTTAATTTAAGGTTGCCGTACAATTCGCTTTCGACACTAAAACCTTCTTCGGGAAGAAGATTCACATTTCCTCCTGTTCCCCAATATTGGTCATTTAATGATGGAACGGATGCCTGCCATGCAACATTACCCCTCCACATCAACATTTTTTTTGAAAGTGGAATGGCTATTCCCAAACTAGGTAGAATAGGAAAAAAATGCTCATCCACCACCAAGGTTTTGGTGATAGCCGTAACTTTAACATCTTTATATACAGACCATTCTGCCTGATGCAGCATGCTCATTGATATTTGACTTTTGGCAAGGCTATAGCTTTCATTAAACCCTTGGGTATAATCACCGATTAGCGCCGATTCCATTTTCAACTTGCGTCCAATAAAATACTTAGCTCTGACCTGATTCCAAGATTTATATTCATTTGAATTGGAAACCAAGTTAATGGCGGTGTTTTCATAAAGAATGTGACTTAAAGAAACCGATGATTGGGCTAAAATCAATACCTTTTTTCCGGTAAATTGATATTCCACTGAGCCAATAATTGATTCATCTTCTTGATTTTCTGTGCCTTTTAATTGCACGTTGAGTTTGGGTAGTTCGCGCTTTGAGCCTGTGTAAAACCCGCGAAGTCCGAATCGATGCTTGGTGCGATGCTTAAAAAAAATGCTTTGGGTTAAATTGATTTTATCGTAACCCGCATCCTCCATTTTTACTTTTTCTTCAAGGTTTATTTCTGGGTTGATGTATTCAAATTCGTTGGCCGAAACTTGGTAATTAAACCCAGTTTGAAAATTCCATTTTTTACTGCTCGTTAAATAATTAAACGAAGTATTAGATGTTCCAATAGATTCAAACCCTTGACTGGCAGCGATGCTCATTTTATTTTCGAAGTTGGGAACATATCTTAAGTCAATGGCACCGCCTAATCCCCCTGCTCCATTAATAATTCCACTCGCTCCATAGTTCAGGTAAACATCGCTAAAGGTTGATTTAGAAATAAGTGAAAGATCGGTTGTGCCATTCATGCCAGAATTAAGCGGAATACCATTCCAAAAAACCTTCGTGTGGTGTGCACCAAGCCCTCTCATACTGGCCGTTGACAATGCACCACTTCCATAATTTTTAACTACCAAATCGGAATGACGAAATAGCAATTCACCCACATTTAGATAATTGCCTTTAAGCAGTACCATCGAATCAATAGTGAGCGATTTGTAAGCCGACGTGGGTTTTATCTGCTCATCTTCTACAGTAAAGGGCTTTAGAAAAAGTAAGGTGTCTATCTGTGAAAACGCTGGAAGGCACCAACAGCATGTCCATATATAAACACCAATTAATTTCACCTTTTTATCAGCTTCTTGGTTTCAAATCCTGTGTTGGTTTTTATGGCAATGACATACACACCGGCGGGTATATGCTCCAAATTAAGCTCACCTTGCTGATAAAATGTTCGCGACATTATTATTTCACCTCGACCAGAAATCACCTGAAAATGAAAATCACCTTCAGCCTTAACCGTTAAAGCAGCTTTAACAGGATTGGGGAAAAAGGTGAATGCAACATCTTGGTATTCGTTTTCACTTGAAGACAAAAAAATATGACCATCATAATGAATTAAACCAACCGCATCTAAATCAAAACCTCCATTGTAAAACCCACCCACTTCGTAGTCGGTAGGATAAGGATCGTTGATGGTATTACCCCGTGAGTCCATTCTACTAAATGCTGGTTTAATGCTTCCTACTACATCAACTACTCTAATAAAATAAATGCTATCGGCGTCAGCTCCCAAACTATCTTTTAATTCCTCTAAATCGAAAGGGACACCCCAACTGGCTCTGTATTTCCCCGCCAAATTGTAAATATTTGTGGGGTTCATAAGCCCGAATGGGTCCATTTGAACGTTGTTAGGGGTTTCGGAAATACTCGGAAAACGCCAGTAGTTGAGTCCATCCTTACTCACCTCAACAAATGCCAGCTCAAGGAAATCGTCTGAAAAACTATTTTCGAACACCACAAAATCTGCACCTGGTCCATTAAAAAGCCGTCCGTCAAAAGTTACTACTGCACTTCCTCCATCTCCAAGACTTACAACTTGGTTGTCTACCTTCCCAATCCCGTTTGTTGCCTGCCCAAAATTCACTTTTCCTTCATTTGGATTTGCAATGTCTTTAAATCCTCTCGATACATCGCATTTGGAACCCCAAGATTTGATAACAGAGCTGTCCGCATGAATTGCCTTACATCCTGTTGTGCCTACACCACCATCAAATGAGCCTTGTCCAAAAATTAGGTTTGAGGCGAGAACAAAAAGTATAAGTAGATAGATTTTCAATTGCTGGTTTTTAGAATTTTAGAATAGTGCCGCCCTGAATCATTAGAAACCTCTAAAAGGTACATTCCTTCTGGAAAGTCAGATAAATCTATTTGCTTCATTTGCTTTTCAAATTCAAATACCTTTCCGGAAATATCAATCACCCTTACATCAACCAATTCGGAGGTTGGGAAATAAATCACGCCAGATGTAGGATTGGGAAACGGCTTCCATGCGCCAGGCAAAGTGTTTTTTTCATCCACAGATAAAAACTCTTCAACTGTATGGATGGTTACGCTAGCCCGATTGCACTTACCAAATTTATCGCAAACCTGATACACCGCAGAATCGACAGTGAATACAGAAGGTGCTAAATAGGTCAGCAATCCCTCCCTTGTAATGGTAAACGATTTAACTTTAAATGAGTCTATCATTCTATAAAACAAATTGTTTTTATCCTCGTCGACTTCGTTTAATGCCAAATTTAAAATGGATGTAGCACCAACCAATACGGAATCTGTTTCTCCGTATGCAGAAGGAGTCGAGTTCACCATTACGAGCGCGAGACCTTCATCACATAATCCCTGTTGATCGCAGATTCGGTAATTAATCGAATCCAAATTATTAAATCCAAAGTTTGGTGTGTATGTCATTTTACCACTAGTATCAACAACCGCGTAGCCAAACCGCGCATTGGTAATTATGCTTAGTGTAAAATTAGGTTGGGACGTATCAGGGTCTAAATCGTTTGAGGTAAGGTCTAAAATATTATCTGTGCTGTTGCTTGGCACATATAAATGATCATCGTTGGCTATAGGCGCAAACTGGGTATTTGGTGTGTTTTTCACCAATGAATCTAGGCACATATAAGCTGGTGTGTTCATTCCAAATTTTCCTACATCACTAGAGTAAAAATTCAATGAAATTTTTGAAATGGCCCCCAATTGTGACAAATCTACCCACGTCCAGTCTTTAATGATATAATCGTTTTGTGAATTCGGAAAACGATAATCAGCTAAGTAGAAAGCCACTTCACCCTTGGATGCTCCCAGCGAATCAAAACCTTCGAAAACCACTACAAATGAATCGAGATCAGTTCCATTGGTCCCACCAAACTTTTTGGCAAAAGCATCTCCATTTTTAATGGTTTTGTAAGCGTAAGTCGAATTATTGACCATTACCCCAAACACGGTGTCCATTGTGGCAGATTTTGCCAAAACAATTTCTCCTGAATTATAAACAACACCATAACTTACACTTTGATGCGCTCCCATTCCAGAAATACTAGCATATTGATTGGCCCAAGTGCCAGCCACAGTGTCGGTCATACTAGAAACTGAAAAACCTGACCACGAACCCCAAGAATTATTGTAGTTGTTTAAAAAAAAACTACCGCCACTTTTAATGCCACCTTCACCTTTGGAGCCATTCCAAAACGTATCTCGAGTGGATAAATACCCTTCAAAATTACTCACGTATTGCGCGTTAGACAGGGTTATTGCCAGGCCAAAAGCCAAGGTTAGAAAACCTTTTTTCATAAAATGATAAATAAATATTGTTCAACAAATGCCATCTTTCTCCCGAAGAAGGCGATTCAAATAATTGGGCAGGTCTTCTGGCTTAGCTCATTTCTACGTCTTCCCGTAAATACTTTACAGTGACTTTAGAGTAATAGAAACTTTATCAAGAGCACTACAGCTGCGGGTACAGCGATTGAATTTCACAATCTTCCCTTTTCATCCACTTCACGACCGTGATTTGGACACCCAATTCTATGGCAAAAGTAGGCTTTTGAATCAAATAAAATATTATTTACAGATGGTGCGAAACAAAGTGACGACTTGGTCGTATTATTGGCCTCTGAATCTAATTGACAGACTTTTTAATGAATAAACTCAAACGCATTCTACTCATTGATGATGACCCAATACAAAACCTAATCAATACAAAACTCTTGAAGAGACTTGAGTTTAGCGAAGAGATTCACATTTCCGTAAACGGCCGCGAGGCATTGGAAGATTACATTTCGAAGCATGACGCTCCGCCCGACATTATATTTTTAGATATCAACATGCCCATAATGAATGGCTGGGAATTTCTTGATTTGTTGGTTAATAAGGGTTGGGAAAAATTTCCAAAAATTTATATGCTGACTTCCTCTATTTCGCCAGAAGACATACAAAAAAGTGAGGATCATCCAATGGTCGAAAGCTATTTTACCAAACCACTAAGCATTGATAAATTATCTAAACTAAAAGACTCGATTTTTAATCCCGACTTATCGTAGTTTGGTCCAGGAACCTGCGTTATAGGCTTCAATACCATTGGATTTCAAAATTCTGGCCGCCTGCCCACTTCTCATTCCTGATTGGCAACAAACCACAATTGGCTGCTTCATCGATTGTACCTTACTCACCTTATTTGAAATTTGATCAAGGGGAATGTTTATCGCATTTTTTGGATGCCCAGCTTTGAATTCACCAGAAGTTCTAACATCAATTATGGAAGCTCCATTGCTTACCAATTCCTTCACATCAACCTTTGGTCCCAGACCCAATAAATTTCTCAAAAAGCTCATACATTTAATTTTGAAGTGCAATGTTACTACTTCTCTGACCTTGTCTCAGTAACATCTGTTACTCACTTAGTAGTTTAGTATCTCCTCTATAGCCTCTGCCAATCTTGATGCAGCTAAATAATTCTCTTCGAGTTTTGCATCAAATGGAATAGGTGTGTCCAAACTCGCCAACCTTTTAACAGGTGCATCCAGATTATGGAAGCACATTTCCGAAATTCGTGAAGCAATATCTCCACCGATTCCTCCTGTGAGGTTGGCCTCATGTAATACAATCACCTTACCTGTTTTTCTAACACTAGCATAAACTGATTCCCAATCTAATGGACTTAAAGTTCTTAAATTGAGTACTTCTATTTTTCCAGCATAGAGCTTTGCCGCTTCCAGCGCCCAGTGGACACCTAGTCCATAAGTTATGATGGATAAATCGGAACCTTCCAATTCAATTTTCGCCTTACCTGACTCGAGAGTTACATAATTTTGGTCAACCTCTCCGCTCAACGAACGATACAGGCCCTTGTGTTCGAAAAAAAGTACTGGATTTGGGTCAGCAAAAGCCTCTAAAAGCAATGCTTTGGCTTCTGATGGAAAAGCTGGATAAAATATTTTTAATCCCGGTACATGATAAAACCAAGCTTCGGTGCTTTGAGAATGGAAAGGACCAGCCGCAACACCTGCACCAGTAGGCATCCGAATAACTACATCTGCATTTTGCCCCCATCTCCAATGAATCTTTGCGAGGTTATTTACTATTTGGTTGAATCCACAACTTACAAAATCAGAAAATTGCATTTCAACCATCGCCTTTTTACCTCTAATAGAAAGTCCAAGAGCTGCTCCAATAATTGCCGATTCACATAAGGGTGTATTTCTAACTCTCTCCTTTCCAAATTGAGTAACCAAATCTTGGGTAACTTTAAATGCGCCACCATATTCCGCGATATCCTGCCCCATTAATACCAAATTGGGATGCTTTTCCATGGCCTGTTTCAAGCCCAGAGAAATGGCATCAATAAATCGCATTTCTTTCTTTTCACTTGGCTCGGATACTTCATGCAAGTGGGGCGCAAAAAGGTCGTTGAGTTCTGTTTCTGTATTAACCTCAATCTTTTCTTCGTTATGCGCTTCTTCAACGGCCTTGTTGATTTCGAGCCTCAACCCAAGTCTAATACTTTCTATTTGAGCCGAATCCAGCACCTTGGACTCGAGTAAATATTTCTCGAAATTGGTTAAAGGATCAAAAGGTTCCCATTTTTCTATTAAACCTTCGGGGTAATACTTCGTGCCGGATGCTTCTTCGTGCCCCCTCATTCTGAAGGTCATGCACTCAACGATAACTGGAGCTGGTTTTTTTCTCATTTCATCGGCCGCAGCTTTCACTGTGTGATAAACATCCAAAACGTTGTTGCCATCACACTGCACCGCTTTCATTCCATAACCTGGCCCTTTTTGGATAAAGTTTTCACATCGAAACTGCTCCGAGCTAGGGGTGCTTAATCCCCATTGGTTGTTCTCAATTAAAAAAATAACGGGTAAATCCCAGACGGCGGCTACATTCAAAGCCTCATGAAAATCTCCTTCACTGGCACCTCCATCTCCTGATACCACCAATGTAGCTCTCCCACTTTTGTCAAGTTTTTCAGATAGCGCAATACCATCGGCAATTCCAAGCTGGGCACCTAAATGTGATATCATTCCCACGACCTTCAAATCGGCCACGCCAAAGTGATGAGAGCGGTCTCGCCCTTTTGTATAGCCGCTTTTTTTTGCTTGATATTGAGCAAAAAGTCGATTCAAAGGAATATTTCTCGTGGTAAACATGCCCAAATTTCGGTGCATGGGCAGAATAAATTCATCTTCATTCATGGCGAGTACTGCGCCTACAGATGTGGCTTCTTGGCCATAGGCGCTAAACCATTTGGATATTTTACCCTGTCTCAATTGAAGCATCATTTTTTCTTCAATCATTCTCGGTTTTAACAAGGCTTGGTAAAATGAAATTAACTGTTCGTTTGAGAGTTCTCTTTTGTCAAAATTCACGGTAGAAAAATTTGGCGTCAAAACTAAGTATTAAAGAAAGGTTCGTGCTATTTGAAGCAATTAGTATGGCTAATAATTGTATTCTACATATCTTCTTTGTTGGTTTAATTTTGCCGCCCATGAATGACCTTTGGGAAACGCTGCATCTTTTTCTGAAAAGAACCTTATTGGCGTTAGGACTTCTTAGTCTTTGCCGGGTTTTGTTCTTTGTATTTAACCCAGGTCACTTTACTGGCGTTGGATTCGATGTTTTTATATATGGCATTCGATTCGACCTTTCGGCCTACTTCTACTGGTATTTGCCATTTATTATAGTTTCCATAATTGGAATATGGACCAACCCCAATTGGCTCAGATTAGCCAAAGAGTATTTGTTCTACCTGAGTTCGGCCTTAGTTGCATTGTTCAACTGCATAGATATTCCCTACTTTAGGTTTACTTATAAAAGAAGTACAGCAGATTTATTTACAACAGTATCAACAGGAGACGATGTACTTACACTCATTCCCAAATTTTTTACCGATTTCTGGCCAGTGGTGATAATATACCTAGCCATGATTTGGGGCATAAGTTGGGCTTATAAAAAACTCAAAATCTACCGACCACCTCGCGTTGTTCAAGAAAAACTCATCATTGCCAAATCTGTTACTACTGTTCTGGTCATTTCCCTGATGATCATTATTGGAAGAGGTGGATTTCAGCTCATTCCGCTCAACATTATTGATGCATCTAAAAAAGTAAAAGCCCAAAACGTTCCGTTGGTTTTAAATACACCTTTTACCATTGTTAGAACCATTAGCCAAAAAGGCCTAAAACCATTAAACGATTTCACCCAAGTAGAAGTGGATCAATCCTTTCCTGTAAAAAAACAATTCCAAGGAGAACGAGAGTTTAAAAAGAAAAACGTGGTCATTTTTATACTTGAAAGTTTTTCAAATGAGTTTATCTTTCCAGATGCAGGTGAGCCAAATCTCGCCCCATTCTTATCAAGCTTATTAATCAAAAGCTACACATTCGATCATTGCTATGCCAATGGTAAAAAGTCGATTGAAGGTATTCCGTCCATCCTTTCGAGCATTCCAACCCTAATGAACGGTGCCATGATCAATTCGCGATATGCGGGAAACAGGCTCGGAAGCATTGCATCGATCCTAAAAGAAAATGGGTATCATTCGTCTTTTTATCATGGTGGAAAAAACGGAACTATGAGTTTTGACTCATATTGTGCTGCCGCCGGATTTGACAAATATGTAGGCATGAATGAATACCCGACTCCCGCCGACTACGACGGAGCATGGGGTATTCCCGACGAGCCTTTTCTTCAGTTTTATGCCGATGAGTTGACCAAAATGGATCAACCTTTTGTAAGCTCTGTCTTCACACTCTCATCACATCATCCTTTTATTATTCCTGAACAATATCAGCAGATGTTTAACAAAGGAAAAACGGATTTGGAGAACTCTATCTCCTACACTGATTATTCCATCGAACAGTTTTTCAAAAAACTTGAAGGAAGCCCCATAATGGAAAATACGATTTTTGTTTTCACCTCTGATCACACTTCGACTTCAAGAAAAAAATACTATCGCAATTCGCTGGGCAATTTCCGTATTCCCCTTATCATTTATTCTCCTGGAGATTCACTAATTGGAATCGATCACACGGTAACACAACAGTTGGACATCATGCCGAGCATCCTTGATTTGCTTGGCTATCAACAGCCCTTCTTCGCGTTTGGACAAAGTAAATTCAGTGCCAATAATGGCTTTAGTTTTCAGGTTATCAATGAAGTGGATCAATTCATTAAAGATGGCTATCTTCTGCAATCTAGAGGTGATGAAGCTCTAGGCTTGTATCAAATACAAACGGACAGCCTTCTTACCGAAAACTTAATTCATAAAGAGCTTGAAATTACTCAGAAGCATTTGACACTGTCGCGCCAATTCAGGCAGCAATACAATAACCGAGTAATCAATAATGAACTTCATTTAGAGTGAAGCATTTTTTTGTCATAGCAAATCCGGCATCTGGTCAAAAAGATACACATGCCACCCTCCAACAAGTGGAATCATTCCTATTGAAGAACGGCCTGTCGCATGAAATAAAACTCACAAAACGACCAGGTCATTCCACCAAAATGGCTACTAAAAGGAAAAATCGTTCAGACATTGTATTTGTATGCGTAGGGGGCGATGGAAGTGTAAATGAAATAGCCAAGGCCATTATATATGAAGAGGCAGCAATGGCCATTATTCCTGTGGGTTCGGGAAATGGCCTAGCACGACATCTTGGAATTCCTTCGCATATTGATGATTCACTCAACCTACTTTTAAACCACGAGGTTATTCAAATGGATTCAGGAGATATAAACGGCCACCCTTTTTTTGTGACCACAGGGGTGGGAATCGATGCAGAGGTAGCGCACAAATTCGCCAAAAGAAAAACACGTGGAATTATTGGCTATGTAAAAGAAACTGTAAAGCTGTTCCCTACCTACACCTCAATGTCTTACAAAATAACAACACCTCAAAGTGTAGAAAAGGTAAAGGCTTCGAGTATCACAATAGCCAACAGTTCGCAATTTGGTAACAATGCCGTAATTGCACACCGAGCTAGTGTAATTGACGGCAAATTAGATTTGTGTGTTATTAAGAGCTATCCCAAATTCTTTGGGCCGCATATCGGTTTGAGGTTGTTTATGAATGACCTTCACAATTCTCGGTTTTACACTTCACAAAAAGTAGAACAACTAACGATTGAATCTTCTGACGGTAAAGATGCATGCCATGCACATGTTGATGGTGAACCTATTACGCTAAAATATCCTTTAGATATTCGAATTCTTAAGGCATCAGTTAGAATTCTTGTCCCAAAATCTCAAATGTTATGAGTAAAAAAAATAAAAACGAGCGCTCGTCGGTAGTTTATAGTACAAACCCGAGTTTTAGTTTCGAATCGGGAGATGACCAAGTAGAAGAAACTTTGGCGCCTGGCCAACAAAATTTACGCGTTTACCTCGAAAAAAAAGGCAGAGGTGGAAAATCGGTAAGTGTGGTCAAGGCATTTGTGGGTAGTTCAGAAGATTTGGAGTTGCTAGGAAAAACCCTTAAATCCAAATGTGGCGTTGGAGGAAGTGTAAAAGATGGTGAGGTGATTATACAAGGAGACCAAAGAGATAAATTGGTATTAACCCTTTCTCAAATGGGATATAATGTAAAAAAAGCAGGAGGTTAGTCCTGCTTTTTTTTATGATGCCTTACAAGTGTATCCGTCTTCTTCTTTAGCCTCAATTTCTTTTGGGCTTGCCGTGCATAATTCATCCTCTTGTGTAGATGTAGTCGTTCCACTGGCAGTTTTTATTTGAACCGGACTGCTACAAGTATAGCATTTAGAACATGACCCCATGAAAGAGATCATCCCCACACTTATTATTATTATCACTAACTTTTTCATATCTGTACTTTTTGTTCGAAAACCAATTATTATTCCAAATTCTTTTTTCGGATTACCTCATCGTATAATTGAATATATAAAGGTAAAATTTTTGCGATATCAAAATCCAACGCTCTGTTATAAGCTCCAATTTTAAATTGTTGCAAAGTTTCGTCATTTTTTAAAATTGAAATGGCGTTTTTTGCCATGTCTTTAACATCCCCTACCTCGCTCAGATAGCCAGAAATAGCATTTTCATTCACCTCGGGAAGTCCACCGGTGTTTGTTGAAATTACCGGAACCTTGCTGATCATCGCTTCCAGGGCCGCTAATCCAAAACTCTCGGTTTCGGAGGGGAGAACAAACAAATCTGCAATGGGAATTATTTCCTCGACATCACGCACTTTTCCCAAGAAAAAAGTTTTATCGGCCACCCCCAACTCTCTCGAAAGTTCTTCTACGCCAAAGCGTTCTGGCCCGTCACCGATAAATAATAGTTTGGACGGAATCTCCTCTTGAACCCTTGCGAAAATTTTGACGACATCCTTCACCCTTTTCACCTTCCTGAAATTGGAAGTATGCATTATGATTCTTTCTCCGGCTGGAGCGTAATAGGCTTTTAAACTATGATCTATTTGAAACTCGTGTCTTTGAGGGCAAATAAAATTAGGAATTACCCTAATATCGTTCTGAATATCAAATAGCTTGAGGGTATCTTTTCTTAAATCCTCTGAAACCGCCGTAACCGCATCACTTTCATTAATGGCAAATGTGATGACTGGCTCAAACGATGGATCTTTTCCCACGAGCGTAATATCAGTGCCGTGTAGCGTGGTGATAAATGGAACGTTATATCCCCTTTTTCGCAGAATTGCCCTTGCCATAAAAGCGGCAGAGGCATGCGGAATTGCGTAGTGCACATGAAGCAAATCGAGCTGCTCATGCATAGCCACATCAACCAATTTACTGGTGAGCACCAATTCGTAGGGCGAGTATTCAAAAAGTGGGTAATCCGTAACCCTTACTTCATGGTAAAACAGGTTTTTGCCTAATTCGTTTAATCTAACTGGTTGATTATAAGTTATAAAATGCACCTGATGCCCCCTTTTGGCTAGGGCTATTCCCAGTTCAGTTGCAACCACTCCGCTACCGCCATAAGTAGGATACAATACAATGCCAATTTTCATTGCCGTAAAAGTATACTCACAGTGTGACTTAACGGGAGTATTTGTCGTTAAGATTGTAAAAGAATAACTTTAACCTTCCTTCTTCGCTTTTGATTTTTCAATAGCATCATAAATGGTTTCCATAATGCGCGTTCGAATGTCTAATTCTATCAATTTATAATTTGAAGCATCAGGGTAAATTCTATTTGAAAGAAAAATATACACCACTTTTTCGTTGGGGTCGGCCCAAGCAAGCGTTCCAGTGAACCCTGAATGCCCAAAACTTTCATAGGATACACAATTGCAAGTTGGCCCTCCTCGTCCATTTCTAACTGGTTTATCAAATCCGGCCCCCCTCCTGTTGTCTTCTTCACAAAACTGGCAGCTGATAAACTCCTTTACGGTTGCCTCATTGATATACCTCTTGCCACCGTACTCCCCCATGTTAGCAAAACACTGCATAATTTTGGCCAAGTCATTGGCACTTGAGAATAAGCCTGCATGCCCAGCTACTCCACCCATCATAGCCGCTCCTGGATCATGAACTTCGCCTTGGATTAACTGATGCCGAAACTGCTTGTCGTTTTCGGTTGGTACAATTCTATCTAATTCAAATTTGTCTTTTGGCCGGTAGGTTGTTGTTGCCAGTCCCATTGGATTATAAAAATTCTGTTGAACATACTCATCCAATGACATTCCGCTTTGTTTTTCCACAATTTGTTGAATGAAGTAATACCCCAAGTCGCTGTATTTGTACACTTTATCATCCCTAAGTGGCGTGTTGAGTATTTCACTGAGTATTTTTCGCTGGCCATCTTTGTGCATGTATAAGTTTTCGGCAACTTTAAAAGGGTATGTTTCGGACTCAACAAGTGAATAATAATTATACATAGGATAGCCATTGGCCATGGTGTGTTTGTAAAATGGAATCCACGGAACCAAACCCGCCTTATGGGCCATCATGTCTCTG
Organism: Flavobacteriales bacterium; assembly: GCA_020435995.1. GTDB lineage: Bacteria > Bacteroidota > Bacteroidia > Flavobacteriales_G > Salibacteraceae > JAGQYO01. The sequence goes on along the minus strand of JAGQYO010000006.1, from coordinate 44,175 downwards.
AGGACGATATCACCGTATCCATTTTTTGAAGTATCTACATATTCAGGCAGATAATCACATAAATAATTATCCAGATCGAACTTGCCTTCATCTTGTAGTTTCATAACGCTGAAAGTGCTCGCCGCAATTTTTGTGATAGATGCCAGGTCGTAAATGTCCGTTTCGCGCACAGGTATGAGTTTATCATAAGTGTGATATCCAAACGATTTGTTATAAATCACTTTGCCCTCTTTGGCGACCAAAACTTGACACCCAGGGTAGGCCCCGTTTCTAATGCCTAATAGAGCCACGGAGTCAATATTGTCCAAATCACGTGCATTGATACCCATTTCTTCGGGTTGTCCATATTGAAATCGGCCATTGCTTGTAGTTACTTCGCCTAGGCCAACTTTAAATTCATCTGAAATGGAAACAGGAAGTTTTCCAGTAATGGGAATGGCACCAAACAAAGCTTGGGCGGCATATTCTTGGGTAAATGGGTCGTCGTGGTATCCCACCAATACTGATTCAATTTCTTTGATGGCAGGAATATGCTTAAGCCCATAAGGGTTTCCGAAATAACACAAAACGGTTTTTCCCTTTCCTTCTATCAATTTAATTAAGTCAACCGATTCATTAGAGATGCCAAATTTCCTCCCGGGATATTGACTCAAATCGTGAAGTCCCACGAGCACAAGGTCAAATTTTCCCAGCTTTTCATTCAGTTTTATAATCTCATCAAAACCTGGAGATTTAGCAATTTGAAAATGAGTAGCGGAACAATACCTATCAATTGAAATCTGAAACACCGACTTTGAATTCACACCAATGCTAACGCTTGCTATTTTAAAACTATCTACAGCTTGAATCGGCACTAAGTTCTGCTGGTTTTTTATTAAGGTGAGCGAGTTTTTCACCACGTCCCTTTGAGCTAATACATTAGCTGGACTATTTAGCCTTTTGGTTAGCCCTTCGAGCTTAATAGCTTTGTAATTATCTAGTCCCGCCCATTTTTTTGCTTTTAAAATCTTCATACACCGCGCGTCTATTTCTTCCTGCGTGATTAATTCCAATTTTAAAGCCTCTTTGATTTTGGCAATGGCTTTAGGAACGTCTTCAGCAAACAGCAACACATCGTTTCCAGCTAAGAGGGCTTTAACATCTACCTCACCAGGAGCATAATAGCTGCTAACGCCGTTCATGTTTAAGGCATCGGTAAACACAAGACCCTTGAATCCAAGTTCTTCCTTCAATAATTTGGTAACCACTTTTTCGGATAAGGTTGTCGCCACGTTGGCCGAATTGTCCAATGCGGGCACACTCAAATGGGCCACCATGATGCTACCGAGGCCCTTGTTGATGGTTTCTCTAAAAGGATACAATTCTATTTCATCCAATCGTGCTCTATCATGAGAAATTACTGGAAGTGCTTTATGGGAATCCTTATCAGTGTCGCCATGCCCAGGGAAGTGTTTGCCACAAGCAAGCACATGTTGATCTTGCATTCCCTTGATGTAGGCGATTCCTTTCTGCGCCACATTTTCCTTATTCTCACCAAATGACCTGCTGTTTATTACTGGATTAAGTGGGTTGTTGTTGACATCAATTACAGGTGCAAAATTGACATGGATACCCATTTCCTTGCATTGGTGAGCAATAGATTTTCCCATTTCATACACATATTTATCATCCTGGATCGCGCCTAACGCCATTTGCCGTGGGTAGCCGATGGTGCTATCAAGGCGCATATTTAAACCCCACTCACCATCTATGGCTATCATGAGCGGTACTTGAGCCATCGACTGATATTTGTTGGTCAATCGAGCTTGACGCACGGGACCACCCTGAAAAAAAATAAGTCCTCCTATCTTGTACTTTTTAACCAGCTCAGCAATTTCATTTTCATGGGCCGCATCCTTATTCGAATAAGCTGCCACCATAAACAGCTGTGCTATTCGCTCTTCTTCGGTCATTTTTTCCATTGTTTTTTTGACCCAAGTGTCATTCGAATCCAACAAAAAAGGTGGAACCTGATAGGTTGACAAAAGTGTTTTTGAGGTTTCTTTGGACACTATATCCGCGAATTGGCTTCTTACTAAAAAAGGAAGTAAGACTAAAAAAAGAAGGGTTTTAAATGTTTTCATAATAAAAAGGAGTGTACAATTCCCAGACCTTAAATGTAAAATTGAGCAAGGTATACTTCCGAAAAACGACCTTATTTTTTCAACATCAAAACGTCAGCATAAATGAAGGCATATTTAGCTTTTTTTATTGGCCAAGAACCGGGGATAACAAAGCCATTGTGGTACATTTGTGACACATGCAAGGCAAGATTCCATCGTTTGTAAAACTCCCGTCTAATAAGAGGTTCAACTTTAAACCACGCTATTATAATGCCCAAAAAGAGGAGCTAGAAGGAAGAATAGCACGAGCAAAAAGAGAATTAGCCGCCGAAGAAGCTGGACTTACCGACCCCGAATCGCTTAAAAATAAACTTAGCGAAAGTTGGCGTGTAAACCACCGGAGGCGTGTAAATCAAAAAGCCAATATGCGCGTGGCCATGATTGCCGCTATTCTCTTTGTCATTTTTTACTTCTATTTTTTGGCTTAATGAACGATGTAATCCGACTGTTACCCGATTCGGTTGCTAACCAAATTGCCGCCGGAGAAGTAGTGCAACGCCCAGCTTCGGTTGTAAAAGAATTGATGGAAAATTCTATTGACGCAGGCGCTCGCTTAATTGAATTGGTGGTAAAAGATGGAGGCAGAACACTCATACAGGTAGTAGACAATGGCACAGGCATGTCGACCACCGATGCTAGGCTATCACTCGAAAGACATGCAACGTCTAAAATTCGAAAAACCGATGACTTGTTTCACATCACCACCATGGGTTTTAGAGGTGAGGCTATTGCTTCAATTGTAGCTATTGCCCAATGCGAACTTAAAACCAAACTAGAAGATGAAGACCTCGGAACCCGCATAGTGGTTGAAGGTTCGATCGTGAAAAAACAAGAAAATTGCAACTGTCCAAAAGGTACAAGTATAAGTGTAAAAAACTTGTTTTTTAACGTGCCGGCAAGGCGCAAATTTCTCAAAAGCAATACCTTAGAAAATAAACACATCATAGATCAATTCGAACGAGTTGCCTTAATCAATCCACACGTCGGGTTTATTCTCATCATGGATGACACATCAGTTTTTCATTTAGAAAGTGGTACACTAAGGCAAAGAATTGTGGCCATTTTTGGCAAAAAAATGAATGACCGTTTGGTGCCGGTTTTTGAAGAGTCTAACATCATCAACCTCGGTGGTTTTATTGGTAAACCCGAAAGCTCAAAAAAAACCAGAGGGGAGCAATACCTTTTTGTGAACGGAAGATTTGTGAAAAGCAACTACCTGCATCATGCGGTTCAAGCTGCCTACGATGGGCTTATACCCAACGGCTGTCATCCCAGCTACTTCCTCACATTGGATTGCGCACCGGCTTTTATAGACATCAATATTCATCCAACAAAAACTGAGATAAAATTTGAAGATGAACGTTCGGTTTACGCCATTCTCTTCAGCACCATAAAAAAAGCACTGGGTGAACACAACATTGTGCCTTCTCTTGATTTTGAGCGAGAAACTGTTTTTGATTCCATCGATGCTAACCAAACACCGGTAGAGCCCATTATTTCGGTAAACAAGGATTTTAACCCGTTTAACAACACCCAAAGATCGCAAGAAGGCAATGTGATAAGGCCTTCCAAGCATTTTATGGATGGCTATCAGTCCTTCTTTTCTACGGAGTCAAAAACTTTTGATTTTGAAACAAATGGCAGTGGCAGCCAAGTTGAACAAAAACGTCAGGCGACGACAGTGGATTCGGAAGAAGGCGAAGAAACACTGGGCACCAAATACATGCAATTGCACAACAAATACATCGTGTCATCCATTAAATCAGGAATGATTGTAATAGACCAGCAACGGGCACACGAGCGCATTTTGTTTGAGCAGTACTTAAACGCCATGAACGATCAACTTCCGTTTTCCCAGCAGAGTTTATTTCCTACTACCGTTGAAGTAAATGCCCAAGACTCCGCCCTCATAAATGAGTTGCTGGCACAGTTTAAAAGTTTGGGATTTGACATGGAGGAGTTTGGAAAAAATTCTTTCATTGTAAGAGGTGTACCCATGGGAAGCGAACAAATTGAAGTACAACAACTGATAGAATCGATGCTTCAAGACTTTAAAGAAAACCATCAAGAACTGGGAATTGATAAGCAGGAATCACTTGCACTTTCGTTGGCCACCAAGAACTGCATTAAATCTGGAAGAAAAATGAAACACGCCGAAATTTCGGATTTGGTGGATAGGCTTTTTGCGTGTAATTCACCCTATATTACACCACGCGGAAAGGCTATTATTTGTTCCTATGGATTAGATGAACTCACAAAACAATTTGGTTAAATGAATTTTAGGCCTGCATCGTTTTCTTTTTTACCTCCAGTGGTAAAAAACCTCATTATTATCAATGGGCTCATGTTTTTGGCGACCATATCCTTTAATGTCACATTTGACATTGATTTGAGGTCATCGCTTGGTTTGCATTACTTCTCATCCGAACTATTCAAACCCTACCAGTTGATCACCTATATGTTTATGCACGGGAGTTTCGGCCATTTGTTTTTTAACATGTTTGCCGTTTGGATGTTTGGGTCAGCCATTGAAAACACTTGGGGACAAAAACGATTTTTAGTATATTATATCCTCACCGGAATCGGAGCATCCCTTTTGCATTACGGTATAGTTTTCTTCGAAATACAACATTTTGAAAGCTTAATGAGTCCCGAATCGATTAGCTATGTAAGGGACCATGGCGCGGCACTTATTCAAACCCATCGCAATTTTGTAGACCCCGACATGGCGAACTTAAACGGACTCATTAATGGTGGTTTAGTAGGTGCTTCTGGATCTTTATTTGGTATCTTGCTGGCTTTTGGGATGTTGTTTCCCAATACGGTGCTTTATATGATGTTTATACCAGTGCCAATTAAAGCAAAGTATTTTGTTGCCATGTATGGAGCGTTTGAATTGTTCTCTGGTCTGCAAAACAGCCCTGGTGATAATGTAGCCCATTTTGCTCATTTAGGAGGTATGCTGTTTGGGTATATCTTAATTCGGTATTGGAAATCAAAGTCAAGCTATTTTTAATTATGGCGAATTTTATTTTAGACGATGCAAAAAAGGTTTTTGGGGGTAAGAGTTCACTTTCAAAAATCATTCTTATTACTTGTGTTACCTACCTCATCACCAATTTACTTCAATATGCATTTCCTATAAAAAATTACTTCGCGCTACCAGGCGACCCAGGAACTTTATTGATGCAGCCGTGGAGTATCGTGACTTATATGTTTTTGCACGCAGGATTTTTCCACATCCTTTTCAATATGCTTTGGTTGCATTGGATGGGTAAAATTCTGATTGAATACTTGGGTGACAAACGTTTTTCAGCTGTTTATTTTTTAGGCGGTATTGCTGGTGGTTTAACTTATTTCGTGAGTTACAACATTCTAAATGCCACCGGATCAACACATATAGGGCAGCTTCTGCTCGGAGCATCAGCAGGTGTTATGGCCGTAGTATTTGCTGTGGCCACATTGCTTCCCGAATTTGAAATTATGCTCTTTTTGTTTGGAAGGGTAAAAATGAAGTACCTCGCCTTAGGTGCGCTTGTGCTTACATCGTTGCTCGATTTCTCTGTAAATATGGGTGGAAAATTAGCGCATATCGGAGGAGCAGCTATGGGTTACGTTTTTATCAAGCAACTGCAAAGTGGCCAAGACTGGTCTGTTGCGTTTCACGGAATGATCTCTTGGTTTACTGGGCCATTTAGTGCCAAAAAGAAAATGAAAGTTGTATCCAATCAATACAAAGCCAAGGCGCCTAGAAAAGAACACGCCACAGCAACAGGGAGTAACATGACGGCCGCAGAAAAACAAAAAAGAATAGATTCTATCCTCGATAAGATATCTCAATCTGGATACGATAGCCTTTCAGAATCTGAAAAAGAGTTTTTATTTAAGGCCAGCGACAAGCATTAACATCGTTTGAAAACTTTCGCGAAGTTTCTGACGGTACTATTTCAATAGATTTCATCTTTGTTAGATAGTCAATTAGGCTTTGAAACTTTTAGATAAACTTATTTATGGGTTAAATATACTGGCAGCCGTAGGACTACTCTTGTCTTATTTATCTCCATTTCTTAACCCAACTCATTTTTGGTTCGTTTCGTTTTTTGGCCTAGCCTACCCATTTTTACTCCTTTCCAATCTCATTTTTGTTTTGTATTGGACGATCAGGCTCAAAAAACAAGTGTTTTTGTCGGTTGTTGTTATCATATTAGGTTACTTCAACTTCATCAATTTTTTTAGGCTCAACAGCCAAACAGAATACCCGCCTATCGAAGCGGTTAAAATATTGAGCCACAACCAAGGTGCTTTGGGACTAAATGGCCCTGTATTTACAACGGAACCCAGCAAGCGGGTTTTTAAATACCTAGATGAAGAGGTGTTTGATGTGTACTGTTTTCAGGAGTTTTTTCAAACCAGCCGCAAGGGATTCAGCCCTTTAGATTCGATAAAACGAATCACACATGCCAAATACAAACACATTGAATATTTAGTAGAATTTAGAGGCAATTTGTTTGGCTTGGCTACCTTTTCACAGTATCCCATAGTTAATAAAGGCCGCGTAGAGTTTAGCCGACAGGGCACCAACATGTGCATTTTTACGGATATCGATTTTAATGGAAAAATTGTTAGAATTTACAACATGCACCTGCAAAGTTTGAATATGAAACCCGCAGACTACAAGCTTTTTCAAGAAATAAATGCCACCGATTCTACCCAAATTACTGGCGCCAAAAACCTCCTTGCGCGACTTAAAAATGCCTTTATCAAAAGAGAGGAACAGGCTACTAACATATCGAATCACATCAAAGACTGTCCCTATCCCGTAATTGTATGTGGTGATTTTAATGACACACCCCTCTCCTATTCTTATAATATCATCAAGGGTGACTTGCTCGACTGTTTTGAAGAAAACGGGACGGGATTTGGTTCAACCTATCAAGGAATATTTCCATTACTTCGAATAGATTATATGTTTCACAGCCCCTCAGTTACCAATTATTATTTCGAAACCAAAAAAATTGATCTTTCTGATCATTATCCAATTATAGGGTACTTCGGATTCGACGAAGCTGAGTAACTTTGACGCCTTGATTGAAGCCAAGCACATACGCAAACTTTACGGTTCCTTAGAAGTACTCAAGGACATTAATTTGGAAGTAGCCGCTGGAGAAATTATTTCCATTGTGGGTGCCTCCGGTGCAGGAAAAACCACCTTGCTTCAAATATTAGGGACCTTAGACTCTGCCAATAGCGGTGAACTTTGGATTAACGGTACTGATGTACTCAAACTAAAGAACAACAAATTGGCTCATTTTAGAAACAAGCACATCGGGTTTGTTTTTCAGTTTCACCAATTGCTACCCGAATTTACGGCCCTCGAAAATGTTTGTATTCCCGCATATATTGCAGGACTTTCACGCAAAGAGGCCGAATTAAGAGCAAAAGAACAATTGGAATTTTTGGGCCTATTGGAGCGGGCAGAACACAAACCATCGGAATTAAGTGGTGGAGAACAACAAAGGGTGGCCGTTGCACGAGCTTTAATGAACCGCCCCTCGGTGGTACTGGCCGATGAACCAAGCGGCAATTTGGATTCAGAAAATGCCAAGGACCTTCACAATTTGTTTTTTCATTTAAGAGAGCATTACAACCAAACTTTTGTGATCGTAACACACAACCAAGAATTGGCTAATATGGCTGATCGAAAATTGGTTATCAAAGACGGGATGATTGAATAGCCCTACCGAAATTAGTGACCTTAAAGGTTTTTTGGACGAAAAAGTCGACCGCTACAACCGCAGCAATTTTATAGAAAGTGACCCCATCCAAATTCCCCACCTTTACCAGCAAAAAGAAGACATCGAAATTGTAGCTTTTATAGTAGCCACTATATCTTGGGGCCAGCGCAAAACCATTATTAACAATGGAATTAAGCTCTCACAATACCTTGGCGAGTCTCCCTATGGTTTTGTTATGGAAGCCAATTCCAAACAAATTTCAGGTCTTTCGGATTTCAAACATCGCACTTTTCAAGGGCAAGATTTACAATTCTTTATCTCATCGCTACGGAGTATTTATGCGCAACACAATGGCATGGAAAAATTGTTTGCTATAGGAGACACCATTGCCGAAGGTATTTCGGCTTTTAGAACCGCATTTCTAGAAACTCATCATGAAAAACGAAGTGAAAAACATTTGAGCAACCCCCTTACAGGCTCGGCTACTAAGCGTATCAATATGTTTTTGCGTTGGATGGTTCGACAAGACAATAGAGGTGTTGATTTTGGAATTTGGAAAAGTATTTCGCCATCGAGATTGATGCTTCCGCTTGATGTACATACTGGAAACGTGAGCCGCGAATTGAAGCTCCTACATCGAACGCAGGATGATTGGAAGGCCGTGGAGGAAGTTACTGCTCAATTAAGGCTATTGGATTCAAACGATCCGGTAAAATACGATTACGCCCTTTTCGCATTGGGCGTTTTTGAGGGATTTGGAAAACAAACTACTTAACCTCTCCGCCCAAACTAGGCAATACACAAAGACCATTATAACAATCTTTGGTAAGTTCATGCCTAAACGTGTATTCGAAAGAAGCCGTGCAATCTTTCATAGCACCAAGGGCTATATTAGGGCTTCTAATGTTATAATCCTCTTGGTCTTTCAAAAAGGAACAAAAAGATTCTTCCAATTTTATATTGTACTCCCATACATCAAAAATGTAATCATCCTTAAAAAGGCCACTCATTTTAACTGTTCCATCATCATAAGCTATGGTACATAACCCGTTCTTTTTTCCATCGGCGAAAGAAAAAGTGAGGTAGGGCTTTTTGTTGGCATAGAAAAACCGCTGCGGTCCATCAAAAATTCCATTTTGGTAATTTAACCTTGCCAGGGGCTTTTTATTCCTGTAAAGTTTGGTGCTAGGCCCATGTTTTAACCCCGCCTTAAAACTGCCTAATTCTGCTACTCTTCCATTTTTATAATACAGTATATAATCCCCATCGAGCACACCGTTGGAAAAATGATAGTTAGCCAGCATATTCCCTTCGTTATCAAAACAGGTCCATGAACCTTCAAAAATCCCGTATGGCATGGCTCCCAGCAATTTATCATTTTTCACTTCTCCAGCACTTTTTTGGTTTTCTGGTAGATGATAAAAGGCTCTCTTGGCTTCATCTTTCATTTGTTCAGCATAGACATAGGCTTCCAATTCACTGTTGAAAGGGTCTGCACCACGTTGCACCTCGGTGCGAGAGAAATACATATCCAAACTTTTTGCATAAAATGGTTGCTTATTCAAGTACTCCGTAAAACTCGAAATTCCCGCCATATTGATCATATTAAACCGATTCAGCACCTTTTGTTCGACAAAGTTTAAGTCAACCCAAACAATCGGCTCACTGCTAGAGTCAATACACAAGCCAGCCATGGTAACTTGCTTAAAAAAACGAGCCGAATCATGTTCCAAATACCACTTTTCTCGAAACACGATATTCGTGTTATTCTCCAAATTCAAGCTATCTCTCAACTTTACATATTCATGTTTCAAATATGGCCTATGGTAAAGATGGTCGCCATAGAAACCCGAGTAATTTTCTCCAATATAAAGTAGAATGCTCGCCAATGAAATGTGCTTATCTCGATCAAAATCGAACCAATAAAAGGGTTGATTTACATCTTCGCTGTAATCAACTCTTCGAATCCCGTCAATGTATAAGGTGTTGTATTGATGGAAAATAAAATCTTCAACGGCTAATTTTTCCATCACATAATCCTCCGAAATGCCAGTCATAAGTGCATTACCAAGCACATCATTCAAGTATATCTGAATGTTCTGGTTATAATAAGCCCATTCCTTATCTACAAACTTATCAGGAAGTTGCTGAGACTGAATGGAGCCCATCGATGCAAGGAATAAAAGCACTAACATTTTTTGCATGGGGCAAATGTAGCCCGTGAATCTAAAAGCTCATCATCATTAACAGCCTCTTAACGGGCATAGGGTTACTTTCGCGTGGTGAATCATCTAGCACATTTATATCTCGCAAAAAACAATAAGGATTTATTGATCGGAAACTTTATTGCGGACGCTGTAAAAGGTCGTCAAATAGAAACTTTTTCTAAGGGCATTCAAAAAGGAATTGTGATGCACCGAGCGATCGACACCTTCACAGACTCTCACGATGTAGTCAAAAAATCCATCATAAAATTTCGGCCACAGCTTCATAAATATGCTGGTATAGCCGTAGATGTAGTTTACGACCACTTTTTAGCCAAAAATTGGAGTGACTATCACCACGAACCATTACAAGACTACGCCGCGCAGATGTATGACCTTTTAAATGAGAATTCCAAAATTCTCCCTTTAAACTCTCAGCGCTTTTTGTTCTATATGACCAGCCGAAACATGCTCTTCTATTATCAAGAATTGGCGCACCTCCAGATGGTTTTTAACGGCATGTCCAAGAGATCAAAATTCACATCCGGCTTAGAAAAATCCGTTGAGATACTCGAATCAAACTATTTAGAAATAGAGGCTGAATTCAAAGAATTTTTCGAGTCGCTATGTGAATATATTTCCAACGAATACCCCGCAAACCTTGAGTAATCTAGAAATTAGAAAAACGGAAGACGGCTCTGACACGCTCTTTAATAAAGAGTTGAATGAGTCATACCATTCTACACACGGAGCTGTACAAGAATCGAATCATGTGTTTATCAATGCCGGATTTCATTATGTACTAAACACAAAGTCTACCATTTCTATACTTGAAATGGGATTTGGAACTGGATTAAACGCCTTTTTAACTGCGCTGGAATGTAAAAAATTAGGTGTTCTGGTAAAATATACTAGCATCGAAAACCGAATTCTAGAACCTGAAATTTGGAAAACACTTCGTTTTAACCAAAACTACGGTGCCGACATTTACCGAAAGCTACACGAATGCTCTTGGAACAAATTCATAACAATTAATGCCGATTTCGAACTCCATAAAATACAATCTGACATCGAAAATTGGACACCAATAAGTAAATTCGATTTGATTTATTATGATGCCTTTGCTCCGGAAATACAGCCACATTTGTGGAGTGAATCCATTTTTAAGAAATTATTTGATGCGATCAATCCAAATGGAATATTGGTGACCTATTGTGCAAAGGGAGCTGTTAAGCGAGCTCTAAAGGCATCTGGTTTTATGGTTGAAGCATTGCCAGGCCCGCCAGGTAAGCGGGAAATTACCAGGGCCATAAAAGTGGGATAATGGAAAACAAACAAGAGCTTTCAAAATTTAATGTACGGGTTTACGCCCTTTTTGTAAATGAAAAAGAAGAGGTATTGGTTTCTGATGAAATTATTAGAACGAAACAATACAGCAAATTCCCGGGCGGCGGTTTGGAGCTCGGCGAATCGCCACTGGAGTGTTTGCGCAGAGAATCGCGAGAAGAAATGAATCAACAAATAGAGATTGTGAGGCATTTCTACACCACCGACCAATTTGTTAGATCGTATTTCAGACCATGGGAACAAGTAATATGCATCTACTACTTCGCAAAAATTTTGGGACCTCCACAATTTCGTATTTCCAGTAAAAAATTTGATTTTGATCCAAACCTAGAAGGGGATCAAGAATCATTTAGGTGGCAGCCGATTGCATACTTGCAGCCCAATGATTTTCAATTTTTAATTGATGCCCACGTAGTCGGCTTGCTCCGCAAAGAATATGGATACTTTTGAATCCGAAATGAAACCCATACTTCTTTCAATTTTTATTCTACTTTTTTCTTTGGGTATAAAGGCCCAAACGCCCGATTCGCTTAGGTGGGTAGAGCGCATCCAAAACAAAGACAGAAGTTGGTTCGCAACTCCCATAGTGTACTATACCCCAGAAACGCGTTGGGCCTTTGGAGCGGCAGCTGTTGGCTTTTTTAAATTTAATAAGTCAGACAGCCTTTCCCCCATGTCCACCACGGGTATCTCTTTTGCCTATACCAACAACGATCAGATACTATTTAGCATCCCTTTCCGGCTCTATTTCAAACAAGATATGTTTCGCATTTCGGGGGAAGTAGATTTTTATAAGTTCCCCTATTTTTACGCTGGTGTGGGCAACCAAAATCCACCCGATTTTAAAGAGAATTATACAGCAAGCTTTCCAAGGCTTAGCGCTACATTTTTACAAAAAATAAAAAAATCGTGGTACACCGGACCAACTATTTTTACCCAGAATTCAACCATTTATAATTTAGAAAAAGGGGGGCAATTAGACTCGGGCCAAATACCAGGAAGCCACGGAGGTGTGACTAGCGGTATGGGCTGGGAAATACTAACTGATTCACGCGACAACGTGTATGCACCACTCAAAGGTCATTTTTATCGAATGAGCGTGTTGTTCTTTGACGAGGCTTTTTTAAGTGATTTTTCCTACAATCATTTTGTGATTGACTTGAGGCAGTATATCAATTTTTACAAAACCCATGTACTTGCCATTCAAGCGTATGGAGAATATAATTTTGGTGAGGTTCCCTTCAATCGGATGGCACAATTGGGTGGGCAACGTATCATGCGGGGCTACAAGTTAGGCACATTTCGAGACCAACATTACAGTGCCGCACAAATTGAATACAGAAGTCCTTTTTGGGGAATTTTCGGTTTGGCGGCGTTTGCAGGTATGGGCGTAGTTGCTCATGAAATATCTCAATTTGAAGCCCAATACATAAGACCCAGTTATGGAGGTGGTATCCGAATGGCGTTTAATAAAAAAGAGCGTTTAAATCTTAGGCTTGATTACGCCAGAGGAGAAAACAGAGATGAATTTTACTTCACTGTTTCTGAAGCGTTCTAACTAGAATTTTGGGCAAGGAATCATAAACCTGCTTCTCCTCCTTCGTTTATTCTGGTTTTTTCTGCTTGCAAATTCATAACTCGCTGACAGCTCATGTGCACCCCCTGAAGTGGCCGCCGAAAGTTTAGATACTGTGAGGTCGTAGGAATATCCCAGGGCTAAGCCATCCTTTTTATAGCCGAGCAACACAACAATAGCTTCGTTATTTGGGATTGAAGCATCTAGCTTTTTAAATGGAATACCTCTATACCAAAGTCCAACTACGACTGGCACATAACTAAAATACGCCCCAAAATCAAGCTGGTCTCTTGGCCCCTGATGTTTATAGTTAGCCGCAAACGTTAGATCCGATAATACCTTCTTTTTAATGCTCTTTTTGAGTACAATTTTATATCCACCATGCATAGAAATTCGCATGGCCAATTTGGAAGAACCTTGCCCTAAAAGGGCAATATCTGGTGAGTTTAAATGATGAAAGGAAACCCCAGCCCACATTTCACGTGTGTACACCATTCCACCGGCATTAATATCCATATAATACCTCGATTCTTTGGCATAATCTGCTTCGGCGGACGACGTACCACCACCTCGTTGGAGTTGGTCGTTGAACGTAAGTTGAGAAAAATCAATAGATCTATTAGAAACACCGAATTGAATGCCAGGCTTAAATGATACCTTTCGTGTAATTTTTGCCCGATATGCATAACTCAAAGCAATGTTGGTAGTGCTCAATGCTGCAAGACCTACGTTATCTTTCATAAAAGAAAGACCTACCCCACTATTAAAATTTTCAAAATTGTGATCATAACCAAAGGCGTAGGTCGTAAATGCTTTTGAGTTGGGTATTTCAGGCCACTGATTTCGATAGTTTGCTGTAAATCTACTCTGAACTGTGTTGCCCGTAAAAGCAGGGTTAATGAGCAATGGTGCCGAATAGAACTGTGACAACTGAGCATCTTGAGCCTTTACGAAGGTGGTGCAGAAAAGCAATATGAAAACCCAAACTCTCATCGCAATAAGGTCACCTCCCCTGCCTCTTCAAATGAATCGCCGTTTACAAATTTTCCTGTGGCCTTCCACACATACACATCTTGTGCACAGAGTTTTTCTGTATCTCTATAATATCCCGTCCAACCAGTGTGAATTTCTTCTGTTCTAAACACCATTTCTCCCCAGCGATTAAAAATTATCAGCTCGTATTCTACTACGCCCTTTATGATGGGAAAGAATATGGCGTTATCCAATGAATTGGGGTCGTATTGGCCGCTTCCTCTACTCGTTGCATCGGGAATAAACGCATTTGGAAAAGTAACCGAACCTTCGGCATTGGCCGTTACAGCATTTTCAATAGAAAAAGTGTCGGCGCATCCAAATTCATTATCCGAAATAAGAGTTATCGTGTACACTCCTCCTTGTTTGTAATAGTGCTCTGGGTTGCGTTCGGTGTAGGTTGTTCCATCGCCCATATCCCAAATCCATCTGTCTGCAAAATTCGAAAGGTTGTAAAGCAAAACTGGTTCTGACGGAACGGAAACTACATCAGGCCGCAAATCGAAGAAAGACCTGCTCTCTTCATTTACCACCACACTGTCTTCTTTAACCACGGTTACCGGTTCGCCATCAAAACCAATTACTGTGAGGGTTACGGAAAAAGTTCCTGGGTTGTAATAAGTATATGGCGCTGGTGCTTCAAGGCTGCTCGTACCGCCATCACCAAAATTCCATATAAAGTTTTTACCGTATTGTGTTTGGTTGGTATAATTCACTGTGAGGGGCCTACAACCTCTACCTGAACCCGTAAAAGCCACAACGGCACGGGGTGGTTCTATGATGATTTTTTGTAAGGCTGTATCACTACAGTGCGGAGATTTTACAATAAGCTCGATGGAAAACTCGCCCCAAGTATCGTAAGTATGACTTCCAGGAAATTTGATGGAACTGGTATTGCCATCTCCATAACTCCAGTTATGGCTCCATGGGCCAATTGAACTGTTATTGCCCAAAGTTACCGTTGCGCTTGGGAATTTCTGTCTACCCGGACTTGCCAGCAAATTGGCTACCGGCTGAGGATAGATGGTCATCTGTCGTGAGGCCGAATCCTTACACCCATAGACGGATGTAACTTTCAGCTTAACAACTCGAGATAAATTTACGGTATCAGTGTTTGAAAACCTATGAACCGGATCTGCAATTCTTTCCGAATTTCCATCTCCGAAATCCCAGTCATATTGATTCTCTCCAATGCTTTGGTTAAACATTTGAACCGTGAGTTCACTACAACCATTAGAATCAGATACAGCAAACCCCGCATGAATCTGCGGGTACACTTCAATTTCTTTTGACGTGCTATCTTGACAACCGTTTAAAGTAATTGCCTTATGCGTAACTCTGTATTTTTGAGAAACTGGACTCGTATGGGTATAGGTATGGCGCACATTTCCACCCGACATAGATGTATCGCCATCTCCAAAATTCCATAGGTTAATGTCCGCAATTTGTGAATTGTTGGTGAAGTCCACAGCCAAATCTTGACAGCCTTTGTTTACCGAATTAAGAAAACTAGAAATTGGTTTCGCGTGTACCGTAATATCTTGTTTAAGGGAATCGGCACATCCATAACCCGATACCACCAAGTAGCTCAATTTGAACACCGTATCGCGAAGGAGGGTATTGGAGTAAGTATGTTGTGTGTTGGGAGTTGTGGCGGAATTACCATCTCCAAATCTCCAATCAAAAAATTGTGCACCTTTAGATGTGTCCTTAAATACAACGTTTAGATCTGTGCATCCTATGGTGTCGCTTAGCTTACACCGCGCAATAATTTCGGGATAAACCGTCACAACCCGTGTTACAGAGTCTTTACATCCATGTACGGTTTGGGCAATTAATTTCAAGTTATGTGTCGTAGATACGGCACCAGTGTTCAGATAAATATGGTTAACCGATGTAGCATTTGTAAAACTGGTATTCCCGTCACCAAAAAACCAAAAATTAGTATCAGCTATTGATGATGTATTGGTCAAATTTACAGAGAAGGGATGACAACCTCTTAAAAATGGATGAGAGTAAGCGGCCACAGGTTTGGGATGAATTCGAACCAATTGGCTTGTTGAATCCTCACATCCATAAGTAGAACTCACCTTAAATTTAACGGTAAATGTTGTGTCTTTGAGTAGTGTGTTTTTGAAAGTATGTGAACTACTTGCGGTGATGCTGCTATCCCCATCACCAAATTTCCACTTAAAAAATTGAGCCCCCTTAGAATTGGAAGAAAAGCTTACAGGTAAATCAGTGCACCCAACCGTATCTGACAACACGGCCCTTGCAATAATTTCGGGATAAACTTCTACGATCTGCGAACTTGAATCCTTGCATCCAAAATTGGTTTCGGTGATGAGCTTCACTGTATTAAAAACCGAAATGGAACCCGCATTTACATAAGTGTGTTGAATGCTACTTGAATTGGTGAAATTGGTATTTCCATCGCCAAAATACCAGAAATTAGTATCCGCTATTTGTGAGTTATTTGTAAACCCTACAAGCAAGGGGTGGCATCCATTGATTACTGTTTTTGAGAAATTGGCTATGGGTAAGGGATGTACCAACATGGTATCTGTAACGCTATCGGTACAACCAAACTGCGAAGTTATTTTGAGCTGGGTTACCAAGCTCGTGTCCAATAAATTGCTGTTTGAAAAAGTATGTGAAGGTGCCGAAGCTGCACTACTGGAACCATCACCAAATGTCCAGCTATAAAACTGCGCACCCCTGCTGGTATCTTGAAATACAACTGGCAATGGGCTACAACCTTCTCTTCTGTTTGGGCTGAAGCCAGCAATGATCTTGGGAAAGGTTGAAACTTGGTGGTACGCTGTATCCCTACATCCATCCGCGGTGATGGCAATGAGTTGTATTGTGGAATGTTTGGTAACTGATAAATTATGAATGTAGGTCTGGGATATTGTAGAGGACGTGGTGTCGCTTGTAACTCCATTTCCAAAGTTCCACTTGTAGGCTACAGCTCCCGTTGAATTGTTTGTAAAAGTGACAGGGTGCGGCTGGCAACTTACCGAGTCTAGGGTAGTAAAACTGGCTCTAGGATTGGGGAACACCAATATGTTAGCACTGTTGGTATCACTACAACCACTGCTATTGGTTGCTATGAGCGTTGTGGTGTAACTAAAATTATTCGTTGTGGAATTGGTAAAAGTATGGCTGGGTGAAGGACCAGTGGCCGAATCTCCGTCGCCAAAATACCATTTGTAGGCTACCGCTCCAACAAGGGCTGGAAAAGTTACGCGCAATGGACTACATCCTGAATCAGGCAGCGTTTGAAAAGGAAAAATAGGCTCCGGGTATATCGTAATCGATTGCTGGGTAGTATCTGTACAGCCATTAGCAGAATATACCACTAGTTTGGCCTTGTAAATTGTGTTGAAGTTCGTTTTGTTCTGATAAGTATGTGTTGGGTTGTTGGCCGTGCTTGTATCGCCATCTCCAAACAACCATAACCTGCTTATGCCTCCTGTGCTTGTGTTGGTAAAATCAACATCATACGGCCCACAAGCTGCTACGGCTGTTGAAGTAAATGAAGCATTTGGAACTTGATAAACCTCCACTGTGTCATACGCGGTATCAGAACAACCAAAGGCCGTGCTGGCAATTAGTGAAATGTTATAAAACACATTGCTCAAAGAAGAATTTAAAAATGAATGGGAAGGAGAAGTAAGTGAGGAAGTATCGCCATCGCCAAAATTCCATAAGTAAACAGACGAAACTAAGGACGTGTTGGTAAATGAAATTCCCAAGGGAGAACATCCTGCCGTATCCAAAATAGAAAAATCTGCCGTCGGTTTCGGTTCCACAACAAGGTTGAAACTCTTGTTGCTTGTGCAGTGAGCCGTTGAAACGGTCAAACTGAGCGAATATGTTTTAGAAGTATCATATTGGTGTGTTGGGTTTTGTGCATTGCTGCTTCCTCCATCACCAAAGGACCAATTCCACGTGGTAATGGGGTCGCCTACAGGGCTTGTAGAATTATCGGTAAAAGAGGCTACTACGCCTTCACAAACATTTTTTGGCGTAAAATCTACAACGGGAGAACCATAAATAGTAACCGTTTTTGAAGTGGCATCGGTGCAGCCATTGGCATGTGTAACGGTTAGGGCTAAAGTATACACCGCAACTGAGTCATATTTATGAGCTGGGGGATTGGTTAATGAACTCGATGTGCCATCGCCAAAATTCCAATTATACAGGGCCGCGTTCGACGCATTTTCGGTAATTGCCACCACGGTTGAATCACAACCAGAAGCCGGGTTTATGCTAAAATCGGCTGTGGGACCGGCCAAAACATAAATGTTTTTTGTTATAGTGTCGGTACACGAAACAGAACCGTTGGTATTTAAAACTGCAAGGTAAATGGTATAAGGTCCGGGTGTATTGAAGGTTCGTGTTTGGTTGTTCATGTTTCGCGTGCGCCAGACTCCATCGCCAAAGTTCCAACGGCTTTGATTGGCTCCTCCGCTTGAATTATTCACAAAAGTGATATTCTTCCCAGCACAAACTGTGTCTTTATTTGGCGTAAACGCCGCTACTGGCGGATCACCAATTGTGATGGTTGTTGCTATTTGATCCACACCACACATGTTGCTATCCTGGAGGGTGATGGTATATGTGCCTTTTCCTGGAAACTTTAAATTATAGGTTTGGGAAGGCGGGTTCGCAAAAGGAATCCAACCCAAAATACTGTCCTGGCCTTTTCCCCAATGGTTTCCAAAGTTCCAATGCTCATACCGTTGTACGGTATTCCCCTGAGGCCTACAATTCAAATTAGAGGTATTCAAAAAACCCACCACTGTGTCGGGATAGCATAGGAAGGTAGCCGTTGGAGTAATTCCAGCATCATCTATATCGTATACATTGATCGGGCCTACTTGGGCAAATGAAGGTGTAGTGGTGCAATAATTTTCTGCTTCGAGTGTAACCACCGTATTGCAATTTACAGTGTTTTGCAAGTACGTATGTGTCGTGGTAAGTCCTGTATCATTTGGCCCCTTAACAACTATGGCGCTTCCGTCTCCAAAATTCCAACGGTAGGTAGTATTTGCCGAACCATCAGTGCTAGTATTTATAAATCCCAATGAACCCGGGGCGCAAATCGTTGTAGCACCTCCAGAGCCTAAAGGTCTGGTAATTGAAGCATTTACAGGCCTTTCAATTACGAGTAGCCCGTTTATAACGCAGCCTTTACCCGGCTCAGTGAAAGTAATGTTGTAATTCTTTAGTGTAGCTGGGTAGGTATGCGAAACAGTGGCAGGCGGAATCAAACTAGCGCCGTTGGTGGTATTTCCATCGCCCCAATCTATCGTATAAGCACCTACATTTATATTGGTTTGAATAAAAAGTGTGTAACCTGTTCCAGCGCAATGAACCCATCTAGGATTGGTACTCGCTACACCATTTCCATCAATTATTCTCGGGCATTGGGCGTAAGAACCAAGCGATAGGCCTAAGCATATAAAAATTACGACACTCCTCATTAGTGTATTGTTTGTTTAAGGGTTATTGGGCTCTCAATACCGTACGCAAGTTTAATGACTTTTACGCACTTAATTGAGCATTAATATTGCTTTTCGAGGGGTGTTAAAGCAATGGCAACATTTACGTGGAACCATCTCAAAGGTTCCGATTAATAATTAACAATTGCTCAGTTCGGCTCTCCGAATTCAGTATTGTTTAAAAAGTCCTGATCTGACAGGGCTTTCAAAAAGTTGACTAAGTCCTTTTTCTCTTGGACTTTTAGATTTAATCCGCTTGTTCTTCCCGGCTTGTTCATAAATGCACTTATGTTAGGCGAATTAAAATTCACACCTGAATTGTAAAATTCTACTACTTCTTCCAATGTTTTAAATCGGCCATCGTGCATGTAAGGATATGAGTACTGCACATTTCGCAGTGTGGGAACTTTAAATTTTCCTCGATCCGTCTCAAGTCCAGTTACTTCTTTGTAACCATCCTTTGGTGATACATCCAAGCCGTTGTTTAAAAATCCATTGTTTGTAAAAAGCATGTTATCTGGATTGTGGCAGTGAAAACAATCAGCTCCTCCACCATTTGGACTAGGCTCTGTAGTAAAAATAATAAAACCTCTACGCACCGAAGCATCGGTAAATATGGGCGCTACTCTAGGGTCATTTTGTGTTTTAGCCACGGCTTTATCATATTCGCTATTTGCGCTTAACAAAGTCATTTCAAACTGGGTAATCGCACTTGCGGCGTGCGACGAGTCAAAATCTTCCACTCCGAATGCAGCCCAAAACATGTTGACGTATACAGAGTCTTCCTTGAGTTTTTTCAGTCCGACCTCCCAAGTACTGTGCATCTCAATTGGATTTCTAACAGGTTCGATGGCTTGCTTTTCCATTGTTGTTGACCTTCCGTTCCAAAAAAATCCGTTACCCCAAGCTAAGTTCACGATGGCCATTGCATTCATGTCTCCATCTTTTCCATCTATGCCCGTCGAGAAAGCCTTTCCGTTATCACTAAAAGCAAATTTTTGGTTGTGACAACTTGCACATGATTGTGTGTTGTCTCCTGAAAGTCTTTTTTCGAAAAATAATTTACGGCCTAATGCCACAGCCTCTTTGCTCAATACAGTGTTTACATGGGAAGGAAAGGGTGGGAAATACAAGGGAGGCGCGAGTGTGAACTTAGTTGGATTAAAAGGGGGTTTAGCAGGCGGTGGAGCAACTGGCGGCACCGGCACTTTAGTTGCTGGAACACTCTCCATAGGATCTTCCTTTTTGCATTGGCTTAGCGTAACCAATATTCCCAACAAAACAGCCCACGTAACGATTCTCCTTTTCATATTCAATCCTATAGTTTTTGAATCAATTGCCTTTGAGCTCCAAAAACTTCACTCGTTACTTCAAAGACGTACATTCCAGAATTAAGTTGCCTAATATCTATACTTGCTTGGTTGTTAGAGCCTTGATGTAGCTTCCCGTTTAAAATTTCTTTGCCAGTTAAATCCCAAACATGAAAATTGGTCTCATCAAGGTTAAACGTAGCATTCACCATTACATCTTCCCCGTGAATTGGATTTGGAAACAGTTTAATTTGATGATTTGATTGAGATACATCAGATAGGTATAACGGTGGCCCTTGAGAAGCAATTTTTACTGCCGCTCCAACATCTAAAGCCCCTCCAGAGCTTAATTTATCTGTTAAGTGATCTAGTTTTCTAACACCATTTTGGAGTAAATAATAACGAACCAAAAAAGCCAAACCAGATGGATTGTCCTTATAAGTATCGAAAACCTCGGATGGTAGCGCGCTGTACATCAATGCAATGGCACCCGTTGCTTGTGGTGCAGAAAAACTGCTACCATGATTTGACCCTGTTTGACTATTTAATGCTGTGGTTAATATGTCCCAACCTGGGGCAACAACGTCCATGTTTATTTTACCATAACCCCCGCCAGTGATTTCATCCTTGTTATTTGATCTTGTAACGGATATAAGATAATCGCTTGGGCACGTGGTGGGTATATCTCCAAGCATATCAACATTTGTATTACTATTGGGACCAGCGCCTACTGATAAAACACCTGCTTTACCTAATTCTTCTAACAAATTACACCAAATAGGGTAATCTGCGGGGCTACCTTCATTTACCCCAAAACTCATGTTACAAGCAACGATGTAGGCCCCTGAATCACCATCAGTTCTGTTATACAGCTTTCTCATTTTCAGCACATATTGTAGACCCTTTACTACAAACGACTCATTGGTACCAGACGCCATTACTGGCAGCACCTTTATTCCCCAGCCTACCGATGCTACCCCACTGTTGTTGTTGGTAGTAGCCCCAGCTACACCAGCCACCATAGTTCCATGCACCCTATTCGTGCCTCCGGAGGATGAACTGATCCAATTGGTATCTCTGTAAAAATTCCAGCCATCGAAGTCGTCCGTAAACCCATTGTGGTCATTGTCGACGCCATCGATGGAATCATGCTTATTTTTCCAAAAATTGTTTTTAAGGTCATTGTGCGAAATCTCAAAGCTCTCGTCTAAAATAGCTACCACAATTTCGTCCCCTTTGGCTGTTTTTCCACCTTTTGCTATATCCCAAGCTTGGCTAGCATTTATGTTTTTTAAATGCCATTGCCCTGCAAAAGACGGGTCGTTTGGTTCGGTTCTGAGTTCAATATCGGTGTGGTTTTTTTGAATTGCCAACACGTTTATGTCTGACTTGAGGTGCTCATAAAGTGAGCTTTCCATTCCCTGGTTTTGGTGAATAACAATTGTGTGAATATTCAATTCGTCGCTTAGCACTTCCGTTAGTTGAAAGGCTGGAGTCGCTTCATTTTCTGATCGATAAGATTCAATTATGGACTGAGCTTGAACATTAGGCTTAAACTGAATCATATACTCTTGCTGGCTAGATTGGCTTTGTAATTCCAAAAACAAACCAAAGAAAAAAAGAGGGAGAAGAAATATTCTCATGTTCATAATTCAAAAGTAAACCAGACTCAGCTTCCTAACGACGGGATCGACGAAACGTTTGGCTCTTAACTGTTTTTAATGGCGCCAATAATAGCCAGTGTTAAAATGACCAATGTGGCCGCAAAGATCAACCACCGAACTGGTGTACTGGCAATAAAAGGAGATCGAAACTTTCCGATGGTCACGTCATTCAGCTTTCTTACGAGCTCCATGTCTTTTAATTTAACTGCAAAATAGTATACGGTATGACTCCCCTTTTCTTCGTTGTAGCGTTCATAAAACAAGTCCGATTCTTGAAGTTTAATTTCAAAAAAATCAGCCTGATCCAATTTGGTAAAATGAAAAACTTGAAATCCTTTTTGGCTGGGATGCTCACGATAATTCGTTAGGTCTATCCAATCCTCTTTCAAAGTATCCTGATTTTTTGTCCAACTCGCAATGGTGTATTTCTTTTTATTTGGTTATCGTCACAAAGCTGTTTGCATGAGGTGCCGTACATATCTGCAATTTTCATCAAATAATCCCCGCGTTTTACGGTGTAATACTCTACCCCATCGGGAATGGCCGTATAACCCCATTTGTTTTTAATCAAAGTCACTTTGTCGTTCACTAACTTTTCTTCTTTAAAATCAATGATTTGTGTGGGATTGATCGCCACGCCTTTGAAGCGGCACTCGAAATGTAAGTGACTGCCCGTAGAGTTACCCGAACTTCCACCCAAACCAATAAGTTGTCCTGCCTCTACCTCATCACCAACACTCACTTTAAACCTATGTAAATGAGCGTACAATGTTTCGAGGCCATTGTGATGACGCACCACAACCGTTCTGCCATATCCTCCAAAATATGCGGCAAACCTCACTTTTCCGCTAAATACCGATTTTACAGTGTCCCATACTTGTAAATCTAAATCTACACCGCGATGAAATCGTTCCCACCGATATCCAAACGTGCTGGTCACCACAATTTTATTTACAGGCGATACATAACCACCTATGTCTTTATTAGAAAGCATCAATCGCTGAGAAGAATCACTCTCCCAAATCTCTATGGAATAAGGGTGCGGTTTGGTGGTATTCCAATTTCCATAAATCGAATGCGCTGGAAAATCATGAGAAGAATTTAAATAATCAAACTCCTCTTCACTTTCAAAATCTTGACTGGTAATGAATAAGTTTACCTGGTTGATTAAGGCGTAATGTTCGTCTCCGGCGTCAAAAAGGCTATCCAGCAGCAAAGCCATTTCTAACTTCGACATGGTTTTTATTTCAAGAAAAAGCTTAATCTGTTCCAACACTCCAATTGGTGGCTCTGGAAGGGCCCTTAAGGAATCGTGGAATGCTTGTATACTTTCGTCGGATAAGTTTTCGATGGAATTAAATAAGGTTTCGTCGCCGTACATAACCACGGCCTGTTTTACTGGTTTCTTTTCTCTTTCGGTTTCACCAACAAACGAAGCAAGCAAAAGCAATCCGCTTATTATCAGTAGGATGTAGCTCGTTTTGATTATGTATTTGTGCCCTATCAATGAATTTTGCTGTCTTTTGTACGTTACAATTATACAAGATTTTTAAAATTGAAGTTAAAACAGAGGTGACCTACATTTGCATCAAATGGGAAGCATGAACTTTTTAAAATTATTTATCATAGGTGTCATTACGATTGCGGTGGCGTATTTAACGGCTTGTATTTTTAGTCCCAAAAATGTGGCAACCTATAAATCTATGGTCATCAGGCAACCTGTGGAAGTTGTTTTTAAGGAGGTAGTTGATTTAAATCGCTGGAATACGTGGCACCCGTTGTTTTCTCAATTAGGCTCAGAATACTTTCAAATAAAAACCAAAGTAGGCTATACTGGCTCAGAAATTTCGTGGAGTGCCGATGGCAACCGAGGAGGACGAATCATCATTAAAGATCTTGTGGAAAATGAAAGAATAACAACCAACATCCGCTACGAAAGCGAGGATTATAAAAAAGTAAACGAAGCGGAGTTTTTATTTGAAGCCAATCCTTCTGGCACCAAAATAACATGGGTAGTCATCGGTACTGAATATCCATTCCTAAAGCGGCCTATTACACTTATGCTCAAGGAAGTATTCTCCAAAAACATAGAAAAAGGGCTGCTTACATTAAAAAGGAATTGCGAGAATAGCGCCTCTACTCCTCAATAAATTTTGAAAAATATTCGATAGGGCGACGCGGTGTTTTTCGAGGCCATTCAATCTCCGGATAACCAATAAATAACATGCCCATTACCTTGTCATTTTCACCAAGCCCCAAATACGTTTTCATTTCGGGAGAGTAAGCCATTCCACCAGTGCCCCAATAAAAACCAAGCCCATAGGCCGTGGCCAAAAGTGCCATATTTTGAATCGCGGCAGCAGTCGAAGCTATTTCTTCAATTTCTGGAACCCTCAAGGCATCATCTCGCTTCATTGCAACTACAATAACGGCTGCTGATCTTTCGGCGCGATCGCGAATCTTTGTATACATCTTTTGGTTGAAGTCGCTTTCAGAAACAGCGTTTTTATAGGCTTCGGCATGCCATTGCCCAAAAGTGCTTGTTCCCTTATCCATAAACACGGTGAAATTCCACGGTTGAGTGAGCTTATGAGTTGGCGCCCATTTGGCCGCATTAAGCAGCTTTGAAATAATCTCCTTATGAACTTTACGCGATGAAAACTGTTCAGGGTAAATGGTTCTACGATCTTCTATAATATCAGTAAGTTCACTTAAATTGTAACGCATAATTATAAATGTTTTGTTAATTGTTTAACCACCTTAAACTCAGATAAAAACTCTTGGGCGATAATTCGAATAAAGGAATAAGTAGGCACGGCAATGATCATGGCACCAATTCCACCCAACATGCCAGCCATCGAAATCACCAAAAATATTTCAAGCGGATGGGCGCTCACACTATTGGAAAAAATTACAGGTTGGAAAATGATGTTGTCCATCAGTTGCACCACTGCAAACACGCCAACGGCTTTGCTCATCATGAGGACTAAATTTCCCGTAAAACCGGGATCCAACCCCGTAGTGAAGGCAATGAGCAAGCCGACCGACGCACCGATCATCGGCCCCACATAGGGAATTACGTTAATCAAACCCGCAAATACGCCAATGATAAACGCGTTATTCACACCCGCCAGCCATAAACCCAGCGAAACAAGAGTGGTTATCAATAACACCTCGATAAACACCCCTATAAGGTACCTCGAAAGCACCTTTTTGCTTTTTGAGAATACGCCCATTACCCTGCTTTCATAGGCATCTGGAATAAAGGTGAGCAAAATCCTTTTGAATAAATCCGTTTCTTTTAGGAAAAAAAAGGTGATAAATGAAATTGAAAAGAAGGCCACAAATACATTTCCAATTCCACTTAGAAACCCACCAAATATGGAAGTAAGGTTGTTAAGGTCAAAAAATGAACGAATACGCTCCTGAAGCATCACCGAACTTCCCTCTCCCGACAAAACGCCGTAATCGCGGAGAAAGCCATCAAAAACCGACAGCATTTCTTGAATCTTGGAAGTTATCCCATCATAATCCAAAGAGGAGAGTACCCTAATTTCTTGGGCTGCTATTGGAATGGTAATGCTGATGATTAAAGCTAAAATGCCCCAAATAAGCAATAAAACCAGGAAGGCCACAACACCAGCTGGGATTCCTTTTCCGATTAACTTCAAACCCCTCAGCTTGTTCACCAAAGGCTCGAAAAGTATGGACAGCACCCCTGAAATAATCACGTAGAAAACCAAGGCTCTTAAAAACCAAGCGAATACAAAAAACGCTATGAGGAAGCCCACGCCAACCCACCAACGCCAGTTTTTAAGAATATCCATTAATTATTTTTGCGTCCATCATGTAACTTATCCAAAAAGTCAAAATTAACCAATTGAACATTGGGCGATAAATCTAAAAAAAGAACCTGCTAACGATTAATTTTCAATGAATTACAATTAATCTAGATAAAAACCCAACCTTGCAAGTTGAATCCAGTCTTTCCATCGAAGGCTTCAAAAACGAATAATTCATTTAAAACTTAAAAACATGAAAACAATTAAACTTCTCTTTTTAATCCCCATTTTAGGACTTGCGAGTTCTCTCTTTGCGGCAAGCATTACAATTACAGGAACGGTTACCGATTTTGGCTCGCCTAAGTCTGGAGTTCAGGTAATTTGGACAGACAGCAGCACGATGAATTCGGATACTGCTATGACAAATAGTTCCGGCATGTATTCCATTACATTGAATACCGGAAGTGCAACTCAAGGAATGGCCTTCGGCTATATTATCGATTGCAATTCCAAAAGTGTTTATAGCGATTTCTTCTATAATCCATCCAGCTCCACGTATTCTAGGAAAGATTTTGTGTATTGCACGAACTTATTCCCTTATAATTCAACTGTAAGTGGAACAATCTCGAATATCGGGTCAGGTTCGGTTACCGTATATGCTGATACATTAGGCGGACAGTTTTCTAATTGGTCTCAGAACGTTACTTCTTCATCAAACAGTTATTCATTTACCATTGGTACTTGGGCAAGCCCTCAGGATGTGTGGGTATATATCGTAGATTGTAAGAATGACACGATCATGAAAAAAGTAATCGTAACGCTAAGTAGCCCTAACCGCACCAATGTTAATTTTAACTACTGTTCGAATACCCCTCCTAGTTTGTCAACAGTAAGCGGAACAGTGCACACAGGAGTTAATGTAGCTTCAAATGCTGTTGTACTTCTTATCAAAAACGACAGCAACATTCTTTCTGTGGTTGACACTGCACAATTTCAAGCTGGCAGATATAGCGTTACCATTCCAGATTCGAGTATGACGTATATGGTAAAAGCCGTTCTTCTATCTGGCGATCCATACTACGCGTCATTTTTACCTACCTATAGCGATAGCGCTTTGAATTGGTCTAATGCTTACGTTATTCCGGCAAGCAACAACACCACATTTACACGAGACATTCACATGGTTGCAGGAACGAACCCTGGTGGTCCTGGATTTATTGGTGGAAATGTAGGCTTAGGTGCTAACAAAACTTCTGCGGTTGGTGATCCAGTGTCGGGAATATTAGTTATGGCCTTGCAGAATAACAAACCCGTTGCTTACAGCCATTCAGATGCTCAAGGAAATTTCAAAATTGAAAATTTGGCCTACGGAACTTACACAGTCTATGCTGAAGTTTTAGGAAAGGCAACAAGCACAGTTGACGTTACACTTTCTGTTGAAGCACCAAATACGGATGCAGTAAAGGTTGCGGTAAATAGTTCAGGTGTTACCACTTGGTTAGAAACTACAGGTATTGAATCCTATGAGATGTTTGCGGCAATCAAAGCGTTTCCAAATCCTGTAAATGATTTGATGACCGTCCAATTCGGTGAAGAATTGAATGTTGCCACCCTTTCAATTATTGACATTACTGGAAAGGTAATCGCTGAGCAGCATGTAGAAAACTCATTTGAATCTACCCTTTCTTTCGAAAACTTAGAAAGCGGAAGCTATTTGATCAAAATAGAAACTCCCGCAAAAACTGGAGTGATTAGAGTTGTTAAACAATAACCTTGAATACTCGACTTCTAATATTAATCTTCATACTATTCATCAATGGGAGCGGCCTACAAGCTGCTCCCATTGTTGTTAGTGGTACCGTAACCAACAATGGCATTGCGGCGCCGAACCAATGGGTTTATATAGAATTTCCTGGTTCGGACACAGCTACCATAACGGATAGCATGGGAATCTACACTTGCACCATTAACCCTAGTCTAGGACAAGGAAGTGTAAAAGCATTTTTTATCGATTGCCAAGCGGATAGCATAGTCGATATCCAAAATTTCAATTTGGCGACGAGAAACCTCTACATGAATTTAAGCGGATGCCCCCCAAGGACAATTAACGTAGGCGGCCAAATCGCGAACTATCAATCTGCTACTAGGCCGATATGGGTTTATTTCTCACTCAATCAATGGAGCTCTACTTCAGACTCAACTTTGGTCGACTCTACAGGTCACTATTTCAAAATTGTTCAATGTCAATCTCAAGGTGTGTTGGATGTAAGGATGTTAAATTGTAATTCAACCTGGGAATCTGATTCAACATTTTACCGACAAAGAGATTCTATTATCCTCAATTTTGACTATTGCAAAAACCCAACGAACGTTTACACAGGAAGAGTTTTGCTTCAAGGCAGTCCCGTTAATCTTTCTGACGCCTTTTTGCTGCGTTATAAATACAATTCTACATTACAAAATTTCGAGTTTGTAGATACCCTCCTTCTAAAACCCAACGGCGTTTATGAATTTCAAAAAGATAACTCTGATTACCTTCTCAAGGCCATGCCAACAAACGCAAGATCGGGCTTTGCACCAACTTATTATCCCAAGGGAGCCAAGTGGGATGATCCACAGTCTAAATCAATTGGACCGCATCTTTCTGGCCCCTTAGATATCGATTTACAGGCTATAAATTCAATTCCTGGAAATTTCAAAATTGAAGGCAGTGTGATCGTTTCTATGGATTTGAAAAAAAATGGATTTGGTGCAAAAGGAATTCAACTCATTGACCATTCAGGTACTGTGGTGGATTTTACCTATGCAGATACCGCAGGTGAGTTTAATTTTTCATTTCAAAATACAGGTACTTACCAAGTATGGATCGACCAATGTGGCATTCCTACCCTGGCCCAAAAACTAGAAATTTCACCAAGCCAGCCAAGCATAACTAACGTGGTTATCACAGCGAGTTCAAGGGGAATATCGAATGATGCATTTTTAGGTAAATCAGTTCCTTCGGCTTTTGAAAACTTAAAAATCTATCCAAATCCCACACGTGGAAACTTGATCTTATCTGGGTTAGAAAAAGGTAGCATCGTTATTTATGACTTCCAATGGAGAACGGTATTAGAAACAGAATTGACATCGGGTAAACCAACCGAATTGAACACCGAAAATTGGGAAAAGGGGTTTTATTTTCTAACGTTAGAAAGTGAAGGTTTTATTTACAGGCAAAAAATCATCAAACAATAAAAACGAAGCTGAAAGCACACCATGCAATTCGAAAGAACCACTATCGAGGCATGTTCCAAAGGGGACCGAAAGGCTCAAGAGCGGCTTTATAAACAGCTCTTTGCCCCCTTACTAAGTATCTGTTTTCGCTTTGCCAACAACAAGGATGACGCAGTTATTCTCTTGAATGAATCATTTTATAGGATTCTCAAAAATCTGGAAAAACAGAATCCCGATGTGCCCTTATTTGGTTGGGCAAAACGGATTACAATCAACCATTGTATCGATCAATATAAAAAGGAAACTACCCGCAAAAAATATGTTGAAAATGTAGATTTCGACAAACTCGAACAAAGTGCCGACCTAAGTATTGGCGACGATGATGAGGCTGATGAGCTAACACCAGAATTGCTCCAAAAAGTGAAGGAAGAAATTCTGCATCTGCCCAAAACCACCCAAGAAGTGTTTCAACTATTTGTGCTCGAAGGCTGCTCCCACAAGGAAATAGCCGAGCTTATGGATATAAAGGAAGGAACCTCTAAATGGCATGTGAACAATGCCAGAACCTTGCTCAAGGCAATGGTGAAGGGTTCGATTAAAATAATTTCAAGTATTGCGCTATGACTGAAAAGAACATTGACGATATCTCTAGAAAGGCGTTTCCTGAGCAAGATTTGGCTTACGATGGCAAATATTGGAGCGCTATGGAGGCCATGCTCGACAATTCGCCAAAAAAGGGATTTGTTTTTAAATGGTGGAAAAAAGGCCTTGCCAGTTTATCCACTCTCCTCGGGTTGGTTGGGTTGGTTGGTTTGGTTGGTTTGGTTGGATTAGTCGGGTTAGCTGGCTTGGCCTACGTTGGGACAAACAACTCTGACAACGCTTCTAAAACCAGTGAAACTATTGATTTGGACGCTTCGAAGCAAATGATCAAAATGAAGAATAATACTAACTTGCTAGGTCAAAATGAATTAGAAGCCATAGATGTTTCAATTGAAAATTCATCAGATGTAATTACCACAACTAGCTCTCAAGTAGCAAATGATGTATTAGAAGCAACAGGCAATCTGACTTCAAATAATACAAACACAATCTCGGAATCAAATAATACGCAAGTATCCAAGTCAGTGCAATTGGTATCATTGGCTACTTCAGATAAAGACCAATCTGAAATTCTGGAACCAAAAGCCGACCCTGTCTCCAGCAACATGTTACTGCTCGAAAATGAGCAAAAGGAGCCGTCCTACCCTCTGGCTGGAAACGTTTATGAGGAAACCCTTCAACCAAATAAGCCTGTCGGGATTTTAGAAGCGAATAACTACGCACACCAGAATAGCGAAAAAACGATAAGTCCGATGGTTCTGATTACACCAACAGATTTTCCATACGAAAAGGGTAAACTCGCCCCTAATTTGGCCGTTGACGAACCCACTCCTTCCTCCGAAACAGAATTTGGAGACCCAATAAAATCTGCTTCAAAATTGAAGTGGTTTGTTGAAGGAAGTGGCGCCTTTTTTCAATACGGAAAAAATGAAACCCAAACATATCAATCGGGAAGCAGCTTGCTCCAACTCAATCCGGGTAAAACTACCGACTGGAATGCGGGCGTAACTGCTGGCGCAAGCTACAGAGGATTCTATTTCTCCGCGGGAATAGGATACCGTGAAATGGCGCAACAAGTGAGGCTCAAACTCGATGGGACGACAGTTTCGGAGCGACTAGAAATTAACGAAACGCAGGTAATAACGCGTATCGACAGCACTTTTGAGAGACATGTCATCGAAAAAGTGAAGCAAGGAAATGATTTTAGTTTTACCTTAAATAGAACAATTTATAACGTAGATACTACCTACGGAATTCATAGAGATAGCACCGTTTACCGAGACGAACAGGCCTACTCAAAGGAAGAAAACTTAACCTATAAATTAAAGTACATCAACATCCCATTGAGTTTGGGATATGAATTTGTACTCAACAACAAATGGTTGTTAGAAGGATTTATCAATTCAAATCTAGCCTTACTTACCCATTCTAGTGGGAGCTACCTCGCAGAGCGCAACGTAATTGAAGCTGAATTTGAAACGACGCCCCTTGAGGTATCAAAAGTCATTTGGTCCTATAAGGTCGGACTCGGTTTTGGGTATTTTTTAACTCCTGAAATGACAATTCGAGTGAGGCCAGAATTTCAGCAAATTGCCATAGGGCCGCTCGCAGATGAACAAATCAACAAAAACGGACTAGGACTCGGGTTGGGCTTGCGTTACGCGTTTTAAAGTTGGCTTAAAGGAATTTTTTTAATTCGTCGGTAGCCTTAGATATTCCCTCAAAAATATCTGAGATACTAGCCTCCATCATATAACAAGGTGTGGTGATGGTTTTGTTAGGTTCATCCACCACAACTGCGTGTACACCCACCTGATTCACTTTTGAACCTAAGCTCTCCATCCCTTCCGAAATCGCTCCTATTTCATAGGGAGTAGCCTCTTTTTCTGTGCCAACGGTAACAATGGGCTCCGTAGCCGAGCCGGCAAACGCCAAGGAAACTAAAACTGGCGCCATACACATTGCTAATATGGGTTTTTTGTTTTGATGTGCTTCTAAAATCAGCCTTTTTACTTCGGATTGTATCTTCGCTTTTGGTCCGTCAAATGCCCAAGACGAAAAATTTTTGGCAGCGCCAAACCCACCTGGAATCACCAAACCATCATATTCGTCCATCGCAACAAGTGAGGCATCCTTAATATCACCACGTGCAATCCGAGCCGATTCCACCATCATGTTTCTTGGGGTTTCTATTTCTTCACCATTGGTATGGTTGATAACGTGAAACTGATTTTCATTTGGAGCCGCACATTGGTATTCAATACCTCGTTGGTGGAGGGCTAATAAAGTTAAAGTGGCTTCCTGAATTTCTGTACCATCATAAACACCTGAACCCGACAACAGAATTAAAACCTTTTTAGACATCGCATTAAATTTTATAGTAGTTCTTCTATGATTTTTTCAATGTTGTAGCCCTCGGCTTCCGCCTTGTAGTTGCGCACAATCCTGTGCCTTAATATAGGTAGGGCTATGGCCTTTACATCTTCAATATCTGGTGAAAATTTTCCGTGAATCAAGGCGTGGCACTTTGCACCAATCACCAAGTATTGCGAAGCCCTTGGGCCCGCTCCCCACGACAAATATTTGTTCACCATTTCGGGCGCTTGGGCTCCGGGCCTTGTGCGTCCCACCAATTTAACAGCGTATTCCATCACGGTGTCGGTTACCGGAATTTGTCGAACCAAATTTTGATACGCTAATATTTCTTCCTTAGAAACCACATTAGATACCGATTGAGCCACTTTTCCCGTGGTGTTTTTCACTACGGAAAGTTCTTCCTCGAACGTAGGGTAATCTACCCACACGTTGAACATAAATCGGTCTAGTTGTGCCTCTGGCAAGGGATAAGTTCCCTCTTGCTCTATTGGGTTTTGAGTAGCAAGTACAAAAAATGGTTCTTCTAATTTATGGTGATGGCCAGAGGCTGTCACTGTTTTTTCCTGCATCGCCTCCAACAAGGCACTTTGGGTTTTAGGCGGAGTTCGGTTAATTTCATCAGCCAAAATTATATTGGCGAATATGGGGCCTTTGATGAATTTAAAGTTTCGATTTTCATCCAGAATTTCTGCTCCGATAATATCAGAAGGCATTAAATCTGGCGTAAACTGAATTCGGTTGAATTTGAGTCCCAATGCCTCTGAAATGGTATTAACCAGCAGCGTTTTTGCCAACCCTGGCACACCCACAAGCAAACAATGGCCCTTGCTAAAAATGGAAATCAACACCATTTGAATGACTTGCTCCTGCCCTATAATGACCTTGCCAATTTCTTGGTTAAGCTGCTTATACTGCTCACCAAATCGCTCTACTAATTTTACATCCGATTCCGCCATATCAATTTTCCTCGCTTGTGGCCAGCCACTTGTATTTAAATTTACAAGTTGCATAGCTCTCATCTACTCGTATATAGAAACTGTCTACTCTATCTTTAATCCATTGGTTAACCACATCGGTTTGTTTTGTAGACAATGCCAATGCTTGAATTCTCTGGTAGTCTTGTTTTAAATTGGCTGTATGTGCTTCGGTTACTTTTATCAATTTAACCAAACGATAGGCGCGGGTTCCATCCCTCATTTGAGCAATTTCTGGTCCTGCTATTTCATTTAGTTTTAAGCGATCCAACATAAGGTAAAGCGAAGGATCTACTTGAGAAATTTGATCCATTTCAAACTCCGCCGAACCCGTGATTGGGTTTACAATTACACCACCGTTGTTTCTCGAGTCCTTGTCTTCACTATAAAGCATAGCTGCATGCTCAAAGGTGAGCGAATCGTACTTGTTTAAATTCGTTTTGAGTGAATCCAAAAATAATTTGGCCTTAATCAAATCTTTTGGCTGAACCTTAGGCGACATAAGTATGTGACGCACGTTTACTTGCTGGCCTCTTCTGTCGAGCAGTTGAATAATATGAAAACCAAATTCGGTTTCCACAATTCCGGATACCTCATCTTTTTCTAGGGTAAAGGCAATTGCCGAAAACTCGGGTACCAATTCCCCACGGCTCATATAACCTAATTCGCCATTTTCTCTGGCCGACCCAGGATCTTCAGAATACAAATAAGCCAAGGTTCCAAAATCTTCACCAGCTACTACACGCTCTCGAATAGAAACAAGTTTTTCGCGTACCTTGCTTTTTTCAGCCTCATCAATAGGTGGTTTTTTTACAATTTGGGCAATCTCCACCATCGCATTAATTTCAGGCAAACTATCCTTGGGAATTTTATTGAAAAAAGCCTTCACATCGCCCGGTGACACCTCAACTTTGCCTGTGACTTCACCCTGCATTCGTTGAATCATAAGCTGCTCTTCAATGGGGTCATGGAATTCTGCCTTGATTTCATCCAGCGATTTTTCGTAAAACTCTTCCAGTTTTTGCTGGCTGCCAAACTGTTGAATAAAATACCGCAACCGTCGATCTATTTCCGAGTTGATTTGATCTTCTCCAACATACAAACTGTCTTCTTTGGCTTGATTCAATAGAAGTTTGTTGAACAACATTTCTTCAAAAAGCTCACAACGTGTGTTGCTGTTAACAGGTTTACCAGAGGTTAGAAAACTGTTGTATTGTTCTTCAATCTCACTTTTAAGAACCATGTTGTCGCCCAAAACAGCCACTACGCCGTCAATGATTTTATCGTCGCCCTTTTGACCAAAAGCGAGGAAGGCCAAACAAGCAAAAAACAATATGGAAACTACATTTTTCATTTAATAAAGTATTCCACCATGTTGTTGTTCATAGCCTCCTTTTGAAGGTCTTGTCTTAGGTTGCTCAAAAGCAGTAGTTTTCGTTTGTTGACGATCACATTTTTTATTCGGTTGTATTCCAACTCTATGGGCGACAAACTATTCTTTAAGCGATAGTCATAGAAATACATGAAGTAAAGGAATTGCTCCCCTTCTATTTCGACAAACTTGTTGTTTTTAAGGTACTGTTCCACATCAATAGTTCGAATGGGTGCAAGGCGGGTAAGTTCGTCAAAAAACATCCAATTGTCTTCCAAAAGGCATAGCGAAGAAAACTGCAGGCAATACTCCTCCAAACGAGCAAAATCATCGGGATCTTCTGATGCCACCCAATCCTTCACCTTGCCAATTTTCGGTGCTTCGCGATCTACTTTAATCATTTTCACCTTCACTATATACCGTTTTAGCTGAAAATTGTCGGGGTTTGCTTTGTAATACCTATCAATCTCTTCGTCGCTCACATTGGTATCCAGTTTCTGTCGAATCAATTCTTGCTCGTAGGCATAGGTGATCAAACTGTTTTTATAATCTTCTATTTGCTTCGTAAAATCCTTCTGCTCTGAGCTCAGATTTAAATCTGCCTTTTGAAGAATCAGTTCCTTTTCGACCCAATTGTTCACGTGTTTGTTGACCATGGTTAAACTGTCCAAACTGTCGGTTCCAAGAGGGATCGCACCTTGAATATCGGTAGAATACAAGTACTTATTTCCGACCCTTGCGAGCAGTTTTCCATCTTGTTTAATGTCATTCGAAAAAAAACCACACGACGACATGAGCACAAGGGCCAACAAATGAACGGATATGGGTGCTGCTTTAATCAAGACTATTTTAGAACATCAAGGTTTACTTTAACCTCATATTTAGCCTTCAGCTCTTCTAGCCATTGTTTTTCCAAGTAATCTTGATATGAAGATATAACGGCACCTCTGGCTTCACTGAGTTCTTTTGGTTGCGCAGGAAGTAATTGTTGGATGTAAGCAAATTTCACTTTGGCACCTTCTGATTCAAACTCTGTGAACCCCACTTCCCAAGGTTTTTTGTCCAAAATCGGCTTAGCACCTTTAGCGAATTTTCCCTTTTCAATCGACAAACTCAATTGTGAATCCACGTTGATGGTTTTGAGCACGTCATCTTTACTCAGTTGCTTCTTTTTCGCTTTTTTCTTCACGTATTTTTTGGTGCTATTGGCCACACTTTCATTTTCACAAGTAAAAATAAAGGCTTCTACTCGTTCAGGCCACATCCTTTCATTCTTTGTGCTTTCGTAAAACTCCTGAATGCCCGTTGTGTCCTTAACCGCCTTGCTCCACACTTTTTTGTCCATGAGGTCGAACAACAAAATACCATCGTGGTATTCGGTCATTAACGCCTTAAACTCAGGATATTTCATTTCCAGCAGGCCATCTTCAAATTTGGTTAATTCTTGGGTTACATACTCTTCGTAAAGTGCCGATACAATGATAGAATGATCCTGTGGTGGCCTTCTTTGAAACCTTCCATTGGCTTGCATGAACTCAGCAAAATCAAATTGGGTAAATTCTTTTTTGCTTCCTCCAATTGATGTGGCATCAAGTACAAATACGGGTTTACGCATTTTGTCAGCCGCAGTTTTAGCCTTCCATTGTCCAATAAAATAATTTGAATCAAGGGTTTTTTCCATAGCTTTTACATTCTTGGGGTATTCAACAAAACCATATTCCCTTTTGATTCTGCTAAAAAAAGCTTCCTTACTCATCCTGGCTCTTGTATCCCTAGAAACCTTCTTTTCTAAGTCTCCCTTCACTTCTTCAAATGGTGGAATTCCTTTTTTCTCAAGTCGTTTGATGATGTGCCAGCCATATCTGGTTTTAATGGGCTTCGAAAAATCGCCATCTTTTTGAAGTTCAAATGCAGCGTTTTCAAATTCTTCAACCATTCGCCCTGTACCAAACCATGGCAAATCGCCACCATTGGCCGCTGAACCCCTATCATCTGAAAATTGTTTGGCCAATTCAGCAAAATCTTCTCCCGCGAGTAACTTGCCATAAATTTCATTGGCTTTTTGCTCCTTGTCCAACAATACCTTGCCTGAATCTGTAGGCTCAAGCTGTACCATTATATGGGCAACATGAATTTCTCCCCTTGCTGGTCTTCGGTCTTTTACATAAACCAGATGATAGCCGTAAGAAGTTCTCACAATATCCGACACTTGACCAATGGGTGTTGTGTAAGCAGCTGTTTCAAACGGATAAACCATTTGAAAAGCACTAAAATAACCCAAGGAACCGCCGTTTTCGCTTGCCGTAGGGTCTTCAGAATTCTCCTTGGCTAAGTTTTCGAAATCCTTAGCTGGATTTTTAATTTTTGATTTCAACGAATTCACCTTTTTCCAAGCCTTTAGGGTGTCTGCCGGTGTAGGCACAGCAGGAATTCGAATCAAAATATGTGACGCATCCACATCTTCCTGCATCCTTTTATATGCCTCCTCAATGAGCTCGTCGGTTACCTTCTCATCCGTAAGATATGGTGCCGCCAATTGCCTTCTGTACCCTGCTAGTTCTTTTTTAAATGACTCTACAGTGTCCATGCCCAGTTCACGAGCCTCTCTTACTTTCAATTTAAAATTCACAAATAATTCGAGGTACTCTTCTTTGGTTTTCGGGTCAATGGCTTGTGCGTTGTTGTTGTTCTTATTGTAAATGGCTAAAAATTCATTTAAGGAAATATCTTCCCCAGCCACGTTGAGTAAAACTTGTGCTTGGGCGTCAAATTTTATTGAAAAAGCAATAATTAGGATTAAAAGAATTTTTCTTTTCATTGTATTTGAAATAATTAAAATTGATAAAT
The DNA here is from genome assembly GCA_020435995.1 of Flavobacteriales bacterium. Taxonomy (GTDB): domain Bacteria; phylum Bacteroidota; class Bacteroidia; order Flavobacteriales_G; family Salibacteraceae; genus JAGQYO01. Next base: position 6,465 of record JAGQYO010000006.1, on the reverse strand, counting down.
GACTATCTTGAATAATTTGGAGCTTCTCGCGTAATGGTTACATTGTGAGGATGGCTTTCAGCCACACCCGCAGCAGTGATTCTAACCATTTCGGCGGCGCGCAAAGCGTCAATAGTGGGTGCTCCACAATAACCCATTCCAGCTCTTATACCACCCATCATTTGAAATATAATCTCACTGAGCTTTCCCTTAAATGGAACCCTGCCAGAAATACCTTCGGGTACTAATTTTTTGATGTCTTCTTCGGCATCTTGAAAATATCGGTCTTTGGAACCCTTCTGCATAGCCTCCAAGGAACCCATTCCACGATAGGATTTAAATTTCCTTCCTTCGTAAATAATCGTTTCGCCTGGCGATTCATCAACTCCCGCGAACAAAGAACCCGCCATTACAGAAGAACCTCCAGCGGCCAGTGCCTTAACAATATCTCCTGTAAATCGAACACCTCCGTCTGCAATAATGGGTACTTCATCTCCAATGGCATTGTAAACATTCATCACCGCCGATAACTGTGGAACGCCCACTCCGGCAATAATTCTTGTGGTACAAATCGAGCCTGGACCTATTCCTACTTTCACCGCATCGGCTCCTGCGTCCAACAACATTTTGGCCGCTGCACCAGTTGCAATGTTCCCAACCACTATATCAACCGAAGAATAGGTGTTTTTCACCTGCTTGAGCATGTCGATTACAGCCTGAGAATGACCATGTGCGGTATCAATAATAAGAGCATCAACCCCAGCTTTAATTAGTGCCTCGGCTCTTTGAAGTGTGTCGCTGGTAACGCCAACTGCCGCAGCCACCCTCAAGCGACCGTGTGAATCCTTACAAGAATTTGGTTTTGTTCTAAATTTTATGATGTCCTTGTAGGTGATCAGTCCGATCAACTTCTGGTCTTTATCTACAACGGGAAGCTTTTCAATTTTCTTTTCTTGTAATATATCTTCTGCCTCGCTTAACGTTGTCCCAGCTTTGGCTGTAACGATATTGGTTTTGGTCATTACGTGACCCACCAACTTACTCAGGTCTTTTTCAAATCTTAAATCTCGGTTGGTAATGATGCCAACAAGCCTATTCTCATCGTCAACTACTGGAATTCCTCCAATCGAATGTTCTTCCATCAATTGTAGAACATCCCCAACCGTGGCACCCGAAGTAATGGTTACGGGGTCTTGAATCATTCCACTTTCGAAGCGCTTTACCTTTCTCACTTGAGCCGCCTGCTGGGCTATGGTCATGTTCTTGTGCAAAACACCCAATCCCCCTTCTTGTGCAATGGCAATGGCCAGTGCACTTTCGGTTACGGTATCCATGGCCGCAGACACAATGGGAATATTGAGACCGATGTTTCTAGAAAAACGAGAGGAAATATTCACTTCTCTGGGCATGACATTAGAATACCCTGGTACCAATAAAACGTCGTCGTAGGTGAGGCCTTCAGAAATTATTCTTGGAGTTTTCATGTGCTAATTTGAACGATTTTCAATTTCTTAAAAAATTGCCCAAAAGTAACCAATCTCAATCGCTCAACGGTGTTAAAGTATAATAAGCTTGCAGCGGTTTTTCGACTAACGAATCAACTGAAAATATCCGTTTTCGTTAATCTCTCCACCATTGATGGATACGACTTTTAGTTTGTACAAATACTGCCCATTGTGAGATGGATAACCGTTGTTTTTGCCATCCCATCCTTCCTGTGGATCAACAGTTTCGAACACTTTTTGTCCCCAGCGGTTATAAATTTCTAGGGAATAGTTCTCCGTTGGAACCACAGAGCTCACTTTGGGTCTCCAGTGTTCGTTGTTGCCATCGTTGTTGGGTGTAAACGAATTGGCAATAAACACATCGGGTTCAAATCGAAAACACACCAAGTTTGAAATGCTGGTATCCAGTCTGGGATAAATCGGACTTATGGGCTGAATTAAACGAACAAAATAACAAAACTCAGAACCCGATTGAATATCATCGCTGATGTCGTCTACCCACGAATGAGCCTTGTGGTTGACCAGCCTGATATAAGTGCTGTCCATGTCACCGTTAACATACCGATAAAGCGCATAAAGTTCGTCGTCTTTTGCAAGCGTATCCCTCGCTATGTTTCTTGTCCACGATAATTTATTTTCCAAATCGTACTTGCTCGATTCACCAGTAAGTATCAATGTTTTCACTTTATTGCTTACAATAACGGGCTGGTCGCACTCGTCGATAACCACCATGTAATATACATAGTTAATTTGATCGGAACTGGCTATGGAATCCACCACACTAAAAATAGAATCTTGACCACTTACGGTAACAGAGTCAATTCTTTTGAACGGTCCCTCTTCATCTGCGCCCCTAAAATAATCGATTCTTCGAATAGGTGATTTTCGGTCAACCAAGAAATTTAACTTAACCGTTTCTGTGGTTTGAATGCTCGCCGAGCGCAACAATAAGCGATCAGTTTTGTTAGGTATTTCGAATTTGGTTCCCAAATCGTTGGATTCGCTCGTTAACCCACCAGAGGGATCTATGGCTTCGATATAAAATTTGTAAACATTTAGTGAATTGACATTCTTTACCACAAAGGAAGTATCTGCGCCGTCTACACTTCCAATTCGGCTGTAATTGGTGTCGTTGTTCAAGGCCATATATATGTTGTAGGTTTTTACACCACCCCATCCTCGGTAAGGCGTCCAGTTGAGGTAAACCTCTCCCAAACATGGATCAAATGATTTGTTTAAATACATGGTGCAATGAATAATTTCACCACCACCTTGGGTATTGTAGCACGAATCAATAGGTGCTATTCGGTAGCATTGGGGTGCTTGGTGGGCCGAATGTGCCGGATCCAGATCGCGGTAATAAGTGGTAGAAACTGAAACCGTATCCAAAAACTTAGAACTTCCTGAAGCATCATCATATATTATAATGTATCCGATAACGGCACCGTTCTTATGCGGGTCCCAAAACAGCTCAGTAAATCCCTTCCCTCTTTTAACATTTACCCTACTCAGAGGTAACGGCACAGGCCCAGCGCCACTTTTTAACCTCGCACGTGCCACATTCGATTTGGAAACACATCCCGATTGATCGCCCAGCGTCACTTGGTAAAAAACGGAATCATTACATCTGGCAATGTTGTCCTTAAAAGTTTCATTCCCCAAATCGGGTTCTCCAACGTTGTTGGTCCAGCTGGGAGGTGTTCCGATAAACCTTCTATTTACACCATATTTGGCATTAGATGTGGGCAATTGGGGAGTCGCTATGTTGTTCCAAATAAGCGTACCACTTACATTCACGTTGACTGTTAGGTTGGCTTCAATTGCCGAAAGGGTTGTAGAAGGCGCCGATTGTTTTACCCCACCACCGTCATCGTATTTGGTGGTGATATAAAATTTGTAGTTTTTGAAAGGATTGCCCCAATTAGCTCCCACCGCAGTATAGGTATTTTGAAGCCGGTTGATCAAACTATCAGAAGCTAAAAAAGGAGAACCGTTTATCGAACCATAAATAACATACTTTTTGAACTGCCCACCTGGGTCGGTTGCTGGTACCCAATCCAATGTGATATCTCCGTTGGCCTCAATGCTAATACAGCGCAAACTAGGTGCTAACATTTGGCCGAATATTTCACCAAAACAAAGACAGAAAATGGAAAAAAATAAAATTTTAAATTTCATTGCTCTTCGAACATCACTAAAACGCGAAATTAGCTAATAATTGCGCCTAGTATATAAACCAAGGTGAGGCTTTGGTAAACTCTTCTAAAAACCACTTACAAAAAGAATTGTACTTTTTGAAATGAACTCAATAATAATATTTACTTTTGGCGCAATCTAGCTCTTAAGCAGAATCGTGAAAAAAATACTATCAATACTTGTTTCCATTGCCGCGCTTACCACAGTTCAGGCACAATATGATACCGATTTCGGTGGCCGCTTAGGTATGTCTGTGTATGCGGGAGATATAGCTGGTGTAGGCGCTTCCAAGCCTGACCCTGGTGATATTCAATTGCGCCAAGCAGGCCTAAACGTTGGTCTTTCAGTAAGGCGATTTGTTACGCCAATGGTGGCCGTTAGAGGTGAATTCAATTACGGAATTGTAAAAGGTTCGGACAAACTTTCTTCAGAACCTTCAAGATATTCGAGAAACCTTTCCTTTAAAACTTCCTTGATGGAATTGAGCGGGCGTTTAGAAGTTCACCCACTTCAAATAAAAGATTTAGGCCACACTTATAGAAGCAGAATGGACTTCAGCGCTTTTCTATTTGCAGGCCTCGGAATGACTTACTTCAACCCTAAAGCGGAATATAACGGCAGTTATGTCAACCTTCAACCACTCAAAACAGAAGGTTTTTCTTACAGTTTAATCACGCCAGTGGTTCCCTTGGGAATTGGAATGGAATTTAGACTTAACAAACATCACATTATAGGTTGGGATTTGGGTGTTCGTATGACCATGACGGATTATATCGATGATATCAGCACTCGATATGTACACCACACCAAGTTCACCGATCCTACTGCCCTTGCCTTACAAGACAGAAGTATTGAATACGAAGGAACAGGAGATCCGCTTTTTGTAGGTTCTGAAAATTATAGTTACGGTTCAGACCCCGTTGGAACTGCACCTCGTGGTAATCCCGATAACAACGACTGGTACGGATTTTCTTCTATCACCTACTCTTGGGCCAAAAGAAACAAAAGAAAATCATTTTCCAGAAGGAAGTATTCTTGGGTATCGGCTAAAGTAAAAAGACGTCGTTCTAAAGCGAAGTTTTAATTGCTCCCTACTTTTTAAAAAATTGACCCATCTTCGAGATGGGTTTTTTGTATAGGGTATACCACCTCGGACTCAAGCCATTCAATTTCCATGCTTTTCTGTCCTCCTTGTTCGCTTGAATTCGGTTTTTAATGGAAGAATTACTGGCTCCACCCATACGCATTTTAATAAGATTCATAGGTAAATACGCACATGAAATCTGCTCTTTATAAAGGAAGCGAAGCATCAATTCGTAATCTGCGGCAAATTGGAGTGTTGTATTAAAACCACCAAAACGACTATACATTTCTCTTTTTACAAAAAAAGTGGGATGAGGAGGCATCCAGCCCTCTAAAAAATTACCTCGCTCATAGTCGCCAGATTTCCAACGCCGTTTAACTTGCTTGATGTCTTCGTCGTCAACATAATTCAAATCGCCATAAACAGCATCGGATAACGATGTTTTAAATAAATCGACCACATGGCTAATTACCCAAGGGTTTTCGTAAAGATCATCCGAATTCAGAATCCCAACAACATCACCACTTGCCATAGAAATTCCCTTGTTCATAGCATCATAAATACCTCGGTCTGGTTCTGAAATAAATTTCGAAATACGTCCTCCAAAACTTTGCACAATTTCAACCGTGCCATCCTTTGAATTGCCATCAACTACAATGTATTCTATGTGGGGATAATCTTGCGATAAAACAGAGTGAATGGCATCGGCGATGGTTTTCTCTGCGTTGTAACAAACGGTGATGATGCTAACTTTCACGATTTAATAATTCTCTCTCTGATTTTCACAGCTGGGTTTCCCGAATATATACTGTTGGCATCCAAGGATTGACTTGCGACCGAACATACCGTTAGCAAGGCGTTTTGATGACAAACTACACCTGGGGCAACCACGGCCTTCGCCCCTATCCAAACGCCATCCTCCAATATGATGGATTGGGTTATGAGGTCAAAAGTTGATTTTTTGTAATTGTGGTTTCCCGTGAGCAAATAAGACTCTTGTGACAAACAACAATGAGAGCCAATACGAACCTCACACAAATTATCTATCCACACTTTCTCACCCATCCAAGTGTAATCACCTATGCTCAAAAACCACGGGTATTTGATGTTTACATTCGGTTTTATCACCACGCCCTTCCCCACTTTTGCTCCGAAGAGTTTTAGCAAAGCCACTTTGATTCCTGATATAGGAAACAAATAGCTGTGAAAAAAAATAGCATTGGTATAATACCACAAGATCCGTTTCACCGGATTTCCAGGATTAAACCATCTGTTGTCGTATGTATCCAATCTCACTTGCACAATGCCCAAATTTAGGTCTAACTGAATAATTGAATATATTTTTCTTTTAATTCAATCTGATTTAACTGAGTCTGTGCCCTTTGCCAAGCTCCTTTTCGCCACAGTTGATATACTTCGTTGGACATCGAGAAAATTAAATTTAACTTCTCTAACCAAACTTCCTTATTATTTAATGGTAAATCAAAACCTATGGATTCCTCCTCCAGATTACGCCATGGTGTCTTGTCCGAAATTAATACTGGCGTTGACGCATTTAAACTTTCTAGAATGGAATGACCGAAATTCTCCCCTAAGGTTGGACTTACAAAAAGATGAAATTGAGATAGTTTATCGGTTAATTCAGAAATTTCAAGAATTCCGCAATAGGTAACGGCGAGTTTGTTCAGTTGTATTAAATCC
>JAGQYO010000069.1 GCA_020435995.1 Flavobacteriales bacterium | reverse complement strand
GAAGTAACGATGATGTCGGTGTTGGGAATAATGGTGAATTTCGAATTGCTATTGTCTGAAATACCCCTACTCAAATCGCGCACTCTGATAAAAGCTTTGGTAGAACTCAATTTTGCCGGCAGCGTCCAGTTGTAGCTCGACCCCGAACTTGTGGTGATAAAAGTCCAAGTGGCACCACTGTCTAAAGAATACTCGAGGCGATAAGAACCCGAACCACCACCAACAGACCAAGAAATATTTTTGGTTTCACAACCCTTCCATACCTCACCACCATTGGGCGATGTAAGGGTGATGTGTGGGCTAATAACCGAAAACGTTGCGTTGCTCACGTCGAATAGCGATGGGTTGTTGTATTCGCTAACACGAACCAAGTAGTTGCTTGTAATCACATTGGGTACCGACCAAGAATCACTACCATCATTGCTTGTAACACTGCTGTTTACAACCCAAGTAGCTCCAGAATCTGTTGAGTATTCTGTTTTAACAAAACCAGAGGTTAAATATGCACTCGACCAATTGATGCTTCGGTTTTCATTTGGATAAAAAGTATTTCCCCCATTTGGATAAGTGACAGTAATCACAGGAGTAGGAGGCGTTACGGTAAATGTAGAGTCGCTTTCATCTGAATAACATGAATTGTAATAATCATCTACTCGAATTAAATAATTGGCCGACGGTGAGTTAGGTACACTCCAGCTTTGGCTGTTCGCTGTGGTGTTAGAGGTAATATACGACCAAGTTGTGCCTCCATTATCTGAATAATAGACCCTAAACCTTGAAAGATTGTTATCTACCCAAGAAATGGTTTTGGTGGTTCCTGCTTCCCATTGCTCTCCACCCACGGGTGACGTTACAATAATGCTCGTGTTTTTAGAGAGATTAAAACTAGCATTGCTCACATCAAAAGTTGAACTGTTGTTGTAGTCCGAAATTCTAATTTTTGCAGGCCCCTGAATGGTGTTAGGAACCGTCCAAGTGTAGGAAGAATTTGTAGAACTGGTTTGATACAAATTGGTCACGATATTTGTCCAATTCACGCCATTATCGGTTGTGTAGGCTATGGTAAATCGGTAGTTGGCAATTCCACCCTGCGCCCAGCGAATCGTATAGTCGTTGCAACCTTCCCAATTTTCTGATCCATTTGGAGCAAGCACTTCAATATAGGGATTCTTAATAGTGAAATAGGCATTGCTTGAATCGACTAGACTCGTTCCAACACTTTTTACCTTTACCAAGCAAAAATCCGAAACGGTGTTAGGTACAGTCCATGAGTGGCTTCCTGTATTGCTTACGCCTGTAACGATAGGGATCCAAGTTTTTCCCGAGTCTGTAGAGTAATCAAGAGCAATTAGGCTGGAAGTTAAGTTAGCCGAGTTCCATTGAATGGTATAGTTACTACCTGCGTAAAAGGTTTGGCCTCCGTTTGGGTATGTGAGCGTGAGGGTTGGAGTTGGTGGCGAAATAGTAAAAATATTGTCACTTTTATCCGTCATGCAAGCCGTGTAATAGTCCGTAATTCTTACCAATCCGGTGTTTGTTGGACTGTTAGGTACCGTCCAATTGTAAATACCAGAAGTGTTGTAGTAGTTCGATAAAATGGTAGTCCAAGAGGAGCCGCCATTGGTTGAGTAGTCAATATTGTATCGGTTGCCAGTTCCGGTGGCGGCCCAAGTAATGGTTTTGCTTGTTCCTGCTTCCCAATTCTCGGCTCCGTTTGGTGAAGTTAATATGAGTGGTGCTGTAATGGTAAATGAGTTATTGGATTGGTCTACGGTTGAAGGTGTATTCGAATCTTTTATTCTCACCAAGCAACTTGACGAGTTGATATTTGGAACGGTCCAGGCATAAGAACCTCCCGTGGTGTTGTAAAAACTAGTTACAGATGTCCAATTCGTTCCACCATCGGTCGAATAATCAATCGAGTAGAAATTGGATGTTCCACTGGCCGACCAAGTGATGTTTTTGGCGGTACAGCCGGCCCATACTTCACCCCCATTTGGGGAAGTGATGGTAATGGATTGAGACCATGAAAAAACTGAAATTATTAGGAAACTAACAAGGAGCTGAAACCGAAGTAAATTCTTCATCAAGTTTAAATTTTAAGGGCCACAAAATTAACTGTAATAAGCTTTCGGTATTTAAGTTTTTCGCGGGTAATCCGACAGTTCGTCAATTAGAATCAAACGTTGGTACAAATAGAGGTTAGATTAACGAATCTGTGTGAAATTTAAAGGAAAATAAAGGAAGCGTTGGTTTGGACGAAATCAGCGTTTTTTCTTGCTGTTTCGGTTTTGGATTTTGTCTCCTTTTCGCTGTGGTTTTTTGTATTTTTTGGAACCTTCACGCTTCCATTTACTTCCCAAGTTTTCTTTGGTGTTTTTATCAGCTTTTTTATGGTAGGCAGTTGTTTTTTGATTTTTAGCCGAATTGCCGTGTGGACTTTTGGCTACCTTCAATTTTCTCTCTTCAGGTATCAATTGGGAAGAAACCGCAACTTCTTCAGGAAAATCCAGCTCGGGAATTTCCATGTTCATCAACAATTCGATTTCAATTTTATAATCTTCTTCCTTGTTGGTAAAAAATATGATCGATTTTCCCATTCTGCCCGCACGTCCCGTTCGGCCAATGCGATGGATATAATTTTCTGGAAATTCTGGTGTGTCGAAATTTACAACGTGAGACATGTGTTCTAAATCCAATCCCCTGGCCATCACATCTGTAGAAATCATGATGCGGTTTTTTTCAGAATCAAAATCTTCTATGGCCTTGATTCTAAAATTTTGTGATTTGTTGGAATGAACTACGCTAATGGAATTGCCTAATTCTCCTTCAAGGGTATCAAAAATCTTATCTGCCAGTTTTTTTGTACCAACAAAAACGATCACTTTTTTAAATTCTTCCTTATCTGAGAGGAGGTGGGCAAGCAAGTTTACCTTGGTATAAAAATTTGGAACAGCATAACTCACCTGCTCAATGTTTTTGAGAGGCTCGCCACTAAACCCAATTGCAATACGAGTAGGTTTAATAAATATTTCGTCGATAATAAGGTCAATTTCTGTGGTCATGGTGGCAGAAAACATGATGTTTTGCCTTCTTGGAGGTAGAAGATCAAAAATGTTGTTCAATTGAAAACGGAAACCCAAGTCGAGCATCACATCCACTTCGTCAATTACCAATTGTTTGATGTTTTTTAGCTGAAGAATCCGGCTTACAGCCAAGTCATACAACCTACCTGGGGTGGCCACCACTACGTCGGCACCCTGCGTAATAGGTTCTATTTGTTGTTTGATGTTTACACCTCCGTATAGGCCCAGAATTCTTACCGATTTGAATTTGCTGTATTCCTCGAGCTGATCTACCACTTGTAGCACCAATTCTCGCGTGGGTACGAGTATCAATACCCTCGGATTCATTTGTTCTGAGTAGGGTAGTGCATCTAAAATGGGCAGTGAGTAAGCGAGCGTTTTTCCAGTTCCTGTTTGCGCTATTCCCACTATATCTTTTCCTGAAAGGATAGGGGCAAATGATTCAGATTGAATGGGAGTAGGCTTGGTAAACCCCAATTCTTTCATTGCCTTTAACATTGACGCCGAAATCCTTAATTTCTCAAATGACTGAATGGGTTCTCCTGTAGACATGCCTTTTTAATGTTTTGCAAAGAAGGGGTAAAAATTGAGTTGAGAGGAAAAACGGATTGATTTTGAAATAGGAAAATCGTTAAAGGCTGAAGGGAGTTAGTTAAACATTTGGCCTAAAAACCCAAACCCGTTTTCCTCGGCCCAGGTAGGTTTATGGATGTTCCAATGGTTGGAGAATCCTACATGGCCGCCATATTTTGTTGCCATGAGGTGAAAAACTGTGCTCAAATGGGCCTCTTCAAATGGATAACACTTCGGTCCTAAAAATGGATCGTCTAAGGAGGTAAGAAGCAAAGTAGGAATGGTGATGTTGGGGATAAATGGGCGCGAACTGTTTTTTGTCCAATAGTCCATTCCACTATCGAATCCATTTACGGGCGCAGTAAATTGATGGTCAAAATCCTTAAAACTTTTGGAAAGCATGAGGGAATTTAGGTCAATTCCGCTTTCGGGATGTTCTGCGAGTTTTACCCTCGATTTGGCCTTGAGCGTTTTTAAAAACCTGCGCATATACACCCAAGTAGACGGCTTGGCTAATTCTTCTACTGAGGAATACAAATCCACGGGAGAGGACACTGCAACAGCTGCTTTTATCTTAGAGGATACCGCAACTCCTTCCTCACCCAAATATTTGAGAACCATGTTACCACCAATACTGATACCTACTAGAAATATGGTTTTATAATGATTCTCTTTTACAAAATGATCGATTAAAAACCGCAAGTCGGTTGTCCAGCCCGAATGGTAGGAATTGAGTAATTTATTCGCCTCTCCAGAGCATCCGCGCTGATTTAGCACACAAGCGTCCCAGCCTTGGTTGTTGGCTCCCCTTACCATTCCTTTTGCGTATGGTCGTTCAGAATTTCCTTCTAACCCATGCAGAACAAGTACAAGTGTGTCGCTTCCTTTTATTGAAAAATCTACATCAAAAAAATCGCCATCGGGAGTTTCAAATCGTTGCCGATTGTAATTCAATCCTTCAATATTTCTCATTTGGTTGGAAATGATGGTATTGAGATGACCGTTTTTAAAAAGCCAAGGTGGATTATATGCAGAATCAAGAATGGGCATTATGCTTCCTCGGCTTTCAAAGCTACCAGCTTCAATTTGTCATCGAGGCCAATTTTGGAAACCTCTTTTGGTTTTTTCTTATTGAGGATATAGGTATAGCGTGTTTCCTTTTTGTAAATCAATTCCTCCATCTCGTTGTCGTTAATGGAAATTCCTTTGAATTCGAATGGAAGGGTGAACTTGCAGCCTTTTTTCCAGTCGGAGCAGCCCCAAGCGTTCTTTCCGCGAATGAGATGTCCCACCTCGCATTTTGGACAGGGTGTTTTTTTCTCTTGGTAGCCTTGGGTTTTTACTTGCTCGGTGAGTTCCACTACCATTTGGGTAAGCTCTTCTTTAAATTGCTGCACGCCGTATTTTCCGTGCTCAATATCCCGTAGTTTTTTCTCCCAAACCCCCGTGAGTTCGGCCGATTTTAATAAATCGTTCTGAATCAAGGAAATCAATTCCATGCCAGTGGCGGTGGCCATGATCCGTTTTTTCTGCCGGACTAAATACTTTCTGGAAAATAGCTTTTCGATAATGTTGGCTCGGGTAGACGGTCGCCCAATGCCATTTTCCTTCATGAGTTCGCGCAATTCGTCATCGTCCACTTGCTTGCCGGCTGTTTCCATTGCCCTAAGCAAAGAAGCCTCAGTGTAATAACTAGGTGCTTTGGTTTGTTTTTCTTGAAGCTCGGGAGTGTGCGGACCTTTTTCGCCTTTTTCAAACACAGGCATTACCTGACTTTCAGGATCTTCGTTTTCCTCTTTTTCCCCTTTGCTTGAGGCATAAACTTCTCGCCAACCTGGTTCTAAAATCTGTTTGCCACTTGCCCGAAATTCATACTCCAATACTTGCCCGATGACCACTGTATTGCTCACCTTACAGTCGGGGTAAAAAACGGCAATAAACCGCCGAGTAATGGTGTCGTAAACCCGTTTTTGTTGCACGTTCAGCCCCACCTTAGATGGATCTTCTCCGGTAGGAATAACTGCATGATGATCGGTTACTTTTTTGTCGTTAAACACCTTTGTCGATTTCTTTATTTTCTTTCCAAGAAGCGGGCTGGTAAACGATGCATAGGCGGTGAGTCGCTCTAAAATGCCCTTTACCTTGGGGTAAACATCATTTGGTAAATAAGTGGTGTCAACCCTGGGGTAGGTGACCAGTTTTTGCTCGTATAAATGCTGCACATGGTTGAGGGTTTCTTCGGCCGTAAATCCAAATTTTTTGTTGCATTCTACTTGGATGGAAGTCAGATCGAAAAGAGAAGGAGGAACTTCCTTACCTTCTTTTTGGGTGTAAGAAATCACCTCAAATTCTTCCTCTTTGATGGCCGCAATGACTTCTTCGCCTTTTTCTTTTTGGTCTATTTTTCCTTTGGTTTCAGCAAATACCACATCGCGGTAGGATGTTTTGATTTCGAAGTAAGTTTCGGATACAAAATTGTCGATTTCGTGTTGGCGTTGTACGATAAGCGCTAGGGTGGGAGTTTGCACGCGACCTACAGAAAACACTTGTTTGAACGCCCCAAACTTCAAAGTGTACAGCCGAGAAGCATTCATGCCCAACAACCAATCGCCTACTGCCCGTGCTGTGCCAGCGGCATACAAATTATCGTATTTACTTCCTTCTTTCAGATTGGAAAAACCCTCTTTGATGGCTTCCTCGGTGAGGGAAGAAATCCAAAGGCGTTTGAGGGGTTTGTCGTTTTTGGCCTTGGCCAATACCCATCGCTGAATCAATTCTCCCTCTTGGCCGGCATCACCACAGTTGATTACTTCTTCGCAGTCTTTTACCAATCGGGCAATGGTGTCGAATTGTTTTTTAACCCCAGAATTGGGAATCAATTTAATTCCAAAGTTTTCTGGAATCATCGGAATCACATTGATGTTCCATGCCTTCCATTCGGGGGTATAATCTGCCGGTTCTTTTAGGGTGCACAAATGTCCAAATGTCCATGAAACCCAATAACCGTTGCCTTCCCAATAGCCGTCATGGCGGGTGGTTGCACCAATTATTTGGGCAATGTCTTTGGCAACACTTGGCTTTTCGGCAATGCAGAGTTTCATCAGGGTCAAAACTGGTTAACTTGATTGGTTTGTCAAAGAAAAAATGAATGGGATATGCGAAAGTTGTCACCTAAAAATACACAGGGAATTTGCTGGGTTGCAAGATGACCCTTCGAGTGATTTTGTGAAGTGATACGGAACAAAATAGTATCGAGATCTTTCATTGTCTTTCTCGATACGATTCTCCCGTTGGTCGAATCACTCCCAGCCTGACTGCAGACAGGCTCACCTAGTCTCGGGCAGACAAATGGCAATAAAGTGTTTACCGAAATAAACAAAAAACATTAAAAAGTGTTTATCGTAATAAACAAAAAACACATACATTTGTTTACTGCAATAAACGAAAATAATGATTGACACAAGTAGCCTTCGGTTCAAACACAACAAGTTGATTGATGCAACAGACGTTCGTATGGTGCGGTATATTTACCATGATTTGCCATGGAATGACAGGCTAATTGCCATAAAAGGCACCCGTGGAATTGGCAAAACCACTTTGTTGTTACAACGCATAAAAAAAGAATTCGGAAACTCCAACAAGGCGTTATACATCACACTAGACGACCTATGGTTTACAAGAAATACTTTAAGCGATTTGGCAGAGGCATTTGTTGCTGATGGCGGTACACACTTATTTATCGACGAAGTACACAAATACCCCAATTGGTCTATCGAAATCAAAAACCTCTACGACTTTTACCCAGAGCTCAGCATCGTATTCACGGGTTCGTCTTTGTTGGAAATTCTCAACTCAAGAAGTGACTTGAGCAGGCGGGCCCTGGCTTACGAAATGCAAGGACTTTCACTGCGGGAGTATATCAACATTACGCTCAAAAAGAAGTACGAACCCATTGCCTTGGACGATATTCTAACCAATGGTGAAGAAATCTCTCGTTCCATTTCATCCGAAATAAAACCATTAAAATATTTCGGTGAGTTTTTGGTGCAAGGTTATTTCCCATTTGCGGGTGAAGACGAAATGATTTACCAGCGCAGACTCAAGGAAATCATCAACATGACCATCGAAATGGAACTTCCGCTGCTGCGTGGAACAGGCATTTCTATCATAAGCAAAATGAGGAAGTTGCTGTTTATTATTAGTGAGTCGGCGCCGTTTACACCCAATGTTTCGGCGCTCTCGCAAAAAACAGAAATAGCCCGAAAAACCTTGCTGGAATACCTACACTATTTGGATGAAGCTCGAGTGATTAATACCTTGTACAAAGAGGCGAATGGCGTGAGCATTTTGCAAAAGCCGGACAAAATATTCCTGGAGAATACCAATTATATTTTTGCATTGGCCTACAATCCGCCGAACATAGGCAGCTTGAGAGAAACATTTTTTCTCAATCAAATAAAAGCACGAAACGAAGTGACCTATCCCTGCACGGGGGACTTTTTGCTAAACAGAAAAATACTGATTGAAGTAGGCGGCAAAAACAAAACGTTCGACCAAATTGCTGACGTACCCAACTCGTACCTCGCCCTCGATAATATCGAATATGCGATTGGTAAAAAAATTCCGCTTTGGTTGTTTGGGTTTAATTATTAGGAGGGTTGGTTTGAATGATTAAGTGTATTGAAGCAGCACAGACGAGGACGTCTGCGCTGGCCCTCCGCTGCCGCGCGATTACATCGCGTGGTTTACCTACAAATAATAACATTTTCTAGCAATCCTTTTTCTCCAACAGAGTCCCGACGTTTGTCAAGCATCAATCACCTTCCTTTACAAATATCTCATTTAGCTGATTTCCCTTAACGTGAATAATCCGAATCACATAAATTCCATTCGGCAATAAACTGATGTCAATTTCCCTAAGATTTGAAGGAAATATTTCTTTGGGTTGTTTGGGTTTAATTATTAGGAGGGTTGGTTTGAATGATTAAGAGTATTGAAGCAGTACGGACGAGGACGTCTGCGCTGGCAGCGGTTAGTTACAGTTCTAGATTCTTAGGATTTTTACGATTATCTTCAAGTGCTATTATCTGCAACTCATCTTCCAGAACTCGGTAATAAAAAGAAGTTTGTTTGGTCACCACCATTTGGTAAACTCCCTTTTTCTTTTTCGTTTTCTTTCCGCTTAATGGATAATTTGAGACTTGATTTATAGCTACGTCTAACTTTTTTATAAAATCAGATTATATTTTCCTAGACCATTCCGTTTCTAGATAGCTTAATAAGCTCTCTAGACCTTTTTTGGCCCTTGAAGATAATACGATTTGCTTCGGTTTCATTAGCGATGTTTGCTCACTACATCCTCGTAGGCGTGTTTCTCACCACGATTAAGCTCGCCAATACCTTCTTCTATGTCAGCTTTAGTAGCTTCTCCGAGTTCATCCCACCAATCAGTTTTTTCTCCGCGAAGTGCCCTTATTTTAGCTATTAAGTTTTCATCAGAAAGACCTGCAATCCACTGAATTAGACTTATTTTTTCTGCTTGTATATCCATGCATACAAAACTACGATTCATTTTATTATTTCTGCAGCCGTTGCTTGCAGTTTTAATATCTTGCACCGTGGGTGTAATGTAAACCACGCGAAAGGATTCGCGCGGCAGATGGGAGTTATAAAAAGGTTGAAACAAATCCACATAAAATCCCGCTCTGGTTATTTGGATTTAATTATTAGTAAGGTTGATTGATTTAGGTGATAAAACCGCACGGACGAGGACGTCCGCGCTGGCAGCAGCGTCATGCAAATATCAATCACTCTCTTTTACAAAAGCCTCATTAAACTGATTTCCTGTAAAGTCTACAATTCGAATCACATAGATTCCATTTGGCAATGAACTAATGTCAATTTCTTTAAGGTTTGAAGGAGCTATGTCAAGGACTTTTTGTCCATTTTCAATTGAAAGAATCTGAATGGAGTGAATTTCCACATCCTCTTTTACTTCAATGCTAATTGTTGATTTTGCTGGATTTGGGAAGATTTTAAACTGAACGTTCTCTTTTTGATTTTCATTTAAGAAATTAGAATGGTTTGCGGTGTCTGCAATGATAAATGTGCTGTCCCAATATGTTAAGGGAAGCAACTCAGCAGGTATTCTCAACGTGTCTCGTCCAAGTCCATTAGAATCCAATTTAACAGCAATTACTCTTCGGTCATAACCATTCGAAATAAAACCGGTTAATAAATAACCGTTATCAGAGCAAACATCCAATGAGATAAATTCTGCGCTAACTGGCTTTAGCCAATTTATATCTCCAAACTTATCTAGCCAAAACCTATAGAAGTTTCGTTGTTTCAATTGACCATCAATTGTCCATTTCTGTACTTCACTGAAGGAGGTATAGCTAGTTGATTTTGGAAAGTGCTGCAGCACCGTATAGATATATCCTGAATGCATCTGGAAACTTGCAAAACCCGAAGGCAAGGAAGAGTTTCTCGAAAACGAACGAATGAAAGTGAAGTTGGAATCATACACTTCAATTTGCGTATCCAAGTTTTTTGTTTTAGTACTATCCAATCTTGATTTAAACCAAATGAAATGACCATTGAACGCGTCAAAACCCATTGCATAATTTGATAAAAAATGCCTTCGATATATAATTTTTTGGTTGGTATCAGTCACTACCAAAATTGTAGTATCGCTAGGATATGATTTGAATAACATCCAATAATTGTTATTTATTTCACCACATTTTATTGGGGAAATGTTCGAAACTGAATTAAACGAACCTAGCAACATTGAGTCATTAAAGCTTTTCAAGATTGCTCCTGAAGAACTAAAAAGTAGAAATTGTTTATTTGGTGTGTTTCGATACGCAAGAATATTTTGGTTTTGGACTGAACTAGCGTAAGTTATAAAGCCATATTCTTTGCCCCAAAGTTTTTGAGCATTAGAGTCATACAATTCAACAAAGTATTTTCTTTTACCTCCAACAGTATCATACGACCCTGATTGTAAGATTTGATTGTTAGACATTTTAAAATATATCGTATTAGCCCCGCCTGACCACGAAATAGGGGCAGAAATGCTTTTCGAGTTTTTAGCTCCAGTTGAATCATAGCAGATCATAGTATTATATATGTCATTTCTACCCGTTTGAGTAATGATGCCAAATGAATTGTCGTTCAATTGAAAGGCACCAACAATTCCATTATGGTACTGAAGTTGTGAGGTGAGACCAAAATCAATAACAAACTTCGATTGGGAATACCCCTGTAGTTGAAAAAGGAAAAGGATGATTATTAAATATTTCACTTGACTAAATTAAATGAATTTTTGTCTGAAGTTGGTTTTTCGTTTAGCCTCTAGCCTCTAGCCTCTTGTGTCTTGTGTCTAGCGTCTAGCGCCTAGAGCGTCTAGTGTCTAGAAGCTAGCGTATTTCGTCCACGAGCTACCGCCTCCTCTCCAATCCCATCATCCCAACCTGAAGGAACGCCGCGCCAACAAAAACCAACCCGCATCCAATGAAATTATACCACAAATAACCCACCTCTTTTTGGAAGTAGAAGAAGAGAATAAATACACAAGTTTGAGCTAAAATAGCAGCAACGAATACCGCATTTGCTTTTACGTGTTTGAGGAAAAAGGCCGTAAGGAAAACACCTAAAATAGTCCCATAAAAAACCGAGCCCAAAATGTTGACGGCCTCGATGAGGTTTTCGGCGAGTTGCGCAAAAAGCGCGAATCCAATTGCCAAAATTCCCCATGCCAATGTGAGCCATTTGCTGCTCGTAACCATTTGCTGGTCGGTGAGTTCTTTTTTACCCAAACGTTTGTAGAAGTCAATCATGGTGGTGCTGGCCAAAGCATTAATTTCTCCCGAAGTGGAACTCATGGCAGCTGAAATAATCACGGCGATGAGCAGTCCAACCAAGCCCTTGGGTAGGTAATTCATTATGAAAGTAAGAAATACATAATCGCTATCTTTTCCGCTTTGGTCGGGATTGGCTTTGAGTACCATTTCACGCGCTTCTTGTTTTAGTGCTTTGCCTTTTAAGTCGTTGGCTAATATGGCTTCTTTGCTGGCCATGGTTGGTTGGTTCAAATGACTCATAAGCAGTTCCTTGTTTTCGGCTTGGAACTGTGCATGTTGGCTTTCAATTTTTTCAAACTCTGGCTGGTAGGCTGAGTTGTTCACTTGCTCAATGGCGACATGATTAAACAACACAGGGTGTTTTTCGAATTGGTAGAAAACAAAAACCAACACCCCAGTGAGCAGAATCATAAACTGCATGGGGATTTTAAGCACGGCATTAAACAGCAATCCCATTCTCATTTCGGTAATCGACTTACCCGATAAATAACGTTGTACTTGGCTTTGATCGGTACCGAAGTAGGAAAGCGCCAAAAACAAACCGCCTGTAATGCCACTCCAAAAAGTATATCGTTTGTCCAAATCGAAGGAGAATTCAATCACATCCATTCTTCCTGCCGCGCCCGCAATGTCTAGTGCCTCAAAAAGGCCAACACCTTCCGGCATTTTGTCAAGGAGAATAAAGAAGGCGATTCCCATTCCTACGAGTATGACCGACATCTGCCATTTTTGGGTCAAACTCACCGCTTTTGTACCACCCGAAACGGTGTAAACAATCACCAAAAAACCAACCAATATGATGGTGATGTTGAGTTCCCAACCAAGCATTACACTCAAAATAATGGCCGGTGCGTAAATGGTAATACCGGCGGCTAATCCCCTAGAAATGAGGAATAAGGTGGCCGTAAAAAGCCGAACCCGAACGTCGAATCGCTGCTCGAGGAATTCGTAGGCCGTGTAAACTTTGAGTTTGTAATAGATGGGAATAAAAACCGCGCAAACAATGATAATGGCCAGTGGCATTCCGAAGTAATTTTGCACGAAACCCATTCCGCTTTCGTAGGCTTGCCCTGGGGTAGAAATAAAGGTAATCGCACTGGCTTGTGTCGCCATCACCGAAAGGCCGATGGTGAGCCATTTCATATCCGAACCTCCTTTGAGGTAGCCCTCTAAATCTTTGCTATTACGGGTTTTCCAAGTGCCATATCCTACAATAAGCAGCAGGGTCGAGGCCAGTACGAGCCAATCGAGAATGCTCATGAATAGTACTTGGTTATCAAATAGAAAGCGACGAGAATAAGTCCAAACCAGAGGATGACCCAAGCATACACTTTACTCCATTTGTTGCCTTCAATTTCCTGCATTATTTCTGTGGCGTTCTTTTATACGAAATGATATTGGCCCAAAGTCGGAAAGCACCAGGAACGCCGGCGGGCAACTGCCTAAAAAACGAAATTCCGGTAAATACAAAAGCGCCTTTGCCATATTCGGCTGCCAGAAGACCTCCTTTTAAGGGTTCTTCATTCGGATCGTTCCAAGAAAGTAGGGGAGTGTATTGTTCGTCCCATTTATCGGCGAAATACAGACCTCGCTCTTGCACCCAGTTGTTAAAGTCTTCCGCAACTATTTTATTGGGTACGTTCATCAATTCGTGGGTGGGAATTAACATGGTTGCAGGTGCATCTTCATAGGTAACCCTGTCGCGGCTTAATTTAAATGGGTAAGGCCCAAGCTTTTCGGTTTTGAGTCCGCCATTGGTGTTGTATTGCACGATAAGCAAACCGCCAGAATCCACATAATTGATCAACAATTCTTGAAACGAACCAAGCGCATCCAAAGTGTTATAGGCTCTTATTCCAGTAACAATGGCTTCGTATTGTTTCAATTTGGTTCCGGCCAAATCTTCGGCGTGGAGGTATTCTACAGATACACCTAATTGCTCAATAGCTTCGGGAATGTTGTCACCAGAACCCATGATGTAAGCCACCTTTTTTACATTCACTTTCATGGTGCTGGTTACCACTTTGCCAATGGTTTTTGGAAACACCGTTTGGGTGTGAATGTGTGGGTAATCAATTACCACCATCGAACGGTCATAAATTCTATTGCCAACTTTTGTGGTCACTTTAAAATCACCTGATTGAGCGTTTTTCAAAGGTTTTATTTGAAAGCTAAAAACCGATGCACTGCCTTTGGTATTCATGGTAATGAGGTGTTTGCTCGGAGTTACCTCCCAACCTACGGGCATTTGTAGCGAAAGCTCGCCAGTCATGTTTGCTTTTTGGTTTACCACCGTCACATGTACTTGCCTGTCTTGGCCCGTTGGGCAAACAATTACCGAATTCTCTAAGTTCATCGTCAGTTCGGGGCGGATTGAAAGTTCCTTGATGTTCTCTCCAGTCACCCGATCTCGCCATTTGTAGTGGATTGGCGTAGTGAAACTTAAATCCAAACCTTCGATGCGCATTTTGTAGGTCACATTGTACGGAATTGGATTCTCGGCCATACCAATAAGCATGGGGTCGTTCACCTTAAACATGTTTTCGTAATCTTCCATGAGCCAGTATGGCTGAGTGATGCTTGCATTTTCGGGAATGACGATGGGCACTTCCACTTTTTGCCATTTGTTTTGGTCCACTATGCTAAAAAGAGCCGTGTCTTTCCCAGGGAAACTCACCGAATCTACTTCAACAGAATTGAGTTTTCCAGCGTTAATCAAACTGGTATGCACCGTAATGGTTTGTCCTGCTACGGCATATTCTTGGTCCGAAACCGCTTCGATCCACAAACCTGAGGCGTCGAAAATGATTTGTTTGAGTTCTTCTTTTTTTGCTGCCATCCAAGCAGAAACATATTGATAGTCGTCCATCAGCCGATAAATTCCTACCAAATCAGGAACTGAGGCAGAAGGGTTTCTTGGGTTAAACGAATTGAGAACGAGTTGGAGTTTTTTATTAATCAAATCGGTTTTTGCCAATCGTTTCCACGAAAGATCGATGCCGTCAAAAATGTCTTTTTGGGCTTTATCGCCTTTTACATAAGTGAGGAATTCAAATTGCTCACCGCGATTGATGTCTGCACCAAAACCTTGACTTTTGTGCTGAGACCTGCTTTCCATCGCCATTTGGTTGTTCCATTTTCCGAGGTTTGCGTTGTAGGTTCCCACATCAATTCTAAGGGTGTTTGGATTTGTTTGCCAAGTTGTTTCCAAATCTTTGTCCCACCAAGTTGAAGTGTTTTGATACAATCGTTTGGTTCTCCAAGCGGTTACGGTTCTCAATTGTTCCGGAAATACTTTTGGGTCGGCGGCCATTTCAAATGCCTTGTGCGCCAGCTCTGCTGAGGCGGAGTGATGCCCATGACCTGCGTATTCTGTGGCTGGAAATCGGGTAATAATCACATCTGGTTTGAAGGTCCGAATCACCCAAACCATGTCGCGAAGCACTTCTTCTTCATTCCATTTTTCTAGGGTTTCTTTGGTGGATTTGGAGTAACCAAAATCTACTGCCCTTGAAAAGAACTGGTAACCACCATCAATTTTTCGAGCTTCGATTAATTCTTGTGTTCGGAGTACCCCAATGAGTTCACCCTTTTCGGTTCCAATGAGGTTTTGACCCCCATCACCACGGGTAAGAGAAAGATAGCCTGTTTTTACTTTTTTGTCGTTGGCGAGCCATGAAATAAGTCTTGTATTTTCATCATCGGGATGTGCCGCGATGTACAGTACAGAGCCCAAAACATTGAGTTTTTCGAGCGACTCGATAATCTGAGCACTAGAAGCAGGGCCTGGTTTTACATTTCCTTTTCCGAAACTCGTTGAGGCAAAAAGGACAGTACTAACTAATAATAAAAGGGAAATTCTAATCATTTGAGATGTTGCAACGTTTGTGTTAAGCCGAATTAAGGCCATTGTTTGTTTTTGATCCATACATAAGATGCGTGAATGAGTTCTTTGAGTACGGACAAGTCGATATCAGTGAGTTTGTTGACATAGAGGCAAGATTTGCCTGTTTTGTATTTGCCCAATTTGGCCATTAGTTCGGGATGGGTATCGAATCCACTCATGATATAAATGGTGTGTTTGGCCTTGCGCGGTGAAAATCCAGCAGCCATAAAATCGCCTTCCTGACCACTAGCATATTTGTAATGGTAAGTTCCATATCCAATAATGCTGGGTCCCCACATTTTGGGTTCTTCCCCAGTTATTTCGGCGAAAATATCGAGGAGTTCAAAAGCGTCTTCATTTTTTCTTTCATCTTCAAGGGTATTGATAAAATCAATTACGCTTGCATCGGTGACTTTTGTTTTGAGTTCGTATTTGGGCATTTTTAAAGAATTCCTTAGAAGATTCGAAAGTAAGGTTTAGCCGCGGAAATGATGCAAAGAATTCTCATGTGTTGTTAATATACTAGCAGCTAAATTTTTAGAAAGTGCGGCAATTGTCTTTTTATATAACTTCGGGCATGATAAATTGACTCTTATGAAAACAACACACACACACACAAACTGGGGCTTTGCGCTCTTTTTGTTGTTTTATTCTTCACTAGCCATGAGTCAAAACTCGCCTACCCAACACCCCGAGCCCGATATTATTTAT
>JAGQYO010000068.1 GCA_020435995.1 Flavobacteriales bacterium | reverse complement strand
GAACTGCTCACCACCCTGTTTAAGGCTGGGGGGAAACAGTCCCGCACCCGAACCTGGCACCAACACGTGGTTCCCTACGAAGACGGTTGGGCAGTACGGCGCGAGGGGAATGAACGGATTACCTCCAAACACCGCAAACAAAGCACCGCCATCAACAAAGCCAAGACCCTGGCTAGAAAACACCAAGCCGATGTCATCATCCACCGCGAAGACGGCACCATACGGGATCGGATTGGTTTTGGGGAGGATTGATTGGGGGTAAAGGGTACTGGGTAACCCATAACTGTCAGTTTGAGTGATTTCGAAGGCTGTGAGAAATTGTACCTGTCCTGAGCTAAGCGAAGAATCCCTGCCTGCGCCTGAAGGGCAATGAACAATTACATCCCCCTCAGTCCCCCTTTGAAGGGGGAAGCTAAATAGTAATTCTCAGCACACCTCCCTTGAAAGGGAGGGATGTATTTGCCAAGCAAATCTTCAATTTCATGAATTCCTCTAAGATAAGAGGAACGCATGAGTAAAAGAAAATGAACAGAAACCCAAAAGTCAGGTCCCTATAAAAACAAACAACCCCTCCCATTCCCATAATTTCACTATCTTTCCAATTCCCCACACCCAACGACCACCAAAAACCCATATTTTGAGCACTCCCGATCCCGAAAAACAGCAGTACCTTTTAGACCAATTGGTGACCCAGGTATCCGACCTGCGCAGAAAACTGGACCAACTCGTATTTACCATTTTGGTACTCACCCTATTTGCCGCCACCCATTTTACCGTGGAGGGCATCGACGAAGTCCCGGTCCTTTCCTTCATCATCCCCAACAACAATACCCACTACAACCTGTTGATGGCGGCCATCCTGTACATGACCTTTGCCGTAATTGGCAGCCTGTTGATCGACTATTTCAAAAAGCGCGCGCTCCTGGACCGCTACTATAACGAACTGATACAAAGTGCGGGCATTGAAGCCCCCAGCGAGGTATTGGTACGCTCGTCGTTTTACGAATACCTGTACCAACTGGACCAAAACTGGAAAAACCTACGGCTTCCCGGGGCGGTGTTGGTGCTGGTCCTCTTTTATGCCAGTTCCTTTACGGCCATGGCCCAACTGCTGGCCGCGTTTGAAGAAGTGTGGATTGGGGGAGTGCTCTGTGCCGTTTATACCCTCCTTACGTTTTTGCTGTACCGGGCTTTTGTGGTCTCGGTCGTGGCGGCCAAACCGTCGCTAAAGCGCATCATGATCCGCCTACTGCTCGTTACTTTGGGCTTGGTGGTGGCGGTGTTGGGGTTGTATTTTTGGCTTCGGTAAGGGATCCTAACAAAACAAATGACTCCTACAATAAGAGCCCTATTGGCATCAGGTAATGCATCTCTGAAACTAGATTCATAACACTCATAATGTGTTGGTTACATTTTTGGCACCATTCTTGAAAAGTTTACGAAAACTGATTTCTTTAACAGTTTCTTAACCAACAACAAGTACTAACCAAATTGTAGCAATTATGAGTATAATGGATCTTATTGGGAAGGGGATTCAGGCCATGATCGAAGAGGCCATGACCCCGGAATCTTTCAAAATTGGAGAGAAATTTGAAAACTACGTTCGGCAGCACCTTTTCATTGAAAAGTATTACGATTTATTGGAACGCACCCACGACTACCACACCAACCAAAAGGATTACGTACAATCGTCCGTAAAACCCGATTTTAAGTTTCGGGATCGATGGTCCAAAAAGGAGTTTTATGTAGAAGTAAAATTTCGATCCGGACTGCTCCACGGCAAGATAGAATGGTGCAAGGACTACCAATTAAAACGCTACAGGGAATACCATAAACATACACCCGTCTTCTTACTTTTGGGAATGGGCGATACCCCTACGCAGCCCGATCGTATTTACCTGCTCCCATTGGATGCGGCCAAATACACAGGATTGTTTCCTTCCTATGCTAAGCAATATATGTTACCAGCTAAAAAGCCACTACCTTCAAAATTACTTTGGCAGAAATAAAAATAGTCTTATTAAAGTAATTGTTACTCCTCTTAAAAAGTGTCCTTTAAGTGCCTTATAAATTATGTGCCACTAATTATTAACGAGTTATAGCCACTATATACTGTATTAGTTAAATTTGGTTACCCCTATCTTTTAGAAAAATCTTTATTATATTTGATTTCCATCAGGTATTTATCCCCATAAGAATTTATTGACTCTGTTTATCTTCTAATTAAATCAAATCTCTTATGGAATCAGAATACTTAAAAAAATACGCTTCCAAAGTTCTTGAAATCAAGGGAAATTCATTGCATCGTGATAAAGAAATTGCCCGCTTATCCACAATACTTAATAATACATTCACGAATGTTTACAAAGCTGTTGCATTTGACGTTGATGGAACTTTAACAAGGGATGGTTCTACTGAGATAGACAAGGAAATGGCAAAACTACTGGGTAAACTACTTATTAAGAGTGTTCCAGTGTTGCTAATTTCAGGTAGAGGGCGCGGATCCATGAAGGTAGCGGTAAAAGAAATAATTGACAAATCAAAACTGTCAATGGGTTATTTTAAGAGGTTAAGCTGTATTGCCCACAACGGCGTCTACTGGCTTAAATCGTCAAGTTTGAGTAAATCCAACATACTTAATGAAGAGATAGTCTTAGTTGATGTTGAGGATATTAAAAAATTTCATTCAATTGAACGTGAAATAAAAAACTCAACCTTCAGGATTTATTTTGAAAATTCTGAAATGTCAATATCAAAGGAACCTCTTAAAGAGTGTTACCTACTAAGAATAACTATAAAAAATGAATTAATCCAGGGAGGAAGCTTTTCACTAGCTGAATTTAGAAAATATCTTAAGAAAATTGTCGAGGTAAACGCTGTTTCTCTCACTGAGGCAACTTATGGAGAAAACTACTTATTCAATATTAGTAACACCGACAAAATTACAGCACTTGAGTATTATGCAAAAACCCTCGGTATTCGACTTAAATCAATTTTAAGAATTGGCGATCAGGGGCAGGCTGGCGGAAATGATTTTGACTTATTGAATTCAGGCTGTGGTTTCTCCGTTAATCAAATCAGTAAAGTTCCAACAGCTTGTTTTCCAGTATTAGATCAAAATTTTGAAAGATTAAAGGGCGCAGAAGCAACCCGAGTACTTCTTGATAAAATTAAGTTATTTCCTTCATTAAATATTGAGCCAGAATTTAATAAACAGCAGCTTGATGCCCTTCGAGAATTTGAAAAATTAGCTGCAAATCGATCACGATCAGAAGGTTTTCTCTTACTCCAAAAAATCAGAATAAAACTTCATAGGCTGTTAGATGGTAAGGATAAGTCATTTAATTATCAGCATATTGAATTCAGAGATATTTTTGATTCGTGTGGGGGGATAAAAATTAAGGATTGGGAAATCAATGAAATTGATCCAGCGCTCAAAAACCTATTTGGAATTTCAGATGATTTATTTAGCGATTTCAAAAAATGTAGATTGAAATGGGCAATGTTTACAGATACAAACTTATTATTGCGTGGCCCCTATTATTATTGGGGCTTAACTAGTAGGGAAGCCCAAGAAATGAAGAAGGGTTATATTTTGAATTACATCAACGTTGTTGTTAATTTTATTTCAAGATCAACTCAAACAATAAGCATTGTTAAAGGAATTAATCCAAGTTTTATTAATTATAAAATGATACTTGGAATAATAGATAATGTTCGTAACATACTTCTGATTTTTTTACATGCCGTTTATATTTCTGAAACAAAGAAAAGTGTGCAAGACCGAAATTGGGAAAATACCAAGAATATTTATTTCGAAGTTTCCAAAATTATTACTTACTTTAATGATGCTCTCTTGGATGAGGATAACTATTGGACTAAAATACATTCAGATTTAGAATTATTTTTGAGTGAATTACCTAATAAGATAGAGATTAACACTAAATTTATTGGTAATTCAACTCAGACTAAAAGTCTAATTCGAGCTTGGCGAGAAGCCGATAATTTCATCGAAAATGTTATCGCAGTTAGAATTGGCGTAAATGAATTTAAGCCTTACTTAATTGATCTAAATACTCTTCATAATAAGAGTATTGTATTGCTGGGTTTGGATTATGGAGGCTTAGAACTTCCAATTATTGCTTCAGTTATTTTGAAAAAATTTGAAGTCGGTATTATAAGAATTTCTGTTTATGGAAATAAAGTTATTCGTGATCGTTATCTAAATACTACAAAACAAGAAACAAGTATTCTTGAGGAAACAGAAACAGAAATCGAAAACATGTCTTCACTGGCAGTTTTAACCACAAATAATGTTAGTAATAACATGAAGGACACCTATTTTGTCATTATGGATGATAATTGTACTACGGCGAGAACTCTCGAGGGATGTAGGGATCTTTTAATTAAAAAAGGTGCTGAAGTAGTAGGTGCGATCATTGTTCGCTACCCTGGGGTTAATAGGTATCAGCACATGTTGATTGAAAATCATGGACATCCAGATCCTGATGTGTTATTATCTTTTGTTAGGGGGTTTGTCAACCCCTCACCATATACAAGATTGTTAAAAAAAGCTCAAGGAGAAAACCCGTATTTGGATGAACATAAAATCTTTGACAAATCCAGGGAGAGAATTGAAAAACATCTTAAAAAGAATGGAGACACCGTTTATTCATAGTTCTAAATGAAAACTTTTTTAGCGATTGGTGAATTAATCTATGACCATTATTTCCATGAATCTAATGGCGGGGTGTTCTATGAAGATTCATCTGGAGGTGGAACTGCATGGAATGTTATTTCTAAATTAAGTAAATCTAATAATGAATGTTATTCATTAGGTGTATATGGAGGATTGGATCCTTATGGAGAAATTGCAAAGAAGGAACTTGAGCATTTTGGTGTTAATTGTTCTCATTTAGTTAAACAGCCAGGGAGGAATACTTACATCATCTCACAAGTACTAAATTTGAAAAATCGAGATCATAAATTTGGTGACACCTGTCAAATATGTGGTCAAAAGCCTAATTATAGTAAGTTAGCCAAAATTAAGAATAATGAGTTTGATATTGACTGGAATAAAATTGATATAATTATTGTTGATAAGCTTGTTCAAGATAGAATCAATTTAATAAAAAAAGCTAAAATTGAAAATCCTGATATTCAGGTTGTTTTAGATATTGGAAGATCAGGTTTTCTCAGATATATCCCTGTTTCAAAGATTTATGACCAATTGAAGTTATTTGATATTATTTTTTTTAATCAATCCGCATTTGAGCCAATAAAAAAGAGATTAGAAAAATATTTTAATGAAAAGAGTTTTCAGTTATTATTATTTAGTCATTTATCAAATTGTAATTTTTTCTTCGTTACTAAAGGGGAAAATGGAATTGATCTATTTGAAAGAAATGGAAATTACTCTTTTTTGGAAGCAAAAAACACAAATATAATTGATAGTTCAGGAGCAGGTGATTTTTTTATGGCGGGTTTCTTGGACAAATGGGCAAAATCGGATAAGAACGGGAATATTAAACAAATCGCAATTGCTGCACTTTCCAATATTAACATTGTTTTATCTTCCTATGGCGCAAGAGGCTATCTAAAATCAACAAAATTGTCATTGGATATTGATCAGTATATTCAAAAAAACATCAAAAATATTGATAGTACACTAACTAGTGGCAAATGTGCATTTTGTTATAACGAAATAAGTAACCGCTCTAAAAAAGTTATTAGAAAAAAAAAGGCGACTATCAAATCTATAATTTCTGATCTTCCGAAACGAACATTATTTACTTTGGAAAATCATACAGTTATTGACCGTTGCAAAAGCGTGCTCAACAACTTAAAAGGTTTCGGTATAGTAATTGGTACTGGGGGTTCTTACTCAGCGGCAACTTATATCTCTTTTGTGATTAATCAAAAAACTTCTGCGTTTGCAGAAGCAATGCGCCCGCATAACTATTTAAAGCTCATAAATAAAAAGGTTGATTTTATTATAATTGTCTCCTATTCTGGTAATACCCTTGATTACTTTCCTATTATCCAAAACTCAACAAGGTCCAAAGTTGAAAAAATTATTCTGGTGACTCACGCCAAAAATAGCAGATTGGAGTATTTAACTAAGAATCAAAGGATTTTGACCAATGATGATGTTATTGTTTATTCATCTCAATTAAATAAAAAAGAAAGGGGCTTTTTATCAATTGCTGGTACAATAATGCCAAGTGTTTTGTTTTACTCAGCTACCTCTGATTCTCAAAATAATATTAGTTTTCAGAGTCTTATAAACACTATAATCAATAAAAGATATCAAAATCTTCAAAGTATTTCAGATTCTATAGGAACGACCGGAATTATTGAAGTTTTTGGAGGCGGTTTTTCTTGGCCTGCGGTAATAGATTTTGAGAGTAAAATAATTGAAAGTGGTCTTTCTTCAGTACAGATGCATGAATTGAAAGACTTTAGTCATGGAAGGTTTATGTTTACACTGAACAGAAAAAATCCAAAAATAATTCTATTAACAGATAAGACAGAATATGACAAAAGATTGATTGAAATATTTTCAAAAGATCTTAATGTTTTGATATTAGAGTCCGTCAACAGTGGATTACAAGGGGGTTTAGAATTGTTGATTGAAGTACAATACTTAGTTTATAAGTTAAGTAAGTTAATTAATCCAAATTCCGACATTTCAAAGCCTTCCAAGGTTCCAAGCAAAGGGCTCGAACTATACCGTTGGCATAAACCCGAATTTTTTTAGTGTAGTGTTTTGATTTAAGTAGCTTGATTCAAAATCAGTGTTCCATAATAATTAACTCCAATCAGAATGACTAATTGGAAGCCTATTTAATTCAGACTTTAGTTGCTTCCAATTAGGCAGATAAATGTCCATGTAAAAGAGAAACCTGTCATTGTGATGCCGTTCGAGTAAGTGAATCATCTCATGCACGATGATGTACTCCAGGCATCTGTCCGGTTTTTTTGCCAATTCAAGGTTTAACAGGATTCGTTTCTTCTCAATGTTGCATGAACCCCATTTGGTTTTCATTTGCTTTACGTGCCAGTCGTTGACTTTCACGTTCAGAATCTTTTCCCACTTGTCAATGAAGATCGGAATTTGAGTTTTCAATTCCTTGCGATACCATTCTGTCATTATCTCATGGCATTTTTCACTGGAAGAATCTGGCCTAACATAAAGCTCAATATACTTTTTTGACTTCAATACGACCCTGGGAGCACCATCCTGTTCTATGATGTTCAACAGATACCTTCTGCCTTGAAAATAGTGGCTCTCCCGTTCTTTGTATTCGATGTAGGGAAGTCTTTCCTGTCCGTTAAACTTGCGTTGGTTTCTTTTTATCCAACCTAGTTTAGAAACAGCAAAAAGGCGAATAGCATCATCATTCACTTTCAATGGAGCAGCAATGCGTACCCTTCCTGTTGGTGGGTAAACTGCAAGATGGATGTTTTTAATGTCCTTGCGAACCACATCAATACTTATATCGCTGACAGTAATTTGCTCCATTAGTAATCTCGTTGATTTTTTATCAAATCAAATATCCTATGCACTTCTGCTTCGTCTATTATACCATGTTTTTTGAATGTATCGGCAATGCCATTTCTTACGGCTTTGGACTTAATCAAATTATCTCGCCAGCCATCTTTCTTGGTTGCCTTGATGTTTTCGTCTAAGTCAATTGCCAATGGTTCATTCTTACCAAGGTTGTCAAACAAAGCTCGTTTAGCAGGAGTATCCATTGAAGAAGGATATTCAGTTGCGGTACTTGGCCTTTTGACCTTTTCGGATAGTTCAATGATTTGCTGTAAATACTTTTCGTATTCTAATGTTTGTTCCTTCCTCATTTTGATGAGTTCGTCTAGAAGCACGCTCATTTTTTCATAATACATCGGGTTGGTCGGACTTTCTTCTATGATTACTTTTCGTAAGTTGTTTTCAATGGATTCCGCCATTGCATCTGGATTGTTCTTGATGTTATCCGGCAAATCATTGATGGCATCTTTTCCTCTTTCAATCAGTAATTCCACTAGGCTCAGATCATCGAAATTGGCCAACATTCGGCTTTCTTCTGCTCCAATATAACTGTCAATCAAATGACGCATCGCAGGTTCATATTGCTTTAAATCAATGTAGTCACCACTGGCGAGTTGTATTTCCTTGCGGACATTCTCAAAGTGTTTACAATCCGCTTTTATTTCTTCAATTTCTTTATTCGAGTAACCAGCTTCTTTCATTTCATCAGCTACATTGGCGTAAGCTCGAAGCAGAGCAATGGTCAATTTATAGAGAGCAACCCGCCTTGGTTCTGTGTCTTTGAGTTCGTCCGGGTTTTCTGTGTTGCCACCGCAGAAGTATCTGATGTGTTCCATTGTACCTTTTGGTGGGTCAACAGGCTCTACCAAAGCTTTGATAGCTTCCATAGCTTCATCCAATCGTTCTTTGCCTTTTTGTAGACGGTTCTTTAAAAGTCCATCTATGTCCGATTTCTCATAACCACTAAAAACTTCTGTTGTGTAGTCATTAAAGGCTTGTTCCAAACTCTTGAACAAATCCATATAGTCAATGATGTAACCATAGTCTTTGTCATCGCCATCCAATCTGTTGACACGGCAAACTGCTTGGAAAAGTCCATGGTCTCTTAACTTCTTGTCGATGTACAAGTAAGTGGCCGATGGTGCGTCAAAACCTGTCAGCAGTTTATTCACCACGATAAGCAGTTTCATTTGAGCAGGTTCTTCCACGAATTTCTTTTTCACTTCAGTTTCAAACTGCTCTACCTTTTTGATTGCTTCATCGGGATCTTCATTGAAGTATGCCCCAAGCATCTTGCGGTAAATCTCAAAGCGTTGCAGCTTTTCAGTGTACCCTTCTCCAGTTTCTTCACCTTTGATGTCTGTATGTGTAGGGACAAAGGATGTAACGATCGCGCAGTTTTTCAGTCCAGCTTGCTGGAACAGTTCATAGTACCGGCACGCATTGTAAATACTGTCCGAAACCAACATGGCATTTCCTCTGCCGTTTTGCAATCGCTCTTTGCGTTCCATGTCCAGTACCATGTCCATCACTATTTTCTCCAAACGGGATTTGCTGCTGAACACTTTTTTGATGGTTCCCCAACGCTGTTTCAGTTCGGCTTTAGCAAAATCAGTGAGTCCTTTGGTTTTCAGGTCGAACCATTCATCAATCTTGTCGGAAGAAGATATTTTTTGCTCCACATCACGGGCTTCATATCTTAAGTCAAGTACCACTTTGTCGGTTACGGCTTCATCAAATTTGTAGGTGTGGATGTAGCGACCAAATACTTCCAAACTTGATTGCTTGTCTGTTTTGAGTAGGGGCGTACCTGTAAAACCAATAAAAAGTGCATCAGGCACAAAGGCTTTCATAGCATCATGCAGTTTGCCTGATTGGGTTCGGTGGCACTCATCCACAAACACATAAATATCGCCTTTGGCTTTGTAGTCGCTTGGTATGCTGCTAAGTAAATCCTGCAAGTATTTTTCTACATCTTCATCACTGGCAGCTTCGTCATCGTACTTGTCTTTCTTTCCAAACTTGTGCACCAGTGAGCACATGAGCCAAGGTGATGTGTCATTAAGTTTACTCAATAAATCTCTTCCACTTTTTGTGCGGTAGATGTTCTCCTGAACACCCATGTACACTTTCTCGATTTGCTCGTCCAATTCTTCACGGTCTGTGATGACCAATACACGTGAATTGGGGTTGAACTCTCGTATCCATTTGGTGAGCCACACCATGGTCAAACTTTTACCACTTCCTTGCGTATGCCAAATGATGCCACCTTCTTTTCGCCTGATAAAATCCTGAGCCGACTTTATGCCAAAATACTGATTCGGGCGACTGTGTTTTTTTATTCCACGGTCAAAAACAATGAAGTCATGCATCAATTCAAGGAAACGCTCTTTATTGAGCATTTCAATGATGTTGCGGTCAAGCGGAATGGGGTAATTGGCTGCTATCTTGCGAATGTTTTTGGTGATTTCCAATAAATGAGGATAGGCTTTGTCTTTTTCTTCGTTGACTTCCTTCCACTTCAGGAAGTACTTCTCTTTGGTTTTTATTGGTGCATAGGCTAACCCCTCTACATCATTTCCTGCAAGTACAAACTGAATAGTACTAAAAAACGGCTTAATGAAAATGTGCTTCTGATTATCCAGATTCTGCCGGATTCCTTCAGAAATGGAAACCGTACTGCGTTTAAGTTCCAGCACCCCAACGGCAATACCATTTACATACAGCACGATATCAGGACGCTTTTTGTGGATGCCTTTGATGGTGACTTCTTCGGCAATGGCAAAATCATTTTCATGTGGATTTTTCCAATCAATGAGATAGACATCTTGATGTTGCTGGCCAATTTCAGGCTGCACATTTACGCCATAGCGAAGCATGCTGTACACTTCTTTGTTTACATCGTACAGGTTTTTGCTTTGGTCATACACTGCATTACTAAACTTGCGAATGGCATTATCTACCAGATTGGCCGAATATTTTTTCTTTTTGAGAAGCCAATCCCGCAGGATGTCTTCTTCCAGTTGGCTGTTGTTTTCACGTTCTTCCCAATTGCCCAGGTAGCGATAGCCCAATTCGTTTTGAAATAAGTCCACTACACGGTTTTGGGTTTCGCGTTCCAGTTTGCCAACGCTCGATTTGGATGAACCCATCATCATTTTATTTATAATTTCCTTTTTGAGTGATTGTGCCAAATCCTTTTCCAGATGCATTAGTATCAACCCTTTCGCGGGTAAAATATGCTCGCCATACGCCCCGGTGTAGAGATGGGCATAAAACTCACTTTTCTTAAATTTTCCGATATAAAAATTGGTGTCCCTGTTTTCGTAGATGGGCAGTAAATCCATTGTGCCTTCAAAGAATAGGCTCACATCTTCCACATTTACTTTCTTTCCTATGTACTCGTAGGTTTCATCGTTCATCAAAATGAAAATGAAGTTGTTGGCCCGCTCGTCCTGACAGAACATTACCGTGGGTACTTCATAGTAATACAGGTATTTGATGATTTCCAGCTTCATTCGATTACAATTTCCTGTGTTTGTACTACGGCGTGATCAAACTGCTGTGAACGCCACCACGAATGGTGGTTAGGATGACCAGTTTGCTTAACTAATCCATCTGTAGGTGTAAGTGTTATTAACCCGATGATTCTCTTTTTCCCCTTATGATGTGGAAGTTTAAATACTCCATTTATCAATCCATCAATATGGTCGAATAGGGAGACTGCTTTCTCAATACAAGCATCATGATAAGGCGGTAATGGTTTTGCAGGATTGGGTTTAGTAGGTAAAAAGCTTTCCGACTTAACTACATCTCTGTGAATGTAACGGTAGAAAACTTTCTTGCCATCAGGGGCAAAGGCATCTTCATGCGGACAGGTGATGCCAACATCCAAATCTTCGAAATATGTCATGCTTTCTTCTGCCATTACACCAATCTTATTTTACCAGTAAGCAAGACCTGCATCATGCCTTGTTTGATTCGTTTTTGTTTTTCGAGCTTTTGTTCAAGAGCTTCGATTTCAGAATCCATGTCTGTAAAAATTTGGGCAAGTCTTGCTTGCTCTATTTCATTTGGGAATTCTATTTCAAGTTTCCTAATGTCATCCAGAATTAGATTTACGTGTGAACTCGATTTTGTACTTCCAAAAAGTTTCTCTTGCCCACGTTCTGACTTTAAATAAATCCAAACCCAATCTATTAGACTTGGATTTTTGAATTTCAATATTGCAACAGCTCCACCGATGAAAGCTAATTCCTTAGATTCATATATTCCAACATTTCCAACGCTTCCAGAAATTGAAATCAGAAGAGATTTTTCGTTCAAAAGGATTCTAGGGAAGTTAATTGCTACCGATTTTGGAATGTAATGGTCTGTATTGAAGTTAATCCATTTATTGTTAAAATCCTTGTTTTGGATAAATGGAATAGTTTCATCTGTTTTTGTTTTAACCAAGGATGGTTTAATGTAGGCGGTATAGTCAAAACCTGTTTGCTTTGTAAATACTTTGGTTAAGTCTCCCAACTTTTCCACTTTCCACCCCGCCTTTGGTCTCAGCAACTCCTGCATAGCCCCTTGCTTAATGACTTTTTTCTTGGCAATGAGTTTTTCCAATGCGGTGATGAGAGCATCGGCATCATTCAGGGCGTTGGCAATGGCAGTTTGTTCTGCTTTGGTGGGGGGAAGGGGTATTCTATACTTTTTTAGATTAGCCATTGAGATGGCTGGTTGTGCACCTGTAGTTCTAAGAGTTTCAAAATTTCCAACTGTGTGATGTTGCCAAAGGATTTGGGCTATAAGTTCTTTTGAAAATCTATTTTCATCAATTGTAATTTTCAAAGCATTGCCTGATAGAATACCCTCCTCATGGTTTTCAGGCATTATGGCACTTGCCCCACATCTTTCACCAATTTTTGCCATTACAATATCACCACCTCTAACTGCACTTCTTCTCTCTTGCTTGAATTTCACCAAGTCAACATAGAGATAGTCCTTAGCGAAAAATTTTCCATCTGTTACATAACCACTTGTAATAATTGGTATTCCAGATTTACGGTAGTGAATTGTCTTAAGATTTGACCCAAAAGGACCATCAACGATATTGTATTGTTTATTCTTTGGAGTCAATTCTTCAATCGAGTAATCATTCCAGTCATTGGGTCTCATATCTAAATTTTCGCCTACCATGTGTACTTCATCTTTTTAAGGTGGGTTTCTACTTTAGCGGACAGGTCGGTCAGGCTGTTGGTCAGCTCCGGCAAGGTGCTTTCGTAGCGTTCAGCCAGTTCTTTAATCCGTTGCGTCAAACGATGGCTAATGTTGTCCATCTCGGTTTTGATGCGGCTTTCCATTTCACCCATCCATTTTTTGTCCACCACGGTGGTTTTTATGTCGTCAATGGTCAGCTTGGGATATTTGGCAATCACCTTTATTTCCAGTTCGTCCAATGCCTTTTTCAGTTCGGCTTTCTTTTCCGATTCCTTTACCAGCAACTCCAAATACTTGCGGATAATACCAATCTCTTTCAGGTATTCTGCATCAGGTGTGGCTTTTATGTTGGTTTCCAGTTTATCTGCTACCGTTTCTACCAGGGTTTTGATTTCCTTGGCTGATTTAGCAGCATTCTTTAAAGCATCCAGATAGTTTTCAATTACCTTTTTGTCAGCCGGTTCTGTGGCAGCTTCCAGACCATCTTTCAGTGCTTTTTGGGTAAGGCTGCCTTTCGCATTCTTCAGTAGCTCAATAGCTGCATGGCTTGCGTTTTCTTTTAAAGTAGCCTGATTTTTAGCCGCCTGTTTCTCAAATGATTCATACTTGCTGTAATCGGCAGGATAATATTCTTCCATCGCCTGAATGATAAAATCACTCAATGCGGCCTCTGCATCTTTTTTGGTGGAGACGCCTTGTAATGCGGCTTCTTCGCCACCGTGTTCTTCTTGTAATTCTGTTTTCTCACTAACGATGGTTTCAATCTCTTCTTCCAGGTCTTCAATTTGTTTTTTCTCGGTAGGGAAAAACTCCTGAATCAACAAGCGGGGTGGAATCAAGCGGCCTTCCAGTCCGTCAATACCCGCCACTTGTTTTATTACTTCTTCATCACCTTTTTTGGTTTTCTTTTCAATGCGTTTTACCTCATTTCCTGCTATCCATCCATCGGCAGCCAATTCGTAGAAGTCGTCCTGCATGGTTTCCGCCCAGTAGTCCATCATGTGTTGGTACATGGCGTATTTGTCGGTTAGCTTTCTGTTGGCGTATTGCTTCAGGAGTTTTTCAGCAATGAAGCGAATTTGCTCTTTTGGATGTAGTCCTTTCTCCAAAGCCTTGCAGTGAGTGGTCATTTCTGTTTTCCATTCGGTAAACACCTTTTCCATCTCCGCACTAAAAGCGGTGAACTCGGCATGGTGGTAAATGCTGTTCTTTATCTCGTCATGGGCAATGTTCAGGTTGAAGTATTCCGGTCTGCCTTCAATAGCCGTGAACAAATCGGCTTTCATGCTCGGATACACTTGCCAGTATTTATTCAACGCATCAATGTCACGGGCAGGAATACCACCACGCAGATGTGCTTCAATGTCCTGAATGTCTTCCGGCTCCTGGCTATCAATGTATCGGGGAATGTTCAGGTTGTAATCATTCTTTGGGTCGGCTATTTCCGAAATGGGAATTTCACGGGCATACTTTGGATTGGTAGTGAGCTTTTTGTTGAAGGTGTCCACGATTTGGTGGATGTCCTGCTCACGCAAGCGATTCTTGTTGCCGTCTTTGATAAAACCCTTACTGGCATCTACCATGAATATGCTTTTGCGTTCGGCAGCATCTTCTTTGTCGATGATGATAAGCGAAGCCGCAATGCCCGTTCCATAGAACAGATTGGGCGGCAATCCAATAATACCTTTGATGTAGCCTTTTTGGATGATTTTCTTACGAATATCCGACTCTGCGTTTCCACGAAACAGCACACCCAAAGGCAAAACGATACAGGCTTTCCCTTTTGATTTCAGTGATTTGATTAAGTGCAGCAGGAAAGCAAAGTCACCATTCTTTTTAGGCGGATAGTTGTCATAGCCTTCAAAGCGTTTGTAAATGTCATTTTTCGGGTCAAGACCGTTCATCCATTTTTTGTAGCTGAACGGTGGATTGGCTACTGCATAATCAAACGCTTTAAGTTCTCCGGTTTTTTCATCTGTAAACTGTTGACTCTCTTCCGAAGACATTGCATTTGCCTGTTTGATCTCAGCATCGGCAAAATTGTGCAGCCACATATTCATTACAGCCAAGGCTCGGGTAGCATTATCGAATTCAATTCCATAAATGCTGATACCGTGTGGTGCAAGGTCAGCAGCTTTCAACAGCAAAGAACCCGAACCGCAAGTCGGGTCATAAATCGTTTGGCTTTGTGAAGTGGATTTGTCAATCCCAATAACCTGAGCCATGATGCGTGAAACTTCGGCAGGTGTATAGAATTGACCTTTGCTTTTACCGCTTTCGGTGGCAAAGTGCCGCATCAAGTATTCATAAGCATCCCCAAGAAGGTCATCACCCTCTGCTCGGTTCTTACTGAAATCAAGCTCTTCACGGTTAAAGATGTTGAGTAGATTAGTCAGCAGGTCACGTTTGTCTTTTCCTGTACCAAGTTTGGCATCATCGTTAAAGTCAGCTTCCGTAATCACCCCAGTCAGATAATTTGCTTTTGCAAACTCACCAATTACTGTGTTGATTTTGTTGCCTATGTCATCTTTACCACGGTACTTGAGCATGTCGTAAAAGCTCGCACCTTCTGGAATCTCAATGAGCGGTGTTTTACCATCCGCTTTTTCTCTCTTAACTCGGTCAGATACATACTTCATGAACAGCATTACCAAGACATAATCCTTATATTGGCTGGCATCCATGCTGCCCCTTAATTCATCACAACTTGCCCAAAGTGAGCTATATAATTCGGATTTTTTTATTGCCATTTAAAATAATTTCCTAAAGCATAAAGGTAATCTTTCCCCAGTATTTAGTGACAGTATAAAATAAATAATCCCCACACCCTCCAAGCAGGAAGGTGGTGGGGATGGTTAAAGGTAGTGATAATACTGTAGTTTCGTACAAAAATTTGTACTAAATCCCCGTTACGATGGTCATGGCCACGCAGCGTTCGGCTTCAAAGACGTGGCCCATCTCTTCATCTAATCTTACCGGGTGCATGATTAAGAAAAAGAGCCCATTGCCTTCGATGCTGCGGGGATGCTCCACCTGGAGGTGTAGGTTGGTGGTTTTGATTTGCAAGTCCAGCAGTTGGGTATCGCTGGTTTGGAAGATAAAGGCCCCTTGGCTGAAGTCTACTTCCAAGACCCCCAAGGTGACGGCAAGGGCATCGCACCAATCTTTGTAGGCATGGGGGATTTGGAATTGCAGGCCTTTTATGGTGAACTGGTGTTCCATGAATTCAGGGTACCAATCATCGCATCTCGTGATGTAGCGCCAAATGGACGTGTTTTTGTTGCATTCGAACCCCACCAAATGTTCGTAGATGCTGGCCATCTCCATGGCGGCCCAAGGGGAGTCTGGGTCCTGAGACCTTTGTTGATCCCTTTGGAGGGTTCGCAGGACGGCATGGGTGAGCCTGTTCTTGAGGGTAGGGTCGTTGAACATACGCGTGGCCGTATTGATGGCTTCCAGCACCAAGTCGGCACACTGGATGGCGTGTTGGTAGGTTTTCCAGTTATTCCAGGTTTTGCCATCAGGTTTTTTTGGGCTGTTTTTATGGTCTAGCGTCTTTAATTGTGGTTGGTAGCTGATGGGGGGAT
>JAGQYO010000067.1 GCA_020435995.1 Flavobacteriales bacterium | reverse complement strand
GTAATGTCTCTACGGCTATTGCTTCTGTTGTTGTAATAGATACGATCGCACCGGTGGCTGTTGCTAAGAACATTACAGTTACTTTAAACGCTTTGGGTCAATGGACAATTTCTGCTGCGGATGTGAACAATGGGTCTTCAGATGCTTGTGGTATTGATTCGATGGGTGTGTCCCCTAATTACTTCACTTGTGCCGATACTGGGTCCAATCCTGTTGTTCTTACGGTTGTTGATGTAAATGGTAACGTGTCTTCTGATAATGCCACGGTGACAGTTACAGGCAACGCTGACTTCACAGGTTCGGCTATGGTGATTAAAAACGTAGATTGTTATGGCAATGCAACGGGTTCGATTGAAGCAGCAGTGTTAGGTGGCACCTCGCCCTATGTGTATGCTTGGAATACTTCGGCTACTACCAAAAAGTTGAACAATGTAATTGCTGGATCTTATTCTGTGGACGTGCTCGACAATAACTCTTGTTGGGTTACCCTAACTGGTACCGTTACAGAACCACCACTTTTGGTTGCTGATATTGCTACTTTGCCTACTATACCAATTAAAACGGCTGCTTTCGACACATTGGCTCATGTAATTCTTGGATTTGGAAGCATCGATTCTGTAATTCTTTCAGGAAGTGCTACTGGTGGTACACCCGGATACCAATACGCTTGGTCGCCTGCTGATTTCTTAAGCGATTCTGCTGTGGCTAATCCTACTTTCTTTCCTGACTTGGATCAAGATTCTTGTCATACATTCACTTATAAGCTTACTGTTACTGATTCTAATGGTTGTACTTCATTTAAAACGGTTGACATTAAAGTGGTGAACGTTCAATATAAAAAATACTGTTCTTCGCATCACGGTCATAAGCACACCAAAGGTAAAGGGCATTATAGCCATGGCAAAGGGTACGGATATGGTCACCATAAAAAGTGTAACCACTATGACTATGTTCTGATGTGCTACACCAAAACCAAGAAAAATTGCTCTTGTGATGACGATGATGACGATGATGATGACGACGACGACGACGACGACAAGTCTAAAAAGAAGAAGAACGGCTCTAAGTCGAAAGGAAAAGGAAAGTCTAAGAACAACCACACATGCACGTATAGCACAGTATACGTTACAAAAAAAGTGAAGGAAAATAAAGTGACTAAATACCTAGCAAAAGGATACAAGCTTGGTTCTTGTAACTCCAATTGTGGTAGTATAAATTCTACAAGAAGCTCTGGTGACATTGAAGACAATGGTCGAATGGAAGATGCATATAGGTTAGAAACTCAATTGAATCTCTTCCCTAACCCGAACAATGGTTTACTCTATCTCGAAATGATCGAGTTTAATTCTGAACTTCCGGCACAGCTTCAAGTGTTTGATCCAGTTGGAAAAATGATTTTCCAAACAGATCTCCTTCCAGCTGAGGGTTATGATTTTAAACAACTTGATTTGAACCAACATGCTTATATGGCACCCGGATATTATGTGCTAAGAATGATCTCTGGTGACGATGTATTTTCCAAGAAATTCCAAGTGTCTAAATAATTGCTTTAATACCTGTGCATCAAAAGCCCTGCTTCTCAAATGAGAAACGGGGCTTTTGTTTTTGAAGCTTTCTTTATTCTATTTTTGATATTGTATGGTTAGAACACGCCTTGTTTCGATGGTATTCATCCTCACTTGGGGATTGGAATGCTTAAGGGCGCAACAAAATGAAACCCTAATCGAAATTGCCAACATGCCCGAAAAATCCATCAACCACGGGCTTCAAGACAAAGCAGGATTTATTTGGCTAGCATCGCACAATGGGCTTTTTCGTTACGATGGGCAGCGGTTTGAAGTATTCAACACAAGTTCAGAGCCACACCTAAATGCCAACCGAATTCAATCCATTCACGAAAACAACAACACCATTTGGATAGGAACGGAAAAAGGTATTGATCTGCTGAACTTAAATACTTACCAAGTACAAGCGCTCAATTTTGAAGAAGTGAATGTTTCAGTGGTTGACATTCAATCCTATGCGGACACGGTTTGGGCCATGAATTCAGAAGGATTTATTTATCGCTTCGAGAACAAACTCTTGACTTCAAAAATCTCCAATCCATTTGACACCAATGGCACATTTGGCAGTCACCCCCGCTTGCTGTACACCTCAGGAAATCTATTGGCAATAAGTGAAAATAAGGGATGTTATAAAATTTCTGGGAGGCAAAAACCTATTGTATCAAAAATTGATTTGGCCTCCAAAGAAAGCCACTGGGGTTTTTATCTAGGTAAAAACGATTCGATTTTTATTTATGGTAAAACGGGATTGGAACTCATCAATAAAAACAACAGGAAATTCGATTCCTATCAAGCCTGTAAAGAGCATGTCTATTTTTTTCTAAAGGATTACAAAAACGACCTATGGATTATCAACAAGGGCCGCCAAAACATTCAAAGGAAAAGTGTTGATGGCAGCAGCGAATCCAACTACACTTTTGATATTAAACGAAACATTCATGTGAATTCACTTTTTGAGGATGACTCCAAAAATGTATGGGTTTGCACCAATAATGGTTTGTTTAAAATCTCGAACGAACAAGCTAAGTTCGCTTCCCTCCTCGGCTCTACCGACGCAAGAATAAACAATAGAATACCCAGTTACCGCGGCATGTGTGAAGATAAAGACGGAAGTGTCTATATTGGCGGATATGGTGGGCTATACCAACTCAAACAAGGTAAAATACGGTCTTACCTTGAAGACTCCTTGACTTATTGCCCTTATAGTTTGATTGACGATGGAGATTTCCTCTGGATAGCAACCGAAGGAAATGGGATGATGCATATCAACAAGCAAACAGGTCATCACCAATTCTATCATATCCCAGAAGCCAAAAATTATCAGTTTAAATACCGCTATTTGGTTAGTAGCCTAAAGGAAAATGACACCACCATTTGGCTTGCCGATTATGAATCTATATTTCTATTTAACCCTAAATCAACTCTTTATC
The DNA here is from genome assembly GCA_020435995.1 of Flavobacteriales bacterium. Taxonomy (GTDB): domain Bacteria; phylum Bacteroidota; class Bacteroidia; order Flavobacteriales_G; family Salibacteraceae; genus JAGQYO01. The sequence goes on along the minus strand of JAGQYO010000067.1, from coordinate 13,491 downwards.
GATCAATTAAACTGTCATTTAATGGGAACGACCTAGCACAGTATCCAGTCAAACAATTTTTAATCTCGTCAACCAATCATTTATGGATTGCCTCCGAAATTGGATTAATCGAACTGGATGAAGATCGTAAAGTAATTCACCATTACAACATCAACTCCAGTCCACGTTTGCCAAACAATACAGTAAATTGCCTGCTCGAAGACTCTTTTGGAAATATCTGGCTTGGGTTCAAAAATTCTGGTTTGGCCAAACTTAATCCCAAATCAAAATCCTTAGAATTATTTACTGAAAATGAGGGGCTTCCAGATAACCACATAGCCACTTTGCTCTTAGCGAATAATGGAAATATTTGGATAGGTACCAACAATGGCTTATCCGAATACAACATCCAAACTACCGGTTTTTCAAATTACTTTGAGCAAGACGGCCTGGCTGACAACGAGTTCAACCACGGCTCAAGCTTAAAACTATCGAATGGTGACTTGCTTTTTGGCGGTGTAAATGGCCTAAGCAGTATCCCAGCCCTTGCACCACTTACTTCTTATGAAACGAACAAGCTCCTTCTTTCTAAAATAGAAGTGATCAATGCCGACGAAAAAATTCAATCTTTTTTCGCTTTTGACCACACCAATGGTATCACGCTGGACTACCAAAATCGCTACCTCAATTTAGCCTTTTCGCTTTCCAATTTCCAACACCCCGACAAAAACGTTTTTTATTATATGCTAGAGGGTTATGATAATGACTGGACCTATTTGGGCAATAAAAGTAGCTTGCAATTTGCCTCTCTTCCTTTTGGCGAATACACCCTCAAGATAAAAGGAATGAGCGCGAGCGGAATATGGGCTAGCAACAGTATTAAAATCCCCTTGAAGGTGAATCAGGTGTTTTACAAATCTTTCTGGTTTTTACTGTTTTTATTTTCCTCCATTGGCGGCATTGTTTGGTATGTGATTAATATGAAAATGAACAGGCTCAAAGAAATTGCCAATATGAGAACGTCTATTTCGAGTGACTTGCACGATGATGTAGGCTCGGTGCTCACTAGAGTAGCAATGGAGGCAGAAATACTTCAAGATGAAGTGACCGATGAGCAGCGAAACTCCCTACATGAAATTGCCCAAAGTTGTAGAAATGCCATGAGCAACATGAGGGATGTGGTATGGAGTATTGACTCGAGAAACAAACATGTGGGTAGCCTTTTCGACAAGCTGCGAGAGCATACAAGAAACATGTTTGAAGACAGTCATTTTATATATCAAATGGAACTGAGTGAAAAAGCCACTCAGCTTTCAATTAGTCCTTCTGAAAAAAGAGAAATATACCTCATTTATAAGGAGGCTATCAACAACATACTCAAACACTCAAATGGGAACATAGTACATGTTCATGTACTGGTGGTTGACGGTTATTGGTCGCTCACTATATTTGACAATGGTACACCCTTCCTTGAAAGGAGTAGTACAGGTTCGGGCACCAAAAACATGCTTATGCGAACAGAAAGGATTGGTGCTACCCTAATTATAGATCGCGAAGACGGATACAAGGTGGAACTAAAAATGAGAATTAAAAAGTCTTATTTATGGCAATAAAACAAGAGCCCTGCGACATTATTATCGTAGAAGATGATAAAGGCATAAGAGAGGCTTTGTGCAAGTATTTGGGACGGGACAAAGAGAACTTTTCTAGCGTTTGCGCTTTTGATAGCATCGAAAAAATGCTTTTGGCAACATGGAACCATAAAATGCCTGTTTTTCTATTGGACATAAACCTACCGGGGTTGAGTGGTATAGAGGGCATCCCAATGATAAAAGAACGCGTGGAAAATGCCGAAATCATAATGATCTCCGTATTGAGCGACACACAGAGTATTTTTAATGCGATTTGCGCAGGTGCCTCAGGTTATATAGATAAGGAGGTGCCTTTGAGTCAGATCAAAGAATCAATTCTCGCCTTACGCCAAGGAGGCTCCCCTATTACCCCATCAATAGCCCGCAAAGTTTTCGATTATTTCCAACCGCAAAACCAAGTAGAAGAGCAGCTCACAGATCGCGAACAATCCGTGGTTAGGGGCATTGTTGACGGACTCAGTTACAAACTCATTGCCGACCGTTTGGGTATTTCAATTGATACGGTAAGAAAGTACATAAAAAGCGTGTACGGTAAACTTCATATCAACAGCAAGGGAGAGTTGATAGCCAAATACCACAAGGCGAGATCATAGGTTAAGAGCTAGTTCTTTTCTCTACTGAAGAAGACGACGCCGATTCCTATTAAACGCTGCCCAGAGATCCCATCTGAACCGATGATTAGGCTCAAAACCATCTCAAAAACCTTTGAAATCTGTTGTCATTTTACGAATAACAGCATGAGGTGGCTATTCGCTTTACCCCCGAAGGAGCCAAAAAAAACCTTTGCCTAACTTTTACATCAAAAATCATCAATTGATCCATTTCAGGAATCTTACCTCAAAAAAGTAACCTTCAAAATTTTCTAATTAGACCTTTTTAGACTTTTGACCAAGGTATTTTGTCGGCTTTTTTGTTGTTTTGGCTAAATAATTTTAACAAATAGCATTTTTACTTGTCATATCAACAATATGAGGTTTTAACATTTGATCGTAGTTTTTTGAATAAAATTATGAGCACAATCGAGCCTTGTAAATTTACCCTTGAATCTGCATTTTCAATTTTCCAATAATTTTTTATCATCCACAAATTGGGTTAAAAATCAAAGGGACTTTTAACCGTGTTTTTCGATTTTTCTTTCAGTCAAATTTGCGAGTGAATTCTAACAATTCTCTCAAATGAAAAAACTTAATTTATCCGTTTTAGCCACCTTATTACTGGCTTTTACTACCCCAGCATTTTCGCAACTAACAGGCACAAAAACAGTTGGTGGAACTTCTCCAGACTATGCGACTATTCAGTTGGCTATTTCTGCCGTCAATTCTTCTGGCGTTGGAACCGGAGGTGTAGTTTTTAACATTGCAGCAGGGCATACTGAAACGGGTTCTAACATTCAAATTACGGCAACTGGAACTCTGGGTAATCCCATCGTTTTTCAAAAATCTGGCTCAGGTGCAAATCCAGCAATCACCGCAAGTGCTGGTGTAGGAAATGCCGATGCCATTCTTGAGATCATCGGTGGTGACTACATAACGATTGACGGAATTGATTTTGTAGACCCCAATACCAATACAACCACAACGACAATGATGGAAGCTGGAATCGCTTTGTTTAAGGCAACCACTACCAATGGTTGTAAATACAACACGATTAAAAATTGCTCTATTTCGATGAATATAACCAATACCTCTTCACCATATAGCAATGGAATTTATATGAACCACGCCTCAGCCACTTCGTTTACATCCACGAGTCAACCCGCTTCCGAGCTTGGCACAAACTCTTACAACCGCTTTTCAGGAAATACAATTTCAGGTGTGTACAGGGGAATGTATATCCAAGGAGGTTCATCAACAACTTACTATGACAAAGGAAACTGGATAGGTGTACCTGGATCTGGAAATACCATAACCAACTGGGGGTTTTCAACGACTTCAAGCTATGGAATTTACACCCAATACCAAGATACTGTAAGGGTAATGAATAACAGTGTTATCAATGTGAATACTCCTACTTCTACTATTTACGGAATTCAAGTGGCGACATCCACAAAATATTGTGTGATCGATTCCAATAAAATTGATCTTATCACGTCGGGATTATGTTATGGCCTTTATCCTTCAAGCGTTACTGTGGGAACGGTGGTTAGAGCCAACAACATAAAACTTTCGACATCATCCTCTGCCTACGCTTTTTATTGGTTAACTGGAACATCGGCGGCCGAGTGTAGTCACAATAATGTTGAGCTGAACGCAAGCACAAGCACATCGTACGGAATGTACTTCTCTTCGGTAAATGGTTTATCTGCGTCAACTCGTTTTCAGGTGTACAACAACACTGTGAGTATGGGTGCTTCCACAGGCGGAACCACTACATGTTATGGTATGTATTTCTCCACACCTAACAACACCGATATCGCATTCAATTCTGTGAGAAATGAATCCGGAAGTACATCAACAGCCAATAGCGCACTATATCTTACCTCAGGATCAAGTGTTAACGTGCTCAACAACATATTAAGCCATTTTGGTGGAAAATATGCGTATTACTTGCTTACTGTTCCCACAACATTTGTTTCCAATTACAATGATTTGTACACCACTGGAGCAAGCATAGGATATGCTGCATCATCTGCTCGCGCAGATTTAACGGCATGGCAAACAGCTACTTCACAGGATGCAAATTCGATCAGTGCCTTACCTGTATTTAACTCCCCCACTGACCTTCACGTTTCTGCCGCGGCACTCAATGCCGCTGGAACACCTGTTTCGGGAATAACCACTGATATTGATGGCCAAACCCGAGATGCGTCCACACCAGATATTGGAGCAGATGAATTTACCCCAGCATTGAATGATGCTGGAATGTTCGATGTTCTAACACAATATTGCGCTGGCACAGGTTCTGTCAAAGCAACAATCAAAAATTTTGGATTGAACACCCTGACTTCAGCTACCATTAACTGGGCAGTAAAAAGAAATTCAGGAGCTTTTATTACGCAGACACCTTATAGTTGGACAGGTTCTTTAATTCAAAGTGGTACTGATTTGGCTACCATCGGAACCTATACATTCCAAAACGACTCCATTTATGAAATTAAAGTTTGGCCTACTTCTCCTAACGGCTTTACAGATTCGAAGGCGGCAAATGACACCGTTACCTCATCATCTTTTGAAACTTCATTAAGCGGTACCTACACAGTAGGTGGTACAAACCCTAATTTTACCACAATTGGCGCGGCAGCTTCCGCCTTATTAGCACGAGGTGTATGTGGTCCTGTCATACTTAACATTCGTCAAGGAACATATAACGAGCAAGTAGAAATAAAAGAAATCCCAGGCGCCTCAAGTGCTAATACTATTGTTTTTAGGGCCGATCCGGCTAATACAAGCAGAGTTGTCATTAGCTTTACCAGTACTTTGAGTGCACAAAACTTCCTTTGGAAATTCAACGGTGCCGACTATGTAACACTAAGAAATGTGGATCTAGTTCCCAGCGGCACTACTTATACAAGAATCGTTGAATATTTTGGCAACACAGATTATAGCCATGTTGATAGTTGTAACTTAATCAATAACTACACAGGTATTTCTAGCTCAAACCAGTATGCCAATATTTACTTTAATACTGGAGTCAATTTAGCCAACTTCTGTGCTATTACCAACAACACAATGAAACTTGGTTCTTATGGAGTTTATGTATATGGTAGCAGCAATTCATTAAGAGAAAGTGGTAACGTGATCTCGAACAACTTCATAGACTCAATTGGCTATTATGGCATTTTTGCTTATTACCAAGATAGCGTGACCGTCCATAATAACGTAATCAATGGTTATCCCAATTTTGGAACAACGCAATATGGAATAATTACTTACGGATGTTATTACGGAAGCCAGTTTTCGAATAACAAGGTTGTTTTATCTGGCTCTGGTACTTCCTATGGAATAAGCCTAGGTAGTTACTGCGTTGGATCAGCCTCTAAACCAATTCGAACTTACAATAACATGGTTTCGATGTTGAACAATGGAATTGTTGCTCAATATGGAATTTTCAATGCAACATCTTCATCTCCTCCAATTCGAAACGAATACCACGAAATTTATTATAACTCAATACGTGTAGCGTCCACCAACTTAGCCACATCAGGAGCACTATGGATCCAGTATGGAGATAACTTTGACGTGAAGAACAACTCTACCATGCATGCTGGTGGTGGATATGCATACGTTATTGCTGGTGGCGCGCCAACAAACTTTACCACCAATTATAACAACCTTTTTTCTACCGGAACCGATATTGGGTATTATGTAACTGCTGGAGCTACTAATATATCGGGATGGCAAACCTTAACTTCTCAAAGTACAAATTCAGTTAGTGCCCTACCTGTTTTTGCTGCTGATGACAACTTACATTCGGGTAGCGCAAGTTTAAATGGAGCTGGTACTCCTATCTCCTACATCACCACAGACATTGATGGGGAAACACGAAATGCTACAACACCAGATATTGGAGCGGATGAATTCACTCCACTTGTTGATGATATAGGTGTTACTTCGGTGGGTTCGTTATACTGTACCGGTTATTTGTCTGTACCAGTTTCTATCAGAAACTTCGGAGTAAACACCATTACTTCAGCAACCATCAATTGGGCTGTACAAAAAAATTCAGGAGCTTTTATTACACAAACTCCTTTTAGCTGGACAGGTTCTATGGCACAAGGCGATGTTTCTAACATCAGTGTTGGTTCCTACACTTTCACGGCTGATACAGCATATACCATAATGGTTTGGTCATCTGTACCTAATGGAAACGCAGACACCAAAACTGGCAATGACACCCTCTCTACCCCTAGCTTTAGAACAGCATTAAATGGCACCTATACCATTGGTGGCACAAATCCTAATTTCGCTACTTTAATTGCGGCCAGAAATAAACTTACAGCCGACGGAGTTTGTGGAGCCGTTACTTTCCACATCAGAGAAGGTTCTTATAACGAGCAAGTTGATTTAACCAGTATTTCTGGGGCGTCTTCTAGCAATACGATAACCTTTATGGCTGACCCCACAAATACAGGCAAAGTTGTAATAAGCTATGCAAGCACCCTAAGTACGGAAAACTTCTTATGGCGATTTAACGGTGTTAGTTATGTTACCCTTAAAAATGTCGAATTTCAATCTATTGGTACCACTTATTCAAGAATCATAGAATATATTGGCCAAACTGATTATTGTAATGTGGAGGGTTGTACCCTCATCAACTCTTATAAGAGCACCTCATCTGCCGTTCAGTATGCTAATATTTATCACAATACTGGTACAGCTAACATGGCCAACTATTGTGCAGTAAAAAACAATACCCTCAAATACGGCTCTAATGGAGTTTACATGTATGGAGGTAGTTCTACCATTAAAGAAAGTGGAAATGTTATCGAAAACAACTTGATTGATTCTATTGGTTACTATGGTATTTACATCTATTATCAAGACAGCACGCTTGTCAAAAACAACACGATTAACGGGCTTCCAAATTTTACGGCTATACAATATGGCATTAATTCTTATGGTGGCTATTATGGAACTGAGTACTCGGGAAATAAAATTACCCTGAGCAACACTAGTTCTTCTTATGGAATTTACATGTCTAACTATCATGTTGGGAGCGCTACTAAGCCAGTAAGGGTATTTAATAACATGATTTCATTACTAGGAACTGGTACATCACTCCAATATGGATTGTATAATTATAGTGGCAGCTCAGCACCCAGTAGAAATGAGTATAACGAAATAAGTTATAACTCTATTAGAACAGCGGGAACGGGTACCACGAATTACGCTATGAATGTAAGCTATGGAGATTATTTAACCTTCAGAAACAACAACATAGTAAATGCTGGTGGTGGTTATGCCTTTTATTTGTTGTACGCACCTACCAATTCATCTTCAGATTACAACAACATTTACACTACCGGGACTAACTTGGGCTACTTCCTTACGGCAGCTACCACCGATTTAACTGCATGGCAAACAGCAAGTGGCTTAGACGCAAACTCTGTAAGTGTTGACCCAGGATATACTTCCGCAAGTGACCTACATGCTTCGGCTCAAGCCATAAATGCTGCCGCTACTCCTATTGCCGGCATTACCACCGATATAGATGGACAAACAAGAAGTGCCACCACACCAGACATAGGTGCGGATGAATTTATTTTAGTTAATGACGATGCTGGTATTTCAGCTATTTCGACTGCGGTATGTGCAGGTAATAGCTCCGTTAATGCTACCATCAAAGGATACGGACTAAATAATTTAACCTCAGCTACCATTAACTGGGCAGTAAAAAGAAATTCGGGTGCATTTATAACTCAAACGCCATATAGCTGGACAGGTACGCTGGCCCAAAATGCATCTGAATCCGTTGCCATTGGAACTTATCTATTCCAAAAAGACTCAAGTTATGTGATACAAGCATGGACTACATTACCCAATGCCACGACAGACTTGAATACTTCTAATGACACAAGCGTTTCGGCTTCATTTTCTACGACTATGAACGGCACCTATACGATTGGAGGTACAAATCCAGACTTTGCCACCTTTGCTTCTGCTATCTCTGCCTTAAATTCTATTGGAATTTGCGGACCAACTACATTCCATGTGAGACAGGGTGCATACACAGAACAAATTGATATGCCCGAGATCAGTGGAGCTTCCTTGGTGAATACCATCACGTTTACCAATGACCCAGCAAACACAGCTAAAGTTGAATTGTCGTTTAACAGCACATTAAGTACTGCCAATTATATATGGCGATTTAATGGTGCAGACTACGTTACCGTGAAGAATATGGAGTTCAAGTCCTTGGGAACTTCTTATTCTAGAATTTTCGAGTTTATCGGAAATACTGATTACGCAAATATTGATTCTTGTACGTTAATCAACTCGTATATTGGAACTTCTAGCTCGAATTTCAATGCCAATATTTATCACAATACAGGGACGAATATGGCTAATTTCTGCGCCGTAAAAAATTCAACCTTCAAATACGGTTCCTATGGAATCTATATTTATGGAAACGGAACTACAATTAAAGAAAGTGGAAATATCATTGAAAATAACTTGTTTGATTCTACAGGTTATTACGGTATCATGACCTATTATCAGGACAGCATACTTATCAAAAACAACACGATAAATGGGTTCCCGAATTTTGCTTCATCACAATATGGAATTAATTCTTATGGAGGTTGTTATGGCTCTGAGTACTCTGGAAATAAAATTACTCTGAGCAATACCAGTACATCTTATGGTCTGAATATGTCTTCGTATCATGTTGGTAGTGCAACCAACCCGATACGCGTGTTTAATAACATGATTACACTCATGGGAACAGCATCCGCCACTCATTACGGATTGTACAATGTTAGTGGTAGTGCAGCGCCATCTAGGAACGAATATATGCAGATATACTACAACAGCATTAGGGTAGCCTCTGCAAGTGCTGGCTCTTATGGCTATTATATGTCGTATGGAGATTACATTGATGTTAAAAATAACTCCTTCCAACATGCTGGTTCTGGGTATGCCTATTACGTGAGTAGTTTACCCACAAATTTAACTTCAGATTACAATAACTTGGTTTCCGCTGGAACTAACGTTGGGTATTACTCAGGAGCGAGAGCCAACTTGTCTGCTTGGCAATCAGCCAGTTCTCAAGACGCGAACTCAATAAGTGTTGACCCTGGCTACACTTCTGCAAGTGATCTACACGCCTCAGCCCAAGCCCTTAATGCTGCTGCTACTCCTATTGCAGGTATTACTACTGATATTGATGGACAAACAAGAAATGCCACCACCCCTGATATAGGTGCTGATGAATTTGTGCTTATCAATGACGATGCTGGCGTTACTGCGATTTCTACCACTGTATGTGCTGGAAACAGTACAGTTAATGTTACCATCAAAGGGTATGGATTAAACAATTTAACTTCAGCAACCATAAACTGGGAAGTACAAAGAAATTCAGGAGCATTTGTATCTCAAACCCCATACAGCTGGACAGGAACACTTGTACAAAACTCAACGGAATTAGTAGCTATTGGAACATATACTTTCCATGATGATTCGAGTTATGTTATACGAGCTTGGACTACCCTACCAAATGCCACTACAGATTTAAAACCTGCCAATGACACAAGTGTTTCGGCATCATTTTCTACAGCCATGAACGGCGTTTTCACCATTGGAGGTACAAATCCAGACTTTACCACATTTGCCTCAGCTATCTCTGCCTTAAGTTCTAATGGAATTTGTGGTCCGACCACATTCCACGTAAGGCAAGGATCTTATACCGAACAAATTGATATGCCCGAAATTAATGGTGCTTCCATGGTGAATACCATCACGTTTACAAAAGACCCAGCAAACACAGCTAAAGTTGAATTGTCGTTTAGTAGCACATTAAGTACTGCAAATTATATATGGCGATTTAATGGTGCAGACTACGTTACCATGAAGAATATGGAGTTCAAGTCTTTGGGAACTACTTATTCTAGAATTTTCGATTTTAGCGGAAATACAGATTACGCAAATATTGATTCTTGTACGTTAATCAACTCGTATATTGGAACTACTAGCTCGAATTTAAATGCCAATATTTACCACAATACGGGAGGTAATATGGCCAATTTCTGCGCCGTAAAAAATTCAACATTCAAATACGGTTCTTATGGAATCTATATTTATGGAAGCGGCATAACAATAAAAGAAAGTGGAAATATCATTGAAAACAACTTGTTTGATTCGACAGGTTATTATGGTATCATGTCATATTACCAAGACAGCATCACCATTGCCAACAACCGAATTATTGGCTATCCTTCATTGGCAATCACTCAATACGGTATTTATTGTTACTCAACTTCATTAGGAAGTAAGATTAACAACAACACAATTCTATTGAGTGGCACAAGTACCTCTTATGGTATCTACTTAACATCATATAGTCAAGGTTCACAAGCAAAACCAATTTCTGTGTTCAACAATATGATCTCTATATTGGGCACAAGCACGAGCACACAAGGTGGAATCTACCTCGGTGGGTCGAACAGCTCAACTATCAATATCAAAAACATTCTTGTAGCCTATAACAGCGTGAGAATGGCTGGTTTGAGCACTACTTCTAGTTACGGAATTTGGCAGAATTACTGTGATTCAATTCAAGTATTGAACAACAGTTTTGCCCATTTTGGAAATGGATACGCATATTACGTAAGTAGCTTGCCAAGTAATTACAGCTCAAATTATAACAACTTATATACTGCTGGTACCAACGTAGGTTACTACTCTGGAGCAAGATCGAATTTAAGCGCATGGCAATCAGCCAGTTCACAAGATGCAAATTCAGTAAGCGTTGACCCATCTTATATCTCTAATGTTGACTTACACTCAGAGTCAACTATTTTGAATGCTGCCGCTACTCCAATTGCGGGTATATCTGTTGACTTTGATGCTCAAACAAGAAACGCAACTACACCAGACATCGGTGCGGACGAATTTACTCCTCCTCCATGTCCAAAACCATCAAACCTAAGTGTGGCTGTTAATACAACAGACTCTGTAACCTTAACTTGGACTACAGGTGGCGCATCGCTTTGGAATGTGCAATACGGTGCTGAAGGTTTTACCTTGGGTTCAGGTACGGTTGTTAAGTCTGTTTCATCAACCACGTTTGGTATTGCCAACCTAACCCTTGGCAATAGTTATGATTTCTATGTACAGGATTCGTGTGGTGGTGGAAACGGTAGCAGCCCTTGGTTAAAAGTTACTGCTAAAGTGTTCTACTGCCTTAGTAATTCAACAAATTCATCGGATACAAAAATCGATACCGTTTCAATTGCATGTAACACGTTTGGTTCTCCATTAACTTCTTGCGAGTCTTATACGCTCAGAAATGAACCCGCCAATAGAATCACATTGGTAAAAGGCACCTCTACTCAGCTAAGAGTTGTAAATGGCTCATGTAGTGGAACTCCCTTTGCCTCTAACTTAAAAGCTTGGATAGATTTTAACGGCAACATGGTATTTGATGCAGGCGAAGAAGTTCTTGCTTCTTCAGTTTCTTCAGTTCTAAGACAATCTTTTACCGCTAACATATCTGTTCCAACGGGAGCGGTAACGGGACTTGTGGGAATGAGAATTATTCTTCAAGAATCTTCAACACCAATAGCCTGTGGTACTTATGGCTTTGGCGAAACAGAAGACTACATTATCAACCTGATAGATTCTTCTCAAAATGATGCTGGTATAATGGCGTCTACCGATACCCTTTGTGCTTCAAACGATAGCATGTGGGTGGCATTAAAGAATTATGGAACTGCAGCTCTAACAAGCGCCACGATCAATTGGGGAATTAAGGAAAATGCAGGGGCATACGCTATGAAAACTCCTTATGCTTGGACTGGTTCTTTGGCCAAAAACCAAACTGCATGGATAAATTTAGGTTCAATTGTACTTGACGTCACCAAAACAAATACACTACGAGTATTTACCAGTGTGCCGAACTCATCTTGTGACCAAATGAATTCAAATGACACCTTAACTCAATTTCTTGTGGTGAATACTATTCCCACTGTTACTCTGGCTAGCTTAGATAGTGTTTGTTCTAACTCGCCATCTTTTACACTTTCAGGTGGAAGCCCAAGTGGTGGAGTTTACACTGGAGCTGGAGTTTCTACTGGAAGCTTTAACCCAAGTACTGCTGGTGCGGGCAGCCATTCGATCACTTATAAATACACGGACGCTAACAATTGCTACGCTTCAGTTGCTAAATCAATTTATGTAAATGCTGCTACAACAGTATCCGCGAGTTCGCTAAGTGCTGTTTGTGTTGACGCAACTAGTTTTTCTCTAAGCAATGGCTCACCTAGCGGTGGCGTTTATAGCGGAACTGGAGTAAGTGGCGGTTCGTTCTCAGCAGTTACAGCGGGGGCGGGTACTCATTCTATTAAATATGTTTACATCAATCCAAGTGGATGTAAGGACTCTGCAAGTGTTAATCAAGTAGTAAATGCATTACCTACGGTTACTTTGGCAAGTTTATCTCCTGTTTGTGTGAATGGTCCTACGGTTACTTTGTCTGGTGGTTCGCCTTCTGGTGGTACTTTTAGCGGTACTGGTGTTTCTGGTACTTCTTTCAGCCCTTCTACGGCTGGTGCAGGTAGCAAAGCAATTACCTACTCTTACACCGATGGAAATTCTTGTACCAACACGGATGTAAAAAATATCACGGTTAACGCAGCTCCGACAGTTGCTTTGGCTTCGTTTAGTGCAACATGTGCCAATTCACCTTCATTTATTTTATCGGGTGGTACGCCAACTGGTGGTATTTATAAAGTTAATGGTGCCACTAGCTCTACTTTCAACCCTGCTTCGGTAGGTGCTGGTACTGCGGTTGTTCGCTATGTGTATACCAATGGTTCTAGTTGTACCGATTCTACTTCTAAGAACATAGTGGTAAATGCAACTCCTGCGGTTGCCCTATCGTCTTTCGCTGCTACTTGTGTTAATTCTTCTTCATTTACATTAAGTGGTGGTACACCTTCTGGCGGTACTTATAAGGTAAATGGAACGACTAGTTCTGCATTCAATCCCGCTACGGCTGGGGTTGGAACAGCGGCTATCCGTTATGTGTATACTGATGGTGCTAGTTGTAAGGATTCTACTTCTAAAAATATTGTAGTTAACGCATTACCTACGGTTACTTTGGCAAGTTTATCTCCTGTTTGTGTAAATGGTCCTACGGTTACTTTGTCTGGTGGTTCGCCTTCTGGTGGTACTTTTAGCGGTACTGGTGTTTCTGGTACTTC
>JAGQYO010000066.1 GCA_020435995.1 Flavobacteriales bacterium | reverse complement strand
TTGTTGGATATTCTTCTTCGTAGACTAAGGTCCAAGGGCCCTTGCCTCTGGTTGAGGGTACCTGGCCAGTATTGTGTCGCACTAGGCGCAAAGATATTTCTTGCGTGTGACCAACATAGTATCGACCGCTTTTATCGCTTCTCAAAATATAGGTGTGAAACATTTAGACATAAAAATAAAAAAGCTCCCCCAATTGCTTGAAGAAGCTTTGTACCCGGAGCCGGGATCGAACCGGCACGGCCGCAATGGCCACAGGATTTTAAGTCCTGCGTGTCTACCTATTCCACCACCCGGGCGTGGTGATGTTTATATTCTCAGAACGTTTTAAATATTTAAGGCTGCATTTGCAGCCTTAAAATCTTTGGAGCGAAAGACGGGATTCGAACCCGCGACCCCGACCTTGGCAAGGTCGTGCTCTACCAGCTGAGCTACTTTCGCGATTCCCTTCAATACCTTTATTGACGGGGCGACAAAAGTATAATAAATTAGAATCCACCAAAACAATTCCAAATCTTTAACCTTGCAAAATGCTTTTTATTTCATTTAGCTTCATTAATGCCTCCACGGGGGTAAGTGTATTGATGTCAATATTTATGATTTCATCTCTGATTTGTGCCAAGGTCGGGTCATCTAACTGAAAGAAACTCAGCTGCATATCTTCTTTTTGGGCCTTCAACGAATTTTTTACCGTCCTTCCCTCACTCTCTTTTTCTTCTAATTTATCGAGCATTTTATTTGCTCTGGTAATCACCTTAGAAGGCATTCCTGCCATTTTTGCTACATGAATTCCGAAGCTATGCTCACTCCCTCCAGGAATAAGCTTCCTTAAAAAGACAATTTTCTTGTCTATTTCACGAATTGAAACATTGTAATTTTTCACACGGTCAAAAACATGTGTCATTTCATTGAGTTCATGATAGTGAGTTGCAAATAATGTTTTGGGTTTGGTTTTGTGCTCGTGTAGATATTCAGCAATGGCCCACGCAATTGATATACCATCATAGGTACTTGTTCCGCGGCCTATTTCATCTAAAATAACCAACGACCTCTCGCTAATATTATTAAGGATACTGGCGGTTTCATTCATTTCAACCATAAAGGTAGATTCGCCTTGGGAAATATTATCACTTGCCCCTACTCTCGTGAATATTTTATCCACCAGACCTATTTCAGCATTTTTTGCAGGTACAAAAGACCCCATTTGTGCCATTATTACAATTAGGGCGTTCTGCCGTAAATAAGCAGATTTACCTGCCATATTCGGCCCCGTAATCATAAGCACTTGTTGTGTATCGGCATCAACAAACAAGTCATTGGCAACGTATTCCTCACCCGTTTTTAGTTGTTTTTCAATAACTGGGTGCCTTCCGCCATTAATGGCCAATGAATACGAATCGTTGATATGCGGGCGGGTATAATGATGTTTTAAGGCAATCTTCGCAAAATTGTGCAAACAGTCGGCTTGGGCTATTATTTCTCCATTAAGCTGAATAGACTTGATGTATTCTGAAATGGAAGTAACCAATGCCTCGTAGATGCTGGATTCAATTTTTGCAATCTTTTCTTCCGCCCCTAGTATTTTCGACTCATATTCCTTCAGCTCTTGCGTAATATATCTCTCTGCTCCTGTTAGGGTTTGTTTCCGTATCCAATCATCTGGTATCTTATCCTTGTGCGTATGCCTAACTTCTAAATAATAACCAAAGACATTATTAAACCCAATTTTAAGGCTTGAAATTCCCGTATTTTCTATCTCTCTATCTTGAATTTTAATTAGGTAATCCTTGCCATTAGACCTAATGGACCGAAGTTCATCCAACTCTTCTGAAACCCCATCATTTATCACCTTGCCTTTATGCAATTGAACAGGCGGATTTTCATCTATTTCTTTTCGTATCCTTTCTATAAGTTTTGGGCATGGATTCAATTGATCGCCCAACCTGTTCAAAGGCTCACAATTGGCTTTTTCAAAAGATTCTTTTATAGGGATAATTAACTCCAGACTTCGTTTTAACTGAATAACTTCCCGGGGATTAATACGTCCGAAAGCAGCCTTAGAACTCAATCTCTCAATATCTCCAATGTCATTTAAATGTAAGCCTACGGACTCCTTAAACTCACTATTTTTAAGAAAGCACTCTACAACCTGATGTCTTTCGTTAATGAGATTTACTTCCTTAAGTGGAAGAGCCAACCATCGTTTGAGTAGCCTACCACCCATGGGAGTTATGGTTTGATCCAAAACATCAATTAAACCCACACCTCCCGGGGAAGTCGAATGAAATAATTCAAGATTTCTCAGTGTAAATCGATCTAACCAAACGTAGCGTTCTTTCTCAATTCGCGATATTTTGGTAATATGTTTCTTTCTGGTATGTTCGGTATCGTTCAAGTAATGCATAATGGCGCCAGCGGCAGTTATAGCGTACTCCATGTCTGCAACGCCAAACCCTTTTAGCGAGGCTGTATTGAAATGTTCAGTTAAATTATCTCGTGCAAAATCCGGTTGAAAAGCCCAATCTTCTAAAAAGTAAACATGGTGGCTTTCGCCAAAATAGTCTAGAAATTGCTGTTTTTTTTGCCTGTTATACAGAATTTCACGTGGGGCAAAACTTTGAATCAGTTTGTCAATGTACTCAATGGAGCCTTCTGCTATTAAAAACTCTCCGGTTGAAATATCTAAAAAGGCGACACCTCCTTGTTGCTTGTTCAAATAGATTGCCGCCAAGAAATTGTTCTCCTTGTTGTTCAACAAATGGTCGTTGTAAGAAAGCCCAGGAGTAACAAGTTCTGTAACACCTCTTTTAACTATTGATTTTGTGGTTTTGGGATCTTCGAGCTGGTCACAAATAGCCACCCGCTGCCCCGATCGCACTAATTTTGGCAAATAGGTATCGATTGAATGGTGTGGAAACCCAGCCAGTTCAATATGAGAAGCCGCTCCATTTTTTCTTTTGGTGAGAGTAATGCCTAAAATGCGAGCTGCTTTAATGGCATCTTCTCCAAAGGTTTCGTAAAAATCACCTACCCTAAACAACAGCAATGCATCAGGGTATTTACCCTTGATTTTATTGTATTGCTTCATTAGCGGGGTTTCTTTTATTTCCTTTGTCGTTTTCGACATCCTTGATTCCGTATTTATTGGAGCGAATAAAATTACAAAGGGCCTATTGGTGTGATAGGCCATTTAAATCAATACTTATTAAACGTTATGAACATTAAATTAAAACTTGAAGAGCTCAATAGAATAGGAATTGATGAATTCAATGCTGCTAAAAAAACACCCATTATCGTTATAGCCGATGACCTCAGAAGCTTGAATAACATTGGTTCCCTTTTTAGAACGGGCGATGCATTTCGAATTGAAAAAATATATTTGGCGGGAATAACCGCAACGCCACCTCACCGAGATATAACTAAAACAGCATTAGGATCTACAAAGTCAGTTAGATGGGAAAAAGCTGATGATTTAAGGGAATTAGTGAAGGACTTAAAATCAAAAGGTGTTGCTGTTTATGCAATTGAACAAACAACAAATAGCATTGCGCTAGATCAATTTCAACCTAGTGGAAAAAATAAAACAGCTATTATTTTCGGAAATGAGGTTAGCGGTGTTCAACAATCAGTAATAGACTTATGCGATGGAAGCATAGAAGTCCCTCAAATAGGTACAAAACACTCCTTGAATATCGCTGTATGTGCGGGAATCGTAATATGGGAGCTCTACCAAAAACTAAAAAAGGCCCACTAAGGGCCTTTTTTTAATTAATATATTTCGATGTTATAGATCTTCACAAGACCAACCATTCTTTTTGTAAATATCCTTCACATGCTTGTATTGTTTTCCTTTTCCACATACATCCTCACTGGTCAAGGTTCCTCTCGCGGGATCGGCGTACGTACATGTAGAACATTTCTTACATGAATAAAGGCCCGTCATCATCAGGCAACAAAGTACAAGTGCTATTTTTTTCATTCTTATCTCAGTAAGTGACAAATATAGGAAAATACGAATATTGAATCGTGCAAATTTATTTGCTGTTCGTGCAAATAACGTCTCCGTTTTTTCCCCATTGATTTTTTAAATCGGATTCAAATCTATCTAAATCCGATTTACTATCACAGACTTCACTTGTATGAGATTCAACACCCTTATTATCAGTGTAAGTACAAACATAACAAGGCGTGCAACTCAGCTGCACAATGCTCAATAAGGCAAACAAACTCAAATATTTCATTTCTCAAAAATAAAAAAGGCCCCCGAAGGCGCCTATTTTATATCACTTATTTTATTGCTATTTATTGAATGGCGCTTTTGAACGCTTCATTCTCTCTAAGCTTAACAAATTCTGCATCGTTAGCTGCCTTCTTCTTCAAGCCGCCATCTTTTGCAATTGCATTTTTTAAGTTGCTTACAGCACCGTCAGCGTTTCCACCTCTAGCGGCCGCCACAGCCTTTAAATAAAGCCCAGCAGCTGAATCTTTATCAGCGCTTGCATCAATAGCCTTAACTGCTCCTTCGTTGTCACCGTTAAGCATTTTTGCTAAACCAGCATTTAAAGTAGTCTCACTTCCAAATTTAGAAACCGCAGTAGAGTAGTCTCCCTTCTTCACAGCGATTATACCCATGTTGTAGTTTACTTCTGGACCAGCACCTGAAGCCGCTTTAAATGCATCATCTGCTGCAGCAGTGTTTCCTTCAAAAAGAGCAACCACACCTTGGTTATTTTTTACAATGTTAGTTCCTCCAGCAGCTGCAGCAGCGTCGAACTCACCTTTAGCAGCACTCATGTTGTTCTGAAGCACATAAATATAACCTACGTTATTAGCACCTCTCCAATCCTTAGGGAACTGAGATTTTGCAATTCCGTAAATTCTCATTTTCTCATTTAAATCTTGAGTTAAAGTTGCACCGTAAAGAACTTCTTCAACGGACAATTGAGTAGGATCAGACTTCAATAATTTAGTGATTTCCTCATCCGTACGGGCTTTTTCATCAGCCTTTACAACAATTTGAGCTCTTCTTAATCCAGGAAGAATTTTGTCAGCAAGCTCTACATAAGTTGCTGCCATGTTCTTAATTTCTTGCTCACGCTTCTCGCCGTCAGGATACATACTCAATACGCGTAAGATTAATTCCTTGTCAGCAATGTCAGAAGAAGCCATTGCGGTTTTAAAGCCATCCCAGTCTTCACCTTTTCCAATCTCTTGTACAAAACCTTCCTTATCTGCAGCTTTTGATTTTTGATTCTTCAAAATCGTTTTTAATGCGCTTCCACCTGTTTTAGCTCTATCGTTTGCTAAGTTATCATTCAAAGCCATTTCTCCATCTGGAGAGGCATAAGCTGATACAGTAGCGATTTTGAACTCGAATCCTTTGGCAACTCCATCCTTCACAAAAGCCCTTAAAGCTTTAATGTCATCGTCTTGCAATTCCTTAGGTTGAACCTGTGAACTCTGGATAGCATAGTTAATCTGCGCTTCAGAAGTCCTTGGAATTACCTTCACAAAATTGTCTTTACCTAGAATTGGACGTGCATCTTTTTGAACCCACAATGGAGTTGTTTTAGTACCGTCTGCTACTTTTCTAGACTCAAACTCTTTGGTTTTAGTTTTGAAACCCGCTACAGCTTTCACGTTAAGTGTTACATTCTCCATTGAAGGATCGTAAGCAATCTTATCGTTATAGCTAAAAGAACCACCTGCTTCGAATGGAATTTTTTGTCCATCTCCATCAACTGCTTCTCCAATTAGTTTTGTTTCCTTAAATTCTTTTACTACTTCACCTTCAGCGTTTTTAAGCACTGGGGTAGCCGTAACCGTGGCTAATTTGTGAAAGAACTTTGGTGGAATTTTTCCGGTAATAGAAACCGTTACACTATCACCATGCATTTCCAATGGGTCTGGCGTTACTGTATACTTAATGTCCTGCTCATACTTGCTCATTTTCTTCAATGGGTTACACCCAATGATTCCTACTGCAATAAGAGCAATAATCGACAACTGACTTAATGTTCTCTTCTTCATGTTTTTACGCTTTAAAATAGCCTAATAGTGTTTTATTAAATGATGGTGCAATATTAATACAATGTTTTTAAACTGAATAGCAATAAATGAATCGTGAATCGCAGGCTTTTAACTAAATTTTTGAAGAATACTAAATCCGTTTTTGTGAGATTCGAAAAACAAACTCCTAATCCTTTCAAAATCAAGGCTATTCTCCACAAAATCAAGATCTTGCGTATTCACTATCAACACAGGGCATTTGTCATAATTTTTCAAGAAATTAAGATACCCATTTTGAATTCCTATTAAATATTCTTTTGTAATTCCTTTTTCGTACTCCCTACCACGTTTGCTAATGTTTTCCATCAATTGATCAATTGACTGGTGAAGGTAGACCACAATGTCAGGCTGGGGAAGAGATGCGTTGATGATTGCGAATAACTTCAAGTACAATTGGAAGGTGGCTTCATCTAAATTGTTTTTTGCAAAAATCACACATTTTTGAAACAAGTAATCGGAAACAACTACAGATTGAAACAACTCCCTATTAAGTAATTCTTTTTGATATTGTCGAAAGCGCTCAGCTAAAAAACTAAGTTCAAGCTGAAACGAATATTTTTCAGGATTGGAATAAAAGGCAGGTAAAAAAGCGTTGTCCTCAAATTCTTCTAATATCAATTTAGCCTTAAACGAATGAGCCAATTTTTTGGCGAAGGTTGTTTTGCCAGCACCAATGTTTCCTTCTATTACGATATGGTTGTAGTTCATAGCTTTTTAACCTCAGAAGTGTCTTGGCATACATTTAATAACTCTTTGGAACTCACCCCCAATACTGGATGTATAAAGTCTGGGGCAATTTCTACCAGCGGAATAAGTACAAATTTACGTTCGGCAATTCTGGGATGAGGGACTGTTAATATAGGTGTATCCATAATTTCACTTCCATAATACAAGATATCCATATCGATGGTTCTTGGGGCCCACTTTACCTTTTCGGAGCGCACGCGTCCGAGCATTGATTCTATTTTCAAGAGGCGGAACATTAATTCTTCGGGCGAATAAGCACATTTGGCACACCACACTTCATTGGTAAATGGATCTTGATCCACATTTCCCCATGGTTCGGTTTGATACTTCGATGAAGTTTTCACTACTTCAATTTCATGTTCTTTTAATAAAGCCTTTGCTTTCTGAGCGGTTTGAACCCAATCTCCCACGTTTCCTCCTACCCCAAAGTAGGTTATGTATCGTCTTTTCCTCACTTGCCAAAAATATTCCTTTCATATAGTCCTATATCCACTGATGTATTAGAAATCCAACAATGGTGATAATGAAGACTACATTTGCCCGCTAAAACAAAAAATAAAATGAAACAGTTTTTCAAATTCATGTTCGCTTCCATGCTTGGATTCGTTCTTTCAGGTTTAGTTCTTCTCTTTTTAGCCATCGGAATTGTGGCCGCAGTAGTTAGTGGAGAAAAAGATGAAAAAAACCTAGTAGTTAAGGATAACTCGGTTTTATATATCTCCTTTCCAAATGGTGTAGTTGATCAAGGGTCGGACAATCCGTTTGAGAGTTTTGACTTCAACACGTTTCAATCGAAGAAGTCAACCAACTTAAAAGATGTGTTAGATAATTTAGACAAAGCTGCCAAGGATGACAAAATAAAGGGAATATACCTAGAGCTTGCTGGCGCAGGTATGGAGCTGGCCAACTTGGATGAAGTAAGAAACGGCCTTTTGAAGTTTAAAGAATCTGGGAAATTCATTATTTCTTATAACGAAATGTATGGGCAAGGCGGCTATTACCTAAGCAGTGTGGCCGACAAAGTATACCTCTACCCAGAAGGCGATCTTGATTTCAAAGGCCTGATGACAGAACTCGCCTTTTTTAAAGGAACCCTCGAAAAATTGGATGTAGAAATGCAAATCATTCGAGGAAGAAATAACAAATTCAAAAGTGCTGTTGAGCCTTTTATGTACGACAAAATGAGTGACGCCAATAGAAAGCAGGTTACTTCATTTTTGAATAGCATTTGGGGCGAATGGTTAACAAACATCTCGGCTTCACGAAATATAGACATTGCTCGGCTCAACCAAATTGCCGACAGCATGGAAACGGTAATGCCAAAGGATGCATTAAATGCAGGGTTATTAGATGGGCTTTTGTACAGCGACCAAGTTATGGATACCCTTAGAGGTCGACTTGGAATTGATGCAAAAGACGAAATTGAATTTGTATCCTTGAGTAAGTATGATAGGGCTCCTGAAAAATTTGATAGCGACAAACCGAAGCCATGGGAAATGAAAGATAAAATTGCCGTTATTTATGCAGCTGGTGAGATAAGGAGTGGAAAAAGCGATGGAGAAACAATGGGTTCAGAAACAATCGCAAAAGCCATCAAAGACGCGAGAAAAGACAGTACCATCAAGGCCATAGTGTTAAGGGTAAATTCTCCAGGCGGAAGCGCACTTGCTTCAGACGTGATGTGGAGAGAAACTCAACTTGCCAAGGAGGCCAAACCCCTTGTAGTGAGCATGGGCGGTTTGGCGGCATCAGGCGGTTACTATATCGCGTGTGGTGCTGATCGCATTTTCGCTGGACCAAATACCATAACTGGCTCCATAGGCGTATTCGGTATGATGCCTTATATGGGCGAGTTTTTCAAAAATAAATTTGGCGTAACCTTCGATGGCGTAGGAACCAATGCAAATTCGAATGCTGGTGTGTTTTCAAGAAAACTGACTGACTACCAATACACTAAAATACAAATGAGTGTGGAGAAAATATACGATTCTTTTACAATGAAAGTGGCTAATGGAAGAGGACTTACACAAGCAGAAGTTGACTCAATAGGCCAAGGGCGAGTTTGGACTGGCAAAGAAGCATTAGAAATTGGATTGGTTGATGAATTAGGTGGCCTAGAAGATGCCATTGCCTATGCAGCTTCGAAGGCTGGAATCGCAAACTACAGGCTAAAAACCTTCCCTGAAAAGCAAGATCCAATGGAAGCGCTCATCAAAGGACTTTCAGGTGAATCTACCGAACTTTTTGTTAAATGGAAGTTTGGCGAAGATTACCAATATTACAAATCATTTAAAACCCTGACTGAAAACAGTGGCATACTGGCTAGAATGCCCTTTGATTTGAAAGTGAGATAATCCTACTTTCAAATCCATTTCGCAAAAAAACCCTTCATTGAAAAATGAGGGGTTTTTTATTGTTTGATGATTTTGTAGGATTTGCCAGTTTCCTTATTCCTCAGAAAATATACCCCTGCTGGCTTTGAATCCAATTTAAGCTCGACACTTCCATTCACAATAATATTATCGAAAATCATGTCATATTGAGAATAGATTGAAAACATCATCTCTCCATCACATTCAATTTTAAAACTATTGGTAAACGGATTTGGTTTTATCAAAACGCTTTCCTCTAGAGAATTCAAGAATTCAGTTGACGTCGATGGGTCTACTTTCGCATATTTGATTACTGATCTATTTACAGAAGCATTAGAATCTATTCCACCAACTGTATAAAGATTCCCAACTTCATCTTTCCCCCAATCTCTTACGTCCATTGGAACTGATAATTTGGAATTCAAATAGTCATTTTCATTCATGTTATAAAGCTTAGCTTCAAAAACCCAGTAGGAGTAAATCCTATTTGGAGGGTGAACTAATTGACCGTTTAAATATGATTTCGCATTGTAATTATATGTTAAATCAGAACCTCCCAAGAAAATATAGCCTTGGTTTTCCCAACCACAAAAAAATGTGATTCCTCTATAAAACGGAACGGGGTCAGGCAGTTCCAAAGGTCGACCCCAAGAAATACTTTTGGAGTTTTTTTCGTTTATCAATCCGCTAAGCACCAATGAATATGGCGGGAAATTTGGCCTATCCTGAGCTCCACCTATAAGTACAAAGCTTCCATGATTCCCAAGACTTCCACTTAAACCAAATGCTTTATAATTATAAGTTGAAGGAATCGGATCGGCCTGAAACCAGTTGTTGTTCTCAGGATCGTAAACTTGGACATTATTAACGTTTTGTCCATTGCTCCAACCCGAAAGAACATACACTAGGGAATCTAGATATGAGAATTGCGCTTGGTCATCAATAGGAATGGGAATAGGGGCAGCGTCCAATAAAAATGTATCTCCAATTGCGTCAAATACATGCACTTTATTCGAAGATGTTTCTGATCCATTCGAATGAACATAATAGCCCCCTACAATATAAATTTTGTCTTTTATTCGGGTAGCAGATGAGGCAATTTTTCCTACGCTATCTGGTAAATCAGGCAGTCGAGTAACCACCTTAGAATCAATATTAATTTTATAACTCCTTTTATGGATACCTTCTTTCGATAATGAACTATCAATCCCTCCAAATACATAGACAAACGAGCCTTTTGGTGTTCTTACAAATGAAACCGCTCCATTTGTAACAGGCTCTAGCAAGGTGCCAGTTACGCTTAGTTCAATAGTACAACCGACGTAAATTGAATCTAATGCTTGGGCTTTAGAAATATTATTAAAAACCCATAAAATAATGATAAGTGAAAATCCTCTTCGTTTCAATTTGACCATCTTTGCCATCCTTGCAACATCGAGTAAAATCAAATGGCAATAGTTAATTCTGTAATTTCTTGGGTACTTAAAAAAAGGCAGCATCAAATTGATCTTTTTAAAAAATATCCTATTGAAGTTCAACAGGAATGGTTTACGAAGTTAATTAATACGGGAAAAAATACAGAGTTTGGAAAAAAACATGGATTTGAAAATATTCAAACTCGCGATCAATACGCTGCCTTGGTTCCCTTGCAAGATTATGAATCACTAAAAGATCAAATAATAAGGGTAAAACATGGAGAGCAAAATGTGCTTTGGCCCACTGAAATAAAATGGTTCGCCAAGTCGAGCGGTACCACAAGTGCCAAAAGCAAATTTATTCCGGTATCCAAAGAATCATTAGAAGATTGCCACTACAAGGGTGGAAAAGATTTGCTTTCGATATACTTTAATCAATTCCCTGAAAGTGAGCTTTTTGTAGGAAAAGGTTTGGTTATAGGTGGAAGTAGTGAGGTGAACCAATTTGGTAAAAATTCCTATTATGGCGACCTCTCCTCTATTATTATCAAAAACCTCCCTTACTGGGCTGAGTATGTTAGAACACCAAGTATGGAACTCGCCCTACATCCCGAGTGGGAAGAAAAAATTCAAAAAATAGCTGAGGCTGGGGCCGTCGAAAATGTAACTAATATTTCGGGGGTGCCCTCTTGGAACCTCACCCTGCTCCATCGAATACTTGAAATTACCGGTAAGAAGAACATGCTCGAAGTTTGGCCAAACTTTGAATTGTACGCTCATGGCGGTGTCAATTTTGCACCGTATCGAAAACAGTTTGAAGAATTATTTCCATCTGATAACGTGGTTTATTTACAAACCTACAATGCCTCGGAAGGTTTTTTTGGAATTCAGGATATTTTTGAAAAAGACACCGAAGATGTGCTGCTTATGTTGGATTATGGCATTTATTACGAATTTGTGCCTATGAATCAAATTCACGAAAGCCATCCCAGCGTGGTGCTCCTTGAGGATGTAGAAATAGATGTAGATTACGCCATGGTCATTTCAACCAATGCCGGATTGTGGCGCTATATGATTGGAGACACCGTTCGTTTTACAAGCCTTTCACCTTTTAGGATTCGAGTAAGTGGTCGCACTAAATATTATATCAATGCATTTGGCGAAGAATTAGTAGCCGAAAATGCTGAACATGCCATAAAAGTGGCAACCGAAAAAACGGATTCAATTATTTCTGAATATACCGCAGCTCCATTTTTTGATGAAAAACAAGGCGGCCACGAATGGCTTATTGAATTTGAAAAACCGCCGAATGATTTAGAATATTTCACCGAAATATTGGACAACGCGCTTAAGTCGGTAAACTCAGATTATGAAGCCAAACGGTATCACGATCTCAACATGCTCATGCCTAGAGTAAAAATGCTTGAAAAAGGCAGCTTTTTTTTATGGTTGAAAAAGAAGGGGAAATTAGGTGGTCAAAACAAAGTTCCGAGGCTCGCCAATAACAGAGATACCATAGACTCAGTTCTTTCCGTTGTTACTCCCAAATGAAATTCGGGATATTCATAGCACTGCAACTTTTCTCATGGTCCATGCTGGCTCAGAGCCTAAATAAAGTTCAGACCATAAGTGGTTCCTTCGATTTTGTTAGAATGGACAACTTCGGAAAACTCTATTTGGTAAAGGGCAACGAAGTGAAAATGTATGGCCCAGATGGAAATTTTCTATCCCAAAACAGCGACAAATACCTCGGTGACATTACCGACATCGATGCTACTAACGGGCTAGAACTCTTGGTTTTTTTTGAAGATCAAGTTCAAATCCTCTTTCTCGATAACCAACTGGGGCTTAAAGGAAGAGACATTCCGTTGGAAGAACTAGGGTTTCAACAAGTTTCTCACGCGTGCAATTCTTACGGTAATGGGGTTTGGCTATTTGATAAGGTCAAATTTCAACTAACACGGCTCGATAAAAAAAATTCGTTTACTGCCAACAGCGGAAATTTAAGCCAGTTGCTCGGATTTAGTGTCGATCCAATTTATATGAGAGAGTCCAACAATTGGCTCTATTTGTTAGATCGAAAAAAGGGCATCTTGGTTTTTGATATCTATGGCGCTTACTACAAAACTATCCCTGTAACGGGCATTGACTACTTCCAAGTTTCGGGCAACAACCTCATCCATTACAAAAAACCATACGTGCTTAGCTTTAATTTAAAAGAGCTAGAAACCGATACCTTGTGGCAAACAACTTCTGACATTAAGCAAGTTATCTTAGGAAAAAATCGAATGAATTTTCTCCAAAAAGGAAGTCTCGACATCATGCTCTACGAGCGTTGATTGTTGAGAACTTTTGCTTGATTAGGATGCCAACTTTTATACTTTAGTAGGTCTTAAAAAACAGAGTAAAAATGCATATAGCTATAGCGGGAAACATAGGTTCAGGAAAAACCACACTCACTACATTATTGTCAAAACACTACAAGTGGGAGCCTCATTTCGAAGATGTAGATGAGAATCCATACCTCATGGATTTCTACAGTGATATGCAACGTTGGTCTTTTAATTTGCAGATCTACTATCTAAATAGCCGTTTTGCCCAAATACAAGACATTAAGGAAAGCAACAAAAGCATTATCCAAGATAGAACCATTTATGAAGATGCATTCATATTTGCGCCTAACCTTCACTCTATGGGTTTAATGACCACAAGAGATTTCGAAAATTACTTTTCTCTGTTTAATCTAATGGAAAGCTTTATTGCACCTCCCGATTTGATCATTTACTTAAGGGCTAGTGTGCCTACTCTGGTAAGTCAGATTCAAGCCAGAGGGCGTGAATATGAAGAGCAAATTCGATTGGACTACCTCAAAAGACTCAATGAGCGATACGAAGCTTTCGTTTCTACTTATAATCGAGGTAGAATGATTATCGTAAACGTAGACGAGAACAAATTCAAAGAGGATAAGGAAGACCTAGGCAAGATTATATCTATGGTAGATGCCGAACTTCACGGCTTGTTTTAATCTGCAATTGGGTTTTCATTCACCGATTCTTTTTCAATATGAAATCGATAAATAAGACGGGCCTGTAGTAAAATTCCATCACTAAAACTCGGGTTCAACTCTTTTCTATCATCTCCAAATCTAAATGCTGAGAACCCCCATACAACTTTGTCGTTGATGTCGTAAGCGCTAAATCGCCTCCCGATGGAATACCCCACTTTTGTTTGCAACAACCAAGATTTGCTTAAACTGAATTGCCCATAACCATAAATTTCGTTACTCGATTTTACCAGGTACTCATCTCTGCCCAAGGTGCTTTGTGGGCTCAAATAATAAGTTCGGACAAATGCCGAGAATGTAAGCCCAGTAGAAAAAAACGAATTGAATTTATAGTTCATGTCGGCCCACACTGGAAGTGTGAAATTCATCTCAAACTTTTCGTTTTTACTCAAATAATGAAAGCCCAGTAAGGGAACGAAGAAGGGACCAAACAACTCAGAATTATAATAGAGTCCCCATTGATAATTTAAATTTTCTTTTTTCTTTAATTTATAAAGAACTAATCCTCCAAATTGAAAATCATTTGGGCCTAACTCCACAAAATCTGATGAAATTTTAGGCAAAAACATGTAAGTAGCACTCAACCGTTTACCATGATTAATGTTGGCTCCCAACTTCAATTGAGTACCAAGTACTTGTCTTACATTAAAATTTTGAGGAGAAGATTTTACACTCAATTGTTCTAGATATAATCCCGTAATAAGCGCATGGCCATTTCGCAGCGGAATAGGCAGAGTTGCATCTGCCGAAAACTCTTGTACCCTCACTGGGTCGCCTAGGGTATCTGAAGTATTAAAAGGTGAATTGAGATAGGTGAGCTTGAGTAAATCGACATAATTCTGGCCCGAAACCGATAAGACAAGAATCATTATACCTATTGAAAGAATTCCTCTTTTGAAAATCATGGTTCCAAATGTATACAAACAAAAAAGCCCTAAGTAATTAGGGCTTCTTTTTCATTGCAAAGTTCTTATTAATCGCGGTTGAGAAAAAACTTCAACTGAAAGTCAATGATCACATCATTTGAAATGGCCTTGTCTCCAATGTTCTTATAGAATGTCTCCGATCGGTATCGAATATCATACAAGGTTCGATCGAATGAAAAATTACCATTTACTATCAAGGAATCTCCTTGCTCATCCATGGTGCAATCAAACTGAGTGGGGTGAACCATGTCTTTTATCTTAAGTAAAATTTCACCATTTCTGTTGTTTCCTTCCCCTGGATTTAACATCATTATTTGGGCAGTGGCATAAGGATACTCATCCACATTAAAAAAGTTCGGACCCTTTAAATCTGCTAGCAATTTGTCTTCATCCTTTTTGTTCTCGGTAGTGGTTGAAGTGATTTTAGACATATCGATAACTAATCTACCCTGATACTGGTCATCTATGCCATAGAGAAATACACCCTCCGAAATTTTCACTTCTCCGCGCTGCTCTCCCATGGCACTATTTCCAACCCAAGCCATTTTACTATTTGACCTGTCTATTAAAAATTCATCTCCTTGAGTCAGCTCAGCCAATTCAGGAAAATCTGAGTTTTCAGGTAGTTTTAGATTGGTTTTGGTAAAATGCCTTTTTGGGCGAACGTCATCTCCAACTGTGGTCTCTTCAGTTGAAGATGTTGGTTTCTCCTCACCACACCCCATCAACAAAATAGAACCAACCGCAAACCAAATGATATAAAACCAATTTTTCATTTTACTAGTTATTAGAAATAACCTCTTCAGTTTCTGTAATTACTTCGTCACCATTCTCATCAACAGTAATTACAACTTCTTTTTTTACTTCTACTTTTTCACCGTGACCTTTACCGCTCATTTGACCAAGAATAGGCGCTATAACCAACCCTACCAAACATGTAAGTTTAATTAGGATGTTCATTGAAGGGCCTGAGGTATCTTTAAAAGGATCTCCCACAGTATCTCCAGTTACAGCAGCTTTGTGTGCGTCAGAACCTTTATAGGTCATTTCTCCATTGATCATTACACCGGCTTCAAAAGATTTTTTTGCATTGTCCCAAGCGCCTCCAGCATTATTCTGGAAAATAGCCCACATTACACCTGATACACATACTCCCGCCATATAACCACCAAGTGGTTCAGCGCCAAAAAGCAATCCGATAATGATTGGAGTAATAATGGTAATCAACCCCGGAAGCAACATTTCTTTAAGCGCCGCCTTGGTAGAAATATCAACACATTTGGCATATTCTGGTTTGCCGGTTCCTTCCATAATACCTGGGATTTCGCGAAACTGTCTTCGAACTTCCTGTACCATTTCCATGGCTGCTTTTCCAACCGATTGCATTGCCAAAGCAGAAAAAACAACTGGAATCATACCACCTACAAACAGCATAGCCAATACGTCAGCTTTAAAAATGTTGATTCCATCTATTCCAGTAAAAGTTACATAAGCGGCAAACAAAGCCAAGGCTGTAAGCGCGGCAGAAGCAATCGCAAATCCTTTACCTACGGCAGCGGTTGTATTTCCAACTGAATCCAAAATATCAGTTCTTTCACGCACTTCTTTTGGTAGTTCGCTCATTTCAGCAACACCACCTGCATTATCAGCAATGGGTCCAAATGCATCAATTGCAAGCTGCATGGCTGTAGTGGCCATCATGGCAGAAGCTGCAAGAGCAACACCGTAAAATCCAGCCAAAGCATAAGAACCATAAATGGCAGCTGCAAAAAGAATAACTGAAGCAAATGTTGACTTCATACCCACTGCCAATCCAGCGATAATGTTAGTAGCGGCACCAGTAGAAGAATTCTGCACTATATCCATAACTGGCTTTTTACCCAAACTTGTATAATAAGCCGTTACATAAGAAATAAGTCCACCTACTGAGAGACCAATCATGGAAGTATAAAACACATGACGAGAAGGAACTTCTTTGATG
>JAGQYO010000065.1 GCA_020435995.1 Flavobacteriales bacterium | reverse complement strand
TTCTCATAGACTCAATCATACAATTATTACACTTATTTAAATATAATTTCGTCCGATTTTCTAGGGGGCTAGTTCAACGTCTTTCGGCTTAAAAAGAATTTACATTCTTTTATTCTTGCTTATAGGTATGGGCTTAAAGGCCCAACTAATCAACAAACCAGAAAAACTTAAGCTTTTCATATTGCCAAATGTCGCGAAATCGACTGATACGACTTACATAAATTATAAAACAATATTTACGAGCAATGATACTGTAGAGGTAACTGGGATGGTAGGTTTGAACAATGTATTAACAATAGATACACTGTATCTAATTTTACGTGATTCTTCAAATCAAATAATTGCAAACATCTCCATACCCAAAGGTAAAATTGATAGTCATATTGTCGCCACCAAAGCTTCAAGTAAGTTTATAAAGTATCCATTTGGTGACCATAAGTATTCGTCGATTTTTAAGCTAGAATCATATTATTTGGACACGAATCAAATTTTCTCTGACACCGCATTCTTTGTAAAGCAATAAAATTGAAAGCCATGAAAAAAATAATTGTGTTGTGCTTATTAGTAGGGCACCTTACTTCATTGTCATCCCAAGAATTTGTTCGAATAAATTGGAAACCACTCAATGAGACAAAATTTGATAAGGAACTAAACCAAATTGTCAAAACTAACGGATTTAATAACTGGGGAGAATCTGGTGGGTCCTCATTTAATGAAATAATGATAGGAAATTCAGGCGAAATGAGGTTTCGATCTTCACCAAATTTTACCGAAAAGGTCATTGGGTTTTCTGAATTGGACAATGATGATGACCCTAATTCTATAGAATTTGCTATAAAAATTGATGGAAATAATGAAATTCTTGTACTCGAATCTGGAACAATTATAGGAAATTACGGAACAATCAGTGACCAGGATGAGCTTGCCATCAGAAAGCTTTCTGATGGCACGATTGAATATATTTTAAATAATGCGCCAA
Source organism: Flavobacteriales bacterium (assembly GCA_020435995.1). Taxonomy (GTDB): domain Bacteria; phylum Bacteroidota; class Bacteroidia; order Flavobacteriales_G; family Salibacteraceae; genus JAGQYO01. The sequence continues at coordinate 15,620 of JAGQYO010000065.1, read as the reverse complement.
TTTATATTCATTCAAACGCGACCCAAACTTCATTAATAGTAGATTTTTCATTGAAAGACATCTACGCCGAATTCAATGAGTTAAAATGTGATTTTAATTATTATTTTCCAATCATTTGGTCGGAAAGACAGTTGATTGAAACGAATAATGCGAGTATTAATTCAACTATTGGAGTAGTGGGATGGGGTGAGTCTGGTGCTACCAGTACAAATGTGTTATATGCTAACGAAACAGGCACCCTGAAATTTAAAGCCGACGTTTTAGGTAAGTCAAGGGCAATTGGTCTGTCAGTTTATAACTACGGAAGCAGCTTTGAGGACATTACGTATGGCTTTTTATTCGATAATTTCGATGAAGTTTCTATAATTGAAAACGGTTCCGTTGTTGGGATATTCGGACATATTGATCCTAACAGTCAATTCGAAATATCGAAGGATGAAAATAATTTTATCAACTATTACTGGAATGATATTCCGATATTTCAGAGTCCAATTCCTGAGCCAAAGGACCTACATGTAGATTGTTCATTTGGAGATGAAAATGCCCTATTCTATGATATTGAAGCTACATTTACACCTTTGATACTTGGCGTAAAAACGCCTGTAGAACTGGGTGTATCATATTCGATTACTGGAGCTGGATTATCCGATAGCAAAACATTTGGAAACAAAGAGATTTTTTACCCCTACTTTGATTTTGGAAATACTGAAGAGAAAATAGATTTCTCTTTTTATCATTTAGGAAACGAATGCTACTTTAAAGTATTTGCATTACTTCAACTATATGGAGAGATATCAGAAATAGGTGGTGAGCTGTCAATAGCTGAAGACTTAACAATTGCAGATAATAAATTAGTAAAAGTAACTGGTAGCAATATTTCTTTTTCTTCTTTACTGGATTTGGGCAAAGAATTGTCCGTCCAGGTATGCAAGAAGGATAAAAATAAAAACTATGTGGTCACAAAAACATTTGACGAGCTAGGAGATTTAACAGAGTTAAATGCGACTTTTTCAAATCAATTTGGAAATTCTATTCAACAACATTCTAAGTCATTTTCATCCGAGGAAATTGTAAAAAGTTATACATCGCTTTATTTATCGAATCAATTCGCCAATTCAAATTCTCGTAAAAAGCACCTTTTAGCATCTGAACACATATATGATGCATGGCAAAGGCCTGTAATTCAAACCCTTGCAGCACCAACTTATTTGGAAAACATTTGTTTGGTCGATAATTTTATTACTAGAGCAAATGTCAATTATAATTACCATGATCATTTTCAAACTTATATATCGGATATAAGTACCGAGCTTGGAATTGATTGTAGTAGTAAAGGTACTTTGGGGTGGTATTACAGCGACAATAATAGCGAAGAAGATTATGTGCCAGCCTCAAGTATACCTTTTTCAAGAGTAGTATATGATGATGTAAACTTCACTGGGATTTTGAAGTCTACGTCTCCAGGAGAAGAATATAAATTAGGGAGCAATCATGAGAGTCAATCCTATACTATTGATCATCATGGGGAGTTACAATATATATATGGATTTGCACAAGGACCATATAAGAAACATATTGGAATTACGCAGCCAGCAAATATTGCTTTGAGCTCCAATTACACGAAAACAATATCAATTGATCCAGATGGTCTACAGACTGTGGCTTTTCATGATGGGGATGGAAAACTATTGGCCACCTGCCATGCGGGTGAAATTAATACAGGTGGCGTGGTCTCTAATGGAAGAGAACTCGAGATGTCCATGATTTTTAATCAAGGGTATATAGATGTTCACTTGTGCAAAGGGATGGAAAATACCTTGAGATTAACAACCCAGCTTGAAATGGGTGTAGACATAGAATATCAAATTTTTGATTTGGTTCATAGGGAGAGCGTCTTATTTAACGGGAATAACATTATAAAGGCGAATGATTTAACTAGTTTAAACCTTGATCCTGGAATTTATCGTATTTCCTCAAATAACCTTTCTGCCTTAGCTCATTACAAGTTAAACTACTACGATTTTCATGCTTATTATTATGACAAAGCCGAGCGCATGGTTGCTTATTTACCTCCCTTGGGAAATGATAATACTTACAGTCCGGCTGCAAACGAATTTAATTATTACAAGGAAAAAAAATTCAATAATGTAGGAAACGGATCTTCATGGGGTTTTGATCCTACAGGCTCTTTTCCCAAGAGGCTGGTTATTGATAATTTGAAGACAGAGGTAAGTGATGATATAATGTTCTCAAACGTAGTATTCAGCTTAGATATGCCTGTTAGGAAATTTGGCAAACCATATATTGGGTCACCTTCTCGACTAAATTTCCACGGTGGAGAGGTGCTTTCTCCAGCTGAAATTAATTGGAATGATTTCACTATATTGGGTACAACGGATTATGCTGATGAATTGCCTATCTATGAAGGATTTTCGAACAACCTTAGAACACCAACTTATGTTGAGGATATGCTCGTTTTTGATGAAGCCATCACTGCGGCTAATCAATCTGAAAAATGGGATATAGCCTTGCAATATGTAAGCAGTGGTAGTGGAGGAGGCGGGTCGGTGGCATGCCCTAATTGGCCTTATGAAAAAGGTTTTGCGATTTCATACCGAGTGTATTCTAATTATGCCGCAGATGCCAATGGCAATTTGGTAAGCACAGCGGATATCTGTCAGTATGGGCAAATATCTGCCCTAAAAGAGTTGGGGGTCAATGGAGAATGGGTTTTCTCAACAATCGAAGACAATAAAGAGAAGAAAGGCGCATTTAGCAATCAACATTTAGTAGGCCCATATCATGGAAATAACGTACACACTATTTATATTGAAATAATTAATGTTCAACCTTTAAAGCGTACTACTTCAAGCTTTTTTGACCAAGTTGCTAACCAAATGAGATATTGCTCATGGGCAGTTCCTCATGAAGATTATTCAGGGGTGGAAAATATATTGGCCAGTTTCAACATTTCTCAATATCAAATACCCCAGAAACCAAAACACACCATGGTTTCGAATTACCAATACAATAGCTCTGGACAATTGCTGGCTAGCGAATCTGTAGATGAAGGAAAAGTAGAATTTGTATACGCCTCCGACGGTAAAATTAGATTTTCTCAAACGGCCCAACAATTATTGGAGAGCAAATTTAGTTATACCCATTACGATGAAAAAAATAGAGTAGTTGAATCAGGAGTTTATAATTCTGGCCCAACTCCATTGCGATTTCAGAATCACGAAGAATCACACAATATCGGTACAAGTACTTCTGTGCTACTATTGAAAGATAATTTAGGTAGTCTTGGGTTTATTGAATCTTATTGTCAAGATAGAAACTTTGTGGAATATGACCAGCCTGACCTTAGCTTTTCAACCAATACTGGCTTGTCTAACACGACATACAATACAACATACCTTAATGGGAGGGTGTCAAAAACCTATTCTGGTGAAATGAATGGAAACACATTGATTGTAAATACTTCCACTTGGTACAGCTATGATTATCAAGGTAGGCTGAGGTGGATGGTGAAGAAAATTAACGGACTGCCGGATGTACAAACGTTCGATTATTTCTACGATAAAAATGGGGCCGTGGAGTTAATTGAAATCAATAAGTCCCGCACCACCGATGATTATTATATAAAGTACACATATGACCATTCAGGCTCCCTGTATCTTACAGAAACGAGCACAGATGGTCTTAACTATAAAGTTCATGAGAAGTATGAGTACTATCAGCATGGACCACTGAAACGGAAGCAAATAGGAGGGCATTTGCAGGGTTTGGATTATGTATATACTATCAATGGTCAACTTAAATCGATAAACCACCCATCTTTGACCAAATATGGCTCTCAGGCACATAACTTCGACCCAGGCAAAGATGGATTTTCTTCATACTCTACCACAGCCCCAGATGCCTTTGGCTTTAGTCTCGATTATTTTACCGGAGATTATAAAAGAAAAGGAACCTATATAGAGTCAACTGGTGGCTCGGTTACAGGTGGCGAATATTACAATGGAAGAATAAAAAGTACCCGCTGGAATTATTCGGCTTTAAACTACCCCAATGGTGCTTCAAACCGATCCGATCACTGGTTTGAGGAATATTTATATAACACCAAAGGTTCATTTTTGTCTAGCAGGGCGGGACAGTTTAAAGGATATGGAAGGGAAAACGATATCTACGGTACAAATTCACCCACCGCTCAGGCTAGCATTGATTTAAGCGGAAACAACCCCAGTGAAAATTATTTGAACTATGATGCGAATGGCAACATTCTTGGCTTGAGACGTGAGGCCTCTCTTGTAGTAGCTCCCCCTGCGGGAAGAATTGATTGGATGACATATGTGTACCAAACAGATGCAAATGGGAAAAGAATAAACAACAAACTGGATCACATAATTGATCCTCATTACTATTCTGCCTTAGGCGATGTGGAGAATCAAGCGCCTGGTAACTATGAATACGATGCCAGTGGCCATATGGTACTGGATGTAAAGACCAATAACCGTAAATACGAATACAATGCAGCGGGTAGAATCACAGCAATTTATGATAACAATGACATGAGCCGGCCCATTCTCAAAAATTATTATGACGAAAAAGGGATGAGGTACAAAAAAGAATCCTTTGCCGAAACCAGCCCCAATACCTTTACTTTGGTTACCGAAAGTTACTACCTTTACGATGCAGGAAATGCCATGATTAGATCATTTACAAAAGAAATAGGAACTCACTCTCAACCCGTTCCTATAAAAACCATGGGGTATGGTATGAGTCTTTATGGTGAAACAGATTTTAGTACCAACAAAACAACCTACTTCTTAAAAGATCATTTGGGTAATGTGCGTGCTCAAGTATCTAAAAATGGAAATTCCCAAATGAGTTTTTCTACCAGTTTTGAAGGAACAGGAGCGGATGATTTGTTTTGGGGTTGCGAAAACACCATGTCTTTAAACATACCTCATGTGACCAACAGAGGGGTAAAGCTTGAATTAGGTAATGGTGATATAAATACCTTGGGCGAGTTTGCCCAAGGGCCTGGAATTGCTATTCCTGTTGTAAATGGACAAACCGTAAATAGTACCATTAAATTTGGAGATGCTACCGGCAATTATAACAACATAAGTGCTGGGATTATGTACGAACTGTATAATGATGAACACAAGCTTCTGAATAGAGATGCGCCTAGCCTATGGGTAAGTTTTAGCAATACCTTTGGAAATCAATATACCGTAAGTAGTAATGAATCTGGACTTTATGTGGTGGTTAAACCCGTAACATTTACCAATGCCGTAGTTTATTGCGACGATATGCAAGTAAGCCTTTCGGCTGATGCTTCGGGCAAATCTGGTAAATATTTAGTAACTGTTGAAGCTTACCAGGATTATTACCCCTTTGGGTGGCCCGTGCCTGGCCGAAGTTTAAACACCAGCGAGTTTGACCGAGGATACCAAGGGGTATACGCGATGCGCGATGCCGAAACAGGCTTAAACCATTTTGAAAGCCGCCAATGGGATGCCCGCCTGGCCCGTTGGACTTCTCCTGATCCCGCACACCAATTCGCGAGTCCTTATTTGGGAATGGGGAATAATCCATTGAAATATACCGATCCTTCGGGTGAAATTATCTTCACGGCAGCAACTTTAATCGCTGCACCCTTCACAGGTGGGGCTTCTTTAGCACTTTTACCAATGGCTATCGGGGCTGATTTAGGCATGTGGCAAGGTGGAACACTTGCAAATGGAGCGGCTAACCCTTTGCAATGGGATTATAGTTCAGGTAAAACTTGGGGCTACATGGCAGGAGGTGCTGCCATTGGTGCAGCAAGTGGCGGAGCTGCAAATGCAGTTGCTACTTCGGGAATGGCATTTGCCAATACCGCTGCGATTGTAACAGGTTCTTATATCAACAGCGTAGGTATGGACTTGCTTTTAGGTGGGCAAACTGATGTTTCGGTCGGGTTTGGATTTGGTAGTTATAACCTCAGTACAGACGAGTTTGGATACTTAGGTAAAAAAGGAAATTCAGCGTTAGAAAATGTTGGATATAGTTTAGGGGCTTTAGCCAATGCAAGCGATGTTCTTACAGGCTTTAATCCGAGTGATGTCCAACTAAATACTGAAAAATCTGATGCTTTTGGTCATACTGCAATTACCAAAGTAGGCGAAACCAACTCTTACAACTCCTTAGTTTCAGTTGGTCCTGACCACGGTGGAAAATGGATATTGAATCCTTTTAAGTTCAAAAATGGAACTAATAATTGGAAGAATTACGTTAATGCAGGGGACGATGTTATGAAAGCAACCGTTAAAGGGGTTAACTTCAAAACATTGAGCAAATACGGGGCATATCTTGATAAAGGAGTTAATTACAATTTATATTGCAGCAGTTGTGTAAGCCATGCGGCAAGGGCACTAACTATTTCAGGTGTCCCTGCTGTTGGAATACACCCTTTTATTTTACACTCTCAAATGGTTTTACGTTCTTTAGGAGTTAGACCAATGCTTTATTCTAACTACTTCTATCAATATTAGAATATGAGTCTTGCGAAATCACTATTTCTGATTCCTTTTATTCTGTTAAGTAATGGTTGTATATCGCAACAAATCCAAAAAGAAAATATATCGGTGGAACAGTCAGGCAATAAAAATGAATTGAGCAAAGAAGAAGTTGAACTATTAAATGCACTATTAGCAAACTCACGAGATACATTCAGCTTTGAGAACAAGAAAATTGCTTTTATAACAGGGAGTTCAGGAAGTAAAGTTTTAGCTAAAGCTGATTTTTTTGATACCTGTATTCATCCTTGGATAAAAGAAGATAAGAAACCTCAAATTTTCATGGTTCAGTTGAGTGAAAAAGAAAAAGACCAATCAGGAGGCTATGATGCTTTTGTGCTTTCTTGGGTAAAAGTCTTTACTAAAAGGCAAAAAAGGAAAGTGATTGAATTAATTGGAAGAAATTCAAGTTGATAGTTCACTAACTACCTATTCAAAAAGTTATCAACAACGCCCCAAAACCGCAACAATCCTTTTGCTGCTCGCCTTTCCTTTCTTTATAATTTGGTCTCTTTCTCAGGACTCTTTAAAGGAGACTTTAATCATTATGATTATTATTTAAGCAGAGGTAGAAAAGTTTGAAATTCTGAATAGGATAAATAGGAGATTCTGAAATTTTAGTTTCAAAATTTCCTTTCTTGTGAACCAAAGTAACATACATTTGAAAATAAACTCAATTATGAAAACTTATCTGGTGCTTGCCGTTTCAATCATTTTATCAGGGGCTATTTATAGCCAAACGTATAAGCTAGATAGGCAGGAGGGTTATGAGGGATATTTTGACGATTATATAATTGACATTGAGGAGGATCCGCAAGGGAATGTGTACATTCTAAGTAATTTTTCCAACTATCCGTTTCGAATAGATTATTTTCCGTTCCAATTATCTTTTTTTGGAAAAAAGGATTTTATTGTTGCCAAGTATGATTCTATTGGGAGACCTCGATGGGCTTACAGTTTTGGCAGTAAAGGAGATGACGAAGGAAAAGATATTCATTATGCTAATGGCTTAGTATGGGTCACTGGTTACTTCTCTGATAGTATTGATTTAAGGCAAGACAATGTTCATTCGGACTTGTGGGGAAGGTCTGAGGGAGGACATGATATATTTTTAATGTATTTGAATTCTGATAATGGTTCGGTAGCTAAATGGAAAAGTTTTGGAGGAAAATATGATGATGAAGGTACCAATTTGTATCAAATTGATGGAGGGCTCGAGGGCATGCTTACTGGTTTTTTTCAGGATACAGTGGATTTTACGGAATCAATCAATAAAAAAGAAGTAAAAGTATCTAATGGAAAAAAAGATGTGTTTTTAAAACATTTTGTTCTGGGGTCATCCTATGGTGGAATTTACACATGGGGAGGGCCTGGAGATGATATTGGAAAAGGTGTTTTTAGTTTTGGATTTGACAAAGCCCTTGTAGGTGAATTTGAAGGGTCGGTAAATTTCTCAGATAGTGCGAACGGAACTTTATCTCATGCAAATGGCAAGTCTGACGTATTCATTAAAAAATTCGATAAGAATTTTCAAAGTGTTTGGACAAAAACGCTTGGTGGTCCTGGTAGCGATACATCTATTGGGGTATTCATTGACGATGGTAAAAACTATTATTTAGCTGGAAACTTTTCTGGTACTTTAGATTTTGATCCCAACCAAAATATTACCTATAGAACCTCCAAAGGAGGCTCTGATGGCTATGTTTTAAAACTATCCAAATTTGGAGATTTTAAATGGGTAAAAACAATAGGTGGCACTGAAAACGATTTATTGCATTCGTTTAAAATTGGTGCTGGTCAGCGAATTTTGTGTGCAGGCGAATATTCCGGAAGTGTGGAATTTGGAAGTCGAAAACAAGAACTGAAAACATCAAAAGGATTTCAAGATGCTTTTGCATTTATTATTGATACTACTGGTTCACTTGAATGGCTCGCTGCCTTTGGCGGTGAGGAGAATGTAAGATGCCGAAGTATTGCAAGTTTTTCGCCTGAGAAGATTTATTTGGTTGGCGACTTTCGTGGCATTGTTGATTTCGACCCCAGCGATTTAGAAAAAATCGATACAACTTATCGAGGGATCGACGGGTTCAGACTGGTTTTTGGTAAATGCCCTCAGCCAGAGGTTGAGGTAACTCAAGAAAATCACACCCTTAAATCCATGATTATTGGTCAATCATATCAATGGATTAATTGTGCAAATAACCAAAAAATTATTGGAGCAAGAAGCCAATTTTATGACCCAGAAAATGAGGGGGAGTATGCTGTAGAAGTTAAAGATAATGGCTGTGAATATTATTCACGATGTTATGGCTTTTCTACTTCAATTCAAAAGGTGAATGAATCTATTGGAATTAATATTTGGCCGAATCCCAGTAAAGGAATTTTCTATGTTTCCATGCCGCCAAACCATGAAGAATTTGAATTAAGTATTTATGACATTAAAGGCACTCTTATTTATAATAAAAAGAAAGTTGATAAAATTAACAATGAGCTTTATTTAAATCCTGGGGTTTTTACTTTGCTATTAAAATCAAACTCATACTTACTGAGTAAAAGAGTGGTAATAACTCCTTAACCTATTTCAAAAATATTAATGATTTTCTTAACCGCTATTGACAGGATAGAAATTTATAAAGTACGTGTTTCTACTTAGATAATTTCAATTCACAAGTTTCAAATTTGTCATTATATGAAACTAAATTGAATTGATATGAATCACCGCCTTATATTCCTCATGATGATTGTAGTACAGTTTGCTGCAATGGAAAAGATTTTGGCTCAGGGACCAATTTCGGCAGAATACACATCCTTTGAACCTAATGGTTCTGGCGTAAATGTTAACTTAGCTACTGGGGATTTTAACTATAGAATTCCTTTATTTGAACTACCTGGTCCAAATGGGGGCTATCCTATTTTAATGCATTACAATGCAGGGATTAAGATGAACCAAGAAGCTTCTTGGGTAGGTCTCGGTTGGAATATTAATGTAGGTTCTATTGCGCGACATGTTAATGGATACCCAGATGACTATAAAAATAAAGTTGTTAAACTTCTAACAAATAAGAATAGTGATTTTTCAGATAGGTACAATTACAATATAGGTTCAATCAATCAGCCTTCTTTCAACTTTTTCAAAAGTCAACAAGGAAGTGGAGCAAATTCACTTGTCCAACAACCATTAAGTAATGAACAGTATAATAGTTTAAGTGCTACCGATAAAAGCTTATTTAATAACTTTTTGGATTTATGCGGCCCCCTATATTTTAAAAATGCAGAAAACCTGCAAAATTCCAATACCAAGGAGCAGAAATACAATCATGTAATGGATATCTATAATCATGCACTTATGCAATATGAGAATTTTCCAGAAGAAAAAAGCAAAAATCCAGAACCCGCATTGCCAAATTATGACGATTATTTAGTAACGGCCCAAGGATTAGTAGGAGTCATGGAACCGGCAATTTTTGAAAATGGTAGTTTACTTGAACAAGGGTATGAAACACGAACCCCTAGTTCTGATTTGTTGATGTCCAAATTCACTAATAAAATTGAGGGATCGAGTTTTTCAAAAAGCCATTCTGACATTCACTTTTACTTTAAAGGAGATCCTTCTGGTTTTGGAGAAATGACAGAAGTCAATATTGATAATTCTGCATCTTCATCTTCTCCAACAATTACCGGAGGTGTGTTTAATTCCACAAATAGTAAAAATGAAAGTTTTTATAACCCTGTAACCAAACATTTGGGTCAGGCAAAATATGTTAGATGGTATACTAATGCTGAAATAAGTGCAAGTGAGGCCTTTGTGAGTACCAATGGAATTATAACTGGAACCCTCGCCGAAGAAGGGGTTATGGGCTATCAACCCCTGAATGCGGCTAGGAATGATATAAAAATGTTTGACCCTGACGGAATAGGAGGCTTTTCAATAACCTCTGAAAACGGGACTACGTATCACTATGCCTTACCAGTATATCAATTTCAAAAAGTAGACATCATACAAAATAAAGCCAATACTTCAGAAGATTTTATCGAAAGCTCCGATTTAAACATGCATGCGGTTAATTGGCTATTGACAGGAATAACAGGTCCTGACTTTCAAGATATAGGGGTGAATAAAGGGTTTATTGATGATGGTGATCTCGGATATTGGGTTAAATTTAATTACGGAAAATGGTCCGATGGGTTTTTGTGGCGAACTCCCCATGGAAACATGGAATTTGAAGAGTATCGTGATTTGGGAGTAGTTCAATATTCTTTTGGATTAAAGCAACTTTATTATTTAAACTCTGCTGAAACTAAAAGTCATGTGGCGTATTTTGTAAAAGAATTGAGGAATGACAACATAGGAAGAAGTCTAATTAGTGAATCAAGAAAAGTATCAGATGCTATGGTTAAAATTGACATAAACGGTGACCAGTGGAATTATGGGGGCAATCATACGGTGAATTATTCATTAAATTACCCAATCGAGCATAGGCAATTAAAACTATCAAGAATATTATTATTTAAGAAGAACAGCTCGCCAAATATTAATACTGCTTATGGTTCTACGTCGCAGTCGCATTTCGATTCATACTTATATTTTAACAGAAATACCAATTTAACCGGAGGTGGAAATCAAAATGAAAGTGTCGAGCTAAGAAAAGCTGGATGTCATTATTACAACAATGTATTAATTGAAAAAGATATTCGTCATTTAAATTCTAAGATAAGGGAAAGTATTCTTAAAGAAATAGTTTTTAATTCTGATTATTCTTTAGCATCTAACTTTTCAGGTTCTACGTTATTATCCGGATCAACACATTTGGGTAAATTAACTCTAAATTCTGTAAAGATTCGTGGAGAATATCAAAGTGAAATAATGCCTTCATATAAGTTTTATTACGAAAATCCAAATTATCCTTATAACAATATTTTTAAAGATGACTGGGGTTCTGTTGTTGGTCTTTCAATTAACTATATAAAGCAGCTTGCAAATAAGGATATTAACTTTTCATTTATTGATAAATCGCTGGCGAGCACATGGAGTCTAAACAGAATAATTGAGCCATCAGGAGTAGAATATGAAGTACAGTTAGAATCCGATGCTTATGAGCGCGAAGCAGCTTTCAAATATTCTGAATATGCCATCGAATACTTTAGAATTATCAGTAGCACTCAAATTGAAGTAAAATTTGTTGGAAATCCCTCTATAGAAGCGTTCCAAGAAAACTTCAATTCAAATGCTCCCTTTACTTTCTATATAAATTTGAATGAAATAAAACTAGGGGGTACACTTAAGTTGGACTTTCCTGAAAAATTATTCACTTGTAAATTAATTAGCAAAACAAATGGAATTTTCCTATTCGAGGAATTATCAGGAACGAAGATTAACGAAATGCAAAGTTCTTTTGGTCCCTTTCAAATTTTAAATGGCGGGTCTAATACCGATCCTATTTACCCATCAAGTGAGTGCTCTGCTTTTGCATTAGGCAATGCTTTTGGGCCAATGATAGGGGGAGGTATACGTGTTAAAAAAATCAAGACTACCGATACTAAAACCAATGAGTCCAGCACGATAGAATATGACTACACCAAAAATGGAAAGACTACCGGGATGACAACATATGCACCTAGAGAAATTAAAAGGGTAATTCCCTTTGTAAATGACATTCCTGGACCACAAGTCTATTATGCTCAAGTAACGTCATTGTACAAGGGATCTGATAAAAATGGGCCTGGAGGGTTATTGAAAAAACTGATTCATAATTTTGAAGTCCCAAAACTTTATACACAGAGCAATGGTTTTGGCAAATATGAATTAAAACCCTGCCTTAAAATAGAAAGAATAAAGTCGATTACTAGTAATATTTGGGAAGGCAAATTTTATCCAAATACTAACCCACCGGTTCAGATTCTTAACTCATATAACCATGTTGCCTATTTAATTAGCTCATTTCCGGCAACCTTGGGTAGACCAACAAGCATTTTTGAATACAATTATAGGGGTGAGTTGGTGTCCCAGTCTATATACAGCTATTCAGATATTTATTCATCTGGCAATTACCAAGAGGGTTTTAGGTTTTTGAAAAACACTGGGAAAATCCAGGAAACCTTTAATCAATCTAAATTTTATGTAATACATCACGATTTTTATAGTCAATCTAATTACCAAGAATTCACTAATAAATCTTTTGTTACCAAGGCTATTGGAGCATCAGTTTTAACGGAGGTAGCCTCAAGTCATTTTGGTGATTTCAATTATTCGAAACTTAATGATTATGATTTATTTAATGGACAACCTAGGAAAGTTGAGTCCCATGGTTCGCAAGATGAGCCTATAATTAGGGTATCCCATTTTGCGCACGAAATAAAACATGGAAGTAATGATTTGAACCCCTTACTTCAGTCTAAATTGTATGAAACCAACAGCAACAAGAAATACAACATGCTGAATGCACCTGGAAAAGAGGAGGTCTATTTGGGTAATTCATTATTAGGTGCAAGTGCGATAAAATATAGCTCTAATCTCAATGTAAGGCAGTTTAATTCTAGTTCAGGAAAATTTGAGACAGCATCTTCAATAGGAAGTCCGATGACAGTTAAAAGCACTCATTACTTTGAAGGAGTATTGTCTCAAAACAATAATGGAAGCATTAATACCACTGTCCCTCCTTCAGCAGGTAAAGGATATTTTTATGATATCAATTGGAACAATCCTGGAGCTAGTAGCTGGAAAACTCCCCTTGAAAATACATTGTACGACAGTCAATGGAGAGTATTGGAAAGTAAAGACATATCGGGTGTTTACTCTTGTTCAAAACGTGGTTATAATGATGAACACGTTGTTGTTTCTTGTGTGGGTAGTAGGTTTACGGAATGTACATACTCAGGGGCAGAAGACTATATAGGGGGTAGTTCGTATGATTTTTTAAGTGAGTTAAAGTTAGGGAACGCTACAGTTATCCATAAAGATAATTTCCATGGAAAGGAAACTCACACTGGGGAGAACGTTTTTAAAATTTCGGCGGGCTCAAATGGTCTTGTATATAATTATCAAACAGGATCCGACTTAGAAGTTGACAAGAAGTATATCGTTGTTTTATGGCAGCATGTCCCGAGTACTGGTTATTCAGGTGGTGTTCCTGAATTAATAATAGAAGATGTGCAAACGTCCTTAAATTCGTCAATAGATTTCATCAGTAATGAAACAGCTTTTGGAAACTGGAAAAGGCTTGAATGTGAATTCACAACGAGCTCTTCAGCTTCAGTATTGAAAAAAGTATATATTAGTTGTGCCAATTGTAGCGAAGATTTTTATTTCGATGATTTTAGATTACAGCCTGTCGGTTCAGTTATGGAAGCTTTTGTTTATGATAAAAAAACAGATCGTGTCACCGCTGAATTGGACGTCGACAACATTGCGTCAAAATATTATTATGATGATTTTGGAAGACTAATAAAAACTGAGCGGGAAGTGCCTAGGCCGGTTGGAGTTGATGGTTTTGTTCAATCCAGTGAAATTATTTATAATGTTCCTAAATAATTTTCTTTAGCCTCTTAACCTAAAAATAGAACAGTAAGACTAGTTCTATAATTTATTGATTTGTTATGTCTGAAATTTGCGTACATGCATAAAAGTCGTGCACTAATGATGTGTCGGCAACCAACCCTATTCAGCCAACAACAACCAAAGAACGTTTTCCTATTTTTGCGGCCCATGAAAAACATGAAGAAGTATGAGAGTCATCCAATTCAGAGAAGCCTTAAGAGAGGCAATGAGCGAAGAAATGAGAAGAGACAAAAATGTCTACCTCATGGGAGAAGAAGTTGCCGAATACAATGGGGCATATAAGGTGAGCCAAGGAATGCTTGACGAATTTGGTCCTGAGCGTGTCATCGATACGCCCATAGCCGAGCTTGGGTTCACTGGCATTGCTGTAGGTTCCGCTATGAATGGCTTGCGTCCAATAGTAGAGTTTATGACTTGGAACTTCGCCATACTTGCTGCGGATCAAATCATTAACTCAGCAGCCAAAATGCTTCAAATGAGTGGTGGACAATACAGTGTTCCTATTGTATTTAGAGGTGGAAACGGAACTGCAGGACAATTGGCTGCAACACATTCGCAAAGTTTTGAGGCTTTTTATGCGCATGTTCCGGGCTTAAAAGTACTTACTCCTTCCAATCCTTACGATGCGAAGGGCTTGCTAAAAGCTGCTATCAGAGATAATGACCCTGTGGTGTTTTTGGAATCTGAAAAAATGTATGGCGACAAAGGCGAAGTTCCGGAGGGAGAATATATTATTCCAATAGGTCAAGCTAAGGTAAAAAGAACAGGTGCCGACGTTACCATTGTTTCTTTCGGAAAAATCATTAAGATAGTTGACGAAGCTGCAGATGCTTTGGCAGCTGAGGGCATACATGTAGAAGTAATCGACCTTAGAACCATTCGCCCTTGGGATGAAAAAACGGTTATCGAATCAGTAAAGAAAACCAATAGGTTACTTATTGTTGAAGAGTCTTGGCCGGTAGCTTCTATCGCCTCTGAAATTACATTTAGGGTGCAAAGAATGGCTTTCGATTATTTAGATGCTCCTATTAGAAGACTTATGCAATCGGATACTCCATTTCCATTTAGCACCAGTTTAATTGAAGCAGCATTACCCAACACTGGAGATGTAGTTAGGGTAGTAAAAGAATTGATGTATAAATAGTCAATCTCCCCTTAAAAAGTCACTCAGTCCAAATTGGATATTTTACTATTTGCTCGATTGGGTAGAAAACCTACTTTTGCAGCCTTTTGTAAAATAAGAAATAGCATAAATATTTTAATCTAAATAACTGGAATTAAGCAGTATAAATCTAATTTAACATGGATGCATTAGCACAAAATATCATTTACGTCGTGCCAGTTTTGGCTTTAATCGGATTGTTGTTTATGATGGTGAAATCGGCTTGGGTAAAAAAACAGCCAGCTGGAGACGCAAAAATGCAGGGTATTTCGAAAGCCATCAAAGAAGGTGCATTGGCATTTTTGGCTGCAGAATATCGCTTGTTGTTTGTTTTTGT
>JAGQYO010000064.1 GCA_020435995.1 Flavobacteriales bacterium | reverse complement strand
CAAAAATTTTAAAATATTCATTGCTTTTCGTTTTATAAAGCAAAGAACCAATCCTACTCCTTATCCTATTTACGTCCTGGCACAATTAAGGGGAAGCACTTAATTCATTTAAGAAATTTGAAATTTTGGTAGAATTCCAATTTGGAAACAGAGCGTGGGCCAGAAGAAAATGCGGGCAGACAGGGTCTTGAGCGTGGAGCTTTTTTTCTTCTTGAATTTTTGTTTCGTTTTGTTTCAAGACAAAATGAAAGAGAGATAAACACCCAATACAAACCAATTCTTAGGATTCAGAAATTACGCAATGGATCATAAATGGCTCCAACAGTTAATAATTGAAGTAAAAACTGCTTAATTATGTCAAAGAAGCAAGGGTTAGCCTATCCACCCCTCAAAAATTAACCTGTGGCCGAGTTGTAAACCAACCTGTAGCCGCATTTCGTAAATACCAAACCGTAGCCGGACTTTTCAATTTTTGGTGTAGCCGGGTTTTGTAAATCAATTTGTAGCCGGTCTCAAAAAAATAATGTGTAGCCGGTCTTTTTTTTTGGTGGCTACACTTCGTTGTGGCAAAGGCGGCTACAACCTTTCGGTAAAAAGCAAGCTCTTTTTTTAGATTTTATGATATATCAAAATTAGCTTTAAATCAAGGCTTTGTTTGTGGCTTGCCCGACGTTTGAATGACTGTTTAATCAAGTCAGACTTGAAATAACGTTTATTTGTCCTTTTAAAAAAAAATCTATGAGATTCTTATTAAGCTTCTTTCTTCTGTTTGTAACTTCAATTACCAGTCATTCCCAAATCCCCAAAACAGCCAACGACATTTGTCCTTTACTGATAGGGGAAAAAATCCCCGACATGATGCTCAAAGGTCCAGATGGTACAGAAATCCGCTTGATGGATTCGTTGGCTACAAAGCCAACCATCATCATTGTTTATAGAGGCGGCTGGTGCCCATTCTGCAACAGGCATTTGGCTGAAATTGGGGAAAGAATGAAGGAGATCACAGAATTGGGTTATCAGGTTATCGCTATCAGTCCTGATGCTAAAGTAGAAGCCGATTTGACCCAAACCAAAAACAACTTGCCTTACCAGATCTATTCAGACGGAAGTGGTGAATTCTCCAAAGCTGTGGGAATAGCCTTTGAAGCACCAGAGCGTTACAATGAAAAATTGTTGAAATACAGCGACAATGAAAACACTGGATTTTTGCCCGTTCCCTCGTTATTTGTAGTGAATAGGGAAGGATTCATCCGATTTGAATATATCAATCCTGAGTACAAAGAGCGTATGAGCGCTGATTTGCTGATTGAAGTGCTTAAATCGTTTAACTAATTACTTTTAATAATTTATCGGAATTGAATCAAACCTTTTCCCAATAACCCATTAGTCTCATTAGTCCTTAGTTATTTCCATATCTTCAAGATCCAAAACCATTGAATTTATTTCATATTCAAACCACTCTTTAAAAATCTTGAAAGTTCTTTTTTGAGGCCAGTCAATTTCGAGTGTATGCCAATCGTTTAGTTCATTCTGAAAAATTTGGTCAAAATTTCTTTTCAACCAATTTTCTATTTCTTGGTTGCTGTCCTTTTCTCTAATGAGGTAAATATTGTCTTCCTCTTTTTCGAAAATAGGGCTGTCAGGATAAAGGTAATTTATCCAGTCAAAGAATGGCTTTTTGGCTTTTACCACAATTGCATTTCGATTGATACTTTCGTAGAAATAGGGTATAGGCTCCATCATTTTTTATTTAAGTTTACACTTCATAATTGAAATCAATTGATATCCCAACATACTATCAAAAGTAAATTTATCCTTCAGAAAAAAACTAAGTATTTCAATTGTTTTAATGTGAAAACATGAAAAGCTAGTAGGCTTTGTTAGGCCCATAGAAGGTTCAAATGCAATTACAGGCTTACCAGGTAAATTCAAAAGCCATATATCCTTAGAGGTTTAGCATTTCAATAACTAATTTTTAGCAAAAAAAAAGCCCTTCGACTCGTTTAGAGTGAAGGGCTTTTCATGCTTTTATTAAAGGAGTAAACCTAGTGATTTACAGTAATGCGATGCACAACTTTTTGATTTTCAGAAATTAGGCTTATAAAATAAATACCACTTTCTACATCAACCAACTCTATAGTTCCGCTATCCATTGAGTCATTGGAAATCCATTTGGTTTCATAAACCAATTTACCAAGCGAATTGTGAACTGAAAGATGTAACGCTTTGTTTTGTAATCCTTCGAATCGGTAATTGAAATTACCATTATTCGGGTTAGGGAAGTAGCTTATCGACGAATTGGAGAATAGAGGTTCTACACTTAAACACTCTGCTTCGTAAACTACATTCACTGAATCACCATTCATACAATTACCTATTGTACTTGAATCGGTGACTACTAACCAAGCTATACCTGATGTGTTGTAGGTAGTCGATTCTGAAGTACTTCCGTTGCTCCATTTGTAACTCAAACCAGACACTGAAGACGACAACTGAGGTAATTTTTCACCACAACCCACTGAATCGCCTGTGATTTGAAATTGTGGAATAGCCTCTACCAAAATGCTGTCAGTGGCAGAATCAGAACAGTTGTTTGAATCAACCACCAAATAACTAAGCGTAAATGAACCAGCACCAGTTTGCATGGGATCGAATTGTACACCCGCAACTCCATTTCCAGAATAAGTTCCCCCAGCTGGAGTACCTAAACCAGAAAGACTAAGCAAGCCCGAGTTTTCACAAGTGGATCCCAATCCTGAAAACACAACAGTAGGAGTAGGGTTTACTATAATTTGAGTTGAAGCGGAATCGCTACAAAGATGTGAATCGAGCACTACATAAGTGATTTGAAAGCTCCCAATTCCAGAAGAGTCTGCAACAAACTGGTTGTTAAAAACACCCGTTCCAGAATAGGTTCCAGTTATCGGCTTACCAGCCGTTAAAGCAAATGCTGGAGTATTGGCACAAACCGCGGCTAGCGTATCTAAAGTAACTACGGGCAAGGCGAAAACCTCTATTGTTTGAGTTGCTGAATCGGAACACATATTGGCATCCGTGAAGATGTAGCTCAAGGTATCGATTCCCGAATGATTAGGAATGTACTTACCAAGAACAGTGTTGTTTCCGTTATAAACTCCGCCCGAAGGAAGACCCTGCATCAAGGTGATGGTATCCGATCCAACACAAGCTCCATTTACTGCGTCGAATGTAACCACCGGAACCGTATCTGCTCTTATAAATGAGGTGTCGGCGGCGAAACACAAATTGGCGTCGGTAAAGGAATAAACAACGGTATCCATACCGGCAAGTGTTGGTTTGTAAATGCTGTCTAAAACGCCATTGATGGTGTAAACGCCACCAAGTGGAAGGCCTGACTTAAATACCAGGGCATTGGCATTTAAACACCAGTTTTGTTGTGTAGCGAAACTCACAATGGGTAAACTGTCTACTGTTTGCATTTGGAATGCCGTATCAGAACAGTTGTTGGTATCAGTAAAAACATAAGCGATGTTGTGCATTCCAACTCCCGCAGTGTCGGGGTAGAATACGCCTGCATTTACTCCCGACCCGGCATAAGAACCGCCAGTAGGCAAACCTCCCGTAAGGTTAAAAGAACTGGCATTTGAACAAACTGAAGCTAAGGCGCTGAAAGTAGAAACAGGATTAGCGTTCACCAAAATGCTAGCTGTGTCAGATGTAACGCAACCTAAAGTATCTGTAAATACATAATAGAGCGTGTCTAAACCAACACCAGCACTTGTAACATGAAGGACAGAATCTACAACGTTTTTGCCCGAATAAACACCGCCCATTGGGGTTGCGCTATTTAGGATCAGCGAATCAATAGACAAACAAACTGCACTTGGATCAGGGAATGTTACTGTTGGAGGTGTGTAGTTTCCTCTGTAACCTACAAATAGGGTATCAGCATCCATACACCCAAGGCTGTCAGTTACAGTAACAGAATAATTCCCAAGGGCTAAATTTTTAGCTACTGATGTTGTATCACTTGTTGACCATAAAAAGCTATTTCCGCCATTTCCACCAAGTGAAGCAACCGAAGCCTGACCATTTGATTCGCCTAAACAAATTACATTAGAATCTAAGGAAGCAGTGGCGGTCAAAAGGCTAGGCTGATTTACAAATACCATCTCTGAATCAGAGCATGTATTAGCATCCGTTACCGTTACATAATAGAACCCTGAAATCAAAGAACCACTTACAGAAGTCGTATCTGCATTCGACCAATAATAAGAAAGTGGAGACTTTCCACCGGTTGAAGTTACCGATGCCAGACCATTGTTGCCTCCAAAGCAAAAAACATTCGTGTTTACCGTGGCCTGGGCTACTAAAGTTTTAATAATTCCAATACTTGTTGAGGCAGTATCAGTACATCCATTTGCATCAGTAACGGTTACCATGTAAACATCTGGGAGCGCTTGGGTTAACGCCGAATTTGTAGAACTGTTAGACCAAAGAAAAGTGTAGTTTAAAATTCCACCTGAGGCAGAAGCACTTGCCCCGCCATTTTGAGCCGTACTACATGATGCGACAGAATCTACTGTGGTTGAAACCACTAATTGAGTCGGTTGCGTTACCATAACTGATTTACTTATCATACAACCTTTTGCATCAGTAACTGACACAGAATAAGTGCCAGCAGCTAAACCAGAAGCAGTTGTGGTTGTGGCCGAATTTGACCAGCTGTATGTATAAGGCGTAGAGCCCCCTGAAGCTAATACCGTTGAACGCCCATCAGATAAACCGAAACAAGATACTGAAGAATCTACACTTGCCGTAGCGACAAGGACAGTGGGCTGGGAAATGGTTTTAGAACTGTTAGAAGTACAACCGTTTGCATCCGTAATAGTCACAGAATAAGTTCCAGTACCCACTCCCGTAATTGCAGCTGTTGTTGCACCATTCGACCAAGCATAAGTAACCGATCCCGTACCTCCAGAGTAAGAAGAAGAAACACCGCCATCGGCACCACCATTACAAGAAACATTAGAATCAAGGGTAGTGCTAGAAGTTAAAACAGTTGGATTAAGTAAAGTAACGGTGTCCGAAGCTGTACAACCATTGGCATCAGTAACAGTCACCATTTTGCTTCCAGCCGAAAGGCTAGTAGTAGCAGCAGTAGTTGCCGAGTTGCTCCACAAATAAGTGTAAGAAGCAGTGCCACCAGAAACCGCAACCGAAGCAGTACCGTCGGAAGAACCAAAGCAAGAAACATGTTTTCCATTGTAGTTTGAAGTAATAGTTGCCGTAGCGACAAGGGCTGTGGGCTGGGAAATAGTAAACGAAACCGTGTCTTTGTCACCATTTCCATCAATTACAATTACTGAATAATTGCCCGATTGCAATCCACTTAGGGAATCAGTTGTGGCGGTTGTGTTTACAGTTGAGTCTCCGGTTGACCATTTGTAAGTGTAATTAGCAGTACCATTGGCAAGTTCAACAACTGCGTAACCATCGGAACCGGTATTACAAGAAGGCATTTTTGAAGATTTTAATGTGATTGCTAAAGGCGTAACACAGGCTGCATCGGATGCTCCGGGTGAGCCATAAACTTGATATCCATTAATAATTTGCCCTGAAACAACTGAAGTTGATGACTTCCAATTGGCTCCATTATTATGGTCTGCATTAACATCGCATAAAACTATTGAAGCTCCACCACCATCTGGTTGCCCTGCAGCACCACCTGTGGGCCAGGGGGTCACATCGCGGTAATAAACAGAATCTACAGTTCTGTTCAGGTTGTCTTTCAGAACAAGTGATTCACCATTGTTAGAAAAGCTTCCACTTGTCCATTGATACACGGTTTTTCCATATATGATATTAATGGCCCTTGAGCTGACGCCAACCAAAATATAGTCTCCTGCGTTTAAGCTGACATTTGGAAAAGTATAAGTTACCCCTGAAAAGTAATATCCATTTAAGTTGACTGCGGAGTTACCGTTGTTATAAATTTCAATATACTCTGTAGTATCTACTCCACTTTCTGACGGGTTATAATTAATTTCTGTAAAAACAAGATTTTCTACGGGTGGATGATTAATTGTAACACCAGAAGTTACGTACGTCGCACCGCTATTCAGACCTAAAACATTATTACCCGACGAATCAATCAAATTACCCGAGGTTTGGTTGAATTTGTAATAAACAAGGAGATTTGACTGAGTTCTTACATTGATGTTTTTGTTTGAGTTTAGCTGATTAGCTGTTCGTTCTACGTCCCACAATCTAAATTCGTCCATTTCACCAGAGAAATTTGAACTGAATATTCCATTATTATGTCCGAAATAATATTGGTCACCAGAATTGTAATCTAGCGATGTGATGGATTGAGGTGTGCCTTCCAAAATTCCGTTTACATATAGTTTCATAGTGCCGCTTGGTTTGGCAGTAATGGCCACATGATACCAAGTATTGGCTGAGAGGGTAGTTGTTCCTGTTACCGTCTTTCCTGAGGTTGCTCCAAGATCATAAGTGTAATGAACAAATTTTCCGCCTGATATTCCTAATGCATGCATGTTAGAAGTGGCAGAAGACCCATCACTATGTGATATAATAGCCTGCGATCCAGACACAGAACTAGGTTTTACCCAAAGTTCCGCAGTATAGCCTAAATAAATATCGTCAACCGAAAGGGAAAAAGCATGGCTGGAACCATTCATACTAAGGGCATTGTTTTGAGCGGTTAGACCAAATGAGGTGAGGATGGCCATAGCAAGGCCAATAAAAGAGAAAAAACGTATCATTACGGTGTTTAAGTTTAAAGTTCGGGCGCGATGATCATACTATATTACCAGAAACTTGGAACTATGTGGTGAACTGAGTGATTTTGGTAGTGAACGGTTGTTTAATTCACATTTACATGCAACATATTGCCCATTTTGTAATATTTGGGTATCCGACCTTACTTCGAAAGCAATTTATACACACATGGAATTACAATCAAATTTAATAGGGTAGCGGTGAACAGGCCACCGAGAATCACTATCGCCATCGGGCTTTGAATTTCGTTTCCGGCTTCTCCGCCCTTTATAGCTAAGGGAATTAGAGCTAATCCGGTGGTGAAGGCCGTCATGAGTATGGGGTTGAGCCGATCTATTGCTCCAGACTTCAACAATTCAATTTGGCTCATTCCTTCAAGTTTTAAGTCCTCATATCTCGAAATCAATAGAATACCGTTTCGTGCGGCTATACCAAAAAGGCTAATAAAACCAATGGTTGTGGCTATACTAATAATGCCAGAAGTGGTATAAACCGCAAGGATTCCTCCAATGAGGGCCAAGGGTAAATTAATCAGTACAATAAAAGCGAGTTGAGCATTTTTGAATTCAAAATAGAGCAGCATAAAAATGATAAGAATCGCCATACCCGCTGTTCCCATAAGGAGTTTGGATGCCTTTGCTTCGCTTTCAAATTGGCCGCCGTATTCCACAAGGTAGCCCTGAGGAAGCTCTATTTTTTCACCTATAGTAGCTTGAATCTCGTTGACCACACCGCGTAGGTCTTTACCTTGTACGTTGGCTGCTACCACAATTTTGCGTCTAACATTTTCTCTGCTAATTGTATTTGGGCTGCTCAACGAAGCCACCGTGGCCAATTGATTTAAAGGAACAAACCCACCATTGGGCAATTTAATCAAAACAGATTCAATAGATTCGATGGTGTTTCGCGCCTTGTGCTGATACCTAACAATTACATCAAAATATCGCTGTCCTTCATAGATTTCACCAGCTTTTTCGCCGGCCAGTGCAATGTCCACTTGCTCCATTAACTCCCCTATGCTGATGCCATAAGCGGCAAGCATTTGCCGCTTGGGTGTAACCCTTAACTGGGGCACTTCAATTTGCTGGTCAACCGCTACATCCGCAATTCCGTCAATAGATTTAATTTCAGTTTCAATTTTTTTACCCAACAAAAACAACTTTTCTAGATCATCGCCATAAATTTTGATGGCAACATTGGCCCGCGTTCCTGAAAGCATGTGGTCGATTCTATGTGCAATAGGCTGCCCCAGGGTAATGTTGATACCAGGTACCACGCTCAGTTTGGCGCGCACTTCTTCAAAAAATGCTTCTTTGGTTTTATCACCTAGTGTAAATGGAACGTCAATTTCTGCGGCATTTATCTCCTGTGCGTGTTCGTCGAGTTCGGCCCTGCCTGTTCTTCTCGTTACTACATCAACTTCGGGAAGTTCCAATAGAATTTTTTCGATTTGGGTGCCAAACTTATTACTTTCTTCCAGCGACATACCAGGGATGCCAACAGCGCTGATAACCAAAGCACCTTCGTTAAATTCGGGGAGAAAGCTACGGCCCAATTGGGTTAACAGACCCATGCTCAACGCAAAAGCAAGTATAGTTAAAGTAATAACGAGCTTCGGAATCTGCAGTACGGCATCCAAAAGTTTGGAATAAGCATTTTGCAACCATTTTTCGACTCGGGTACCTTCGGATTGTTTTTTCAGGGTTTTTTCACTGCTCAACAAAAAGTAACAAAGGACTGGTGTAACGGTCACAGCCACAAACAACGAGGTGAGCACTGAAGTGATAAAAGCAATGCCCAATGGTTGAAGCAAGCGGCCTTCCATGCCCACCAAAAAGAAAAGCGGTATAAATGAAACGATGATAATTAGCGTTGCGATTAAAATAGAGCTTCTAATTTCTATTGAAGCCTCTTTGATAACACTTAGGGTAGATGAACGTTCTGCCAGCGGTTTACGCACATTTTCTCGCAAGCGCTTAAATACATTTTCAACATCTATGATGGCGTCATCAACCAAAGCACCTACGGCAATAGCCATTCCTCCCAAACTCATAGTGTTTATGGTGTAGCCCAAAAGATGGAGCACTATTATCGAAACCAGAAGGGATATGGGGATGGCCACCAATGAAATAACGGTGGTGCGCCAATTCATCAAGAAAATAAACAGAACCACAACCACAAAAAAAGCGCCTTCCAATAAGGTTTGTTTCAAATTGTCTACCGATGCTTCAATGAAATCGGC
The DNA here is from genome assembly GCA_020435995.1 of Flavobacteriales bacterium. Classification (GTDB taxonomy): domain Bacteria; phylum Bacteroidota; class Bacteroidia; order Flavobacteriales_G; family Salibacteraceae; genus JAGQYO01. The sequence continues at coordinate 7,608 of JAGQYO010000064.1, read as the reverse complement.
TTGGCGGAAAATATCACCTCGAATTTTGACACCCTTGGGCAAGGTTTTGTTCAATTCTACAAGCGCGTCATCAATTCTACCAGACAATTCGAGGGTGTTAACTTCGGGTTGCTTAGATATGGTTAGAATTACGGCAGGAGAAGCATTCAAAGACCCATCTCCAATTTTATCCGAAGAACCAATAATTACCGAAGCCACATCCTTTATTTTAATGCTTTGTTCGTTGGCATATTTCAACACGGCCTCTTCAATATGCTCCACGTCGTAGGCCCGTCCGCTTCCTTTAACAATATATTGGTTGCCATGCTGGGTAAGAAAACCACCTGGCACACTTACGTTGCTTTCTTTTACTTTTTGCAGCAATTCAGGTAAACTTACACCGTGGTATTTTAACTTTTGTGGGTCGGCCAATACTTGATACTGCTTGTAGTCACCTCCTATGACGATCACATTGGCAACGCCTCCCAAAGACTTAATTCTAGGACTAATGGTCCAGTCGGCTAGGGTTCTTAGCTCCATAGGGCTCAAACTGTCTGATTGAATTCCCAACAGCATAATTTCGCCCATAATGGATGAGATAGGAGCCATCGTGGGACTTCCAACGCCTGCGGGTAACTTTTCTTTTACCATTGGAATACGTTCGCTTACAATTTGTCGTGCCCGATAAATGTCGGTGCCCCATTCAAATTCCACCCAAACGATAGAAATACCTGCGGCAGACGAAGACCTGATTCGACGTACGTTGGGCGAGCCATTCATTGCCGATTCGAGTTGGTAGGTCACAAGTTTCTCAACTTCTTCCGATTCCATACCGTGTGCTTCGGTAAGAATAGTAACCGTAGGTGCGGTTAAATCAGGAAATACATCCACGTTCATGTCTCGTGCAATGTATAAGCCGCCCAAGCTGAGCAACGTCGCAAGCAGCAGTACCACCAAGCGGTTTTGTAGCGATATTGAAATGATTCTATTTAACATGTTTCTTGCGATTAATGTGCGTGACCATGGGCAGGTGCTTGCCCAGCCAATGCTGCTATTTTCACTTGGTACGCTCCTTTAGAAACTACCATTTCATTTATTTCTAGCCCGCTTTTTACTTCAACCCAATCGCCATTTCGTTTGCCGATTTCAACATTTCTATTTTCGAAGCTTTCGCCTGATAACTGAACGATAACAGTGTATTGACCGTAATTCTCGAGTAGGGAAGAAGCGGGTATGACTAAGGATTTATTGGGTTTGCCGAAGGCTACATGAGCCTCGGTGTAGCTGCCAGTAGGCCTAACAACAGGGTCATTAATTTTAGCAAAAATGGAAAGCAATGGTTCGGATGGGCTTACTTCTTGGCTCACCGAAAGCACTTCACCGCCACTGTCTTCTAAATTAGACCAAACCCCTGGCGCTACTTGATACCAAATATTTTTTATGTTTTGAGCTGCAAGAGCGTATTCCATACTCAGCTTCACTTCTAGCATGTTATTGATTTGATTGGAGAGGGAAATGAGGGAGGTTCCCTCAGTTACAAAATCGCCACTTTTTACGTTGATGGATTGAATAAAAGCATCAACAGGCGAGGTAATTTGCTTGCCGTTGTTTATGTAACCTGCCCTTAGGTTGTCGTATCGAACTTTGGCTACTTTGTACTCAGATTCTGCCGTTTCAAATTCCGCTTTGGGACTAATATTAGATTCATATAACTCCTTTTTTCTTAAATACTTAGATTCTGCTTGTTCGAACTCGGATTTAGCTGACTCTATTTGAGAACTCAGGTTGTTGCTAGTAAGGTTTTCACTCGAAATGGTCAGTAACAGGTCATTCTTTAATACCCGTGTGCCAGCAGTAAGGTTTTCTCGATTAAAAATGACTTTTCCAGCGGTATTTGAAACAAGGGTATGGGTTTGGGTTGGCGCTACCTTCCAAATGCCTGAAGTTGAAACAACGTCATAAACTTCTCTCTGAACCACTGGTGTGGTTTGAAATTCCATATTCCAAGCTTGTTCCTTTAAAAATGAAATATTGGCGTCATCCGACTCGGCACCCAAACTGTCAATCGCCTCAGCAACAGTGGCATAGATTATCACATTTTCAATTACAAATGTATCGGCATATTCTGGTGTGATGAGTTCAAATATCAACTGGCATACTCCAGCATCCTTGGGTTGAAGGGTAGGAGTGAAGATCCCAAGACTAGATGGAGCTTCTTCGGTAACATGTATTTTGTCTTTACCAGTGATGATACTCACAGTCACACTTCCTTGCGCAACGGCCTTGTGCTGGTCCATTTTGGTGAAATGTGCAGCAAACCTACTTGGTTGGTCAACCACCAATGCGGGAAACTCCACGAAGAGTTCTGTATTTTCTGTCCACAAGGTGTAATCAGCTGTGGGAATCTCTGAATTATTGTCGATTTGCTTGCCCTGTGCATCATGTTCATCGCCATGGTGGCTGTCATTGCAGGCTCCAAAAAGTAGAGAGATGGGTATTATTATAATTGCTAAGCGTTTCATGTTCTGTATTTTATTTGATTATAACTGATGTTTTAGAAGTTGCGACCTCACTTGATACAGCCGTTTTTCAATGTTCAGATAAACGTCTAATGCTTCGCGGTAAAATGTAAATTCACGGTGATATTCTAAGAAGGAAATTTCTCCCAACTCGTAAGATTTGGTCAATAAATGCTCACTGTTTAAAGCGTTAAAGGCTTTCTTATATTCGGTGAATTCGTTGAGAAGTATCTCGTACTCAGCGTATTGTTTTTCAAATTCGGAATAAGCCAACTCGGTTTGGAAGGTTAGCGCGGTTTCGCGAAACTCCATATTTAATCTGGCAGCATTTACCTTGTGTCGGTTGCTCCAAATGGGGATAGATAAGCCAGCATACAATCCTGAATTGTTCTGGACACTGTTGCCTTGGTAGTTGAATCCAGCAGTAATCTTGGGCAGAGCATTGTTCCTTGAAAGTTTGAGTTGCTGTTCTGCCATCAATTGCTCTTGTTTTAATTGTTCGAGCTGTGGATCAGTTGCAAGTTTGGCCTTCCACAAACTATCCTTTGCCGGGACAGCAGGTAAATCTGTAAAGTCAGTTGCTCCTAGTTCAATAGGCTTCCCACCATTAAGGGTTTTAAGTACTACCAAAGCATTGTTTCTTTCTTTTTTGAGTTGATCTGCTCTGAACTGTACTTGCAGCCAATTTATTTTGGCTCTGTTAAGGTCCATAATACCAACTTGATTTTTTTCATACCGTGCTGTGTTATGCTCAAAAGCTTTTTTTGACTCCGCAATTCTTTTTGACTCAATTGCTAAGCGCTTGTTTAAGTGAATAAGCTCTATACATTGCTCTTGGGTTTGCAACAATATCTCTTGACGTTTTTGGCGAAAGGCCATATCCAATCCCAGTGCGTTTTGTTGTATCAATTTGTTGCGGGCACCATAAACCGTTGGAAAATCAAATGTTTGACTCACCTGAAATTCGGTATAGGCAGGGCCGGTGTACTCACCTAGCGGAAGATAGAAAGCGCCCAGTTGGGGGTCTTCTAGGTTGTTGCCAGCCTTAAGCCGTAGCTTTTCGCTTTCGAAATAGAGAGCCACACTTTTGAGCTCGGTATTGTTCTGTTCTACTTCCTTGAGAATGCCTTCTATACTCGATACTTGGGCATATAAGCCTAGTGACAGAAAGCTCGCGCAAAAGGCGATGACTTTAAAAATATACATATAAAAAAAATTAGGTTACTTCAATAGTATTTTATACGGCAATGCCGCTCGGCAAGAACAATGTCCTACCTATATTAGCCTAAAGAAGGGGGGCCCCGCATATCGAGGCAAGAGTAGTAGGGTGGTGGCGGACAGTGAAATTCTAGCGTAAAGCTTTGGACTTCAAAAAGAATAGGCTCAATAAAATAAATCAGTGTGGTTTCTAAAGCAGTTACCTGCATTTTAGACGATAGATCTTTGCTTTTTATCACATTGAAATGCACGAGATTGATTTCGTGGTCTTCATCTCCATGTGCATGAATGTCTATCAGCAACTCCCATAGACTGCCTAAATTAAAACCAACAGCCTCGTGGTCGTGATGTGCCGCTTCTTCTCCGTGGCTATGACCGTGATGATGTTGTGATACATCCTCATCAATCACCGATTCGGAAATTAAATCCGGATGGGAGTGATGCACATGCGGAATAGAATGATGTGCAAGTATGGCCAGCAGCACTGCCAACAACAAGATTGCTTTTATTTTGATCATTCTCTTCACTTAGTTGCAAACTTAAGAAGTAAAATGGAAAGAATGTGTTTGGCCTTCCTATACAATTGTGTCTATTAAGCTTTTTTGGTTTATTCAGTTGGTCGATCTAGATTCGGGCAGCCTTGCTTGACGATTTACTTAATAACGTTGAGGCAGAAGAATGCTTTCCTGCTCCGTAGATGTTTAGTTGTTAGACACGCACACTATTTAATAATCTTGAATTAGAACCTCAGTCGGAACTATTACTGGTAAATTCTACTTTTCAGGTTCAAAAGCGTGACAAGTTACCGAAATGGTAACTAATTTATTTTTCTGACTTGTTGCCAATGACTTCTTCGTTGATTGGTTTAAAACTAAATGACCATTTTCCTTCTTGTACTTTGATATTTGAAAAAGTCAAACAACAAATGATTGTCAAAATAGCTGAGAAGCGATATTTAGAATTCCATGTCATTAACTATCTGTTCGTTTTTTAGGTTGCCCACATCGTTTCGTGTATGGTGTCGTAGCATCCCGCAGGGTGCTATGCACTATACACATTGCGTCCGTTGCACAACTGTATTAATTCACTCCCAAAGATGGAAAAATTCTGGGGTTTAGTTGCTATAATGATTCGCAAAACCCAAGCTTGCAACGAAAGGTTCAAAAGTGTTTTACTCAATCAGTAAAAAAGCTAAGCAAATAACCGTCCGGTAGAACAAAACCAACCCGCCGTATTCCCCATAAGATAAAAATTACTGCTTTGAGAGTGGAAACTCAGGGCTTGCCCGAACATATTGTGGGCGGGCCTGTCCGAACACATTGTGGGCGGATCAGTCAACAGGGCCTTCAGCGCTGGGCCTGCCTGCCCCGATTTTTATCGGGGCCGCGCCGAATGCTTAGTTGTTATGCTTAGTTTTTTATTTCTCACAGTTTCCGCAAATAAAGCCTATACTAAGTTTTTCCCCAATTTTCGATTTCACCAAATAATTTTTTAATCTCACGGAAATTTATTACGCTAGGTTGTTTCTTTAAGATTTCGTAATTGATTGTTGAACCTGAAAAAGAATAACTTCTCTTACAACTTTTACTCAATATTTCAACAACATGGGTAGCATCATGACTTGTAGCAATAAGTACACCCCCCATTAAATTTAGAATGTCTTCGGATGGGTAAGTTTCGTTCAAAATATTAGAACATAGCAATTCATTTATTTTCTCATTTAGTTCTTTTTTTGGAATCAATACTTCAGTATCTGTAAAATACTCTTTGATTGATTTATGATTACTCGAAAAACCGTGAAATCCTTTATAGGAATATGCTTTCCAGCCACCTTTTCGAAAGTTTCTTAGTATTACAACATCATGTTGGACACCTGCTTGGGCGGCAGAAGTCCAAAAACGAATTTCACAATTAATTTTACCAAAATCGATTGAATTTAATGAGTCATAAACTTGATTTATCTTTTCGTCTACCCACTTTTTTTCATAAAACCTGAAAGTGGAGTCACAATCAAATTTTAAGTTTTTTGAAGCTACTTTGCAATCGTCAGAAGATTTTGTATTTCTAAAATTATTAAAGCAGGAACAGGTGAGTACAAAAAAGCCAATAGTTAAAAACGATAATCTCATTATTGCTTAATTAGTTTGAAAGGATATTGATTTTCATCTACTTTAATTATGCCGATATAAAACCCTGAGTTGAAATCGGCGGTGTTTATTGATACGGAATGAGAGCCATTAGAATATGTTTTAATTGGTCTGGAATAGATTAACTCTCCCTTTGTATCAAAAATATTTATTTCAATTTCCAATGACTCTTTAAGGTTCATCTTTAAAAATAGATGCTCGCTAAATGGATTTGGATACATTATCGGTTCTAGCTCATTTGTATTGTCTAATCTATCATTCCCAAACATGGCCAGACTGCAATTGTCCTTGACCAATCTTATCATGGCATGTTTGTTTAAGGAACAATTCGAAAAATCGACAATTTCACTTTCATCGACAATACGAGTTCCTCCATCAATGTTTGACCAAGAAAAGACGGTCTTCCTATCCGTCCATGGTATTGTGTTTGAATTGTCATGTTTGGCTTCATAGTACATTAAATCATTTGGGTCATTAATATGTTTAAGCAAGTGCCCATGTCCAAGTTCGTGTAGAATAACAGAATAAAAGTCGTAAATGCCAGCATTTTGATTTTGAAGCCCTGTACTATCATACATCCAAGTGTGAATTGAAGCATTTGATATTGTTATGTCAATATCTGGATTAAAAGCAAGTGGGTTATTGACAGGGTCATTGCATACAAGATGCCAAATACTGGTTTCGCCAAGTACATGCGATGCAGAAGTTGATCCAAATTTTATACTTGATATACTATCTCTTGTATCTGGAAGTGCTTGTACAGAATTATCAATTTGCCATCTAATCTCAGTTGCACAAACCCAATCTTTAATTGCCTTTTGTACACATTCTTTTGCCCCAGTATTGGAATTAATATTTGGATTTAGTACGAACGAATATCCCCATTGCTTGTTAATTAAGTCCTCATCGTTAACGCTGTCAATTCCAGCCAAGAAGATTTTTTGCTTTAACGAGTTTGGCCGAATGTCATTTCTCCAAGAATAATATATTTCCAAATCTTGTAATGTTTCTTTTGATGTACCATTTTGATTTATAATTTTTATTTTCCCAGAGCCTGGAACACGGAGTTGATTGGGATTTGTAGCATTAATAGGAAGGGTGGAGGGAATTTTAATTTGAATTTGAGTGTCTGTCCATGTAACGTCATAAGAAGAGTCTAGAGTAACCCATGTTTTCCCTCCATCATCGGCATTTTTGAGTTGAACTAACCCCTCAACAGAACCGAACAAACTTCCAGATATTGTAACTATGTCCCCTGTGCCGCCATTTACTTTTTTGGGATTGAAACCTGAAATTAACATCTGACACAATGCTGAGTTTTCAGTATCAGAGGCGTCAATACTTGAGTGGCTTTCATTTGTTCCTCCAACAGGTGAAGTATTGTATAAGGTAATAAAGTTCATTATTGAGGTGCTTTCAAAACTTAAATTTGGAGTAGATTGGCAATCCTTGATTTCCATTTTTACATGTGCGAGTTGGATAGGAGATGTAAATGTTGCTCTTGAAGTTAGAGTTGTATCAACTCCAAAAGCAATTGCTACCACATTTGAAGCAACATCCTTAGGAGAAGGTGGCATATAATCCACAATGGACGAAATAAGTGCGCCTCTTTGAACAGTAATTTTATTCGAGTTTACAATATTGCTTTGAAAAGCAGTAGTGTCATATTTTATTCGTGCGAGGCCTTGTTGGAAATATGGACCACTTGTAGTGCTTATATAAATGTCATATTCAAAATAATTCTT
>JAGQYO010000063.1 GCA_020435995.1 Flavobacteriales bacterium | reverse complement strand
AATTCATTTTTTATAAAAGTAAAATGTGGAAAAAACTCCTTCCAATTTTCTGAAAGAAATCTATTTAACTCGGCTTCTGATTTATTAACCTGTTTTAAAAATTTCTTGTTATCTGTTGAATATAATTTTAACATATTTCAGTTTCTTATTAATGATTACGCTGCTTTTGCGTTAGGGATTGAAGCGGAAATCCTTTTTGTCCTGCAGGGCAAAAAGATTGCAGTGGAAAGCCCGACCCGCAGGGGAACGCCCAAAACCCAAACTTCACTATCTAATTCATCTGTTTTCTTTGAACCGTATTTTGCCGCCTCTGGCTCTCTTACTTTCCAACTTTTCAGGCTTCTTACTTCCGCATATTGGAAAGTCTTTTGTGGTTTCTTATTCAGAATTAGCAAACAAGTGTAGGTTGTTTTGTCTGCAAAAACCTGATTTGCACCAAACGAAACGATTGAATGCAGATATTTTTTTTCTGCGAGTAATTCACGAAGTTTTTTACCTGCTCCAACTTTTGTAAACTTACTCGGAACGATATAACCTAAAATTCCATCATCAGTCAATAAATTGATTCCTTGTTCAAGGAAAAGGAAATATTTGTCAAACTGCTTGTAAGCAGAGTTGTAATTGGTTTTGTAAAGTGGCAATTCAAGCGGAGTTATATTTTTCATATCCTCCGACTTCATATAAGGCGGATTGCCTACAATGACATCAAAGCGAAGTTTTGAAAAATCAAACGGATTGATAATTACCTGGTCTTTCTTATTGGTTACTTGCTTTGGGTTCAATAAACTATTTCCAAAGAAGATGTTTTCAGAAAGGTCAGGTAATACTGGTTTTGTTTTGTTAGTTGAATTAGTGTCCTCGTCCTCTAACAATTTGAGACCCAAACCAAATTTAGCTGCTTCAACTGCATTATAATCTTTATCAACACCGTAAATACAATTCAGTAAAAGTTGTCGCTTAATTTCAAACGGCAGTTTGTAAGTGTTAATATTGGTTTGAATGAGTTCTGATTTATCATTTTTTAGATAGTAGTCAATTAGAATGTCATTTAGTAACTGGAAAAGTTCCAATAAAAACGCACCTGAGCCGCAAGATATATCTGCAAATTTGAGCTTTAGAATTTCCTTATCTGTTTTCCCTTCACATTTTTTCAATACGGTATTTCGTAAAATGTCGCTAATGATAAATGTTGGTGTAGTAATAATATCACGGTCAACATTTTCAGGTTTCTTCACTAAAACAACTGAACCGCTTTGAACGGTCAATTTTTCAGAAAGGAAAATTTCATAAATGCTTCCTAACACATCAGAGGAAAAAACACTGAAAGAATAAGGACTTTCAGGGTAATAAAGTTGCTTGATGATAGTCCAAAAAACAGAACTGATATTTTCTACAATCTTGTCTTTTAGAAGCTGGTCAAAAAGTCCTGAATTATAGCGTTTGTCTGCTTCTTCAAATTTCTTTATGAGTGCTTTGAAATCGTTTGTGTTGGCAAACTTTAAAAGTGTTTGATAATCTTCTAAATTCCTGTCCTCACAAACACGCAGAAACAAAACCCTGTTCAAATAACTTTGAACAATGTCATTCAGTTGTTGCTCGTCAATTTTTGGGTCGTGTTTGTAAATTTCAGAGCCAAGGGCTTTTCTCCATTCGTTGATTTGATTTAGAAATAAATTATCAATCGAGTACTGATTGATTTTACTTTCAATTTCTTTCCATTCCGTTTCAAAAGCTCCTGAATAAACAGATTCCTTTCCTAAAAGCTGTTTGATTTCTTCAAACTTACTTTCGTATTCGGTATAATGGTATTTTTTTACAAGTGCCTTTGTGTGGTTATCGTCTTTCTCAACTTTTACAGAAGTGTCGTAAATGATTAAAAATTCAAAGTTTGAAAGAACTGAAATTTTCAATTTCGCTGTAAATCCATATCGTCTTACTTGTTTTGAAGTGTCGTTGTTTGATTCAATAGAAACGCAAGGTTTTTTTGCTTCCAAAAAGAATTTTCTTTCAGAAAAAAGTCGGAAAGTGTAATCAGGTTTTTTGGAGTGTTCGGAAGCATTTGCTTTCAATGCTTCTTCCAAAATTACTTCTCGTTCGTTGGTTTACCTGCATTGTTTTTAATGTCCCAACCAAGCAACTCGAAAAACGGGTCTAAGAAATCACTGCGAAGCAGTGTTTCATTATACTTGCTTGTCAAGTAATAATCCCTGTCGGCTGTATATTTTTCTATGAGTTGCTTAATTGTCATTTCTTCTTATTCGCTTTTAAATATTTTGCTCTTTCTTCTGCTACTTTCAGGGCTTCTATTCCTAAATCTTCGCCTTGAATTTCATATAAAATCTTGTCGCTAAGGAACGAAACCAAAAGGTCGTCCTGGTTGTAATAGTAAATGTCGGCAAGTTTCAGAACTACTTCTTTTGTGATTTTCCTCTCTCCACGCTCCATTTTGCTCAAAATCGCCACATCAATGTCTATCAAAGCAGCAACTTTCCTCAATGGAAGTTCTTTTTCTTCTCGAATGTGTCTTAACTTTTCGCCTATGGTTTCTGTTGACATAATAACTGTTGACATAATGTGTCCAAAGTAGACTTGAATTTCGATTTCTTTTTACTTAATCTATTTTTTTTTCCACACGTCATTAAGTTGGAAATTTATGTGTTTTCGAATGCCCAGTTCATAGATTTTTGTTCTTACGAATTCGTTACGGATAAAGAATTTTAGGATAAGACAATTCGGCGTTTTTATTCGAATCAGGTCTCGTTCCCAACTAAAAAGTAATCCATTAACTCAGGTTAAAAAGAAATTTGGAATCACGGAAACAGGAAAAGAATAGGGATAAATATTTTTGTGATAGCTACAGCCACCCCGCAATCATCCCAATTGCCACAGCCATCATCATGTATGCTACCATTAGGTGGAGGAGTGGCAGCGACATTTTGGTAAGGAATTTTTTACCCAACCAAGCACCCAAAAAGGCTGAAAGTACGGCAACAATTAGCAGAGCATAGGGAGTATTTTGTAGGTCCATTATATGGCCTGCGTAGAGCGGAATACGTGTAAAATCTACAAAGCAAGCTATGGCAACTCCGGTCCCGATAAAGGCTTCTTTGCTTAAGCCTAAGTTGATGAGGAAGGCCGAGCGCAAGGCGCCTTGGTGGCCACTCAATCCTCCGAAAAATCCACTGATCAAACCTCCAGGAATGAGCCATTTGTTTGAAAAGGTTTTGTCCCTTAGTGCAGGTATGATGTCGTACAGGGCAAAGGCAATCAAAACAATTCCAATGGTGAGGTTAATTCCTTTTACATTAATGGCTAGGCCCATAATTTCACCTTCATATACTGATGCTGTTCCCGACAAATGAATCAAACCCCAAGCGCCAATTAACGCTCCTAAAATGGCGGGAACTCCAAATTTTAAGGCAACTGATTTCGAAATGTCTTTGCCAACCAAACCGAGCTTAAAGAGGTTGTTTAGTAAATGAACCACACCCGTTACGGCAATGGCTTCTTCAACGGAAAAAAAGAAGGCAAAAACAGGAAGCAGAAGTGTGCCTAGTCCAAATCCAGAAAAAAACGTGAGCATCGAGGCAAAGAAGGCAACAAGGCTAACTACTATATATTCCATTTAATGTACAATTTGGCGTGTAAAAGTAAGATTAGAGGACAATTTGACACTTAATTACGTGAATATGAGCCAATTCTTCATGAAAAGTTAACATTAGAGCAGATGGTCTTTGAATTGTTCGCCGCGAATCAAACCTTAAAAACATTGAACTATGAATATGAATAATTTGACCATAAAATCGCAAGAGGCGATTCAACATGCACAACAAATAGCCATGGAATATGGACACCAAGCTATTGAGCCGGCCCATCTTTTATCTGGAATCATGCATGTGGATGAAAATGTGACTCCATTTCTACTAAAGAAACTAGGGGTTAATATCTCCATTTTCCAACAAGCACTGAACAGCATTGTAAAATCCTATCCCAAAGTGACTGGGACAGATATTTTTTTGAGTAAAGAAGGAGCCAATGTGATCCAAAAGGCAAACATTTTACTTAAAGAGTTTAACGATGAATATGTATCGATTGAGCATTTGCTTCTAGCACTTCTGGAGGTAAAGTCCAACGTAAGTCAATTGCTTAAAGACAATGGAATTACCAATGAAGCTTTGAAAAAAGGAATTGAAGAACTAAGGAGGGGCGAAAGGGTAACAAGCCAATCTGCCGAAGAAACTTATAACTCCTTGTCTAAGTATGCCATAAATCTCAACGATCAAGCTCAAAAAGGAAAGCTAGATCCAGTTATCGGAAGAGATGAGGAGATCAGACGGGTACTTCAAATTTTATCGAGGCGAACCAAGAACAACCCCATTTTGGTGGGAGAACCTGGAGTGGGTAAAACGGCCATTGCAGAAGGACTGGCGCATAGAATTATTTCTGGCGATGTACCCGAAAATTTGAAAGACAAGCTTTTGTATTCATTGGATATGGGAGCTTTAATTGCTGGCGCAAAGTTTAAAGGAGAGTTTGAAGAAAGATTAAAATCCGTTATCAAGGAAGTGACAACAAGTGACGGTAAAATAGTCCTGTTTATTGATGAAATACACACACTCGTAGGAGCTGGAGGTGGACAGGGTGCTATGGATGCCGCCAATATTCTCAAACCCGCCTTGGCTAGGGGAGAGTTGAGGGCAATAGGAGCTACAACTCTAAGCGAATACCAAAAATATTTTGAAAAAGATAAGGCTTTAGAACGCCGGTTTCAAATGGTATTGGTTGACGAGCCAAATACAGAGGATGCGATATCCATTCTCAGGGGATTAAAAGAAAAATACGAAACCCATCACCGAGTGCGCATTCAGGATGCAAGCATTATTGCTGCGGTAGAATTGAGCCAAAGGTATATTACCGATCGTTTTTTACCCGATAAGGCTATTGATTTAATTGATGAAGCCGCTTCTAAGTTGAGGATTCAAATCAACAGTATGCCAGAAGAACTAGATGAGGTGGAACGAAAAATCCGTCAGTTGGAAATAGAACGCGAGGGAATTAAACGAGAAGGTGACGAAAAGAAGTTGAGTTCTTTGGCGGAAGAAATTGCCAACTTTATGGAAAGCCGTGATCAATTGAGGGCTAAGTGGGAAGGCGAAAAAGAAATAATTGAAGGCACGCAGAAGGTTAAGGAAGAAATAGAACATCTGAAATTGGCCGCAGTTCAAGCCGAACGCGAAGGCGACTATGGAAAGGTTGCGGAAATACGCTATGGAAAGCTTTCAGCGGCAGAGGAAGAATTGGTGCGGTGCGAGGCGCAGCTACAAGAACTTCAAGAAAGCGGAAGCCAAATGGTGAAGGAAGAGGTTGATAGCGAAGATATAGCTGAAGTGGTAGCCAAATGGACTGGAATTCCCGTAACCAAGATGCTGCAATCGGAGGCTGATAAACTCTTACAACTAGAAGATAAACTACATGATAGGGTGGTTGGCCAAGAAGAAGCCATTGTGGCAGTTGCCGATGCGGTAAGACGAAGCAGGGCGGGTTTGCAAGACCAATCCCGACCGATAGGTTCATTTTTGTTTCTGGGAACAACTGGGGTTGGAAAAACCGAATTGTCAAAAGCACTAGCAGAGTTCTTATTCGATACCGAAAATGCTCTCACCCGAATTGACATGAGTGAGTATCAAGAACGCCACGCGGTTTCTAGACTTGTAGGAGCGCCTCCGGGATATGTTGGCTATGAAGAAGGCGGCCAATTAACCGAAGCGGTTCGGAAAAAGCCATACTCAGTTATTCTTCTCGATGAAATTGAAAAGGCACATCCCGATGCGTTTAATATTCTTTTGCAGGTGCTAGATGAGGGAAGGCTAACGGATAACAAAGGCCGTGTGGCCAATTTCAAAAATTCGATAATTATCATGACATCCAACTTGGGAAGCGATATCATAAGAGAGAATTACGATGGGGCCAAGGATTTTGATGACACGGCTCTTTTTGATAGGACCAAAGCTACCCTAATGGCTCAGTTGCGTCAGGTTTTGAAACCAGAATTTGTGAATAGAATCGACGAAACCATCATGTTTACTCCGCTTTCTCTAAAAGACATTAGGCAAATAGTTGAAATTCAACTTGCGCGCTTGTTTAAAGTGTTGAAGGACCGAGAAATTACAATGACGGCAAGCGAAGAGGTGATGGATCATTTGACCGAGCTGGGATACGACCCTCAATATGGTGCAAGACCCGTTAAACGAGTGATACAAAAGGAAGTAATGAATCAATTATCTCGTGAAATTTTGGCAGGCAACGTATCCAAAGGAGATGAGGTGATTCTAGACGAATTTGATGGAAAATTTGTGTTTCGTAAACCAGTAATGAAGCATCATTAATTGAGTAAGCATATTTAAGAAAGGGCTGTTGATTAATCAGAAAGCTGTCGGTAATTATCACCCGCGAGCAGTTAAATTTGCGGGTTGATGAATTCCGGTTTTAGGTTTCTATTTGTTGTTGTGTTTTCGCTCTCTTTTGTGGGCGCTAAAGCGCAATGGATATTTGAAAGCGATGCCACTTGGAAAACTTCTGGAACCAAGCAGACCGGCTGGAACCTTCCTTACTTTAACGATAATGCGTGGGGGGTGTCAACTTCGCCAAGTCCTAATCCAAACGGAGGCTTCCCCGTTGTACCTGGTACCAAAACAATGTGGCTTGCGCCCTACAATGACACTGTATTTTTCAGGAAAACCTTTGAACTAAGATCACTCTGTATTACGGCTACTTTGGCTCAAATTGCATGTGATAATGAATATTTTTTGTACGTAAATGGCATTTTAGTTGGCACGGGAAAAAATGCCTCTGTGAACGTACACAACATACAAACAAACCTTAAAATAGGTAAGAATTGTATTGCCATTATGGCTGTGGATTGGGGCCCGCCCTATCAAATTAGTTTTAAAGCTACCGTTGACTATACATCAGGGCCGATAATTGATATTGGTGTGGACAAATACGTGTGCCAAGGAGATACCACTTTTTTTACCGCCAACCACAGCTATCGTTCCTACCAATGGAGTACTGGATATACAGGGCGCTCGGCACCGGTGAGAAAAGAAGGCAAATATTGGTGTACAGCTACCGATTCCAATGGTTGTCAGTGGATAGATACGGCATTGCTTTTTGAGTACAAACACAAATTTGTAAATCTCGGAAACGACACGGCTATTTGCACCGGAGACGAGATTTATATTGATGCTGGTGGGTATGCCAGCTATGAGTGGAGCACTGGAGATACCACCAATTTAATTAAAGTGAATTATGCTGGACACTTTGGGGTAACCGTTACTGATGGCAATGGCTGCAAATCGCAAGACAAAAAGGAAATTATTGTGTTTGACCAAGCCACAGTATCACTTGGCAGTGACACTACTCTCTGTAAGGGTGATTCGGTTGTGATTTCGGCATCTTTTCCGCAATCGAAATACAAATGGAGCACAGGCAGTGAGGATACTAGTATTGTGGTTACCAAAACAGGAAAGTACAGCGTTACCATTTCAAATTATTGTGGAGAAGTAACTGATGAAATGGCTGTACATTTTATCGAAAGTATTGACATGAAACTCGGAGCGGATGATTTCTTGTGCTATAATGATGCTTATGTCATCGAACCCACTGTTACTGGGGCCGCATCCTTCCTTTGGAGTACAGGTGACACGGGTAGTTATATTGTTGTAAGACAGCCAGGGGTGTACAGCGTTTCGGTGTCGGATATATGTGGCAATGAAGGATTTGATGAAATAGAAATACTTCAGAGGGTAAATCAAAAACAAATGATACCCAATTCATTTTCTCCAAATCGCGATGGCTTTAATGAAACTTGGAGAACTTATATCCAATCTTATGGTCCATTTGAACTTACCATTTTAGACAAGATGGGTAAGGAATTGTTTGTTTCGAATGACCCAAAAGAATATTGGGATGGCAAATTGAATGGAGAGCCCCTCCCAATAGGTAATTATTTGTACAAAATTGAGTTTACCAACTGTCAAAACCAAGTTGAAATTACAACTGGCGTAGTGTCAATTGTCCGCTAGTCCTTTCCTGAAATAATAGAAACCAGCCTTTGGTTTAGCACCATCCAGTCAAAGTTTGCTTCAACATATTTTTTACCGTTCAGCGCTAGGGTATCACTTTGCTCTTGGTTGTCGAGAAGTGCTAAAATATGTTTTGCATATTCTTCAGGTGATTTTCCAATAAGAATTTCCTTATTTGGGCTAGCTGATAGAGCTTTGTTGGCCAATTCGCTGGTTACACAAGGTAGCTGCATGCACATGGCCTCTAACAATTTGTTTTGAAGTCCACTACCCAAGGCCATGGGCGCAAAAAACACTTTTGAGTTGTTATATGCCGTTCTTATGTCTTCTACCCAGCCAGTTACGGTTACATTTTCGTTTGCAAGCCTTCTTACTGATGAAGACGGATTTTTGCCACAGATCAAAATTTGAATGGATGGTTTGGCTTTTTTGAGAATGGGCAACACTTCTTTCACGATATACAGCGCTCCTTCTACATTGGGTGGGTAGCTCATGTTTCCTGTAAACACTACGTCGTATTTCTTAGCCGTTTTTTCAGGTTTCCAGTATTCGAAGTCAATACCATTTGCCACTACTTCAATTTCATCGGTATTTTGATGTGCTATGTATTCCTTGTCTTGCCCAGAAATGATGATTTTTTGCTCAAAGTGCTTGAACATTTTGTTCTCATAGGTTATCAGTCGGTTGTATTCAGCTGCGATAAGTGGCTTTAAGTAAAATGGCGCATTCTCTAATCTTCGTTTCATGCCTATACTCAGCGCGTCCATATAATCTAGCGTCTTGTTGAAAATAGAATATTTAATCGTGTATTCTGTTACCCGAATGAGCTGGCAATAAAAGCGTTTGGGCGTATATTTCTCTATCAGTAGATCTATTTTCTTCTGGGCATTTTTACTTTTAAAATACAATACTTGAAATGGGAGATCGAAAAAAAATCCTGTAAAGAGCCTCCATAGAATTCCCATCTTATTCAACCGTATGATCTCTATTTTTTCGCAGTATTTTTCTAACTCAACAATGGCCTTGGAGTCAATTTTTTCAGCACTCAGGCACACCAGAATAATTCTAAAAGATTGACTTATACCTTTGATTTGGTGATAAGCCCGAAGTTTGTCGCCCTTATCTAGCGGATAGGGAACTCGCGACAACAAAACAAGTAAGCGTGGTTTTTCAACCATCCTTTTTTGAGAGTTTTAAAAGCAACTTCTTTGGTATGAGTGCTCCAAAAAATTTCTTGTAGAAGTCGGTGTCCATAATTACGGAGTCGGTTGTGGCTTTGTAGGTAAGGAAAATGCCAATAGGGGTAAGAATAAAGGAAGAAAGCCACATGCCGGCAAAGGCTGAAAACTCTCCAGATTTCACCATTTTTTCACCTGTGATAGATGAAATATGGAACAACAAGAAGAACAATACGGAGATAATAACGGGCATACCTAATCCGCCTTTACGGATAATGGCTCCCAAGGGCGCTCCTATAAAAAACAAGATTAAACAGGCAATAGACAAGGTGAACTTTCTGTGCCATTCGATTTGATGTTTGGAAATAAACTGGTCGCGATACTCTAAGTCCGAAACGAAAGCTTCGTTAAAAGTCTCCATAGACCGCACGGTATTAAGGGACCAATTTAAGTACTGGACTTTTTTGGCTTTTTCTAGCTCATCAAACCAATTGGGGTTATACTCCACATTGGCGTAATTTCCATCCAAGTGTAAGCTGTCTTTTTCTAGGATGAGAAATCCCTTCATACCGTTGATAAACTCCGCGTTTCGCGCCTTCAACATGATGCGGAGTGTATCGGTTTGCTCCTCAATTTGCGAGAGGTTCATCATTCGGTAGTTGTTTTTAAAAATTTCTTCGTCACTTCTTTCAAGGTTAAATCCTGAAAGATCGAAACGAATAATTTTTTCAGAAAAAGTGGAGCGATAAAAAGGGTTGTTGTCGCCGACCATTTCGTCATATAGGCTGCCGTTTTTGAGCGTAAAGAGTAAATAGCTTTTGTCTTCCGACATGGTCATTACTCCGGTTTCGGCTTTGATCACTCGTGTATTTCCATTTTGAGCCACGTGGTCATATATCAATACATCTTGCAATTCATCCGTTTTTTCATCTCGGTTTTTAGCTCGAATCACAAATCCTTCTATGTCTTTGTAATACACATTGTCTTGGATATCGAGAGCGGGCTTTTTTGTCCGCACATCGTAGAGCAGGGATGCAAATTTGAGGTTAGCCACAGGCCATGCATGGTTGGAAAACAGAAAGGCTCCAAAACTCAACATGACCATAAAAATAATGAGTGGAAACATGATTCGTTGGAGTGAAAGTCCAGCCGATTTTAGGGCTACCAGCTCGTAGTGTTCTCCAAGGTTTCCGAAGGTCATGATGGAGGAAAGTAGCACGGCGAGTGGCAATGCCAGCGGAACCAAATTTGCCGAAGCATAAAAGAGTAGCTCTAGGATAATTAAAGCATCCAGGCCTTTACCCACCATCTCATCAATATACACCCACAAAAATTGCATCACCAGTATAAACAAGGTGACGAAAAAGGTGATAATAAAAGGCCCAATAAAAGTTTTAAAAATCAGGCTATGGAGCTTTTTCAAGGCAATAATTTAAAGGCAAATATAAATTGACAAGTTGGGGCCAAACATTAAAAAAATAAAAACCCCAAATCCAAACGGAAGTGGGGTTTTTGTATTGTAAGGGATGGCGGAATTAACTTCCCAATATCATTTTCAATTTACCAATTTGTTTGTCCCAAAGATTCGAATTTTCTTCAACTTCGTCAGCGTCTACAAAATCGGTAACCACCAAGGCCAAGTCGCCAGTCATTTCATCAATTTTGATTCTGAATTCAAAGAAGGAATCTTCCTCATCGTCTTCGAGCCAGCGATACTTCACAAATTCTTGATCTTTCGATACCAAGAGCTTAGCTTGTTCTTCGCTATTTTCCCAAAAAAAGGTGTAGATGTCTTCATCTATTTTCACGTTATCTGCAAACCACTCAGCCAAGCCTCCCGTGGTAATCAATCGGTTGTATAGAATACCAGGGGCCGACTTGATTTCGTATTCTAATTCTAATTTTACTCTCGTCATTTTCGCTAATTGTGTTCAAAGCGTGCAATATAGTATAAATGTAACTAAATGCCAAGCTGTTTTAATATCCGAAAATGTCTTCCATTGAAAGCATGGTTACTTTCCCATATTTTTCCAATACTTTCATGTCGACCAGGTTTTTGTTTCCCATGACCATTATGGTGTAGTTCTTCCCTTTAATATGCTCATTAAAAAAGGCGTTCATATCATCCATATTGGCATTTTGAACTTTGGCATATACGTCTTTTCGGTAGTCGTAATCAATGCCCAGCCTGTTATTCGAGAGCTGCATAAAGTACTTACGGTCTTTAATTCTTCGGTCGCTCGCAATTTGTTTCAGAATCGATTTTTTAGATTCTTCCAATTGATTCGAAACCTTCGGCATTTCATTGAGCAAACCATAAAGCGCTCTCATAGCTTCGGCCAATTTATCGCTTTGGGTGCCTACATAAGCATTGTTGTAAAACGATTTGGTGTTATCTCCTGGCGTAGTGAATGAACTATAGGCAGTATAAGCCAAGCCTTTAGCTTCTCTTATTTCTTGAAAAATAATGGAAGACAAACCGCGGCCATAATACGTATTGTACAAATTGGCCATTGGCAATAAACTCGCGTCGAAGGTTGCGTCTTTTGCTAAGAAATTTACCTCACATTGCACTTGATCCCTATGTATAAAATAGACCTCAGTTTTGGGCTGCGCCCTTTCAACCAGCTCAATACTTTGTGGCAGTGGTTGTAGTTGATCTACCTTGGGATGGTATTTTTCAACCATAGCTTGCATGGCATCCATTTTTTCCATTCCGTAATAAAAAATCTGGTGTTCCATTTGGCTCAATGCCTTCAACTTAGAAGTTAGCGCATCTGGATTAATGGCCCTCATTTCTTCCTCGGTAAGGATGTTTGTAAAAGGGTTCTTGGGGCCATATTTCGCATAATTGGGCATGGCCATATATTGAATACGCCACTTTTCCATTTTAGCATCGGAGCGTTTTTTCATTTGTCCGTCCACAAAACTGGAATATGATTCAGGGTCACCTTTGGCTTCGGCCAATAAATGCTCCATCAATTCAATTCCTTTTTCAGCAGATTTTTGAAGCCCCTCTAGGTAGACATAAGTTCGCTCATCTCCTGATGAAACGCCATATTCCAAACCATACTTATAGAATTCTTTTTGCAATTGCTCTGGTGAATATTTTGAAGTTCCCATAAATGGTAAATATTCAAATGCCAATGCGGCTTCTTTATCATTGTTTGAACCCATTTCGAGTACGTAAATTAATTTAAAGAGCTCGTTTTCTGTGTTTTCGATATAGCTATAAGGGATGTTGCCGTGTATAGTTCCTGACGCAATATCCTTTTTAAAATCGATGAATACGGGTTGTAAATCCGGCGACTCCATAGCCGTGAAACTTGCCAAATAGGTCGACTGCGTATCTCTGTTCAGGGTGAGCGGCGTAATTTCGGGTTTTTCAACTTTCATTACTGTAGTGTCTTCACCAGTTCTTTTATAAATGGCTACATAATTATCATTGAAACGATCATTGGCAAATTTCACCAACTCTTCTTTTGTAACCCCTTCAAGATCCTTTAATTCCGTTACCATTTCAGTCCATTCTTTATCCAAGATAAAAGACTCAACCAAATCATAGGCTCTATAATTAGATTCACGTTTAGCGATTTCACTTTTTCTTAGGTTATTGATAATGGCATCAAGTGTTTCTTGATCGAACTCACCCTTTTTTACCTTGTCTAGTTCGGCCATTAGTAGGGTTTTGGCCTCATCCAATGATTGTCCCTCTCTTACGGTAGCATACATCTGAAACATGCCATAGTCCTTGAGGAAGTAGCTATAAGCGTAGGCATCAAGTAGCTTTTGCTTTTGCACCAAGTCGATGTCAATAAGACCTGCCTTACCATTGCTCAAAAGCTCTGAAAGAATTCTTCCCACCTTGGTGTCTCTTGATTTGGCTCCGTCAAGCCTGAATCCGATTGAAATGGATTCTTTGTCTGGCCCAAAAACTTCTAAGGATTTGCTTTCTGTAATTGGAGCTAATTTGTCAAATTTTGGATGGTCGAGTGTTTCGTTGGCCTCCATATTTCCCCAATACTTTTCGATAAGATCTACGGCATTGTCAAATTCGAAATCACCCGACATACAAATAGCCACGTTGTTGGCTTTGTAATAAGTATTGTAGTAGTTTCGGATATTTACCATCGAAGGATTCTTTAAATGCTCTCCTTCTCCAATGGTGGTTTGCTCACCATAAGGATGACCTGCAAACAAATTTTTGTTCATGGCAGCATATACTTTTCTGCCATCTTGGTCTTGGCCACGGTTAAATTCTTCGTAAACCGTTTCGAGTTCGGTA
Source organism: Flavobacteriales bacterium (assembly GCA_020435995.1). GTDB lineage: Bacteria > Bacteroidota > Bacteroidia > Flavobacteriales_G > Salibacteraceae > JAGQYO01. The sequence continues at coordinate 3,257 of JAGQYO010000063.1, read as the reverse complement.
TGAAACAAACGCATCACCAACGAACCAAATCGATCAGCTTCTAGTTTTACCCATTTTTCCAATTCATTAGCAGGAATGGTATTTACATATACGGTTCGTTCGTTGCTTGTAAAGGCATTAGTTCCTTTTCCTCCAATTGAAGAAATGGCTTTATCATATTCATTTGGAACCGCAAACTTGGCAGCTTCAGATGACAAGCTATCAATCTTTTTATAAATCACTTTTTTCTTTGCTGGATCAGACTCAGCTTTGTGGGCTTCATAGGCATCCGAGATTTGGTCTAGCAAGGCACTTTCACTCTTCCAGTCAATGGTTCCGAGCTCCTCTGTTCCTTTAAACATCAAGTGTTCGAGGTAGTGTGCAAGTCCAGTGGTTTCTTTTGGGTCGTAAGTAGAACCAGCTCTCACAGGAATTAAAGTTTGAATCGTTGGCTCACTTTTGTTTTGAGTCAGATATATTTTCAGGCCATTACCCAATGTGTAAATTCTTACGTTCATTGGGTCGCCTTCGACATATTCGTAGGTTCTTCCTTTTGCATCTGTTGTGGATTTCATAACCGGTGTATCGTCGTTATTTTTTGAATTATCAGAACATGCGGCCATTATTCCCGCTAGGGGTAATACAAGCAATAGTTTTTTAATGTTCATGGGGTTTTTATTAAAAATTAATCGGCGCTAAAAGTAGAACAATTATAGCGAGTTAATATGAAGGGGGGGTCGGGATTTTTCGTTCGTAAAAAGCAAATCCGTTTTTTGATTCTAGGTGGCTAAAATGTGGATATTGCGATTCAAAATCTTCCATCGAAGTTATTTTCATGACCAGAAAAACAGGCTTATCGCATTCACCATTGAGAAGCCAACCTAAATCACTGTGATTGGGATTTGAGAATTTAGGTTTTTGACTGTAAAACAAATCTGCGTAGCTTTTGAAACCATAAGTGTCGACATAACAATCCTGGCCAATTTTACTTTTATAAAATTCGATAGCTGCACGCTGGGTGTATCCTTCGATATTGGGCACTATGGTGACCATGAGAAGGGTAAATGATGTACAAGTGGCGGTCAGAAAAATGATGACGCGTTTTATATCAATTTTCCCAATAAGGAAAGCTACAAGGCCCGCCAAAAACACAATACCCGCCAAATAATGAACAGCACCCCAACTGACATTTGCCTGAAAATTGGCCTTTGCAAATTCATCATTTATAAATTCGGCTGTAGAAAGCCATTTAGATTTCGAACCTAAAATGGGTAAAGCAAACATGGCAAGCGCCCAAAAAATGCCTAAAATCCAGAACATTGTTTTTTGGAAAAGGGAGAGAGTTCCTCTTTTTATTACTTCTTGAAGTCCGACCGCGGCAAAAAAACTAAGAGGCAAATAGCATAATGACGAATAATGGATGATTTTCGTTTTTACCAATGAAAACAATATCAAAACGATCCAAAAAAGGAGAAACATTAGTCGTTGATATAATCCAGATTTGCCAGAAAAATGATTTTTAAATAAGGAGTTCAGGGCAAATACGCTGAGGGGAAAACATCCGATAAGCAAAACAATCCAATGATAAATAAATGGTCCGCCGTGTCCTGCGTCTTGTGTTTCTAGGAGCCGTATCTGGTAAGTTATAAATTCCTCAATGATGTAACCCCTTCCAGAAATATACTCCGTGATAAACCAAAAGCTACCTGTAAGTACTAAGGTTAATGTGAAAACAAGCAGGCCTTTAAATGAAATGAACACACGGAAACGGTTTAGCCCCCAATAAGCGCCATAAACGGCGGAGAAGATAAGCAGAGCCACTGGTCCCTTTGTCATGATGCCTAGCCCAATTGAAACGCCAGCGAGCACCAGCCATTTATAAGAGGGATTACTTGTGTTTTTGGCGTATTCATTTATATATTCAAATGCGAAATAGATGCCTCCAAAAATGAACAAGTTGAACCAAGGGTCGATAATGCCACTCCTAAAATAGAGTAGGGGAAGTAGGGACGAAGCATATAGAAATACCCAAAAAATTCCAAATGTTTTGCTTTGGATACGGTTGCCAATTTGAAATAAAAACAAAAGTGTGGCAATGCCACATAGAGCATTTGGCAATCGCGCAGCAAATTCGTTGATTCCAAACACATTCATACACAAAGCCTGCATCCAAAAAAAAATGGGTGGTTTTTCCCAAAAGGGCTCATAATTGATTTGAACTTGAGAGTAGTTTCCTGTCACCAACATTTCACGCGCGGCTTCAGCAAAGTTTATTTCGTCCCAGTCGAAAAGGTGAACCTGATGTAAGAATGGAATAAATAGAACCGCCCCAAGTAAGGTAATGGCAACTCTAATTTGAAACGAAGAGCATTTTTCGAAGTCCATTATTTCAATCGAAGCAAGGATTTATTGAACCATGCAGGTTGAGATTTAGCCTCTATTTTTTCGATAAACTGATGAACCAAAAGGGTAAACAAAATTCCAATGAAGGAGCCCGCTAACACGTCTACCAGAAAGTGCTGCGACAAATAAACCCTTGAATAGCCTACCAATAAAGCAGCAAGAAAAAACAACCAAGCCATTTTGGGTTTGCCATAAGAAATCATCAGTACGGTAAATAAACTAAAAGCCGCCGTAGTATGTCCCGATGGAAAGCTGTTGTGGATGTGCATATCCAATCCAGGTACAAGTTGAATGTTATCTTCTGTAAAATACCTAAAATAAAAATAAGGTCTACCCACATCGGGAAAAGCAAAATTCTTGAGGAGTTGCGTGACTCCACCTGACAACATTCCGGCCAAGGCCATGAACAATGCAGCCTTAAATTTCCAGAACATAAGCAGCATGACAACTATTACTATGCTCAATCCATCGCCAATTCGTGTTAGGGTCACAAAAAAAGGATGCAGCGGTTCGAAGAAAAACTGATTGAGTATCATGTGTCCATCCTCCCTTGAATGTAGGAGCAAAAAGCTACCTGCAAGGACCAAAAACATCCCGTACAGGATAAAAAAAACGCGGTATTTACTTATTATGGAGCTCATTTTTTGTGATGCGCGAAATTAGGCCATTTGCATTTTAAAAAATGATGAGCTTGTTTATTCACCACATAAATTTTGAAAGCAAAAAATATATATTTGCAGCCCCAAAAAATGGCGAGGTAGCTCAGGTGGTTAGAGCGCAGGATTCATAACCCTGAGGTCGGGAGTTCGAGTCTCCCTCTCGCTACAAAGAAGCACTTTTCGGAGTGCTTTTTTTGTATTTCAGTATTTGATTTT
>JAGQYO010000062.1 GCA_020435995.1 Flavobacteriales bacterium | reverse complement strand
AATGACAATTCCCTTTTTTGTTGTCGAGTAGTTTGGAAACGAACATACTCGACCAATCTTTATGACCCCAAATGTCATTGAAATCATAAGTGTAAGGGTGAATTTCCAAAATCCGTGAGCTGTCAACTTGAATGCGAATTGTATCCGTAATCACATTGAATAACGCAGCGTATTTGACTACTTCGTTTCTATCGGGATAATTGTAGAGCAAATCTTGAGAAGCAATGAACTGACGAGAATGCTCTGCTAAGAATGTGATTTTTTTATCAAATTGGTTCCTATCCAATTGATTCGAGAAATAGGCATTTTCAACGGTAAAAACAGCATCAATAAAACTTGCTCCGCAAGTTTTATTGAGCATACAATTTATCTTTTGGTATGCCTTTTCATAGATTTCTTGATTGGGTTGAGAAAAACCAATTTGACCGATAAAACCAAATGCTATGATAGTTAGAAACCTCTTCATTATTTCAATTCAATGTCTTGGTTGAGTTTAAATATCATTTGCTGACTTTCTTGTTTTTGTTTTGCGTTTTGCAGAGAACCAAGCCATTTTTCATAAGCTTCGGCGGGCATTTCTTCAAATCCTAGGTTGTCAACAACAGAATATTGAGCGAGCATTTCATCCAATAGCCGTTTGGCTTTTGGGTATTTAATAATGTTGTCCGGACTCAAATTAAATTGCTTTTGAACATACATAAATCGCATTGTACGGTAGTCAGATTTCACCATGTGGGCGTTTATGTTGTTCGGGTCAAGTTGTAAAGCTTTGTCAATTACTTCTTCTACAAAACGATCGTAACAATATTTCACGGTATAGCCTTTGGCCAGATCAAAAAGTACATGTGAAAGCAACTCCTTTTGATTCAAAGGCAACATATAAATTTCATTTTGAAGAGCTTCGGCTTTTATGTAACCCGATTGCAACACAAAAGCATCTGTTGTCATCATGCCATTGGTCAATTCTACATTGTGCCATTTTCCGTTGTCGTCTTTGAATTTTATATAAGAGTGACTAGGCGAATAAGCCAATTGGGCATTTGCTCCTATTTCTTCTGCTAGTATCAAATAGAGAAGAGGGAGAGAATGGCATTGTCCTGAATTGGTGGCCAAGGCTTTTTCAACGGACATTTTTGTCCAATCTTCATTTGCCATGTAGTCTTCAAAATCATATTTAAAAGGCAAATGTTTCAAGTTCTTTGATTTGATTTCCAAAGTATCTGAAAAGAATCGGTAAAGAATTAGGTTTTTAGCAAGGTTGCTATTTTGGTCGTATTTCAGTTCTTCCATTTTCCAATTCAAGAACTGTCCGATTTGCTCAATAACTGTGTCAAATTGTTCAAACTGTGCTTGATTCTCGTAAAATGCGTTTTCAACTAAAAAGTTAGCTTCTTTCAAAGTGAATGTTTTCTGCCCGTCAGCCATTTTGGAGATTTCGGCAAATGCCGAACGATAGGCAGAGGCACCTTGAATAGAAGCACAAGAAGGAAGGTCATAATTTATAGTTGTTGAGTTTGTCGATCTAGTAGGTTGTGAGATTTCACGATAAATCGCTTCTAATTCTTGTTGTTGCCTTTGTTGTTTCTGTATGTCCTTTTGATATTGATTGAGGTGCGGTAGGTTATTTTTCGTATGTGTCGGTAAGTTTGGTGTCAGGTTGTTATTTGAGGTTGGTGTAAAATGATTTGCAAAATTATTCTCAAAAGTCGATGTCTGGGGAGATTGAATCTGTCCGAAAGCGGCAAATGTTGAGATGGTTAGTAGAAATATTGGCAGTTGGAGGTTAGTGAAAATAACAAGTGATTGATACGCGAATGGTAGGGTTGAGCGATGTCGCTTCCCAATCTCTTGCTTTGTGTGATGGCTTATATGTCTGCCGATAATATTCATTAATAGGTTGGTAAAATAAAATCAACTGGCATTCATATTTATACGTGTAATTACGTAGTCCATAAATTTTATTTCATGCCTGTTTTGTCGCAGAAATATGCCGTGTAACCTTGCCTATAGCTCCAAAGTAATTTGAACCGGACCTTCAGGGGGTAAATCGCCTCCTTTTTTGGGCTTGGTTTTAGGTTCATCCGTTTTCGCTTCCCTGGGTGGAGTTGCTGTTTTCGGCTTTGCTTCCGTTTTTTCAACTGCCTCCGTTTTGTCCTCTTTCTGCACCTTTTCCAAACCTGGGCCCTTCACTTCCTCAACCTTTTCTCTCTTGGGCTCAGTGGCCTTCTTCTCCGTTGAATCCTTATCCGTTTTAGTTGACGCGATCACCTTCTTATCAATTGCAGGTTTCGCTACTTTGTCACTTACCTCATCTGCCTCTTTTTCATCGGCCTCATCATCTTCATCCTCTTCATTTTCGTTAACAGAATTAGACGATGTCGGCTTTGAATAGGTGCTCTTTAATAACGCCAAATCACTTTCCGTTGGAGCAATTTCTTCAATGGCCTTCACCTTATAGGTTGTTAATCGATTTCCGAGTGCCTTTTGACCTTTCACCGAAATAAAATCGGCTAAATTGATTTCTTCATCGGGACGATCATTGCTCCTTTTATCAAAAACCAAATTAACCTTTGGTTCTAACAAATCTGAAACGAACTCTAATTGTGATTTTTCATGGTCACCAATTAAAGAAGTAGCCTTATCGGTCGTTTCTAAGTTGAAACGCTTTACATAATAATTCTCCTTTTCTCCATCCCAATAAATCATAGAATACACCTTTTCTGGATTGTATTTCTCCATAATAAGGATGCCTTCGTCAAATTTGGTAATTAAGGCGTAGGGCGACAATTTGTAGTTTCCATTCTCATGAATGGTGAGTATTCTGTCATCGGCCAGAAATTCACCCACCAGCCTGCCTCTTCCCTCCGAATTGAGGCGCTGCACGGTATCGTCCCACCAAATTTTCATTGCGCCTAAGGTCGATACTCCCTCTTCCTTCAATTCAATTTTGTGTATCAAATGTTTGGTCAAGGTATTTCCTTTAGCCGACCGTCCTTTAATGGCCAGCTCAGAAAAATCGAAATCGAATTTGAGGCGTTTGATTTTTGGACGAGGTCGCAACAATACCTTAATCGTTTCGGCTTCACCATTAGGATTGGCAGTGAGGTAGATAATTTTTGTAGCGGGATGGGTGGTTCCTAAATCATATTCTTTGTCGCGCGTGATTGAGGTAACTGAAAAACGTTTTGCGTAAACATACTTTGTTTTACCATCTTGATAAATCAAATTATATGTAGTTCGTTCATCTCCTTTTTTCCAAACATTTACATAAAGAATATCCTTTCCGAAAAAAGCCTTCTCCGAAATTTTAGATACTATCAATTTACCATCGCTTCTGATCACAATAATGTTGTCGATGTCTGAGCAATCTTTAATGTATTCCGATTCGGTTCGTTTTAATCCCGTTCCGGCAAAGCCTTCCTTGTAGTTGACGTAGAGTTTTGCGTTAGCCACCGCTACCTTAGCTCTTTCAATATTTTCAAAAGATTTTATTTCTGTTTTACGTTCTTTGCCCTCGCCGTACTTTTTCTTTAAGTTTTTGAAAAAATCAATGGCATAATCGGTTAAGTTATCCAAATGAAACTGAACCTCTTTCAGTTGCGCTTCGAGGTCTAGCAATAGGTTATCGGCCTTATCGCTATCGTGCTTGGTGATTCTACGCATCCTAATTTCAAGCAGGCGCACCACGTCATCATTCGTAACTTCTCGTTTGAGGTTTTTGATATGTGGCTTCAGTAATTTATGCGTGACTTCGATGGCTTCATCATAAGATTTTCCGTCAAATTCGATATAGATTTTATTCTCAATAAAAATCTTTTCGAGCGAAGAAAAATGCCACTGCTCCTGTAGTTCGCCCTTTTTAATTTCAAGCTCTTGGCGGAGCAAATCCTTCGTGTTTTCTGCGCTTACCTGGAGAATCTCACCCACCCCAACAAAACGCGGCTTGTCGTTTTCAATAATAACAGCATTGGGCGAAATAGATACTTCGCAATCTGTGAAGGCGTAAAGCGCATCAATGGTTTTATCGGGCGAAACGCCAGGCGCCAAGTGAACCAATATCTCCACCACATCTGCGGTGTTATCCTCCACTTTTTTGATCTTAATCTTTCCCTTGTCGTTGGCTTTTAATATGGAATCGATTACGGATGTAGTGGTGGTACCAAAAGGCACTTCACTGATGAGTAGTGATTTTTTATCCGGCGAAGAAATCTTTGCCCGAACTCTTACTCGCCCTCCCCTTTCTCCATCGTTATAATTCGAAAAATCGGCCATTCCACCCGTAGGAAAATCCGGGTAAATTTTGGGACGTTTTCCTTGAAGCGCTTTTATAGATCCATCTATTAATTCAAGAAAATTGTGTGGAAGAATTTTGCAAGACAAACCCACTGCAATTCCCTCAACTCCTTGGGCCAGCAACAATGGAAATTTAGATGGAAGCGTAACAGGTTCTTTGTTCCGCCCATCGTAAGAGGCCTGCCAATTTGTGGTTTTGGCGTTAAATAGAACCTCCAAAGCAAACTTAGATAAACGTGCTTCGATATATCGACTTGCCGCAGCTCTGTCGCCTGTGTGAATATTACCCCAGTTTCCTTGGGTATCAATAAGGAGTTCCTTTTGGCCGAGGGCTACCATAGCATCGGCAATAGAAGCATCGCCGTGGGGATGGTATTTCATGGTGTTTCCCACCACATTGGCAACTTTATTAAACCGTCCGTCGTCGAGTTCTTTTAATGAATGAAGAATACGCCGTTGAACGGGTTTTAATCCGTCATTTACATGAGGAACAGCGCGTTCGAGAATAACATAGGAGGCATAATCCAAAAACCACTCTTCATACATTCCCGATACGAGAATAATGTCACCATCAGATTCTGCTGGTTCTAGGGCTTCAAATTCCTCGTCCTTCTCTTCAAATTCTTTCTCCTCGTTCTCTGCCATTGTTATTCAATAACTCTTTTAAAGTTCATTTTACTGTTTGCTCCGTTAAGCGTCATTTCGTTATCGCCTTGGGAAAAGCTCGTCATTTGTGAAAGGTCTTGGACTAATTTAGATTCCCATTCACTTCGATCCTGTTCCATACAATACATTTCGGTAAAAAAACAATTCTCCGAAATTTCGATGCTGCTAGCTTCAATTGAGTAAGCACATCCGCCATTATTACACGGTCCTTTGATGGCAACATTGTTCTGTAATGCATCAAATGTGAGTTGAACGCCCCATGCTTGATAGGGTATTTTAGCTAAAACACCAGCCTGAACCCACGCGGATAATTCCCAAGTTCCCGATAATTTTTCAGCTCCTGGAAAAGCCATTTCTTCCGATTTAGGCGACTCCGAATTTCCCATGTCGACTGGCGCCGAATTAGTTTGAACAGTATTTTGATTTTTAGCATCTGCCTTCACCTCCACTTTTGAAGGCTGCGTGGTATCTGTATTTGCGACCTTCTCCTTCGATTTGCACGAAACAATAGTCCACACGAGTAAAAAAAGCAACAATCTATAACTCATGATTTAATCAGTTATAAGGTCTTTTTCTACTTTCAAATTCTTGATGATAAACTGCTGTCTATCAGGCGTATTCTTACCCATATAAAATTCTAAAAGTGGGTTTATGCCCAAATCTTTACCAACTATCACTGGCTCTAAACGAATGTTATCTCCTATAAAGTCTTTAAACTCATCAGGCGAAATTTCGCCCAGTCCTTTAAATCGTGTAATCTCTGGTTTGTTTCCGAGTTTTTCGATAGCGGCTACTCTCTCTTCATCGGAATAGCAATAAATGGTTTCCTTTTTATTTCTAACCCTGAACAACGGCGTGTCCAAAATGTAGAGATGCCCTGCTTTTACCAAATCTGGAAAAAACTGTAGGAAGAAGGTAATCATCAGCAAACGAATGTGCATACCGTCTACATCGGCATCTGTCGCAATTACAATGTTGTTGTACCTGAGGTCGTCCAATCCATCCTCAATATTAAGCGCTGCTTGAAGCAGGTTAAACTCTTCGTTCTGGTAAACAATTTTTTTGGTGAGTCCATAACAATTGAGTGGCTTTCCCTTTAAACTGAAAACCGCCTGGGTATTTACGTTGCGCGCCTTGGTAATGGAACCAGATGCCGAATCTCCCTCAGTAATAAAAATGGTGCTTTCTGTTTTTCGTTCATCATCTTTGGGGTCGTTGAAATGAACCCTACAATCTCTTAATTTTTTGTTGTGCAGCGAAACTTCTTTTGCCCTTTTCCGAGCCAGCTGACGAATGCCAGCCATATCGCGTCTTTCTTTTTCACTTTGAACAATTTTGCGCTGGAGGGGCTGAACAACCTCTGGGTTTTTATGAAGGAAGTTATCTAAGTTTCGGCTTAAAAAATCGGTAACAAAAGCCCGCATACTTTGTCCATCTGGTTCTATTTCGGTGCTTCCTAGTTTTGTTTTGGTTTGAGATTCAAAAACCGGCTCAATTACTTTAACACTCACTGCGGCTACAATTCCAGATCGGATATCAATGGCTTCGTACATTTTGCCAAAAAAATCGCGAATCACTTTTACGTAAGCTTCTCGAAACGCACCTTGATGTGTTCCACCTTGGGTGGTAAACTGACCATTGACAAACGAATAATACTCTTCGCCGTAGGCATTGGTGTGTGTAATAGCCACTTCAATATCATCACCTTCTAAATGAATAATGGGATACAAGGGCTCATCCGACATTTTTTCTTTGAGCAGATCGAGCAATCCATTTTCAGAATGAAATTCTTCACCATTAAAATTGAGATGTAATCCTCGGTTGAGATAGGCATAATTCCAGAGCATGTTTTTTACATACTCCACCCTATACTTATAATTCTTAAAAATCGTGCTATCCGGAGTAAAGGTAGTACGTGTACCACGGCGTATCGATGAATCTTCTATGGGGGCATCTACGGTTAAATTTCCTCGTTCAAATTCGGCGCTTTTTATTTTATTTTCTCTAATCGATTCTATTTTGAAATATTCGGAGAGTGCATTTACGGCCTTGGTTCCAACACCATTCAATCCTACTGATTTCTTAAATGCTTTGGAATCATATTTACCTCCTGTATTGATTTTTGCAACGCAGTCTATCACTTTTCCCAACGGAATACCTCGTCCGTAATCTCGCACCTTTACCGTGTTGTCTTTGATCGATAAGTCGATGGTTTTGCCATTGCCCATCACAAATTCATCAATGGAATTGTCGATAACCTCCTTGATCAAAATGTAAATACCGTCATCAGCAGATGCGCCGTCACCCGTTTTGCCAATATACATTCCGGGACGCATGCGGATGTGTTCCTTCCAATCTAAAGACCGAATGTGCTCTTCACCATAGGCTACGCTACCGTCATTCTCCATAATACTGTAAAAACATTAAGAATAAAATCAACCTGAATTGAACCCCTAAATTTAGATGTTCTCAGCAGGGACTTTATAGAGAAAAGCCAAGGGTTTTCCACAGCTTTTTGAACGCTGCAAAAGCCAGAAATAAGAAGGGATTTAAACGTTAAATCGGAAGTGCATTAGGTCGCCATCTTGCACAACATAGTCCTTTCCCTCCACTTGAAGTTTGCCCGCATCCCTACAAGCACTCTCAGAGCCGTACTTTATGTAGTTATCATACTTAATCACTTCAGCTCTGATAAATCCCTTTTCGAAATCGGTGTGGATCACACCAGCGGCTTGTGGCCCCTTCATTCCTTTGGTAATGGTCCAAGCTCTAACTTCCTTTACACCCGCTGTGAAATAGGTTTCTAACCTCAGGAGTGAATAAGCCGATTTGATCAACTTGTTGACCCCAGGCTCGGTGAGTCCAAGCTCCTCCAGAAAAATTTGCTTTTCTTCATAATCCTCTAGTTCCGCAATGTCCGATTCGATGGCTGCACAAAGGATAAGCACTTCACAGTTCTCATCTTTTACTGCTTCGTGTACCCTTTTGGTATATTCATTTCCATTTGCAGCTGCCGCTTCATTTACGTTGCACACATACACCACTGGCTTATCGGTGAGCAATTGCATTTCAGTTATAATATGTTGGTCCTTTTCGTCAATGCGCAAACTTCTTGCTGAGTTTCCTTTTTCTAAATGAGACTTATATTGTTCGATGATCGCCTGTACCCTTACCGCTTCTTTGTCTCCTGTGCGGGCCATTTTTCGAGCTTTATCGAGTCTTTTCTCAACCGTTTCTAGGTCTTTTAGCTGTAGTTCCATGTCGATTACTTCCTTATCTCGAACAGGGTCTACACTTCCATCAACATGTACAATATTGCCATCGTCGAAACAACGCACTACATGAATAATAGCATCGCACTCGCGGATATTGGCCAAAAACTGATTTCCCAGCCCCTCACCTTTGCTGGCTCCTTTTACGAGTCCGGCAATATCAACTATTTCGACAGTGGTGGGTACAATGCGCTCGGGTTTAACGAGTGAAGCGAGTTTGGTTAACCTTTCATCGGGTACAGTTATGATCCCAATATTGGGTTCAATGGTACAGAATGGAAAATTTGCTGATTGCGCTTTTGCGCTACTTAAACAATTAAACAGGGTTGACTTACCTACATTGGGCAAACCGACAATTCCGCACTTTAGAGCCATTTATTCTACTTTTTAAGAGGCGGCAAAAGTAAGGCGAACACAATGTAAAACGGCTACTTCACAAGCACTTTCCCTGCCTTAGCGGTTTTCTTCATTTGAGTGATAAAAACATACCCCGAAAGCTGCTTGTTGTATTCGGTTTTTGTAACCGATGTACGCTGCCCTTCTTCCCCTTCCGATTGAAAAATTTGAGCTTTCGATACTTTGCCCGAATTATCAACCTTACCTAAACAAGTTGCGAATCCAGGTCCGGGTTGGGGTGTCGCAAGTACTTTTTGAGGGTTGAAGCTCTTTACATTTTCAGCATTGTCGTTGTAGAGAAACACAGTGCCGTTTGACTTATAACTAAATGAACCCAAGGAAGTGTTATTGCGAAAAGCGCTTGCCTCAAAAAAATTGTAATCCAAACCCTTTACCCAGTGTGGGTTATTTGTTTTTATCTGATGTGATTGAACGTTATTTTTCGGGATTCGCGCAAGCCATTCCTTTGTAAGTGATTTGTTCAGTTTGGTTACCATTACATCGGCCAAATGATATTCACATGTAATTACATATTGTGAACTCCCTGTTGGGTCGTTTTCAGAATAAGATTCATCAATGGTGAAATCGGTCCAAAACAATTCGCTCATTATCTTATAGCCGCCATCCTCTTTTATAATCTCTAAAATGCGTATGTTTTCTAAGGATGGTTTGGCATTCGCCTTTTTCTTCTTCTCTTTTCTTTCGTAGGCAAACTTGGCGAATTCGGCTTCCAAACTTTCTGTTTGAATTTCTACAACTCGGTTTCTTTCACCAATTTTAGCCGAAAACGTTCCGCTTACTTGATAAGCGTTTTGATCGCCGTAATAGCCAATTATGTTCAATTGATTTTTTTCGTCGAATACTAGCCCAAAATCAACAATTTTCTTTTCAGGCAACGAAAACTCTATCGCCTTTCTCAATCCATTGTCAATGATGTTTACGGCTTGTTTAAATTTCATTTGGTAGGGTTCTACAAACTCGTTGGTTTCGAACCACTCCGTTTTGAAAGCTTTTTTTCCATTTTGCCCACTTACCAAACCAGAAATCCTCATGGTTTCATCCGATTCCATTCTCATTTCATCCATAAAAATGCGTTGTAATTTGGTGTTGTAAATCGATATTTCGTACCAAAATTCACTATAGTCTTTCGATGCATCTACGTGTCCTATTACCAATAAACTATCTCCTGGGTTAACCCACAAATCTTCCGTCTCTCTCGTTTCGGTTTTTTGAACATTCATACTACCAATGGCCTTAGCTGTGTCATCCAAAACCATGTTCTCACCGTTGATGGCTTGTATGTAATAGGTGAACTTATCCTCTTTTTTGATTTTTATTTTGGAAACCACATATACTTTGCCTCCCAGCTTCACTACTCTAACAAAGTAGAATTTTCCCTTGGCAGTTTCGTGGTTAATAGAAAGTGAACTTGATGCTTTAGAAGACAAATCGTCACCTAATTGAACATAATTCATTTTTTCGCCATCTATCCAAATTCCAACAAAATTGCCAGTCGAAACCTCAAAAGTTCCTTGAAAATTACCGTTAGGCAAGTCAAATTCACTTCCCCATGTAACTTCGGACTGAGCCAATGAAATCAACGAAATAAGCAGACCTGCTGTGAGGAGTACAATACTTTTCATAATAAAATTCTTGTGTTTGTATTTTAAGATTTGGCGAAGCTAAAAAATACTAGCGGCATTGAAATAGAAAGTTGTAGCTATTTCCAAAATCCTTATGAAGTACTATCAACACTTTTCAGAGGTTTTCAACACTGGCCCTATCACCCGTGCAAATGGGATACATTTGCCCCAAAACTCCCCAAATGGCTGATGTAGCTCAGTTGAAGCGTGTTGCTTCACAAACAAGAAGAGATATTGTACGAATGGTTCACGCTCAGCAGTCGGGACATCCTGGAGGTTCGCTGGGTTGTGCCGATTTTTTTGTGGCGCTTTACCACGAAATTATGGTACATGACCCCAATAATTGGAATATGGATGGCGTAAATGAGGATTTATTTTTCCTCTCGAATGGTCATATTTCACCGGTTTGGTACAGCACTTTGGCTCGTAGCGGTTATTTTGATGTAAAAGAACTGGCGACTTTTAGAAAGATTGATAGCCGATTGCAAGGTCATCCAACAACTCACGAAGGTTTGCCCGGAATTCGAATTGCGTCTGGTTCACTCGGTCAAGGACTTTCGGCAGCTATTGGTGCCGCCCAGACAAAAAAAATGAACAAGGATACCAAAAATGTATTTGTGCTTATGGGAGATGGCGAACTCCAAGAAGGGCAAGTGTGGGAAGCGGCTATTTATGCAGGAAGCAAAAAAGTGGATAACCTGATTGCCACTGTGGACTGCAACAACCGCCAGATTGATGGCGATGTGGAAGAAGTGATGTCGTTGGGAAATTTGCGGGCCAAATGGGAAGCATTTGGATGGAATGTGATGGAAACCAACGGAAACGACATGGACCAGCTTGTTGGCACTTTAAAAGAAGCTCAATCGAAAACAGGTAAGGTATCTCCGATTGTGATCTTGATGAAAACTGAAATGGGACAAGGTGTAGATTTTATGATGGGATCACACAAATGGCATGGCATAGCGCCAAATGATGAACAATTGGCACAGGCATTGAATCAGTTAGAAGAAACCATGGGAGATTACTAGTCTTTCATAAAATTCTTCATTATGAAAAATCAAAAATTCTTTATTCCGCTCATTTTTATTCTTTTACTCTCTACAGTTGGAATTTCACAAACGAGCAGGAAGGACGTAACCACCCGAATTCTTTTTATTTATGATGCGTCCAACAGCATGAACGGGTCTTGGAACAAAGGAAAAAAACATCAAATAGCTCAAAAACTTCTCGCTCAGTCTATTGATAGTTTGGGCGATATGCCTAACCTACAATTGGCACTTAGGGTTTACGGCCATCAGAAATATTACCGAAACGGCCAAGATTGTAATGATACTAAACTCGAAGTCTCTTTTGGGCCTAATAGAGCAAAAGCCATCAAAGACAAATTGAAATCAATTGAACCAAAAGGAACCACCCCCATTGCCATGACACTTGAAAAAGCAGCAGAAGATTTTCCGCCGTGCACCAATTGCCGCAACATTATTATTTTGATAACCGATGGTATTGAAGAATGTGGTGGCGACCCATGTACCATTTCCATGAAATTGCAGAGGGAGGGAATTGTTCTAAAACCCTTCGTTATCGGAATCGGATTGGATGTTGGTTTCAAAAAGTCGTTTGAATGTTTGGGTACATTTTACGATGCAAGCAACGAAGAAACTTTTAAAGCCATATTGGGCATTGTTATATCTCAAGCTTTGAACGAAACTACCGCCTCAGTAAATTTAGTAGATGCTGGTGGCAAAGCTTCAGAAACCGATGTGGGATATACCCTTCACGATCATTTTTCGAATAGAATACTATATAGTTATGTGCACACTTTTAACGCTAAGGGAGAGCCCGACACCTTAGATTTAGAAACCATTTACACTTATGATTTGGTGGTTCATACCATTCCGCCAGTTAGAAAAGACAGCTTTACACTAATACCTGGAAAGCATAATATATTGGGAATTGATGCTCCTCAAGGATATTTGAACGTACAGGCAAAGGGATTTGTAACTAAGGGTGAGCCCATAAAAGTAATCGTGAAACAACATGATAAATCAGAAACCATCAACGTTCAAAATTTGAATGAAACAGCCAAATACATAACGGGTTTTTATGACCTCGAAATTCTGACTTTGCCTCGTATTAAATTGCCAGATATTGCCATAAGCCAATCACACACCACTACTATTGATATTCCGAATCCGGGGCTTCTAACGGTAACCAAAGGATCGAAGGGCTTGGCGTTTATTTACGAAGAAAAAAAGAACCAATTGGAATTGGTTTTCACGCTTACCGATACCAATCCAAGAGAGAGTATTTATTTACAACCCGGTGAGTATGTCCTGCTTTATCGCCCTTCGGGGGCCAAAAGCACACAATTCTCAATCGAAAAAAGATTCAGCATAAAGGCGGGTAGCAGCGCTTCAATTAATTTATAAGTAACTATGGAAACATTTGAAAATACTGGAAACAAGGATACACGTTCAGGTTTTGGTGCTGGACTTTTGGAGTTAGGTCGCGAAAATGAAAACGTAGTGGCTTTGTGCGCCGACTTAACTGGTTCTTTGAAAATGAATGCATTTGAAGACGAATTTCCAGATAGGTTTTTTCAAATAGGAATTGCTGAAGCCAACATGATGGGCATTGCAGCTGGGATGACGATCGGAGGAAAGATTCCATTTACCGGAACATTTGCCAATTTTTCTACGGGTAGAGTTTATGACCAAATCCGACAGAGCATTGCCTATTCTGGAAAGAACGTAAAAATATGTGCTTCTCACGCTGGCCTTACGTTGGGTGAAGATGGCGCCACACATCAAATACTTGAAGATATTGGTTTGATGAAAATGCTACCCGGAATGGTAGTAATAAACCCTTGTGACTACAACCAGACAAAAGCCGCCACAAAGGCAATTGCGTCGTATGAAGGACCGGTTTATTTGAGATTTGGACGACCAAGTGTCCCGAATTTCACGCCAGTTGATCAAAAATTTGAAATAGGCAAAGCTGTTGAATTAAGCCAAGGGCGAGATGTAACCATTCTGGCCACTGGGCATTTGGTGTGGAAGGCTTTAGAAGCTGCCGCAATTCTTGCAGAGAAAGGCATTGAAGCAGAGGTAATTAACATTCATACAATTAAACCATTGGACAACGAAGCCATTTTAAAATCCGTAAAAAAGACCAAGTGCGTAGTTTCTGCCGAAGAGCACCAAATGAATGGCGGACTCGGTGATTCTGTGGCCCAACTACTAGCCAGAAACTATCCTGTACCACAAGAATATGTAGGTGTGAATGATTCGTTTGGTGAAAGCGGAAAACCTCATGAGTTGCTTGACAAATATGGTTGCGGCACAAAAGATATTGTAGAATCTGCTGAACGTGCGATTCAAAGGAAATAATCTTCACCCGAGATACATTTAGACTGAACTTATTGACCAAAATGTCTGTTCCCCACCTGATTCGGGCAGGGAGTGATTTTTTGATAAAAAAATCGTATCGAGAAGCATATCAAAACTTAAAGGTACCTACCTATTGCACCACCAATTTCCTTGTTACTCGCGCCCCACTCTCAGATTGAATCCGCAAAAGATATATGCCTTTAGGTAAGTCGTCTACTTCAAACATAAACCGCTGGCTGTATTCTTCATGGCTTTGAATGAGCTGCCCATTTAAACTCTGTAATTCTACTTTGGCTTGTGTTGGGTTGCGTAGCTGCACTACTACCTTTTCTGAAGCTGGGTTTGGAAAAACAGTAACATGTACATTTTCTGTGGCGGCCTCCTGTTCTCCAATACCCGTGTTGTAATCCTTACAATCACATATTACATCGGTGTTGTAGACTAGGCCAAGGGAGTCGGTTTTCATTAGATTAAACTCACCAGCCCAATCGGACATATAAATATGGTAAATAAACATTCCCATATCATTAGTTATGTCAAGAATTCCCATGAAATAATCTGAATCCTCAAATTTATAAGTACACTCTCTCATTAACTGAGAGGATTTTTTATCGATAAACAAAAGTGACTCATTCGTCTTTTTTAAACCTGAGTCAGACTCAATCTTGTGAAATATAAGGTGATTGTCATTATTGTGAAGTTGATGATTAAAATTTGCAAGAATTTTCAAATCATTTTGGCTATAAAACTCGGATTCGTTGAACTGACTATCGAGTTTAACAATTGTGGCCTTTCCAAATTTTTCACTTCCTTTATTCGATGCCAAAAAGACCAAATTCGAATCAACTACTATATCTGTCCAATTATTGATCTTTTTAAGATTTGTTGCTTGCCAATTTGAATCAATTTTAACAAGTACAAAATGTTCTTTAATAGGATTTTGAATCTTAATTTTAAGATAAAGTTGTTCCTGACTAGATAAAATGTTTTTTACTTGGTTATATTCTTCATCAAAGAAAAGACTGTCTCCAATTAAGTCGGATATTTTCTTGCTTTTAGTAATAATACCATTTGAAGAAACTTTGACTAAAAATAAGCCCTTTGTATAGTTGCTCGTGTTTTTTGTAGCGGACAATAATGCGATATATTCACTTGAATTTAAAGTAGTCAAATGACTAATGACCAGCGAGTCATTAAAGCCCCAAATCAATTTGCCAGAATCATCAAACAATCCACTAAATCCAAATACACCCTGTCCATTTTCGATAGTTCCTCCTAAAAAGAAAGTATTCTCTAAGCCAGAGGAGGCCTCAGAAAATTCAGGATTGCCAATAGGAAGATTTAATGTTTTCTCAAAATCTAACAGACCTCCGTTGTCGTAAACACCGATTTTTAAAAAATCAAAGGTCGTTTCATGCATTCCTGCAATTACGTAATATCGGCCATCTGAAAACTGACCTCCCCATTCAAAAAACGTCTTCCAAGCGTCATGTTTTAATCTTGATGGTTCGAAGAACGTGCTTTTTTGTGAAAAACATAAAGTACTAAACGCAGCCAGACAGAGAATTATTCCAAACCTTTTCATTGCTTAATAAACTTTATATTATTCACTATCCCTTTTGATTTAGTTTCTACGAAATACAGCCCCGGCTTTAAGTTTGAAATATCAAGAATAGCAGCCTTATTTGAAGTATAAATTTTCTGAATCCTTCTTCCAGAGCTGCTCATAATAGAAACGAAACCTAATTCCGATGGGCCGATTAATCGAATGTGTTCAGAAGCTGGATTGGGGTAAATTTTCAGCACTCCGTTATAGTCATTATTACTTGCTAAACCAGCTTCACTATTTTCATTGTCATTTTCCTCCTTGCCTTCCTTGGGTTTATAGACTATTGATTCAGCATAGGGTGATGATAGTGATAAACAGGGGTTTAAATCGGCATTTCCAAATGAAAGATCTGACAAACAAGTGTATTTAAACCAGCCAAATCCACTTATTATTACACTATCCAAGTTGTCAATCCCAGAATCAATGAATACGGTTTGATACTGGATTAAAAAAGTATCCTCAACATGACTAAAATTATTTAAACCAGAAGTGTCCGTCGTATCCCTAAAATATGAACCAAGGTATTGGGTTGTCCAGGGTTTGGAATAGCTATGCCCACAAAAATCAGAAGAGTCGTGTATATTAAACCATTCCCCCGAAAAAGTCGGAAATATATAAGTCAATCTATTTGGGTTTTGCCCAAAAAAACTAATCCTTTCTCTAAAAATAGCAGAGCCAGTCGTGTCCTTAGAAGTATTGGTATCAATAACAAAAAAGGTCAGTCCATCATGTTCTTCCCAGTACTTCTTATAATGAGTTAGATAAATCGCATTGCTTTTTTTCTCAAGTTCGGCTGCTTTTAATTTCCTTGCTATATGGTTATCCCTATCATAGAGATTGGCAGAAGAACTCCAATTAAAGTAAAGTCTATCAATATAATCATGCACTCCTAAAAAATTAGCATCCTTGTATCTTTGAATATTAAGAGTATCTAAGAAATCAAGATGCTCATTATAAATGGAATCAAAATGAGCGTTTTTCATTACATCAGTCATAAAATTCCATTGAGTTGTTGTTTTAGAAGGATATTCATCCGCATTCCAAAACTCATGCTCAAGCTGTATAAAACTTAATTTTCCTGCCCAATTAAAATTGTATTTACTAATTGAATCTGTTAAATTGTAAATTTTGGCACCTTCAAAAACAGCACTGTCTATTGCGCTTATGAAAGAACAATGAATGCCTTTTCTTTTCGCTTTTGTAACAAAAATATTCAAGAGTGAGTCATAAGGAATTCCATTTCTTGAGGCATTTAAATTATCATTTTCGAAAATCATGTTTAAGCCATAAAGAGAAAGTATCTTAGCATTCTGTGTAACGGAAAAACTTAGTAGTGTGTCTTCCTTCACAGTGTTTCCTAGTATTCCATTTGCACTATCAATTATTCCAGTTGCTTTCATATTTGTATCAAGGAGGCTAATTACCATAGAGTCCACCATCAATATCCTCTGTAAAGGACATGGTTGTTGCCAGTTTTCCCCAAAATGAGTGAGGTAGCCGTTTTTATTGCCTGATGAGTTGTGCCATGCAACTCCACCTGCGTTTATCCCTTTTGCTGCATGTATGGTGTTTGGT
>JAGQYO010000061.1 GCA_020435995.1 Flavobacteriales bacterium | reverse complement strand
GTAGATCATTTAGCTGCTGGTTTGTATTTGTTTCAAGCATTAAAAGACGGGAGGGCGTTTCACGTCGAAAAATTGGTGGTGGAGTTTTGAATTTTTAGTGTTGAATGTTGAATTGAAGTTATTAATATCTATGAATTCAACATTTAAAATTCAAAATTCCACCAGCCATCAATATTTAAACGTCCGTCTTTGATACGGCGATTCGCCGAATTCTCGCAGGGCTTTTTTATGTGCAGGTGTTGGATATCCCATGTTGGTGTTCCAGCCGTATTGTGGAAACTCCTGATGCAGGTTTTGCATAAATTCATCGCGGTGGGTTTTGGCCAAAATAGAAGCTGCAGCAATACTCATGTACTTGGCATCGCCTTTTACCACGCAGGTATGTGGAATAAAATTGTAGGGCACAAATCGGTTTCCATCAATCAATATATGTTCTGGGCGGATAGGGAGCTGATCTAAAGCCAGATGCATTCCCAAAATGCTTGCTTTGAGGATATTTATTTCGTCTATTTTTTGATGGTCAACAAACGAAACTGCAAATGCAAGTGCCTTTTTTTCGATGATAGGTCGGAGTTTTTTTCGGTCGGTTTCACTGAGTTGTTTGCTATCATTAAGCAATTTGCTTTTGAAATTGGCGGGCAATATTACTGCCGCTGCCACTACAGGTCCAGCCAAACATCCCCTTCCCGCTTCATCGCAGCCGGCTTCTACAATGCCTTTGGTGTAATAGGATTTTAGCATGATAGCTATTTTTCTTTTAGTACCGAAGGAGATTGCCTCGTACTTTCTTTATCCACCGCTATAAACTGACCGCTGTTCTCACGATCTAAAATTTTGAAGTCTCCAACGATAATTCACCCATACTCGGAGTTAATACCAATTCCTACTGTACCACCATCCAGTCGCCTTTTTCCAAAAGCGGCTCGGCTTGTTTGTACTTCACAATTTTTTTCTCACCGGTCATCACGTTTTGGATGTTCACCTTATCGTTTCGACCAATTTTCTTTTCAACTCTTACTGGCTCTCTTTTCTCAGGAGCAGCACTTGGATCATTGTATTGAGGCTGTGTGCTCAATTGCTCTGGAGCGCCTTGTCTTGAGGCAACTGTTCTTGGTTTGTCTCTTTTAGACAAATTATCACCCTGACTTACAGTAGTGTTAGAAGCCTCCGGAAGTGTTGCCTTCACTACAAAAGACACAATCTCGGAGTTGATCTTTGCCACCATTTTTTTGAACAATTCAAACGATTCGAATTTGTAAATCAACAAGGGATCTTTTTGCTCATACACAGCAGATTGCACGGATTGTCGCAGGTCGTCCATGGCGCGTAGATGCTCTTTCCAATGCTGATCGATCATGGCCAAAATCACAGATTTTTCAAGTGCCCTTACGGCCTCAAGTCCTTCATTTTCAATAGCCTTTTTCAAATTGGCAACTACCTGAATAGATTTACGACCATCTGTAAACGGAATGGCAATGGTCAAAAATTTATCACCTTCGTTTTCAAATACTCGCTTGATAACTGGGTTTACCATTTGGGTAATCAATTCCGACTTTTCCTTGTAGTGCTTTGAGGTAGCTTCGTATAATTTGAGCCCCATCGATTCTGGGCTTCCGGCCAAAAAGTCTTTTTCGTTCACTTCGGGGCGAATCCCTAATACTTTGATGCACTCCAATTCATACCCAGCGAAATCTTTGAAATCGTGGAAGTGGTATGTCATGTCCAAACAAACATCATGGAGCATATTGGAAATATCCAGTTGAACCCTTTCTCCCGACAAGGCGTTTCGTCTTCTTCTGTAAATCACCTCTCGTTGAGAGTTCATTACATCATCATATTCCAGAAGTCTTTTCCTAATTCCGAAGTTGTTTTCTTCAACTTTTCTTTGGGCTCTTTCTATGGATTTGGTAATCATGCTGTGCTGAATTACCTCACCTTCTTTCAGTCCCATTCGGTCCATAAGTTTGGATATTCTATCCGAGCCAAAAAGTCGCATCAGGTTGTCCTCCAAGGAAACGAAAAATTGAGAAGAACCAGGATCACCTTGACGTCCAGCTCTACCCCTCAACTGTCGATCAACTCTACGAGAATCGTGTCTTTCGGTACCCAGAATGGCCAATCCACCAGCTTCTTTAACTCCTTCGCGAAGTTTAATATCGGTACCTCTACCCGCCATGTTGGTGGCAATAGTTACCGAACCCGACTTACCCGCTACAGCCACAATGTCCGCTTCTTTTTGGTGCAATTTGGCATTCAAAACCTGATGGTCGATGTTCTTTCTTTTGAGCATTCTGCTCAACAGCTCTGAAATTTCAACGGAAGTAGTACCTACCAAAACAGGTCTTCCAGCTTTAACCAAAGCTTCTGTTTCGTCAATTACAGCATTGTATTTTTCTCTTACCGTTTTGTAAACCAAATCCTCTCTGTCGGCCCGCGCGATGGGTCTGTTGGTAGGAATCACCACCACATCTAATTTGTAAATGGTATTGAACTCACCAGCTTCAGTTTCGGCTGTTCCCGTCATACCAGCTAATTTGTGGTACATCCGGAAATAATTTTGAAGCGTTACCGTAGCATAGGTCTGAGTGGCGGCTTCAATTTTTACATTTTCTTTAGCTTCTATCGCTTGGTGAAGTCCATCAGAGTATCGACGCCCCTCCATGATACGACCTGTTTGTTCATCTACAATTTTCACTTTGTTTTCGATGATCACGTAGTCCACGTCAATTTCGAACATGGCATAGGCTTTCAACAATTGGTTGATGGTATGGATTCGTTCCGATTTGGCACTGTAATCGCCAATCAACTTGTCCTTTTCGGCCAACTTCTCTTCTTCTGACTTAGATGACTTATCAATCAAGTTCATTTCGTAGCCAATATCTGGCAAAATGAAGAACAATGGGTCGTCAGATTCTCCCGTAATAACTTCAATTCCTTTATCGGTAAGTTCTACAGAATTTTGTTTTTCTTCAATTACAAAAAACAGCTCTTGATCTACAAAAGGCATTTCCTTTCCCTGATCTTGAATGTAATGATGTTCGGTTTTGGTAAGTTGAGCTTTGTTGCCAGGCTCACTTAGGAATTTAATCAAAGCCTTGTTTTTTGGCATTGCGCGGTACGCTCTATACAGTGCCAACCCTCCCTCTCTTAAATCATCTTTTGAGGGATTACCCGAAAGCAGCCTTTTTGCTTCGGTAATCAGGTTATTCACGAGTTTTTTCTGATGATTGACCAATATTTCAATCTTTGGTTTTAAGGCGATAAACTCGTGTTGATCTCCTTTAGGTGTGGGTCCAGAAATAATAAGTGGTGTACGCGCATCATCAATCAACACAGAATCGACCTCATCAACAATGGCGTAATTGTGCTTTCGCTGCACCAAATCCGATGGATCGGTCGCCATGTTATCCCGAAGGTAGTCGAAGCCAAATTCGTTGTTGGTTCCAAAGGTAACATCGGCCAAATACGCCTGACGACGGTCTTCAGAGTTAGGCTGGTGTTTATCAATACAATCTACACGCAGGCCGTGAAATTCGTAAAGCGGGCCCATCCACTCACTATCCCTTCGAGCGAGGTAATCATTCACTGTAACCAAGTGAACACCACGTCCGCCAAGGGCATTAAGGAATACAGGAAGGGTTGCAACCAAGGTTTTTCCTTCACCCGTAGCCATCTCAGCTATTTTACCCTGATGAAGTACAACACCACCAATAAGCTGAACATCATAGTGCTCCATATCCCAAGCGACTTCCATTCCCGCCGCAAGCCATTTGTTTTGAAAAATTGCCTTATCGCCTTCAATGCTAATATGAGCGCGATTGGGGGCCATCATTTTATCAAATTCGTTGGCAGTTACAGTTAGGCTATCGTTTTCTTTAAACCTTCTAGCCGTTTCCTTCATGATAGCGAATGCCTCAGGAAGAATTTCCATTTGAACTACATCCAACTTAGCCGTAATGGCTTCTTCAATTTTGTCGATTTGGGCATAGAGCTCTTCTTTTTCTTCAAGCGAAAGGCTCTTTTCTGTTTCCGCCTTATTTTTTAAGGCATCAACTTGGGCTTTTTCTTCGACATAAGATTCCCGTAATTTCGTCCTCAAACCCGCAGATTTTTCGCGAAGCTGGTCATGAGAAAGTGACTTGTATTGGTGAAAAACTTCGTTGATTTGACCCACAATTGGGCTAATCTCGCTTATATCTTTTTCGGACTTGTTCCCAAAGAACTTTCCGATAATATTCATTATAAATTCCATCTTCGTCTACTCGTTTCAAATAGGGCTGCAAAAATAGTGGAAATGCTGAGGAAATAGGGGCGCTTCTGTTAATAGAACAGAAAGAAAAAACGCTCGGTTATTTAAACTGATACAACCATCCAGATGGGTTCATGGTGGTTTGGCCCTTCCATATTTCAAAATGTACTTCGGTTTTCCCTTTTTCTGGATCAGTAAGCGCTAATCCCAATTGTTGTTTGGTTTCTACCATATCTCCTTTTTGTACATATACCTCCTTGAGATTGGAATAAACCGTGATATACTCTCCATGCCGAATCATTATCGCTTTTCCAATTCCCTGAATGACAAAAACAGCAGAAACTTGGCCTGCAAAAACGGAGCGTGCAATGGCATTT
Organism: Flavobacteriales bacterium; assembly: GCA_020435995.1. Taxonomy (GTDB): domain Bacteria; phylum Bacteroidota; class Bacteroidia; order Flavobacteriales_G; family Salibacteraceae; genus JAGQYO01. The sequence goes on along the minus strand of JAGQYO010000061.1, from coordinate 12,255 downwards.
TCCTCGGTTGAAATGTCCACGCCGTTGTTGTTAACCTTAATTCCCTTTAAGACAGGATGGGCGTGTTCGCCATAATATTCCGTGATTACCCCTTTTGCAGTGGGCCAAGGAAGCTTGCCTTTGTTGTTGGCAAAATTGCTACTCAAAGCCATAGCTTCCGGTGTTAAAACAAATTTGCCTTTGTCGTCTTTTTGTTGTTTTTTAAGCTCATCGGCTATGATCTTTTGAATGGCTTTTTGCAGCCTACGCGCTTCTTCATCCTTCTTTTTAATTTCTTCTTTAAGTTCTTTTTCTTTAGATGACAATTCATTCAGCACGCTTTGTTTGTCTTCTTGATCGGTGCTTAGATTTAGAGCCTCTCGTTCCTTCGCTTTCAGTAAAACCTCTTTTTCAATTTTCTTTTCTTCCAGTTCGGCAACCACCTTGTTGAGTTCCCTTTGCGCCTCTAAAATTAATTCGCCCTGAATTTTTCGGTAGGTGGCATATTGCTGCAAATACTTTGCTCGTTTATAGGCTTGGTTAACACTTTCTGAAGCCAAAATGAACATCAACTGATCGTATCTACTTCTGGTTTTGTAGGCGTAATAAATCATTTTGGCATACTCCTCCTTTAGCTCGGTAATCTCCTTTTCCTTAGCCTGAACCTCAGCTTGTTTTGTTGCTATTTGACCTTCTAATAAACCTATTTCGTCCTTAAGGGTAAGGATTAAGTTTTGTCGGTTGGCAATTTTCTTTTTTATCAGAATGAGTTCGTTGAGTGATCGCTTCCTACTCTTCGATGTTTCGTTGAGGAGTTTGTTTTTGTATTCAATGTCTTTACTTAATTCCGACTTTTTTTTCTCAAGATCTGTTCTCTTTTGGGCAATTGCGCCAAAGCTCAACAACAAACAAAACAACAAAAGCGAAAGGGAATTAAAAGTACGGCTCATATTTATCTGAAATTGTGAGCGGATAACTTTGGTCAACTACTGTTTCGATTTTGCTGTATTCAGCATCAAAGAAAATTTCGTTCTTGTCGGTTACCTTGCATTTGGCCATGAAGGGAATCAAGCAGTTATCAACTTTTTGCCAGTTAGAATAAGTGATGACCATTCCTTTCTTCGATTTTGACTCATTCATTTTAGACCGGTACACCCTAAACCCTTCTGGCTCTATCCAAGTAACGTAGTTTCTCTTTACTTCTTCGTGTCTTTCATTAGCAACTGAATCAATGTTTTGCTCCACTTTTTGAGCCGCCAAAACATATTTCCCTTTGGTAATAATGGAGCGCATTTTCATCTCATCCTCTAGCTCAATACAATTTCCCAAAAGTGTAGCTTGAAGGGTTCTAAAAGTAAATGGAACCTGAAATTTTTCTTGAATAAATTGGTAATTTCCCTTGTAATATTTCCCGTTTTTGCGGTCTACCATAATCACACTATCAGGGCTAAAAAGAAACCGAGCAACTTCTACTTTATAGTAGGTAGCCGAAATCCAGATTAAGCTATCGCGCTGAAGGCGCACATGCATTTTAAAAGATTCACTGGTTTTTTCCACTTTAAACGAAACTTTGGCCCTCATGGCCAGCCCATTTGGTTTTGCTTCATTGGCCTTAATTGAGTCCACCAATTCCTGAAGCTCCATGTTCCTCATTTGGCGTTTTTCACTTACCTCTAATCCCGATTTACACGATTGAAAAATGAATAGAATAAATACAGCAAATAAAAGAAGTGAACCTTTATTCATAAAGCGTTTCAGTTTCAATTTTTTTAAGTAGCAAATCTGTGCCTCCACCAATTTCACTGGCCATTTGCCAATACTTCAGGGCACCCTCTTTGTCATTGAGTTTGAACAATATATCCCCAAAATGTTCTACAATTATTCCTTCTTGGTTGCCCCCATTGTTGAGCGCATATTGCATCCATTTTTTAGCTTCGGGGTAGTTTTCCATCTTATACAAAATCCAAGCATAAGTATCCAAGTAGGTACTCGATTCGGGGTTTTGATCTACAGTACGTCGGCTCATTTTTTCTGCTTTCTCCAAATTCTTACCTCTCAATGACAAATAGTAGCTATAATTATTGAGTACCAGCATGTCGTTGGGATCTATAGTTAGCGCTAGGTCAAAATATTTGTCCGACTCCTCAAACTTTTCTAGTTGGTGGTAGGCATCCCCAAGGTTAGAATAAAACTGGCCTTGCAAGCTTTTGTTTTCAACGACCAAATCCTTTCCGACTAAAAAGGCATCAATGGCATCTTCCGTTTTTTTGAGCTGAAGCGCCGAAACCCCTTTAAAATAGTACAAAGTTCCTTGGGTAGGGAAAAGTTCGATAGCCTTCGAAGATTCTTCAAAGGTGGTTTTCCAATCCAGTTGCTCAGAATTAATCAACAGCATTTGGCTCCAAACCAAAAATTGATTTTCGTCTAATGATAAGCTTTTGTTGTAAGCGTCTCGGGCTTTTAATGGCTTGCCAGACTGGCTCAGTAAGTCGCCTTCAATGGCATAGAGCTGGGCTTCATTGCCATGAGGTGTTTTCATAATGTCAATAAGCTCTAGGGCAAATGGGTTCACCTGCCCCTGAGGTACTTCGCTATAAGCCACATTGGTAAACAAAATTCTCGCTTTGCTTTCAAAGTCTAAACTTGGGTTAGCAAAGGCCCTTCGCATCACCTTTTTCCCTTCATCTATTCTCCCCCCTTGGTAGTAATAGGTAGCCATCGAAAGTTGTACATAAGAATTATTGGGATCTATTTCCAACAATTTTTCATAGGTCTTTAGTGCATTCTCATTTTGACCCAGTTTGTGATAAACTTCAGCCAAATTGTTATAATACCTAGGTGTACCCGGTGCAGCTTCAATCAATTTTTTAGCTTCTTCAATGGCCTTATCGTTTTTCCCCACAGCCATGTAGATCTTCTGCTTTTGAAGAGACGAGTTTTCGGTTACACCAAACTGTTCTTCCATCTGATCATACACCTTCATGGCACTTTTGAGGTCGTTGGCCAATAAAAATGAATTGGCTTTGGCATCGTAGTACATCATTTCGTTGGGAACCAAATCGATCAGCTTTTCATAGACCCCCGCTGCTTTTACATACTCTCTATTCTCTTCGTAAACCCGAGCCAAAGCTTCTTGGTACCACTTGTTGGATGCATCAATAGTTACTACTTGTTCCAACACGCTCTGTGCAGTTTGGTTTTGCGAGATTTGGTTATAAATCAAACCAATTTCATACAACGATGGAGCGTGTTCGGGATAAATTTGAATACATTCTTTGAAATGTTTGAGGGCTTCGTCAGCATTGCCCATCATTTTTTCGCGGTTTCCTTCGAAAAAAGAAGATTTCAATTTAATGACCTCATCTTCAGACAAAACCACCTCATTTTTTTTCTTCTTTTCCTTACCAGCAACGGCATTGCTGGCCTTACACGACAAAATGAATGAAGCGCACAGAATAGTGATATAAAAAAAGCTTAACCTCATTCCTATTTTAAAGTGCTGTAATCGCTAAGCGATACATCCGCTGGTTTAGACTCATATTTAGCAAAGTGACCAATCATGGAGTTGCTCATATTCGCATGAGAAATCAAGGCATTTGATTGTACGATGCTGTTGCTGATAACTGAACCCGATACCTTACTTTTCTCACCTAAACTCACGTGTGGGCCTACCACCGAATTTAAAATTTGAACATTTTCACCAACAAAGCAAGGCTGAATAATGGTGCTGTTTTCGATTTTGGCCGAAGCGGGAATTCTTAATTCGCTTTTTATGTTTTCGAGAATGCGTTGGTTGCTGTTTACTGTTGCATCCTTATTGCCACAATCTAACCACTCGCGCACTTTACCAGGGGAAAATTTCATTCCTTTTTTGGTCATGTTTTTAAGCGCATCGGGCAACTGGTACTCCCCATCATTCATGATGTTGTTGTCGACCAAATATTGGAGTTCACTTCTGAGTTTTTCGCCATCTGCAAAGTAGTAGATCCCGATCATAGCCAAGTCGGAAACCCAAGTGGTGGGCTTCTCTACAAAATCGGTAATTACATTCTGCTCGTTTACCTTCACCACGCCAAAAGCACTTGGGTCATCTATTTGGCTTACCCAAAGAATACCATCCACTTGGGTATCCAATTTAAAATCTGCTCTGAACAAGGTATCGGCAAAAGCCACAATGGTATTTCCCTTCAAACACTCTTGAGCGCAAAGAATGGCGTGTGCCGTTCCAAGCGCTTCTTCTTGGTAGAAAATTTTTCCTTTGGCTCCTAATGATTCGGCTATAGCAACGAGTTCTTTCTCAACGGCCTCACCAAAGTGGCCAATAATAAATCCTATTTCGTCGATTTTCTGATCACAAACGCCCGCGATATCTTCCACCAAGCGGTGAACTATGGTTTTGCCTGCGAATGGGATGAGTGGTTTGGGAACTGTGAGGGTGTGCGGACGCATTCTTTTGCCCATACCCGCCATTGGAACTACAATATTCATTTATCTCAAGTGTGTTTTACAGCGAAAGCCGCAAAGATAGTTGAATACCTTAGGGGCTATCAGACCAAAAAACAAGTTTTTACAAAGGGGTGTTAATGGAGATAAAAAAAGGCCAACCGCTCTCGCAATTGACCTTCTCCGAATTCTAACTCTAAATCGTACTTATGAAATACTGATCTGCTTTACTCCATTGTTTATTTGAGCTTTTCGGGGAATGTTTACTTTCAATACCCCATCTACATAGTTCCCTTGTATGGTGTCTACATCCACATCCTTGGGTAGTGTAAATGACCTGCTAAAAGATGAATAAGAAAATTCTTTTCGGGTATAGTTTCCTTTCTCGTCTTTTTCTTCCTTTTTCTCTTCGTGCTTGCTCGAAATCGTGAGCACTCTTTCATTCACTTCAAGGTTTATTTCTTCCTTTGAGATTCCGGGTAAGGCAACTTCCAGTTCGAAACCTGCTTCGGTTTCCTTGACGTTAACCGCAGGCAAACTTTCGTTTCTGAACAAACTTGGGTCCTTCATCAATTCTCCTCCAAAAAAATCATCAAACATTGATGGAAATCCTATGGGTCTTCTTTTTACTAACATAATCTTATCGTTTTTAAAGTTTATCATCAATTTGAATTCACCGCCTTCAAGGCAAATACCAATGAAATTAAAACTGAAAAAATGGCCGTTTAAACTTTTTTTAACTGCTAAATTGTCTACTACTCCCCTGATAACCAGACACTTTTTCCGATTGTTTCGAGAAAACCTTATGTTTCTACCGCTTAGAATCGGCTTAAATAATTTCTCCTCTCAAAATATTGGTTGGCTACATTTGCCTTCGTGTCGATTTTTGAAAACATGAGTTTGCGCAAGCGCATTTATTTCTCCATAGTGGGAATGACCCTTCTTTCGTTTTTGATTATCGGAACTGCAACCATCTTTTACACCAAAACCGAGAACGAAAAGTACCACCGAGATCGACTCGCCAGAAAAGAACGGGCAGTAGAGGTTGCATTAAATTACTACCTCAAAGATTCGGATGGAGACCTCAATTCGTTTTATACCAAAGATTTTCATGATAAAATCATAGAGCTTGCAGATATTCATGCACTTGAATTAAACCTTTTTGATCTGGAAGGAAAATGGTTCTCGTCCTCCAACTTCGAGTACTTCGATTTAGGCATCTTACCCGATAGTATTTCGAAATCGACGCTCAAAGATTTAAAGGAAGAAGGCGGGCACTTACTTACTAGCAAAGTTGCAAAAGGAGAGGAGCTTATTTATTCCTTAGCTTATGTTTTGAATCAGTCGGGTGAGCCAGTGGCCATCATGAACATTCCATATTTCACATCTGACGAATTAAGTAGGGAAGAAACCGAAGAGTTTTTATTGGCCTTGGTTGAAGTGTACACGATCTTACTCATCGCTGGATTAATACTCGCTTATTATTTAAGCAATTCCATCACAAAGAACCTGATTACAGTGACTAAAAAAATTAATTCGCTGTCGCTAAGCGAAACCAACCAAGAAATTCCGTGGAATGGCAAAGATGAAATTGGGAGCCTAGTAGATGCTTACAACCAGAAGGTAAGAGAGCTTGAAATAAATGCGCAGAAACTAGCTCAGAGTGAAAGACAAAGCGCTTGGCGTGAAATGGCTAAACAGGTAGCCCATGAAATTAAAAACCCGCTCACTCCTATGTTGCTCCAAGTTCAGCAACTCGAAAGAAGCTGGAAGGATGGAAAGGAAGATTTTGGTGAGCGCTTGCAAAAATTCAAACAAACCATGGCCGAACAAATTGAAACGTTGAGCCGAATCGCTTCAGAATTTTCATCCTTTGCAAAAATGCCAGCGCCCAAAAAATCGGAAATTATTCTGCAAGAGTCAATCGAAAAAGTTGTGCATCTATTTGCGGGAAGTGATTCCTATAAACTCACTTGGGAACTGCCCGAAAAACCTTGTAATATCTACGCCGATAAAGACCATATCTCGCGCATACTCAACAACCTCATCACCAATGCCACACAGGCCGTTCCGGCAGACAAAAAAGGAGAAATAGAAATAGAGCTGAGCGAGAACGCGCACGGCGCCATTATATCCGTTACCGATAATGGCGTTGGCATTCCTAAAGAGCAATTAAATGAAATATTTGAACCTAATTTTACCACCAAAAGTAGCGGCACAGGGTTGGGACTTGCCATGGTGAAAAGCATGGTAGAATTGGCCAACGGCGAAATTGAAATAGTGAGCAAAGTCGGCTTCGGAACCACCTTTATTATACATTTACCCTTGCATAAATCAGAAACATGAATTACGAAAACATTTTAGTAGAAATTGAAGGTACGATTGAAACTATTGCCATTAATCGACCATCGCAACTCAATGCATTAAACAAAAACACGATAGCCGAATTGAGCTCGGAATTGAAATTGGCTGAATCCAATTCATCAGTTCGGGTGATTATATTAACTGGCAGTGGCGAAAAAGCTTTTGTAGCAGGAGCGGATATTAAGGAGTTTGCCAATTTTAGTGTGGGGCAAGGTGCCGAATTGGCAAAAAATGGCCAAGATATTTTATTCAACCTAGTGGAGAATTTGAGTAAACCTGTCATAGCAGCTATCAACGGATTTGCGTTGGGTGGTGGTTTAGAGTTAGCCATGTCTGCTCATATTCGAATTGCTTCTTCAAATGCCCGAATGGGGTTGCCAGAAGTATCTTTGGGAGTGATTCCTGGCTACGGTGGTACGCAACGATTGCCTCAGTTAATTGGAAAAGGACGGGCCAACGAAATGATTTTTTCAGCTCAAATGGTTGACGCCAACCGCGCGTTTGAAATGGGTTTAGTAAACCAAGTTGTGGATCAAGAAGTATTGATGGAAACTTGTAAAAAGTTGGCTTCTAAAATCTCAAACAATTCTCCCAAAGCCATTTCATTAGCCATAAAGGCAGTGAATGCAGGATTCAAGGATGGCGAAAATGGTTTTGAATGTGAGATTCACGAATTTGGAAATGCATTTGGAACAGATGATTTCAAAGAAGGTACTACGGCGTTTATCGAAAAAAGAAAACCCGTTTTCAATGGGAGATAACAAGGTTCACTTGTTAAAAAAACCATCCGACTTTACACTTTTCGCAATTGAAGTTTATCACCTTTGGATGTTAAACGAAGAAACAATTGTCTAATCCCCTCAAAAAGCTTGCTGGCCAAACGGCCATTTACGGACTGAGCAGCATTGTTGGGCGATTTTTAAATTACTTGCTCACGCCACTTCATACCGCAAAATATTCTACTGATCAATATGGCGTAATCACTGAAATGTACGCCTACGTGGCATTTCTTATTATCCTTCTCACTTACGGAATGGAAACCGCCTACTTCCGATTTTCCAATAAAAACAAAAGCGAAGAAGCCAGTGTTTATTCTGTAATTCTCAAAAGCATAGCGAGTACATCGTTGATGTTTATAGTACTTTGTTCAGTTTTTCGAGTGCCTATTGCAGAATGGCTTCGATACCCCAACCACAGCGAATATGTAGTCTGGTTTGCACTTATCGTTGGATTCGATGCTATATCATCTATCCCGTTAGCAAGACTTCGATCGCAAGAAAAACCGATGCGTTTTGCTATGGTTAACCTCACCAATGTGCTTGTGAACATAGCGCTCAACCTGTTTTTTATTGCCTATTGCAAAGTGCAATACGACCAAGGAAACACCAACTGGCTCATCGATATTTTCTATAACCCCACCATAGGAGTGGGTTATGTATTTATTGCCAACCTCGTCGCAAGCATAGTAAAACTTATTATGCTTTCACCCGAATTGTGGGGCGCTCAAAAAGCATTTGACAAAAAACTGCTTTGGACCATGGTTTTGTATTCATCGCCCTTGCTTATAGCGGGTTTGGCAGGAATGGTAAACGAGACCCTTGATCGCATTTTGCTCAAGTACCTTTTGATTGATGCTATCGGCGAAAAGGCAACCATGAGTCAGCTAGGAATTTATGGCGCATGTTACAAAGTATCCATCATCATTACCCTATTTATTCAAGCATTTAGGTACGCAGCCGAACCCTTCTTTTTTTCGCAAAAAGAAGAGAAAGACTCTAGGCTTGTTTACGCGAAGGTGATGAACTACTTTGTAGGTGTTTGTGCTACAATTTTCTTGGGGGTAATGCTCTTTTTGGATTTGATCAAGTACTTTATTCCCAACCCCGAATATTGGGTAGGGTTGAAGGTGGTACCCGTTTTACTACTCGCAAATGTGTGTTTGGGCATCTATTTCAACCAAAGCATCTGGTACAAAATGACCGACAAAACCTCTTATGGTGCCTACATAGCAATTGGAGGTGCACTAACTACAGTAGCCCTCAACTTATTGCTTATTCCCAGCTTGGGCTACATGGGTTCGGCGTATGCAACGCTAGTAGTTTACGCACTTATGGTGGTAAGCTCCTACATTTTTGGACAAATACATTTCCCCATCCCTTATAACCTCTTTAAAGTGCTAGGTTATGTTGCCGGAGCTATTCTCATTTTTTGGCTGGGTCATTATTTTCAGGGTAAATATCCTGCTGCACATTGGATAATAGCTACAACTGGCGTTTTGGGATTTATAGCCAGCATTATTTTGATAGAGAAAAAAACAACAATATAAAATGGAAACACTAAAAGTAAAAGTAAAATATACCGGCAAACATCAACTTCCCCACTACGCCACACCACTTTCGGCAGGCATGGATTTATACGCCAACATAGCCGAAACCATTCTGCTCAAACCCCTAGAAAGGGCCATAGTGCCCACTGGTATTTTTATGGAATTGCCCGCAGGATATGAAGCCCAGGTGCGGCCTAGAAGCGGACTAGCAGCCAAAAACGGCGTAACCGTACTCAATGCCCCAGGAACAATTGATGCCGACTATCGCGGTGAGGTAGGTGTAATTCTAGTTAACTGCTCGAACACTGATTTTGAAATAAAAGATGGAGAGCGAATCGCGCAAATGGTGGTTGCCAAACATGCAAGCATAATATGGGAAAGCGCCGAAGATTTGAGCCAAACAAAAAGAGGTGATGGCGGATTTGGCCACACGGGCAAAAATTAATTAGATTTGAAACGAATCTTTAAAATTGGATGAAATGAGAAAAATGATGATTGCGATGTTCATAGCCTCAATTGGCCTATTCACATCATGTGACAAGTGTAAAAAAGCGGATTGCCAAAATGGAGCAACCTGCGAAAAGAAAGTTGGAGATTGTGAATGTGCCACTTTTTATGAAGGCGATAAGTGCGAAAATGAAGTGAGAGCAGCTTTTTCTGGCACCTACTCTGGAACTGCCAAATTAGGAACGAGCACCTTACCTACTTCTATTGCAGTATCAAATGGGTCAGGAGTTTCTGGATTAACTTTTACCGCTACTATTACAACGCCAAGTGGGTCAACTATTTATAATGTAACAGGCACATTAACGGATAATACTAATTTCACTATTCCAGCACAGTCGGTTCCATTTACATTATCACCTGATCCAAGAGATGTATCAGCAATGATGTCGGGGTCTGGTACTTTGACTGGTAGCTCAGCTAATGCAACACTAAACTTTAAGTTAAATGCCTCGCAGATTAACCTAACAGCTCAATTCTCTGGATCGAAATAATCCTCAATTCACGGTATAAAAAAAGCTCACTCGAAAGGTGGGCTTTTTTGTTTTATACACTTGGTGGCTCCAAATCAAAGGCATAACATCTTGTATTTTAGATTCATTACTCATGCCTAAAGAAATGATAGCATGCTAGCTCCTCATTTTATTCGCCATAAAAAAAGAGCAGCTTGCGCTGCTCTTTTTTTATTTGTACCTGAATGATCGGAAATGAACCTAACAATCTTTAATCGCACTCCAAAATCAATGGAACCTGATATTCATATTCGGTATCACTCAATTCTGTAAAACTGAAGTAATTAAAATCATCGCTCATATTGCAAATATCCTCCGCAGCATCATCGTAGGTAAACACAACTATTTCTCTGCTCGGAGGACCTAAATCCCCGTCTTGGGTGAGTGTCCAATCAAATTCGTAGTAACCATCTTCATCGGATAGTACGGCATCTATAAATATGATGTCCTCATCATCGGCAATAACCAAAACAATAATTTCTCCTGGCGATCCATATCCATCAGAGTCAACTACCCAACCGTAGGCCCCTAAATAATATTTCACATCATTAGAAGAGCCGCCACTTTTATTGTCTCCCGTGTTGCTTGTGCCGGAGGTATTCTTACCTTTTTTTCCTCCAATAGTGCCTAAAGCACCTGAGCTATTTGTAGATGTACTGGGCGACTTCGTTGGTTTTTTGGTTGTAGTGGGCGGTTTTTTCGCAGAAGTATCTGGAGTAGGTGTAGGGGTTGGGGCGGGCGGACTCGCTTTAACCGGTAAAACACAACTTCCGTCATCTTTTTTAGCTTCAGCATCGTAGTTTGTTGCTTTTGAATCGGTGCAACCTTCTTTTTTACATGAGGTAAATGCAAACCCAAGAATAAGGGTGGCAAATAGTGTTCTTGCAATTATCTTTTTCATAACCAATATATTTTGATACAAGGTTAGGAGATGAAAAAATCTGCCGCAATACCGATTTATAAGTAATTGTATTTGTTGGGTTCTAATTAAAGAATTTCGTTGGCTTTAGAAAAACTAAGCAGTTCAAGGGAGTTGTTGCAATCTGCTTTTTTCATCATATTTCGCCTATGGGTATCTACTGTGTATTTGCTAATAAACATTTTATCGGCAATTTCCTTGCTGCTGTAACCCTTTTGTAGAAGTTTTAATACCTCCAGTTCTCTTTTCCCAAATAAGCTTGAAAGTGCTTGTGTGATGTAGTTCCTAAATAGTTCTTCGTCGATATTTCCGCCTATAATTTTCCATTCAACTCGGTCGGGAAAAGTCATTCCCGATAAATCGGTGATGATCGAAATTGCACCCGTCATCTGTCCATCTTCATTTTTACCATAAAAATTGGTTTGCCTTAATATAGGAATATATGACCCATCTTTTCTGCGAACTTTTACATAGAGCAGGAGGCTAGCATTGTTTTTTTCATTCATGTCAATTGAAAATCCGTAATACACAATACCTTTGATAATGCGTTTAGCCAATTTTTCTTGATTTGGGTGAAACCAATTCATGACAATATTTGCATCAAACTCGTCCCTCATGTAGCCCAACACTTCTTCTATTCCTCTTTGATAAGAAATTGATGCACCATTAACTAGGTTTGTCGCATAAATTGCTTGACCTACAAACAATGGGAAATTGTCGAGAAATGCTAGGGAATCGTTTTTACCTTTGGATATGACCTCTCCAATTTTCTCAAAATACTCAGCAAGGTCTTCTTCTAATATTGACGGAAAATGATTTTCCCCAGCAACCACTTCATTAGTAAAAGGATGTCGAATTCTTTTGTTAGTCATTCCACTGTATTATACTGATGTTCATAATTATTGATCATAGGGATTTGGTTCAAAGTTAAGCCTCTTCAACCAATTCAATTGAATGTGCTTCCCCTTAATTGTGCCAGAACGTAAACTAGGATAAGGAGTAGGATTGGTTCTTTGCTTTATAAAACGAAAAGCAATGAATATTTTAGAATTTTTGGAAGATTTTCCGAGTGAAGAGAGCTGCAGAGTTCATTTTCGGAATCAAAGAGAACATGAAGGAATTACTTGTAAGAACTGCGGTAGTAGTGAACATTACTGGCTTAAAGCCAAGTGGCAATGGCAGTGTATTTCGTGTAGTTTTAGGACTAC
>JAGQYO010000060.1 GCA_020435995.1 Flavobacteriales bacterium | reverse complement strand
ACTCATCTTTCAAATGCCCTTCAAGATCTTTTTCTGCCAATAGTTTCTTAAGTAAACCATTCTCCTTCTCAAGACGCCTTATCTCTTTCAGTTGCTCTTTGGTCATCCCATGACGAAAACCTGCTTCACCCATTTGCTCGAACTTATTCTTCCACGAGTAATAGGTAGCAGGATAAATGCCATGCTTCTCTAAAGTAATGTTTACTCCATTTTCTGCCACTTCTTTTAAAATTTGCAGCTTTTGCTCCTTACTGAACGTTCTTCTCATAGACTCAATCATACAATTATTACACTTATTTAAATATAATTTCGTCCGATTTTCTAGGGGGCTAGTTCAAACTATTACTGGTTCTACATTGATAAGAACTAGAATTTAATTCCTCAATCTGGATAAGCTCACCTAATGAATTATATATTCTAAATTCCTTGACTGGAATGGTTGAATTATTTATTACGCAAGTCCTTCCTCTGTTAAAGTCAATACGTACATCCTTGTGCTTCTGGGTTTCTTTCTTATTCGGGACAGATATGTCAATGCGGCTATCACAAGTATTTTCAACGGTATCCATCCAAATACTAACCGGGTCTACGACATGATTCCGAATTCTCATCGAATTTGACGAACTAATAATCTTCAAATACGGAAAACAGTTTGGAGATATCAAACTTGATGACACTTTATTAGCCACTATGATGTTTATTGAATCTATTCCGCTTCTATAATCACAAGTTACATTTAATGAGTCTAAACAATCAACTGATTTATAATACCGAAAATATTTGATCGCGAAGTCTTGTGGAAATTCCACATCTCCCCTAATAGTTTTTAGAATTGCAAGATTTAAATCAATATATAGAGGCGGGACAGGAAATTTATCTGTCTCCAAATAGGTATTATTTAAAACTAAATTTTCACAACTGATATCTTCACCTGTCTCAAATGATTTATATCGGTAATGCTGTCGAATAATTTTTCCATCCAAATACCAAATTATTGAAGTTGAGGTATATAGCAAGCCGTACTTATGAAAGTCTAGCCCCAGAAACTTGTTAACCAGAATATCCAAAGGGCAATCCTTTCCTGGTTTCTTAACGTGAATATTTGTTCCAAGTACATCCGTACCCTTGGTGATTTCAAAGACATCAATTTCCTTATAATCTTGCAAACCTTCGTGCATCCAGAAAGCTGGCCATGTTCCCAAACCACTTGGAATCCTAGCCTCAATTTCGTAATATCCGTATCCAAAAGTTAACTTACTCCTTATCTCTCCCGAAAAATAAGAGAAGTACTTGGTTAGTGAATCTTTATCCGATTGATAGGTCAGTTTTTGCGGCGTGGATGATTTTAAAGCCCGAAGCACCAAATTTCCGTTTTCAAATATTACATTTTCTTTTCTAAGAAACTCTATTTGATGGGTCACGTCCATATCCCTAGACCTGCCTATGTAAGTATGCCAATATTGCTCAAATTTACCCTCATGTTCAAAATCATCCTCAAAGGCTAAGTAAAACGATTTTTCACAGGTAGGAATTTCTTTTAAGTCAATCAAACTATACGTTGAGCAAGAATGATTATTTTGGCTAAGTAATTCTAAGGTGAGGCCAAATATGAATCCAAATGCAAGGGCTATTCGTTTCAAGTGAGACATTTGTGAACGAATGTAAAGATTTAATCTAATGATTAAATGGGACAATCTTCTCAACTAGCAAGCTGTAAACATGGTATAGCGCATACCCTATCCCTCCCCCTAGCAGCCCACCACAAAACACATCCAAAGGAAAGTGAACGCCAAGATATACGCGGCTATAACAATTGAGGCTGGCCCATGAGATGAGCAGTATCGTCCAAATTCGTTTTTGGAGAATGAGCGATAAGATAGTGGCTACGCCAAAGGTATTGGCTGCATGAGACGAAACAAATCCATACATACCTCCGCAATGGTCGTTTACCAAATGAATTAAATTTTGGATCTCCAAGTTGTGACAGGGCCTGTACCTGAGAAATACGTTTTTGAACAATTGAACCGAAGCTTGATCTGTTGCGGCAACGGTCATCCCCACAAAAAAAATGGGTAAAAAGGAAGCTTTAAATCCAAACTTTTTGTACAAAAAATAAAACAAAACTGCATAAAGTGGAAACCACGATTTTTCGCCAGAAACCCAGTACATAAAGCCATCTAGCGCAGGATTGTTAAATCCATTAACGGCAAGGAGAATGGCTCGGTCGAGATTTTCTATCCATTCTAACATGGCAACCTATTGAAGATTTTTCCAGATAAGATCCTTGAGCTCGGTAATGCCCTTTTGTACCACTGAGGAGATGAAAACATAAGGAATGTCAACCTTAATCTCCTTTCGGATGGCAGCCTCCAATTCTTCATCTAGCATATCGGATTTGGTGATGGCCAAAAGTCGTTTTTTGTCGAGCAGCTCGGGATTGTACTTTTTGAGTTCGTTTAATAAAATTTCGTAATCCTCGTTGATGTCATCTGCATCAGCTGGAACCATAAAAAGCAAGAGCGAGTTACGCTCAATGTGTCGAAGGAAGCGCACTCCAAGCCCTTTTCCTTCTGCCGCCCCCTCAATAATTCCAGGTATATCGGCCATTACAAACGACTGATGGTCGCGGTACGCCACAATCCCTAAATTCGGAACGAGGGTGGTAAAGGCATAATTGGCTATTTCGGGTTTGGCTTCGGAAACCACCGAAAGCAAGGTAGACTTACCCACATTTGGAAACCCGACAAGGCCCACATCGGCCAAAACTTTCATTTCGAGAATTCGCCAAAGCTCTTCGCCCTCTTCACCGGGTTGTGCGTAGCGAGGGGTTTGATTGGTGGCAGTTTTAAAATGAAAATTGCCCTGGCCACCTCTACCACCTTTTGCAAGCACAAATTCTTGACCTTCTTCGCTTATCTCTACTAGTACTTCACCCGTTTCGGCATCCTTGGCGATGGTACCCAAGGGCACGTCCAAAATCACATCCTTACCCGATTTACCCGATGCACATTGTTTGCCCCCATTTTCGCCATCAGTGGAGATAATGTGTTTGCGGTATTTTAATGGCAATAGGGTCCACATTTGTTTGTTGCCACGAATAATGACATGACCTCCTCTACCGCCATCACCACCGTCGGGCCCACCCATAGCCACGTATTTTTCTCTGCGGAGATGGGCAGAACCAGCACCACCATGTCCCGATCTACAACAGATCTTTACATAGTCAACAAAGTTCGATGAAGCAATTTTTCGGTTAAAACTCAAGAATTCAGTTTATCAATAGCTGTGCATAATCGGTCAAAGATGGCGTCGATACTTCCCACGCCGTCAATGCCGTTGTATTTACCTTGGTCGGTATAAAAATCCTTTACTGGTGCGGTTTCGGAATTGTAAACATCAATTCTATTCTGTATCACTTTTGGATCAGCATCATCTGCTCTACCACTCACCTTAGCACGACTCATAAGACGTGTTTTGAGTTCCGCTTCGGGCACTTCCAATGAAAACATGCCAGATACTTTTGTTCCCTTTTTCAACAACAAAGCATCCAAGGCCTTTGCTTGGCTCACCGTGCGTGGAAATCCGTCAAAGATGAACCCGTGACACTTAGCATGTTTGGATACTTCAGCGCCCAACATATCAATGGTGACTTCATCGGGAACCAACTTTCCTTGGTCCATGAAGCTTTTAGCCAACTTTCCAAGGTCCGTTTCATTCTTAATATTATACCTGAACACATCTCCTGTAGAAATGTGATGTAGGTTGTATTTGGCGCCCAAACTCTCAGCTTGGGTTCCCTTTCCAGCCCCCGGAGGGCCAAATAAAACAAGATTTAGCATAGGCACTAATTTCTCAGTTTGTAAATATCTTTTAAATTCCTTCCCAAACCATCGTAATCCAGACCATAGCCCACAATAAAATCATCAGGAATTTCTATTCCAACAAAATCAATAGGAATATTCTTTTTGTAAGCGCTCGGTTTAAACAAAAGACAAGCGATAGCAACACTGGCAGGTTCAAACAACTTGAGATCCTCCATTATTTTTTCCACGGTATTTCCAGTGTCTATAATGTCTTCTAAAATGATCAAATGTTGGTTGTTTAAATTCTCATTTAAACCTATCAATTGCTTTACGATGCCAGTACTTGAGGTGCCGTGGTAAGAGGCCAATTTGATAAATGATATTTCGCACTCCAGGCCAATGTTCTTGAGCAAATCAGAACAGAACATAAAAGCACCATTAAGCACACCTACAAAAAGCACTTTTTTTCCGATATACTTTTCGTTTATCTCTTCACCAAGGCGAGAAATAGCGGCCAAAATTTCTTTTTCTTCTAAATATTCTTCGAATTGCTTCGAGTGTAGCGTGATTTGCCCCATACTTTTTGCACTAGGCGCAAAGGTAATCAATGCTTTGAAGGGGCAAGTTATCGCCTTCGCGCAGATGTATTTGAGTTGTTGACATTCTGATGCAAATAAATAGCTCGTCAACAAATTTTGGTAAGTAGAAAATTCAATTATGTTTGAATAATAACAAAAGGAATTTAAAATCCATTTATGGCACAAACAGCGCTTATCATAGACGACAACGAAATCGACATCATGATAGCAGCCAAAAATCTTGAGATGTCGGGTCTTTTTGCCAATATCCTAATCGCTAAAAACGGACAAGAAGCCATAGACCTTATTCAGGCAAGTGTAAACGAATCATTTCCCGATCACATTTTTTTGGACATTAACATGCCTGTGCTTGATGGCTGGGGATTCCTAGATCTATTTGATGAAATAGGAAATATTCCAGGTGAAAAACCGAAGGTATTTATGCTTTCGTCGAGTATCGACGAGGCGGATACCGACCGCGCCAACAAAAACCCCAATGTTACCTCCTTTATTTCCAAACCACTCAACGCTTCTAAAGTCAATCAAATTCTGGCTCAAGTAGCCTGATCGATTCGCTTTCTTTAGTTTTACAGCCTTAAATTATTTTCTGATGAAGTTTATATTTTCTATTCTACTTTCTGCCGTTTACCTACTCAGTTTTGCACAAAAACCCTTTACCCTCGATGATGCCATCTTGGGCGGATATGCTAAGTTTAGGCTAAAATCACCCTCACAACTTGGGTGGGTGCCTAATGAAGATAGGTTTTGCTGGGTGACTGAAGATTCTTTGAATCCAAGTCTGGTAAAGAAAGCCCTATTGTCCACTGATACAACTGTAATTTGCAGCCTTTCTGATTTAAAGAAATTTGATCAACTAAGTGAACTCAATAGGTTTCCAAGATTTGAATGGTCTTCTCCCACCACATTGAGGTTTAGAAACAAAACCACCATGATGAGCTACAACATCAACACTAAAAAAATCGATGTGCTTTTTGAAGTAAATGAAAAGGGTGAAAACATGGACATTTTTGATGACAAAACTTTTGCCTATACCGTCGACAACAATTTGGTGATTTGGAAAAATGGAATCGAACATCAAGTAACCTCTGAAAAAGATAAAGGGGTAATCTGTGGCCAATCGGTGCATCGCTTCGAATTTGGAATTTATAAAGGCACTTTTTGGTCAAACTCAGGAAAAACACTAGCTTTTTACCGAAAAGATGAAACGATGGTAACTGACTATCCTCTCGCGAATTATACATCTAGGCCCGCCGAATCAAACATTATAAAATATCCCATGGCAGGAATGCCGAGTCACCAAGTAACCGTTGGGATTTACAACCTCGAAACTAAACAAACCCTATTTCTGAAAACCGGAGAAGCTAGGGAGCAGTATTTAACGAATATCGCTTGGGGACCTAAAGACGAGTTTATTTATGTAGCCTTGCTCAATCGCGATCAAAACCACATGAAGTTAAATCAATATGATGCTAAAACAGGAGAACTTGTAAAAACATTGTTTGAAGAAAAGCACGACAAATATGTGCAGCCCCTTCATCCTATGCAGTTTTTACCCAACGAAAAAGACCAAGATAAATTTATATGGCAGAGCGAACGAGACGGTTACAACCATCTTTATCTGTACAACACCAAGGGTAAACTCATCAAACAAATTACAAAAGGCAAGTGGGTAGTTACGGAAGTGAATTGCATTCACAAAAACGGCAATATCTATATCACCACCACCGAAAATGATGGAATGGATCGGTTGGGATATATGTACAATGCATACTCGGATAGGAGCGGACCCATTGCTATAGAATACGGAACACACAACATTAAAATGAATGATGCTGGCACCCAATTCATCGATATATTTTCAAAGAGCGACCAACCTATATCCTTTTCTGTGAGAGCCACGGAAAGCAAGAAAAAAGAAACCCTACTTACCAATGTAAATCCGTATGCAGAATATGCGTTTTCAATGCCAGAGTTGGGTAAATTAGATGCCGAAGATGGCTCGAAATTGAACTACCGGATCATTAAACCTTTTGATTTTGACCCTAATAAAAAGTACAAGTGTTTGGTGTATGTGTACCAAGGCCCTGGCGTTCAATTAATCACCAATAGCTGGCTTGCTGGAGCTTCACCTTGGATGCAATATCAAGCTAACAAAGGCTACGTTATTTTTACCATAGATGGGCGGGGTACTGAAAACCGAGGTCGCGATTTTGAGCAAGTTACCTTCAGAAAACTTGGTGAAATAGAAATGGTAGACCAATTGAAAGGTGTGGAATATTTGCGAAGCTTGCCGTATATCGATGCGACAAAAATGGCCGTTCACGGATGGAGTTACGGTGGTTTTATGACTACGTCTCTTATGCTTCGCGCCCCAGGTGTTTTCAACGTGGGTGTGGCCGGTGGACCAGTAATCGACTGGAAGTATTATGAGATCATGTACACCGAACGATATATGGACACGCCTGAGGCCAATGAGAGCGGATATGCTCAAGCTTCCTTATTGAATAAGGTAGACCAGCTTAAAGGAAAATTGATGATTATTCATGGTGCGGATGATGATGTAGTTGTTCCACAGCACAGCATTGATTTTCTCAAACAATCGGTTGACAAAGGCGTTCAAGTTGATTTTTTCTTATACCCCGGCCACAAACATAATGTGGGGGGAAAAGATCGGGTTCATTTGATGCAAAAAGTGTTGGATTATATTGACGAAAAGATTGACTAGCAAAGTTTATGGCACGGCGCTGTAAATCATGTAAAACATGGAATGATGACGTTGATTACTGCGTTTCTTGCGGTGCAGTAATTTCTCTCGAATTATCCGAAAAACTAGAATGGGAAGCTAAAACCAAAGCCAAATCAGAAATCCCACCGACACCATCCGAGACATTCTTTGAGGATCATATAAAAAATTCTAGGTTTCTCCTGGTCAGATGGGTATATTTCATCCTTCATTCCATTTGGGTTATCCTTATTACCATCCTTTCATTTTTCTTGTATATGATAGCTATGGCTCCGGGCTAATTATGATGAGTTATTTGTTGTACTTCACAGGTTGGGGCATTTATTGCTGCCTATTTGCTGCCAGAAAAACTGGGGTTAAAATACCCGAATTAATCAATAGCTACGTCACAGATTTGCTATGTCTACCCCTTATTTTGGGTACGGCCTTGTGGGTGATTAGGAAGATTAAAAATTCGAATTCCATTCAACTTTCACCGGCCATGGTAGTTTTCTCAGTAGCTTATGTTGCAATAGTTATGGAGGTGATTCTCCCCCAACTCCACACTCAATATACCGGCGATATTTTAGACGTAATTTGCTACGCTATAGGCGGCTATGTATTCTTTTTAATTCAACAACAAGAAGGGTTCAAATCCAAAAGTACACTTTGGATACCTCTTAATTAAATTGGTATTTAACGCTTAGTTGGATGCGATTGGCAACACCTTGATCATCGTCATAATCAATTCGTTCCCCTCTCAAATATTCAATACCTACAAATCCATTTTCAACCATCTTCCAAATTAAGTTTCCTGCCAAGTAGTTAGCCGTTTTCACGCTCGATAGAGGTTGCCCCATGGTATTGTCTACTATCCCGTGATTGTACACCAACAAAGAAGTCAACTTGGGGCTCCATTGATGGTGAAACCCAAGTGTGAGCGCCAAGTCGTTTAAAGGAACAATATCGCCTTTCATATTTAAGGCAACCGACTGTCCACCACGGTATCTAGCGGTACCGGCTCCAGCCAAAACTTGGTAAATCAAATAATCTTTTTTGTAAACATTCCACTTTCCAGATACATTCACACCGTAGAGTGGAATATCTTTTACACCCGAACTATCAAATCGATAGCGTGCATCTGCCACAAAACCCGATACCTGAAGGTGGCCCCATTTCTTCGAAAGTCTGTATTGCATAGTAAAATCAGGAAGCGGGCTTTCAAATTTACCCGGAGCTGTAGGGGCCTGACCTAGCAGTTTTGGTTCTTCAAAAGACAATGTTAAATATGAATCTTCGGAGAAAAAAAAGCGCCTCCGAATCATCGCGTTCCGCGCAAATGCATAAGCGGCGGGCTTTTCAAAATCAAGGGTTTTCGGAATAATGGTTTCATCCATAAAATTAGACCAGTATTGACCTGCTAGCCATCTTTTATTAATTTCTACATAGGCGTGTCTCATTCTCAAGGCACCACTGGTTCCATAAAAATCGCCTTCCACATAAACCTTCATTTCTCCTATATCCGTTGAGGTTCGGCTATCTATGTACAAGCGAGTTTCCTTGGCATGCATAGTTGTTGTTTCGCCCTTTGAACCATTGGTGGGTATTGTGGATACATCGAAATAATAGGGCGAGCCAATAGGGTTAAAATCATGAATCATATCCAACTTAACGTACCCGCCAACTTTTATAAAGCTCGGCTTGCCCGGAATTTGCCAGTACCCAGCATAGTCTGTTGGGGTTGTTTCTGCCTTTTGTTGCCCAACGGATGCAAATGAAATGCTCAGAAAAACAAGAACTGCCTGGAAAACCTTATTCGAATAAATCGCCATTAATTTTGATCTAGCTGGTTATCAATTGTAGATATCTTTCTTTCATTTAATTCCTGAACGGGACGGTTATTTGGCCCGATAAGATCAGAAAATGCCTTGACTTGCGCCGGTGTAACTTCGAATAAGTCCGACAAAACCAACCACTGTACATCTTCACTACAGGGTGGAGTGGTAAGCGAGCCCTTATACGCAAATGCCTTCTCGTCCTTCGGCAAATGGCTATTTAACTGCAAATTGACACCAGGCAAATGCAACTCTTCTCCTTTTTTGGAAGGTAAATTCGCAATGATAGTTGCTATATTTGGGTTGGCCGTTTTACCTTCTTTAAAAAGAACACTAACTACAGCTAACTTGCCATCCTCGCTTTGATGAACCAAATGCATTTCCATGGGCAAATTTTTACCATCAATGGTATGCTCACTTGGCGTATGAAAATGAAATTGTTTGAGGGTAAAATCCTTTCCGTTAAAAGTAAAGGTACTTCCCTCATCTACACTCACTTGAATGGTGTGGCCATTATCAATAATTTCGTGCATGTGCTCATTATGAGCAATATGAAGTGATGAATTTCCATAATTCAATTTCCAATTCGCGGATCCACTCACTTGGTAGTTTTGGATGTTGATCGGCGACTGCCCTTTGCCATTTCCACATAAATTATAAACTGGATCTAAACTTCCCCAATTTGCTGGACCTGTTTCGCCAGAATATCCCCAATGCGTTGGGCGATCGCTTGGCTTTGTTACTTCCACAACTACAGTGGTATCCTCTTCTTGAGTTGATTCAGAAGGTTTTTGTTCCGCATTGGTGCTGCAAGAAGTTACTATAAATCCAGCTAAAACGACTGGAAGCAAACACATAATTTTTTTCGAATATGACATATTAGTATAATTAATTAAGGATGCTAAAGTACGTAAATGAGTGTCTTATGACATAAATCAAAACACCCTCTGAGGTTTGAATAAACTCAATGGCGATAAATCAATTTTCGGGATAGGTGATTTACCTTAATCTACTCAGCTATTCACCTGAATTCGACACTATTTCAAGCCCTCAGCGAATCACGAATATACCAATAGCGTATTTTCGCATAGCAATTTAAATTATAGGATACATCTGTTTTATATGGAAACTCATTCAACTTTTTCGGCAGTAAAATCACTACACCTTGTAGTGGTTAAAAGTGCATTTACAGCTCTTTGCATTTTGTTCAGTTTTTCGGCCTTCGCTCAGCTTAGTGGTACCTATACCATTGGGGGAACGTCACCGAATTACGCAACATTTACAGCGGCAGTTTCGGCATTGAGTAGTTCTGGTGTAAGTGGGCCTGTTACTTTTAACGTTCGCCAAGGATCCTATAATGAAAAGTTGACCATTGGCGCTATTACAGGAGCAAGTGCAACCAATAAAATAACCTTTCGAGCTGATCCAGCAAATTCTGCAGCCGTATTACTCCAATATACCAATTCAAGTACATCAGCTAATTACGTTGTAGGCTTCAATTCTGCCACTTATATCTATTTTAAAAACATCGATTTTAAGGCGAATGGAACTTCTTATTCAACGGTGGTGGAGCTTTCAGGGTTGAACCACCACATTGGATTTGACAGTTGTAAAATTGAATCGAACAATACAGTTACAGGTAGTTCAACCTACCGATGTGCCATATACGAATTAAGCGGTTCTTCCCATCGAACCAGCTATTTCAACTTGAGCAACTCTCAAATAATTGGTGGAAGTTATGGGGTTTACGTTCAAGGATATTCTAGTGGAATTTTTTCGCAAAGTAACTGGAACATCGAAGGCAATACCATCGAAGATTTTTACTATGCCGGAATCATGCTTTCGAACTACATAGACACTTCCGTAGTAAAAGGAAACAGTGTGATTCAAAGATCAAATTCAGTAAGCACTTCTTATGGTATTTATGTTTATCAATGTTACCAGACAAATGTGTTAGATAACAAAGTGGTGATGTACGCTTATGGGGCTTATGGTCTTCAAGCTTCGTATTGCTACGGTACATCTACAAATCCCGTTTTTATTGCAAATAACATGGTATCCGTTGATAACACTCTATCATCCGGAACCAGATACGCTTTTACCAGTTCATATAATACGTATGCCAATATAGTGTATAACAGCATCTTTCAAAACGGAATTGGATATGCGCTTTACGCTATTTATGGCTCTGGGTGTACCTATAAAAACAATGCTATTGTTAATTTGGATAATACCAGCAGCAGTTATGGTTATTACTCATTGGGTACATCGGTTGAGTCGAACAATTTGGTTTGGGCGCCCAATTGTATTGTGACTAATTTAACCCTCTCAACAAGCTCAGTAATTGCCAACCCAAGTTTTCAAGCTAAGGACAACCTACACGCATCTGGCATTCATCTCAACAACTCTGGAACACCAATAACAGGAATAACAACAGATTTTGACGGTCAAACCAGAAATACAACCACACCCGACATTGGAGCTGATGAATTTACCCCACCAGCAAACGATGCGGGAATTGCTGAAATAGCTAATTCTACAATATGTGCAGGATCGACTCCTATACAAGTTCGTTTACAAAATTTCGGATCAAATAACCTAACGAGCGTGACTGTGAACTGGTCGGTAAAAGTGAACACGGGTAGCTATGTTGGTCAAACGGCGTATAGCTTTACAGGCAGTGTAGCAAGCGGCAAAGACACGGTGGTGACTATTAGCAACTACAGTTTTACAGGTAGCAATACATATGACATTAAAGCATGGACTACTTCACCCAACAGCTCAACGGACGGGAATAATTTAAATGATACCTCATCCAAAACCATGACGCCAAGCCTTGGTGGAATTTATACGATTGGAGGTACAAGTCCAGACTACACCACCATTCAATCAGCCTTGACTGATCTAAAAAACAAAGGAGTATGTGCCCCTGTAGTTTTTAGAATTAGGGCTGGTTCGTACATTGAGAGTGTAATGGTAGACAGCGCTAGAGGCATGAGTGCCATCAATACCGTAACATTAACTAAGGATCCAGCTTCTACGGGAGTAGTACTTTGGGGATATAATGGCATCCCTCTTTCGTTCAGATATGCACACCATTTTATCATAAAAAACTTGAATCTTGTTACCTTAAGTGCCTCACCAGTTGTTTATTTCTACCAAGAAAACAGCCACATCAAACTCATTAGCAATAATATAAAGGGGTATTACACAAGTACAAGTTCTCAATCTTATGCGGCCATTTACAACCCAAATTCTTCTGCCTACACCAATAGCTATATTACCATAGATTCCAATAGAATAGTTGGCGGTTCAAGTTCGATACACATGGCGGGCTATTCGAACTATGCTCCTTATCGAGAATTAGGCCTTCGCATTCGAAACAATGAGATAGACAGTGCTGGATATTACGGGATCTATTTAATAAACCAAGATTCCTCTGAAATCATTGGAAACTCACTCAAAGAAGGTAACCTCTATGGAACATACTATGGCTTGTACACCTCAAACGTGTCTAACTTTAAAATCGAGTCTAATAGATTTATTCTTGCCAATTATTCAGGTACATACGGCTTTTATATTAATAGTGGCGGCGGTTCAAGTGGATTGCATTCTAGTATAATTAACAACTATATCCAAACCAATTCTGGCCAATACGGGGCATTTTTAAGCCAAGTAGGGTATTTTGATTTCTATTATAATACCATTAAAATGAGTGGCACAGTAAACAACAGCTATGCACTTTATCTCAGCTACGGATATGCTTTTTTAAAAAATAATAATATTTCTCATTTGGGCGAGGGTTATGCACTCTATGGAATCAACGGATCCTACCTCCTTTTATCCGATTACAACAACATCTATTCAGCGAGTACCTCTAAATTTTCCTATTATAACGGCTCTTATCAGAGCAACTTTTCGGCTTACAAAACAGCCAGTAGCAAGGATGCCAACTCGGTTTCCGTAAATCCTTTTTTCAGATTACCCAATGAGCCAACCCCAAACCATGGTTCTTTGAATAACGCTGGAGATCCAATCAGTGGAATTACAAAGGACATAAATGGTGTAACCCGACACGCCACCACCCCTGATATGGGCTGTGTAGAATTTATTCCTAGCACTAATGATGCTGGTCTTACCGCCATCGACTCTAGTTCCGTGTGTCCGGGCACCACACCAGTAAAAGTGAGACTCACAAACTTTGGAAACAATACACTTACCCAGGCGCGAATTCAATGGAATGTGAAAACAAATTCGGGGAGTCCAATAGCTCAAACAGCCTTCACATGGACAGGCTCATTACCTAGTTATTCCGATACCTTAATAAGCATTGGCAATTACACATTTGTGGGAAGCAATTCATACTCTATTACCGCTTATACAGATCAAGCCAACAGCACCACCGACCCGGTGCATGGTAATGATACAGCCAGAATATTCTCCCTAACGCCAAAAATGACTGGTACCTATACCGTGGGTGGCACAAGCCCAGATTATAGCACCTTATCAAGTGCGTTTATGGCATTGAATTCCAATGGCGTGTGTGGACCAGTAATCCTTAACGTTAGAGGTGGCACTTACTACGGAAGTATGAGTGTTCCAAGCGTTCCCGGATCAAGCACTACGAATACCATAACTGTTCAAACAGACCCAAGTTCAAGCAATAGGGCCACATTCACGAATTCCTACTACCCGTTTAGTTTTTTTGGGGCAAGTCATTACATTTTTAAAAAGCTCACCATTACTGTTACCGGTAACAGCAATGTTATTTATTTTAATGGCAGCAATGAATACATCACATTCGACAACGATTCACTCATTGGCTCCACTGTAAACAGTACCGGCACCTCGTATTCTGTTTTTTATGATCTGACAGGATCTTCTCAAATTCAAAAAAACTTGACCATTAAAAATTGCCAAATTATAGGCGGTTCCTATGGTATTTATCTCTACGGAAATGGTTCTTCAGGTACTTATGCCCAATCAAATATTCGTATAGAAAACAACCAAATTTTAGACTACTACTACACTGGTATTCGGTCTTTTTATTCACCAGAAATGCTCATTTCTAATAATAAAATGAAGGATCGCGGCAATTCAACTGGAGGGTATGGAATTGAACTCACTTATTCAGACTCTTCCGAAATATCGAACAACGATATCGAGATGAGTTATAGTACAGGTATTTATGCGGGTTATTGCTATGGAAACGCCAACACACGTGGTGTTAGCATCTTCAACAACATGATAAAATTTACAGATACCGTAACCACTTCTAACAATTACAACGGTATCTATCTTACCGTATGTTATTATAGCTTGGTTGCATACAACTCGGTAAACATGCCTAAGAGCAACACCAGTTCTTACGGGTTGTATACCCAATCAGGAAGCAACAATGATATCCTCAACAATAACTTCATCAACAAGGGAAATGGCTACTCAATTTATATTGGTACAGCTTCAGGAGTTTCAGCGCTCAATTACAACAACCTATATTCCAACGGTCTTAATTTAGGTTATTACAACGGCAACAGGGCCAATTTAGCAGCATGGAAAACAGCAACAGGAAAGTCCGCTAATTCTATAAATGTAGACCCACAGTATGTTTCATACTTGAACCTCCATGCCCAAAATTCTGCAATTGACGGCGCAGGTACTCCAATTGCGGGAATTACAACCGACATTGATGGCCAAGCAAGAAGCGCCACTGCTCCCGATATAGGTGCAGATGAATTTACTATTTATGCCAATGATGCAGGGATTTCTTCCCTCAACAACTTATCGGTTTGTGTAGGTTCAACCCCAATACAGGTTACGCTTCGTAATTATGGCACCAACACCCTCACTTCCACCAGTATTCAATGGGCAGTTTCTACCAATGGAGGCGGTTTTGTTGCACAAACTTCATATTCATTTGCTGGGTCACTTGGCGCTGGAAAAGACACCGTGCTCACAATTGGTAATTTCAATTTTGGTTCTACAGGAAGGTATGCTGTTCGGGTAAATACCAGTGGTTTCAATTCAGGTACGGATCAAAATTTATTGAATGATACAACCGCAGTAGGCGGGCTTTCGCCCAAACTTTCAGGAACGTACACGGTGGGTTCTTCAATTTCTGATGATTGGTCAACTATAGATTCGGCAATTACGGCCCTGGAGACTATTGGAGTATGTGGGCCGACGACAATACTTGTTCGATCGGGATCTTATAATGAAGGTGTTTCATTCACAAGAATACCCGGAGCTTCTTCAACCAATACTGTAACTATTTTAGGAGATCATTTAGGTACTGGTGTAGATTGGTACAATGGTTCAACCCCCCTTACCATTTACGATCTATCCCATGTAACTTTCAAAAACTTGAACATACGAACTACGGGGTACACCATAGCGATAAGACTTTCTGAAGACAATTCGTATGTAACTTTTGATAGCAACAGAATAGAAGGTGTAAATTACAACCACACTTCACAGAATTACTCTGTAATTTACAACGACAACAGTTCGTTAAGACAGCAGCATCATATTACATTCATTCGAAACACTATTAAGTACGGAACCTATTCAATTTATTGGCTAGGATATGGAACTGGCTCGAATCTCGAAAGTAACAACCGTTTTATCGATAACGATATCAAAGAAGCGTATTTACATGGTATCTATACCCAAAATCAAGATAGCCTCGTGATTTCGGGGAATAAAATAAGATTGAAAGCAAATGCAGGTACAGGTTATGGAATTTACCTGAATTACGATTACCATTTCAAGGTACACCGCAACAACATTTACATGCCGAACTCTGGATATGGCCTCTACGCAGTATATGCCTATGGAACGGCAGCAGATAGCTCAGAAATATTCAACAACTTTATTACAATTGGTGGGAATTTAGGCATTCGAGGTATTTTCCTCAATTACGGCAACAGAATAAAAGTCTATCACAATTCAGTGCGCTTGTCAAATAGCAACTCATCCTCAGTAGCTTTCTATTCTACCAATAGCAGCGCGATGCTGTCTTATAACAATATATTCTCCAATGAGGGTGGCGGGTATGCCGTGTATTACAACCAAGTAGCCTCGGTTTTTTCCAACTACAACAATTATTACACATCAGGTTCCAATTTGGGCATATACAGCGTAAACCGAGCCACCTTATCCGATTGGCAAACCGCAACTGGACTGGATGCGAATTCACTATCGACTCTAACTAGTTTTACCGATACATTCGATTTACATACTTCTAGTTCGTTGCTTAACAATGCTGGAACCCCTGTAGGAGTGCTAACAGATTATGACGGTGATACACGTTCACTTACAAATCCAGACATCGGAGCAGATGAGTTCAACTCACTTCCCAGAGATTTGGCCTTGCTCAAGATTACAAAATCGGCATGTGAAGGAAGCAATCCAATTTCTGTAAGAATCCAAAATGCGGGTACAACGAACATTACCTCGGGAAAAATAAAATGGGCACTTGGAACAAACGGAGGGAGCATGGTGGCACAAACGCCTTTCAATCTACCAAGTCTTGCAACCCTGAAAGACACTGTCGTAACCCTAGGTTCAGTCACATTTGCCAAAGGCAGCTACTACCGTATTTTGATTTATGTTGATTCTATCAATGGAGCCTTGGATCAAAATCATTTGAATGATACCCTAAAGATTGACACGGCTTATTCAGCCATGAATGGAAACTACACGGTTGGTGGAACAACACCTGATTTCTCTTCCATCTCAAATGCGGTATTTGCACTGAAACAAAGAGGGGTTTGTGGCCCTACTACTTTCTCAATAAGAAGCGGAAGTTATGTGGATAGAATTGTGCTTTCGGATTCAATTAAGGGTTCATCTATAACTAATATGATAACGTTTAGAACAGATCCAGCTTCAACTTCTCAAGCTGAAATACGAAGCTCTCAACCTGTGGTATCACTTTTAAATGGACGCTACCTCAACTTTGAAAACTTACATATAAATCATATTGGGTTCAACCAATCGGTTTGGCTACAAGGCATTTCCAAACACCTTCGATTTGAGGACAATACCATTACGGGTGCCAATATCACGAGTACCGCTACCAACTACAACACCATTGCTATGACAGGTGGATCGACCGAAAGAAGCTATGATATTTCATTTATCAATAACGTGATCAGCGGAGGAAGCAACGCCATGTACTTCTTAACCTCAAATTGGGGGGGCATGAGCAACTTCACCATTGAAGGCAACGAAATCAAGAATTTTTGCCAGTATGGTATCTTCTTTCAATACGCCGATTCTTTGAACATTAAAAACAATTATATCCATGCGAGCAGGGTTGGTTCATACTCACCACAAGGAATTTCCCTCAACAACCTTTTTGGTTATTCAGTTTCAGGAAACCAAATTCACTTGGGGAACGCAAGTACTTTAAATATTTATGGAATTCGATTGTACTATGCTGACGGTTTTGCTGGAGACTCCGCCAAAGTATTCAACAACATGATTTCGATTCAATGTGCAGGATCGAATTACAAAACAGGTCTCGATCTATATTATTCAGAGTATGTAGATGTGGCGTTCAATTCCATCAACCACTATGGATATGGCTCTAACAACGCTCCTATTTATATTTCAGGTGGAAATTACCAAAGACTTAGAAATAACATTTTTAGCAATCAAGCAGGTAATTGGGCGCTCTACACCAATCGAAACCTCGAGGTATCAGACTACAACAACTTTTATTCTAATGGAGCTAACCTTACATATTACAATGGCAACAGATCCACTCTGGCAGCCTGGAGGACTTATACTGGTGATGACTTAAATTCAATTTCAACTACACCAGGTTTTGTAAACGACAGCAACCTGCATAGTTCATCGAGCATAATCAACGGGGCTGCAACACCTCTTTCATGGG
>JAGQYO010000005.1 GCA_020435995.1 Flavobacteriales bacterium | reverse complement strand
CAACGTATTCACTCCCTTATATGAAGAAAACCTCAGAAGAATACAAGCAGATTTCTTGCTATACAAACGGCGAAAAGCGATAGTAGAACATCCATTCGGCACCATCAAAAGATCCTGGGGATTCGATCACATAATGACCAAGCAATTTATGCACATAGCCAAAGCTGATGTAGGGCTTATTTTCTGCGCCTACAACCTTCGTAGAATCATAAACATAATTGGAATTAATAAACTACTAGAAACCCTTAAAGCAGGCCGATTAGCCGCCTTAAACACATTGATTTACCTTCTAAATGCGCGATTAAAACCAATACAGTCGTTTTTTAGGTTCTTAAAAAGGCAAACTTTTAATTCAAGTCAGTTCGCTTTTCATCTCAATAACCTAATTTTATTCCCAAAATATAAAATGAATAGCGCTGGTTTTTAGACGGACTGGCGTTAATGTTTGACAACAAACTTATAATAAGCCCTCGTATCTCCATTTGAAACTTGCAGGTAATAATTGCCTGAAGGCAATTTCTCTGTAGAAACTACAACCAACCTTTCATTTTCAATAAATTGCGAATACACCACTTGCCCAAGCACATCCACAATATCGACTTTTCCACGCTCTGCTTGAGCCCCAAAATCAACGGTAATAAAATCGTCGCTTGGGTTGGGGTAGAGCTTGATGTTTTGCAAGGCCAATTCTTTGTCCGCTATTCCGGTGCACGGTGCTTCTGAATCTACGATTTCGAAATGTGCCGAATCGGAACAATTGTCAGCGCTAGTAACGACAACCCAGAATTCTCCAGCAGAGGTGAATTGGACCTTCTGAGTTGTATCACCATTGCTCCATAAATAACTAGAGCCCGGATTTCCAGCGTCGAGTGTTAGGGATTCTTTTGTGCATTTTTCGTAAGAAATTGATAGAGATAATTGCGGCGATGGGTTTACGCTTAAAACGTAGCGACCGGTATCACCACACATACCCGCACTATCAACTAGTATATTGTGATGGCCCTTTCCAGCTATTTTTGGCTCGAAATTACCGTTAACGATTCCTGTGCCACTCCATTTTCCCCCACCGTGAACAGAGGCTAATGGATAAACTGAAGCATCGTTTTCACAAAAAACTGAAGGCCCTATATACGTCGTATCGAATTTGGTAGTAACCGTAATTACAAATGACGTATCCCAGTTACAATGGTTCTGAACCTTGTAGTTTATTTGGACCTGGGCTGGAGCATTCCATGTTGGTTTTATGGAATCAGAACTGGGATTAAATATATTAGCTACAACACCCTTACCCGAAAATATGCCCATTGAAGTGCCAACCAAAGTATCAGGCCTTTGACCTTGGCAATAAGGGCCATATTTCGGAAAGCTCATGTCGGGTTTCATTTCGGCCGTGAGCAAAATGGTATCTGTGAGTTTGCAGCATGGATTTGTGGCAGTTAAAACTATTCGATCGCCCACAGCATATGGCATGTAGTTGATTTTGCCGCCTAGGCCAATACTTTTATTTTGAGTTAAACTGTACCAAGAATAACCCGCATTACTCAGAAGAGAACTGGTGTCGGCGTTCAATGTCATGGTGCTTCCAAAACAGGGGATGCCAGGATTTTTAATTTTTATTTTCGATATAGTATCGATTGAAATGGTGTGAGAAACCGAATCTGAACACCCAGAAATCGTATCATAATAATGAGCGACAAAGGTGGTCTTTTGAAGGTTTTTGGTGGTGGTGCTGAACAAGTTGTCATTGGTAACAGCACTTTTAGGTACCCAATTCACTTTATATTGGCTTGGATGAGCATAAACCAACCCATGAATATTGATGATAGGTCGATTGATTGACGAAATGAGTGAAAGACTTTGAGAGCCACAAACCGAAGCATTAGCACTTAGTTCCCCTAAAATTGAATTATAAGTGGTTGTTTGGTAGGCCATAGCTGTTTGTGAATAAGGCCCAGAATTCTCTTGACAAATTTGAACTACCAGATTGGAGGTTCCATCGTAAACAAATTGAGTATCTAATTCTATTTCATTCCATCCCACGTGAAGGGGTAGGTTGCTTTTAAATGCTACTGGACATAAGTTAGATTTCCATGTTGTTAACACCGAGTCTGAGGTGTTTTTTAGAGAAACCGAATAGGATTGAATGGATTGAGGCCCACTCATTTGAGTAATATAAAATCCTATTTTGGTTATTATCGTTCGGCTATTAATTCCCATACCAACTAATTCGGAGCGGCGATAAAGCAATTGATTTTTCATACTAAATTCGGATGAGGTAAGTACATTGGGGTATTTCAGCCAAAGGTCGTTGCTATGCATCAGTGTAGCGTTTGCATAGTTTTTACTTGAAAAATAGGAGTTAACTTGACCTTCAACCTTTGATTTTGGATAACATGAGGTAGGGTCTGGCCTTTTGGGAATTAATGATATAGGAGATTGTGAACCTTTACAAATAGAATTGCAAGCCACAATTTCTAAGGCCCCCAATAGCTGGTGAAAATTAATTTTTACCGAGTCCTTTCTCACGCAACCATCGGCTGAAGTTGCCTTTACTTGAAGAAAACTTTTTCTTAAAAAATGCATCGTAGGGCTGGCCAAAGTGTCGTTTGAAAAAGGAGCATTTCCGGTCCATTGATAAGATATGGCAAAGCTTGAATCGGGGATGCAGTGCAATTGAAACGCAGAGTCTATTCCACATAAGGAGGTGTCTCTACTGGTTTGAATGTGAAATGTTTTTGCCATTTTGATCACCAAAGTGTCCCAAAATATTTGATATTTCCCAGGGCAATATGGATAGCGAGTTTGGCAAACTATGGTGGTGTTTTGTGTGGGCAAAAAGCGGATTAATTTATTGGTATCACCGGCTGCGGTAGTTCCCCACGCGTTTTGATTTACTCCACTAAATTGTATAGAATCGCCTGATAAGGCGTACCAAGTGCTCAGGTCGCCATAATGACTTTCGAGTGCTATTGTATCTCCATTGCATACTGTTGCTCCAGCAATTGGTGCTTCCTCCCCGTCTACAGTTAAATAGTTTAAAGGAGTAATATGGATTCTATACGAGCTCCAAAGGTTGCCTATGGAATTGCAATTATCGTCGGAAGCGGCTATTACAAATGGGTAGTCTCCAGGTGCTAGGCCTGATTTTGGAATGGCAATATTTGCGATCACCGTGTCTCCAGTCGGACCAGGGATCCGAGTTTCAGATAGCGTAGCATTTGGAAAAATTGAGGTTACATTCGAATACAAAACCAGGGTATCCGAAGTATCTCGTTCTATAAAAGTTTCAGTAAAAGAAAAACTGGATCTTTCAGACACCGAAATGGAATTAGCGTCTAACCTCGCAACTCGTTTTCCCGCTAAATTTTCTATGGCACTGAGCCGTTCGGGGAGATTCTGATTAGAGGATGGTTTGGAAATTACAGTAATTTCTCTATATGTTTTTCCCTTGAGTACCTTCGAGCATCTGTCGTACTCATTTACATAAATACCCACCAAAAGACCTGCAGAAACAGTTGTTCTAAATTTGAGAATTCCATTAAGAGAATCGAGCTTTATCCCTGGAATGGGTTGATTCGCTGAATATCCAGTAGTGTATGACATACATGCACCTGAAGCCTGTTTGGGGCAAGCAAAAGTGTAAGTCAAACTATCTCCATCTGGGTCAAAGGCTCCAATGGCATATTCATAGTTATGGCCAATGCTTGCATTTATGATAGGCCTCGACTTTTCATAAAAGGATACACCTGAATTAGTGGGATAGGTTTGCGAGTTAAACAAAACATCTTGTTGCACTGGGCAAGTAGATGAGCTCATATTAGAAGTACCTATATTTCTACACGGAATTATGGGGTAAACCAATTTCCAGCTGTTGCAAGGTGCTAGCGTAAAGGTTCCGCTATATTTAAAAGAGATATAACTAGATGCACTTCCTGTGCGGCACGCGCTTGTGATTGATGAACTTGGGTTGAGCAGGTTATCACACAAATCACTTATTTCTTGCCCGATTACAGAACCGCTCGTAATACCTGAGTATGGTCCCCCGAATGTTTGGGGTGCGTAGATATGAGGAATATGCGGAATAGTCAGAATGGATGTCATCAAGGTTGAAGTGCAAGTGGCTGTTACAGTTATAATGGAGCTTGAAAAAGCAGCGCCATTACAATCTCTGTACACGTGGCCTTCTATATAAAACGTATTGGCGCTCACGTTTTTGTATTGAAGATGCCCACCCACTACGTGACCGGCATAGGTTGTAGGAATCATGATAAGGGCTATTAGAAGGGAAAGTAACGTTGTTTTCATAGGGAGAAGTTTTAATTCGAAAACTAAGGTGAGTCGTTTTTTTAAACTTAACAACGGGAAGTTTGAAACAGGTACGGATTAGCTCATTAACTTTTGTTTTGAATTTAGGAGGCAACTATATTCTAGGCCATCTTTACTTCCCCAAATACAATTTCATCAATTTTTCTTTATCAGCCTTGCCATTTTGGTTTTATGGAATTGAATCGATAAGTTTAATATCAGCAGGTACCATGTAAGAAGGAATAGACTTCGCTATTTCACTTTTTATAAATGCAGGATCTATGGAGGTGGCGTTATATCAATGAGAAGCCACGTTATTACTTACAAATAACGTCTTTCTACAATTTCAAGAAAAGTCATTACCTCCTCTTTTTCGAGGTCCCAATTGTTAGGCCCAACATATTTGGCTTCTATCAGCCTTTGAGCATCTGAAAACGAACTCAAATGATTGAGCTCATTGATAGCACGGATAAATTCTTCCCCATTTCCACCAAATAGCTCATTGGCATAAAAAAACCTTTCATTCAATCCAAAGGCACCTTTAAGGTCGCTAATAGGCATTTTCGAAAGGCGCTCTCCAACTGTAGATTTTGAGTTTGAAATTTCGTTGATTTCTGGAACTTCGCTATTAGCTTCTTCAGTTTCCTCTACTGCTTCACTGTCCTCACCTTCTTTCTCTGCGTAAAGAGGGGCTTTATCCTTCAACTCTTCAATTCCCGGTACGCCAGCTTCTATCAATTCTTCCTCGGATTGAACAATAGCCGAGTCTAGCTTTGAAATCGCTTCATCTACGTTCATAAAAATATCATGAGCTGTGGGTATCTCTTGGCTTGCCTCATGTTGAGTTGGAGCTTCTTTTTTTGGTTCGGCTGTCTTGTTGGCTGGCCGCAAAACCCGAATCTTGCTTTGGTTTTCTACCAAATATTTGAATACGATAAGTGCCTCTTCAAGTTCCAAATTCAAATGTTGGTACTCTTCTATTTCATGAATTTCATGCCGTTCTTCAAGGTTTGGTAAGCCAGATAAAGTACGACGAAGTTTATCTATTTTTTTGGCCAAAACTTTTAGTTCCTCATTCATTCGCTTCTCTGTTGTTTTGAGCAAAAATATTGCAATTAATGAGAAAATACTGGATTTATTGTGCTTGCATCACACAATAGTCAACACCCAATTTGGTTAGATTTGCGCAGCTTAGAATATGCATGTTTTTAGAAAATAAAATAACCAAGGAGCAAAAAGTTGGCTGGATAGAGGTCATTTGTGGATCGATGTTTTCTGGAAAAACCGAAGAACTTATCCGCAGGCTCAAACGAGCGCAATTTGCCAAACAAAAAGTAGAGATTTTTAAGCCAGCTGTCGACACAAGATACGATGAGGTTGAGGTGGTTTCTCATGATGCAAATTCTATTCGAAGTACTCCCGTTCCTTCTTCTAATAATATTTTGATACTGGCCGATGACGTTGAGGTGGTGGGAATCGATGAAGCTCAGTTTTTTGATGACAATTTGCCCCATGTTTGTAATCAATTGGCCAACAGTGGCGTGAGGGTTATTGTTGCCGGTCTCGATATGGATTTTCAAGGACGACCTTTTGGCCCAATGCCGCATTTAATGGCAATTGCCGAATATGTTACCAAAGTTCACGCTATATGTGTACGCACAGGTAAACTGGCCAACTATTCACACCGAACTTCAGCCAACGACAAATTGGTTGAACTGGGAGCTTTGGATCATTATGAACCATTATCAAGAGAAGCTTACTTTGAGGCTATGGAAAAGCTAAGACAAAAAGGAGGGGGAAAATGAAGTTTATTCCCGCTAAAACCAGGCAAACCATCCTGGAAATTGACGTGGATGCCTATCGTTTCAATTTCAATTATTTTCGGAATCAGGTAAAGGATTCAACAAAATTTGTGGTCATCATAAAGGCTTTTGCTTATGGGGCTGGAATAAAAAATATCGCTAAAGTTTTAGAGAACGAAAAAGTTGCCTACCTCGGTGTGGCCTGCGTAGACGAGGGAGTTGAATTAAAAGACGCTGGGATCCAACAAAAGATCATCATCATAAATCCGGAGCCAGATGGATTTGAAAAACTCATCGAATATGGATTAGAGCCAGTCATTTACGATTTTGAATCGCTAAGGTTGTTCCTAGATGCCCTGAATAGTTTTCGCTCCTTTCACAAACCTTATCCAATTCATATAAAAGTGGATTCGGGCATGCATCGGCTAGGTTTTTATATAGACCAAATACCCCAACTGACCAAAGAATTGTTGGATTCAGAGCCATTAAAAGTACGTTCGATTCTTTCACATCTTGTGGCAAGCGACAACCCCAAATTTGACGACTACACACGCGACCAAATCAGTTTGTTTAAGGAAATTTCTGAAAAACTAATCCTCACTTTAGGATATCCCGTTGATCGTCACATTTTAAATTCGGGCGGAATCGAACGGTTCCCTGAAGGCGAATTTGAGATGGTCAGGTTAGGAATTGGGAATTACGGAATTTCATCAGACCATGCTCAACTCAAAAATGTTTATACCTGGCGAACCCGGGTTGCACAACTGAAGATAGTAAAAAAAGGTGAATCAGTGGGATACAACCGTGCTTGGTTTGCCGAAAGAGACTCCCTCATTGCAACGGCATTTGTGGGCTATGGTGATGGATTTAATCGGCTACTTAGCAATGGCAATTGGCACATGAAATGGAAGGGCCATAAGGTACCCACGGTGGGGAGTATCTGTATGGATTTATGTATGGTTGATGCTACGGGTCATGATGTTAAAGTAGGTGACGACCTTGTCATTTTTGATTGCCAAGAAGAGATTTTTGAAATGGCAAAAAAAATGGGAACGATTCATTATGAGGTGTTAACCAACATATCAAAGCGCGTAAAGCGAGTTTATAAAATTTGATTTTTATTTAATGCCCATCAAGTCGTTAAATTGATCCTCGTAAACTACTACTTTCAGATCTTTCTGAATAACGAGAAACTTGTCATGCTTTTTCATTGACCTCGCAACTTTTTCATAGGCCTTCAAGTATTTAACTACTAACTCACTTTCCATTTCGTTTTCTATTTTTTCGGAATTGAGTCCGGCGATTCCTTCATTTAATATGTTAATGCCTTCTCTGTGATTTCGATTTAATAGGTAAGCTAAGCCCTTGAGTACTTGAATCGAGGGTTTGTCTTCCATTAGTTTACAGGTTTTTTTAGTATAGTAAAGTGACTTGCTCAGGTTTGATTCACGAATGTAAAAAACGGCCATTTCAAGTCCAGTGTTTTTTAAGTCTACTATGTCTTCTTGGTACAAGGCGTCAAAGTCCGTGCGGTTTTCGAGTTTATTTTTGTATTTGACATACTTCGCACCATATTTCAAACTAGATTTTACGAGCTTAATTTTTTCATCAAAATCATCGACATGCTGGGCAAGTTTCATTGTTGATTTTGCACAAAATATGTAAGGTTCGGGTTTATGGTTGTGTTTATCTTTTTCAATCATCCTCACAGCCTTATCATAACATTCTTGATAATCATCCATTATAAACAGGTCGAATAAATTTTGGTAATTGGGATCTACAACCTGAGCATTTGTGAAAAATGAGGAAGCAAGCAAGATGATGGTAATAATATATTTCATCGTAAAATAGAATTAAGAGTTTAAGAAAATTAGAGTAATTGGAGAGAGAGAAGTGGTGTCTCAGAAATCACTTTCTTTATGCATAAATTTAACCGCTCGATGATTTACAGTTGGGGGACAGAAAGTGTGGAATAGGTATAGCAATTTATTTTTAACCATATACACAAGTATAATAAAATTATATTGAACCATAAAAGATTCGGATATTCAATGACTTAAATATTCATTATCTGTAAATAATTAGTTTGGCACGTTTTTAGGATTCACGCCATCAACATTCAAAATTATATGTTATGAAAGCTTTAAAATCATTAGGACTGGTACTCGGGTTTAGTTTGGTAGTTGGTTTTGACAAACCAATGGATTTGATGGATAAGCCCACTAATTTTTCTCACCAGGTAAAACACCCTACTGTACCATTTAAAAAAGGTGAGCAGATTTCTTACTTTATGCACTACGGTCTGCTAAGTGCTGGAGAGGCCACTGTGAGTATTAAAGAACAGGATACTAACATTGATGGAAACCCAGTTTACCACATGGTGGGAGAAGGTAAGACTTTAAGTGTTTTTGAATGGTTTTATAAAGTTCGTGATGTTTACGAAACTTATATAGATGAAAAAACCCTAGCACCAAGAAAATTTGTGCGACGTGTAAACGAAGGAGGGTACATCATCAATAGAGATTACCATTTTGTACCAGAGAAAAATTTGGTGAACACTGGCGAAAAAGGAAGTATAAATACTCCTGAGGATGTTCAAGATATGTTGAGTAGTTTCTACTACCTGAGAACCTTAGATTTTAGAAACGCTAAAAAAGGAGATATCTACAGAATAAACAGCTTTATGGATTACGAAATGTGGCCATTTTATGTCAAGTTTATGGGAATAGAAGAGGTGAGTATTGACCTAGGAACTTTTAAGTGTTATAAATTCGTACCGGTGGTTCAAGAAGGAAGGGTGTTTCAGGCCGAAGAAGATCTTGAGATTTGGGTAACTGCCGATGTCAACAAGGTTCCTGTACTGGCTAAAGCCAATATAATTGTAGGTAGTGTAAAAATGGAACTTACTGGGTATAAGAACCTTGTAGCACCTATCGCCAAAGTGAGGGAAAATAAAGGTGGGTTTTTCGACTGGCTGTAAGGTATCAAAAAGGTACTTTTACGGTCAAACTAAATAGAATGACTGTAAATACAAATGACACAAAATGGCCGCTGATATGGAGTTTAATTTCATTGAACGCGGCCATTATTATTTCTTGGATAGCCTATCATAATTACCAACCTGTTTTACTCAAAAGGTTTCAATTTACTGAATTAGAGCAATTTCTTGGCTGGGCCAAACTGGTGGTATTGCTTATCGTGCCTCCGCTTTCTGGCTGGGCAGCCGACCGAATGAAAGAAAAGGGAAAAAACACTATTCCAATGGTCACGGCTGGGGTAGGGATTACCGCACTCGTGTTTATGATTGTGGCCTCAATGATTACTCCCGAACCCTTGCTTCCTTACTCCAATATACTTCCCATAATGATTCTGATTTGGCTCATTGCTATGAATTTGTTTTACGCACCAGCACTTGCCTCCTTGGAGCGATTGGTTCCATTAGATAAGTTCACAGCCGTTATGGGCATTTATATTTTGGTAAGTGATATGGTTTATGGCCTCGAGCCTGCCATTATTGCCTTGGTAGATTTTCTAGGGGCGAGCCTAACCTTTGTTACGGGAGCAGTGCTTATCGGTGGGTCGGGATTGTGGTTTCATTTAAATATGAAAAAATACAAACCCGAATTGGTTGAAGAAGATGACAACAAAGAGCCTAAGTTTTCCAAACCATTGTTAGTTGGGCTTGGTTTGGGCTTGGTTTTCGGGTTTTTAATTAATGTATTCCCAGCACTTTTCGAATCACATCAGAATATCCTCCATTTTGGTGATTATACTGGCGAGATTCTCGTTAGCGGAATTATGATTTTAACCGCCATTTTCGCTTATGGGCTTTCAACTCACTTGAGTTATTTGGAGAATCCCAAGCTTTTTGATAATGCTCTCATATTTGGAGTAATTCTCATCATTGCTAGCTTTATTGTTAAAGGAAGTTCGTTTTTTGTTATTTGCCTGCTTTTTACACCAGTTCTAGCGGTGATGTCTATTATGGCTTTTCCTTTAGCCATCAATCACGTACCCAACAGATATAAAATGTTAGGTGCAGGGTTGTTTTTGGCAGGATTAGAATTGCCCGACAGTATTTTCGAATTATTGCTGAACTAAGGCAACTCCTCAATTAGGGTCATATAAAAATTAACAACTGGGTACTCCACCATCCTTTTTATGGGTCGAACTCCTTGGTAGGTATATACTGTTTTGGATTTTGTTTTTTCGTCGTAAACAATTCGTTCGGCTGGATTCTTCGTATGTGAGGTAGAGCAAATGATTCCATAGTTTTCTGCTAGGGATTTATTGCCATTTTCGGGCTTGTGCCAGAACAATTTCGATGTGCTAAAATTAATTTCACGGTCATTTAAAATCCAATGATCTGTTTTATCGTCTTCAGTTCTCGTCACGGAATAGCCTGTCGCTACCTTTTTAATGAAGATTTCTTCCTTTATTTTGTCGTTCACCTTGGCCAATACGTGGCAAGATTTAAGAATGTCTTTTTCGTAAATAGCTTCGGAGTTGTACTGGATGATATAATCTGTAAACCATAATTTTACATTCACTTGGCTATCCATCGTGTAGTGAACTTCCGAACCTACAATTTTTCGCCCTGCATAAGCGTTTCCTAGGTTTAAACCTATGGCTCTAATTTCATATTTGAGATTTTGAGCAGGGAGTTGAACGGTTAAACACAATAAAACCAATAGGAAAATTGTTCGACTAAAAAGAGCCAACGTCAAGTAAAATGAGTGTGATTTTTTTTTCAAAACTTATGAATCATGAGATCTTCGTACAACCTTCCGTAAATCAACAAAAAACTGTTTACAAGAATAAAGTTAAATTCCTAGGCTGGGAATCAAAAATGGCATATTTGGCTTTGGTGAATACAAGCACAAATCTTTTATTTTTTAGAGTTAAGCCAGCCTTGTTGGTCTTGGGCATTTTTGCCCTTCTATTTGCGTCATGTGGGGATGAAGAACTAATAGCTGATGTAGGTATTCCAGTCGATACTTTACAAACGAAGACGAGTATACACTACGGGATTGTTTCAGATTCTTTTTTGGTGTTTCAAAGTTCGGTGAAGAAGAATGAATTACTCTCACATATTCTCCTTAGGCATCACATTCCATACTCTGAAATCGATGCTCTTGTAAAACAAGCCAAAGATGTATTCGATGTAACCCAAATCAGAAGCGGAAGAAACTATACGGTTTTGTGTAAAAATGACTCCACTGAAAAAGCACAGTTTTTTATTTATGAGCCGAATGCCACTGACTTTATTGTTTGCGACCTGCGAAACGAAATGAAGGTGTACCGAGGTGAGAAGGAAGTAACTGAAGTGAGGCGAGAAGTGGCAGGCGAAATAAATTCGTCGTTATATGAAACATTAATGGACATTGATGTAAGCCCTGCTGTTGCAATGAAATTGAGCGAAATTTATGCTTGGTCAATTGATTTTTACCGCATTCAAAAGGGCGACAAGTTCAAGGTAATATTTGTGGATAGGTATGTGGAGGACACCAGAGTGGGAGTAGGTGATATTCAAGCGGCCTTGTTTATTCATAGAAACGAGGAATTTTATGCCTTTCCATTCGACCAGGGGCAGGGAAGTAATTATTTTGATGAAAACGCAAAAAGCCTTCGTAAGGCATTTTTGAAGTCGCCATTAAAATTTGGAAGAATCTCTAGCGGCTACACCATGAAGAGGTATCACCCTGTTCAAAAACGAATGAAGGCCCACTTGGGTACAGACTATGCCGCACCTACGGGAACACCCATATTATCTGTAGGAGATGGGGTGGTTATTGAAGCCAAATATTCCAAGTTTAATGGTAATTATGTAAAGGTTAAACACAATGGAACCTACACCACTCAGTATTTGCACATGAGTAAATTTTCGAAATCGGCCAAACCGGGCAAGTATGTAAAACAAGGTGATGTAATTGGCTATGTGGGGAGTACGGGCTTGGCCACAGGCCCACATGTTTGCTTCCGATTTTGGAAGAATGGCAAACAAGTTAATCACAGAACAGAAAAGCTGCCACCATCACTGCCAGTTGATAGGAAATATTTACCGCAGTTCGAAGCCGTAAAAGATTCGCTCAAAAAGGAGTTAGATGTTATTCCTTTCGAGCATAATTCAAAGGAAGTTGCTTTGGCTGGCGTGTAGGTTCGTTTTTTTTATACATTTGGTTTACAAAATAAACAAGTTTATATGAAAAATAAATACAGCAATTCGGGCTATCTAATAGCAGGAGGAACAATGCTAGGTATGGGACTCGGTCTTTTATTAGGAAATATGAAAGCTTATATGTTTATAGGTATCGGAACTGGCTTATTGGCTGCCGCTATAGTTTTTATCTTATTAAACCGTAAAAAATGAACCCAAAAGAATTAGACCCAAAGGAGAGTTTGGCTATCATCACCAAAATGATCCACCAGACTCAATTCAATGCAAAGCATCAGGCCGTATTTTTTCTTTTGTGGGGTTGGCTCACCTTAATTGCCGCCATAGGCCATTATTTATTGCTCGAAGTAGCACATTATAAAATGCCATGGATTGTTTGGCCGATTATGATGATATTGGGAGGCGTAGCCGCTGCCATCATAGGCTCTCGCCAAGCGCGAGTGAAACTTACTGCAACTCATTTAGACCGGAGTTTGGCTTACTTATGGGGCGGTTTTGCCGTTTTTTTACTGACCATATTGGGTTGTATGCCATGGATTGGGTTTTCAAAAACCTATCCTATAATTATGTTACTCTACGCCTTGGGCACCTTCGTTACAGGTGGTATATTACAGTTTATGCCATTAAAAATTGGTGCCATAGCTTGTTGGTTATTGGCTATCGCGGCTTTTTTCGTTCCATTTTCTTTGCAGCTTATTTTACTAGGGGCCTCCATTATTGTGGCTTACCTTATTCCAGGGTATTTACTTCAACAAAAACAATGAATTATGAAACACTGCAATATTTTTTTAGTCATTTTGCTTTGCTTAAACATGGTGGCATTTGGCCAAAACGAAGAACAAAAAAGCAAGTCAAACCAATTCTCATTTGGAATGAAGCTGGTAAATGTTCAGGATGATTTTGGGATGGGATTGGATTTTACCTCGCCATACTTTGTCTACAATTCATTGGCGGTTAGGTTAAACACGCTTATTCAATTTCACGATCACTTTGACCCTACGCTTAAGGAAGATACTTGGTCGCCGTATTTTGTATCTAGGCTGGGTTTGGTTGGCGTA
The DNA here is from genome assembly GCA_020435995.1 of Flavobacteriales bacterium. Lineage (GTDB taxonomy): Bacteria > Bacteroidota > Bacteroidia > Flavobacteriales_G > Salibacteraceae > JAGQYO01. Next base: position 92,131 of record JAGQYO010000005.1, on the reverse strand, counting down.
GGAGGTAGGCCAGCTCCATTTCTTCGGTTGTACGGCGAGGGTGGTGCAGTTGTGGGCGTACCCAGTTCTAATATTTCAAATGAGGGAGTTTTTATGGGCGGATATGGCTTGTTTGGATTTGAAATGTTTATGAGCGCAAATGAAGGTGAGGTTGCCTCATATTATATTGAATTAGGCGCTACTGGAGCAGGTGCAAGAGGTGATTTGTTATTGAACAATCCCATTTATTATAATGGTTTTAGCATAGGAACTGGGTTTCGTTTTTATCTTTAATCATGCTGAAAAAGCTAGACCCACTTTTACATAACGAATTGCGATTGGCCATCATGAGTTTACTCATGACTGTGGATGATGCAGAGTTCAATTATCTCCTCGAAAAAACGGAATCTACAAGGGGAAATTTAAGCGTTCAAATTCAGAAATTGAAAAACGCTGGATACCTTTCGGTTAAAAAAACATTCCGGGGAAACTATCCACTCACCATTTGTAAAATTGACCCATTAGGTCGCGCGGCATTCGAAGAATATGTAAAAACTATTTCGACCTATTTTAAGGGAACCTAGTCTTCAATTTTCAAATGATCGAGGTAGAGAATACCATCCAAGTGGTCGATCTCATGCTGGAAAATTACCGAAGTGAACCCGCTTATTTCTTCGATGTGTTTTTTTCCATCCATGTCTACATATTCGATTTTAATGAACTGGGCCCTAAATACTTCGGCGCTCTTATCTGGAATTGAAAGGCATCCTTCCTTACCGAGTTGTAATGAATCCGAATATTCAATAATTCTCGGGTTAATGTAGAACTCCAAGGGGAAGTTCTCCTTATCAAATCGCTGAACATAAATCAATCTTCGCAGCAGTCCTACTTGTGGAGCGGCAATTCCGACGCCCATGTTTTTAGGATCTGTTACTGTTGCTTTCAGACGTTTAGAAAAATAAATAACAGTCTCTTTGTCTTTTTCAAGATTGACTTTTTTACACGGTTTTCTTAGCAGGAGAGAATCTTTTTTGTCATTTATGGTGAGCACCCGAAGCCGTTCATTTGGAGCCGCTGATTCAATAAGGCGAATTTCTTTCTTTTTGAATTTCTTTAATCTTTGACCTTGGGCCCAAGAGGGCATACATAGCAGAAGAAGTATGAAGCAACTATACCTTATCATTTTTACGTCGTTTTGCGAGTGCTTTTTTAATAAATATTTCCAGCGGAACCAAGCTCATTGCCAAGAGCACATTCATAAAAAGGTTGAAAATTGGAATTTCGCCAGTGTATTCTTGAAAAATAGGCTCGATGGTCATGATGAGGTATTCAAACACCGTGATAATGGTGATAAAGGCAATAACCGAAGCCAAGTTGTCGGACCGTCCTGAGCGACTTAAAAAGAAGGTAAGCAGAACCAAGGCTAGGAAAAATCCAGTTTGACCGGCATAATACCAAGTGGTTTCGAACCAAGGTTTATTTATTACAAATCGATATTCCGCAATTTCACTTTCAGTTTCAAATATATTTTTTGCCTTCACCTTGAATACATACTCGCCCGGTGGGAGGTTGGTGTATTCTTTTTTGTGCTCCGGCGACCACTTGCTCCAGCTTTCATCATCTCCTTCAAGCCAATAGCTGTATGTCATGTTATCGCCTTTTCCAAATGAGAGCGCGCCAAATTCAAATGAAATTTCATCGGTTTCGTAATGGAATTCTGGTATGGACGATATAGGTTGAGTGGTCGTAAATTTTCCCAATGAATCTTGCCAATTTCCGTAATGGATAATGGAGTCGCCGTTCACCACTATTCTCCTTATAATGGTGCGATAGGATTCGCTGATAGAAAACGTTGAGTTTAGGGCCACTTCATAAACCCCAGTGGGGCTTCCGAGCCACATTTTATTTTTTCCTTCTTCTTGATAACAGTGAATAATATCTTGAGCGAGCGGATTAAAAAATTTATAATTCCAAGTTTTTTTTGAATCAAAAAAACCCACCTCCCAAATATCATTTTCGCTGTATACCGATGCCCAGAGCTGGTTATTGAGTTTGTGAGTGTGCAGCCTATGTATATAACCATCCTTTCTTTTTAATTGGAACGAAGAGTCAATTTCCAAATCTAATTTGGGATTGCGAATCCCCTTCACAGAACCAATCAGCAGCTCATTTTGAAAGAACACGGTTCGAACGGGGTCACCCAAAAAATCTTGCCCATCGAAAAGATTAATCACTTCGCCGAAATCCACTGAATCCCCATACCATTTGAGTGCGGGGCCAGAAAACAAATGCTCGGAGCGGGTACCATACCACAGGTTACCATCTGCGTCTTCAGTTATGTTATTAATCTGCTGATCAATAAAGCGGTTTTCTTGTGAAGAAATCCATTTGGAGCCATTCCAACGAATGGCAAACACACCCGGATCGAGGCCGATGTAAACCGTGTTTTGATCAAAACGGGAGGCTTTTAATGACCAGGGATAACACTCGGCAATTACACTTAACGAACCATCCTTATTGATTTCTTGTATCTCATTATTGGTGGCTACCAAAAGCTTGGATTCGCTGGATACATCAACGGACGTGATGTCCCAACTGGTTAAAGGAGCAATTAATTCAAATTGGTCGTTGGACGCACCTTTTGTAAAAATGCCATCGTTTGTGGCCGCAAAGAGTTGATTGTTGTGAATAGTGAGAGCCTCCACAATTCCAGCAAGACCATTGCGTGCGTCGTATTTTCTAACTGGGTAGTCAAGCGCAATTCTTGAAATTCCATTTTGTAAGGCAAGCCATAAGGAGCCATCAAGGCCTTTGTACATACCATTTATCGATTCGTCTTGCAGGCCGTTACTGTGGTTGATTTTCGCCGAAATTCTATTCCAATTTTCTACGATAACCAGTCCATTTTCTTCTACGCTTAAGCCGTAAGTATGTGGGCCAACTTGTTCGCATTGGAGGATTCGTTTCGATTTGAGATAGTCATCAAGCGGGCTTTCTTTTTTTCGACAGCGAATTTCAAATCCAAATTTGTTCAGTTGAATGTGAACCAAACCTTCTTTTTGGGTAAGAACATAATGTTCATTGTCCCACTCAACAACGCCTACTGGTTGGTTATGAGTAAAAATATGACCGCCTGGAAGAGGCAATAACTCTCCGTTTTCGAAGCGACGCAGACCACCTGTATTCAAATAAACGTATAGGTTTTCTCTGTAACGAAAAACATGGTCTATTGGGTCTTCTTGGCTAATGGCGCTGACTGACTTTTCGCCAATAACAAAAAGAAAATCTGAGGTGCGAAGCACAAGATTGTCCCTCCATTTTAGAATTTCCCTCACTGACCCAAATTCAGAGATGGAGTCGGGAATTAAATGGATTAGACTTTCAAAGCGAAACCGGCCGGCCGAATCCGATTTTACAAGTCCGAAGTTGTTTTCCCCACCGACGTAAATAGAGTCTCCGATTCGTGCAACAGTAAATAATTGGTTGTTAAACGATTCGTCATGAAGTTCCCATTTATTCCCGTCATAAGTGAGTAGCCCTAAGTTGTTGGCCACAAGTAGTTTACCTCGTTGGTCTTGTACCAAATCCCAGTTTTGCGGCACTGATTTATAATCGTGAATGGTGTAGTTTTCAATTAAAGGAATGCCACTTAAATGCTGGCCTTTTACTTCAAATAAGTTAAAGCTAAGCAAAAACAAAAGGCACTTAATCCCAAAAGATTTCATCGGTGTAAAAATAAAAAACCCCTCAACGGAGGGGTTTAGTTTTAATTACTGTATAACGATTCTCCAATGTTCTCTTCCTCCCGAATCTTCGATTTCTAACAGGTAGGTTCCAGGTTTTGCTTCCTTCAGGTCGATGTTGAGCTCGGTTTCATCTACAAGCCCATTGGTTTCAGACCAAATGATTCTTCCATTCAAATCGTACAATTGGATACCTATCAGTTTTGAGTCACTATTCGGAATTTTCACTTTAAAAACTCCTTGATTAGGGTTTGGGTATACCAAATATTGGTTTCCGTACACGCCTTTATGTATAAAATTAGGTACCGGCTTCGTTGTTGTATCCGTAGTATCCGCCTTTAACGCACTAGGAGGCGCACTGCGGTTTGAGCGAGAGGTATTGAAGTTTTTGGAATTTGCTCTTGTTGCCAAACAGCCAAAAGGATGCTGGATACCCAAAGCATATAACAATCCTTTATCGTTTTTGGGTGCGTTTGCATCGGTGTAAGTTGTGTTTTGTGCAGGTACAGAATCTATAGTTGTCCATCCTTTTCCAGTTTCAAAACGATCTACATATACCGTATCATAGGGGAATCCATTGTATGGTGTCCATCTCAAATTATTGGTTCCCAAAGCTCCATTTTCTACTACCAGATGAAGGGTGCTGTGCGAGGTACTTGGATCGGATACCGCACCACATTTATCTTCCACAACCATTTTATATTTCCATGCTTTTAATTGGGGGTCTGAAAGTGGATCGATCCAATAGCTTAGGCTATCTACATGACTAGAGCCTATTTCGTGGTAAAAACCCGGCTGCCAACTTTCGTGATAGAAAATATATCTCGCAATAGTGCCTTTAGCACCTCTTTCAAATACCAAAAGATTCTTCTTTGAAGAATCGTCCACGGTTACCATACAAATAGGGTTCATCTTTGGAGTTTTGGTTTTTACTTCGAAAGTTTTAATCCCTTTACAACTTCCACCTGAGGCGGTCACCGAATATAAACCAGATCCAACGCCTGTAAGGTCTTCGCTGCTTGTGCTATTAGACCAAGCGTAAGTGAGAGGTAGGGAGAAAGTACCTGAGATATAAATCGAACCGTTTGAAAGTTGACAATCGTGATCGAATAAGGAATCTAGGGTGATGGTAGGGCCTTTATTGTCTGAAACATCGGCATAAACCGAATCTTTACAGCCGAGGCTATCCGTTAACACCAATTTATATGCACCCACAGTAAGGCCGTTAAGTACTTTGGATGTGTCAGAATTGCTCCACAAATACTTGTAAGGCTCAACTCCTCCTGATGGGATGGCCGTAACTACGCCATCGTTAACACCACAGGTAGAGTTGTTTTGAACGGTTACCCTTGCTTTTAATTCGGCGTTTTCTCCCAAATAGTAAATTTGGGATGTACTACAACCGTTAGCGTCTTTTATGACAACTCTGTGCCCGCCTGCCTCAACTCCACTAATATCTTTTGTGGTGTCTCCATTTGACCAAGAATACTTTATGGGAGTTGTTCCACCAGTGAGCGTTAAAGAAATAGAGCCATTGGCTTCGCCAAAACACTTAGGTTTAGTTAATACCGCAGCTGTGATAGAAGGTGCGCCATCATCGTTCAAGGAAATCAGAGAATCTGTTTGGCACGAAGTACCATTATCGGTAACGGTAACGTTATATCCACCGGATGTAAGTGAATCTGGTTGAGCAACTATATCACCATTAGACCATAAATAAGTGAATGGGCCTACCCCATTCATGGAAACTGAAATAGATCCATTGTTTTTACCACATGTAGGGTTGGTAGTGTTGATGTTGTCCCAAGTTGGGGGAGTAGCTACAGTTAAATTGAGATTTGCAGGGGCTCCAGTGCAGGTTCCGTTTCCTGGGGTAACTACTAGTGTTGAGCTTTGGCTGTTGTTTACCAATATGGTAAGGGTATTTGTGCCTTGCCCATGAATGATTTGTTGTGGATCGCCCTGAAAAACCCAGTTGTACGTGGTTGCCCCATTAACTGGACTGATAGAAAACGTTCTTTCATCTCCCATACATAATTTTCCTGAACCCTTAATGGCACCTGCATCGTCTACGGGACACGAAACGGCAGAGTATTTTGCGACAAAGGCATCCCGATCACCTAGGTTGTTTAGTTTGAGTGAGGTTCCCAGAGGATTGAATTCTGCGTTTCCGCTACTAAACAAACCAGCTAAGTACAAATCGGATGTTCCGGCATATACAATCGAATGCCCTCTTTCTGCTCCTGTGCTTGCGTCTCCAATGGCTATGGCGCTTAAGTAATCCCCAATTCGATCATAGTGTGCGATAAATGCTTCTTCATTTGTACCGCCGTTCAATGTGTGAGTTCCAGTTCCTGGGTCAAAGTCTACGGCTGAGCCTGTAAAAACCCCAGAAACCCAAGGAGTTTGGTTGTTGTCGAAGTCGATAGCAAGCCCTAAATCATTTCCAGAACCTCCTAAATTGAATCCGCCGATGGGAGCACCGTTGGCATTAATTTTTACAAACAAAACGTCTTTGGCTCCATTAGAAGTCAAATTGTCGGAAGCGACAGAAAAGGAGTTTTGCATCGAGCCAGTAATCCAAACCATAGAAGAATCATCGACAAATAATGCCAGAGCCTCATCCTCATCTTCTCCTCCGATGAGAAGTCCCCAATCATCTTGTAATTGATTTGTGTATTTAGCGATAAAAGCATCGGCTTTCGAATTCATCAAATCCGGAACTTTTTTAGAACCTCCTATGGTTATAGAATCTTCGGTACTTCCGCACACCACAATTTTACCATCCTTACCCACTCCAATGTCGTAGGCTTTTGCCCCTAAGTTGTCTGCCGCTGTTCTAATGATAATGACTTTTTCATAAGCACCTGAACTGGTAAACTTGGCTATAAATGGCATTTCTACTGCACTAGTTAGGTCTTTTGCCGAATCGGTGGCCAAATTATTTACCAAGTCACCATACCCAGAGCCAGTTACGTAAATGTTTCCCGAAGGATCCGCCGTTATTCCTCGTGCATCCCACTCGCCACTACTTTGCATGTAGTTGTGCCACTGCAGAATGCCATTAGAATTGTATTTAGCTATGTAAAAGTTTTTGGCGCCTATATAGGACGCTTGCGTAAGAATTTTGGTACTGCTTCCCTTTGGGTTAAGCTCCAAGCTATCTGTGAATTCGCCGCAAACAATAATATTACCGCCAGCATCGACAAGTAAATCCGTGACCTGTCCGCCCAGATAATTGTGAAGTAGAATACCCCATTGGGCTACCCCACTTGAGTTGTATTTAGCAACAAAGCCATTTGGGTTTCCGCCCGTATTATTAAGCACATCAGTACCAAAAGTGATGGAGCCAGTACCCATTTGCCCAACAACATACGTGTTGCCAGAGCCATCAACGCCTACGGAGTTTATTTTATCATCTCCGCTAGTGCCAGCACCTTGTACCCAATTTGCCATTTGGGAATGTGCCGTATAAAATGAAATGCAAATGCAAATAGAAATTAGAATCTTTTTCATAACAATGTGATTTGATCCAATAAAAATAAAATTATTTGCTATGATTTACAGATGTAAACCATTAAGTATCAATATTGATAAGAAACAATATATTGAAATACAAAAATTATTTAAGCGTGAATTCGGTAACCCCAATTTCGTGACCATCGGTATATGCGTAAACGATATATTTTCCAGATGATAATTCTTCAAGAACCTCCCAATACATACACACGTCTACGTCTTTGTTTTCGTACATCACCTCTTTTTTGACGGAATATAATCCTCTTACTCCATCAAACTCGAACATGTTGGCCTTGTCTTCCTTGGGGGTGAGCACTTTACCGCTTGGGTCAATTATTCTCAGAAAAACATCCTTGTTGCCGGGTTTGGTAAGTTCATTGGCCCCAATGGTAAAACAACATTTTATTTTGTCCGTTTTTTTGGCCTTATCTGTTCTTTTATGTACCGTATTGCCTTTTACCAACTGGCCGTAGGCTTCAATAAATACTGCTTGGAGCTTCTGCCCGATTTTCACCTTGCCTTCCAATTGTGATTTCTCCTCGTTCAACTTACTTGTCTTCGATTTTTCTTGGCCTAACTCTCCTTTGATGTTTTCGTTTTCAGCCATGAGTTTGATGTTGGCTGTATTTAACGAATCGATGGTTACCACAAAGCCCTTCATGATTTTACGAAGGCTTTCAGTTTCTTTCTTGAGCTTATAAATGGTCCAATTCGAACTCTTTACCTTTGCCAAAAGGTCTTTCACTTTATCTCTTTCGGCTTCCAGTTGGGCCGAAATAGTATCGTTTTCAGTGGTTAATGAATCGTATTGAGCAAGCATGGCTTTGAGGTCGTTTTCGAGGATGTCTCGTTCGTCTGTAATCTCAACGTTTTCGCCGGTGAGGTACATCACAGTTTGTTGCTCTTGCATGAGCATATAGCCTAATATTCCGTTGCCCACCACGGATAAAACGAGTACCAATAGAATGAGATTTAGTTTTTTGTTTGAACCGTCTTTAACCTCTTTGCTTTCAGTATTTTCCATATCTTCACGAATAATTTTCGCAAAAGTACCATTTGGGCTTACACGTTATATTGTGATTAAAGAAATAATTTCACTTATCTATCCACACCTATGTGCTGCTTGTGGCAACGCGCTGCACAAACAGCAGAGCAGTATATGCACTAAATGCAAATCAAGCCTACCTGCTACTGGATTTGCCTCAATGGGAATCAACCCTATCATGAAATTGCTTTGGGGCAAGGCGGAGTTTAAACACGCCAGTTCTTGTTTTTATTTTCGCAAAAAGAGCCGCGTTCAAAAGCTTATTCATGCATTAAAATACAAGGGGAATACAGAAGTTGGGGTAGAGCTGGGCAAACTAATGGCGAATGAACTACAAAAATCGCCAGCATACGAATCCATTGATTTGATTCTTCCGGTACCCTTACATCCTTCAAAAAAGCTCTTGCGGGGCTATAATCAATGCGATTTTATTGCCGAAGGGTTGGCTCAAGAATTTGGGGTAGAAGTGAATTATGGTGCCATCATCCGCACCCAGGCTACTGAAACCCAAACGAAAAAAGGACATTTTGAAAGGCATCAGAATGTGAGTAGCATCTTTAAGGTCAACGATAAAGAGGGCCTTCAGTCGAAGAATATTCTACTCATTGATGATGTGATAACTACGGGGTCAACCTTGGCCTCCTGCGCGCAGCAGGTATTTTTGGAAACCAACAACAAACCCCTGATTAGTACCGTAGCCTTGGCCTCTTAATACTGAATAGATTTCGCTTTAAATTAGCCGCTTCGAATTATGCTAAAAGATTTCGCCAAAACGAGTCCCGTTACTTTCTTCTCGCTACCCATTATTATTATTGGGCTGCTGGTATTGAGCTATTTCTTGTACAGCACTCTTCTCACCAATCAAATCAACGCAAAAAGCGAATACCTCGATCGCCAATTAGACATTACCATAGATCGGGTTTACCAGCAAGTTAATGAGTTTAGAAGTGAGATTCCTTTTTTGGCCGAGGTAGATCATTTTGAAAATGTATTCGACACCCAAGACGATGGTTCTAAAAAGCTCAGGTTTCGGCTCAAGAGGTTGATGAACCGATACAGCCAATTTGTTGATACACTTTATATATATGACACTTCGAGGTTTTATTTTATTGGCATAGAGGATAATGGAATATCTGAAGAGTTTGGAGACCTATCGGACATCGACCTACCTCTTCAGTTCACCAATGTTACCAAGATTATTCATATAAAAGGGAGTAAATCGCTGGCTATAATTCCGGTAAATTGGGGCAAAAGAAAGAAGGTTTATTTGGCGGCGCTCATCGATGTAGTAAACCTCATTAAATACGAATCGAGCAGTCAGTTCATCGGCGAAAAGGGATTTAAAATGATTTTCTCTGAGAACATGGGTTTCGTTGAAGCCGAAAGAGGAGAAAAAGCTGTGGGAGAATTCTTACTTCCTCAGTATCACAAAAAAATGATCATCAATTCGCTCCTCGATTCACAAGAAGGGAGTTTATTGCACCAACTCAAGCAACAAGGGGTAGTTTTTCTTACTGTTTATAGCCCTTTTAGAATATTTGATGAACGCTATGGCTTAATCTTTTCGGTATCTGAAGAAGATTTTATTGGTCCTATAAAAAACAAACTACTCATTATATTTTGCTCATTTTTCTTGATTATCGCTATCATTATTGTGGTATTTATATTCAATTTACGTGATATTGCTAAGAACAACGATGAGTTATCCCAAAGCAGAGACGAGCTTTCAAAAACATTAACGCAGCAATCGTTGCTTCTCGAAAACAGCGACAGCTTTACCTATGCCTACAACCGAGCGAGAGAATTGGTTTATGCCTCGGGCAACATAGAAAGTATAACAGGGTACACCAAAGAAGAATGGGTGTCTAATATTGATACGATTGTTACGGATCACCCCATGAACGAAGCCCCTCGGCAGGACTTGTATGCGATTCCAAAAACTGGAGAAGGCAAGCGGGTGTTTAGGATGGAAATAGCACACAAAAACGGGCAAAAGCGCATCCTTCACTTCTTTGAAAAACCACATTATACGCAGGATAAGTTTGAGCTTGTTGTAGGAACAGCGCGTGACATTACAGAGGCATATTACTCCAGGAAAAACCTCCAGCGAGCGCTTTCTATGTTGCAATCCCAACAAGAAGCATCGGTGGATGGGCTCTTGGTTGCCGACGAAGATTTTAAAATCGTTTCGCACAACAAGCGTTTTCTGGATATGTTTAGTATGACGGGTAACCTAGAGCTCGGCTCGGATGTGTTTGAAGTACTGCACGAGGTAGCATCTTTTTGCGACAAAAAAGAAACCATGCGAAATTTTAATGGGCAAGTGACCACGCACCCCATCATTGACATTCACGATGAATTGAGCATGATTAATGGCCGGCATTATGAATTTTATACGGCTCCCGTTCGATCAACTGGAGACGAAATATTTGGTCGAATTTGGATGTTTAGGGACGTAACAACACGAAAAAATGAAATAGAGGAGCTAAAGCAGGCTAAGAAAAAGGCCGACCAAGGAGCCAAAGAAAAAGAGAACTTCCTTTCTACTATGAGCCATGAAATAAGAACGCCATTAAATGCCATTGTAGGATTCACCAACCTGTTGCTTCAAGAAAAACCACGAGAAGATCAAATTGGACAACTTGAACCATTGAAATATTCGGCTGACAGCCTGCTCAATCTCTTGAATGACATTTTGGATATTAATAAAATTGAATCTGGAAATATTCAGTTCGAGAAGGCCAATTTCGACCTAAGGGTTTTATTAGAAAAAGCCAAAAAAATATTTGAGGTAAGTGCCGTGGACAAGAACCTTGAACTAACGGTGGATGTGGATAGCCAAATACCTAAAGTGCTTGTAGGAGATTATAACCGATTGAATCAGGTAATTTTCAACTTACTCTCCAATGCGATTAAGTTTACTGAGGAAGGCCAGGTTCGAATCAAGGCTATTTTAAAAGATTCTTTTGAGAATGATTCGCTAATTCGATTCAAAATAATAGACACTGGAATTGGGATTCCGGTAGAAAAACAGGATTTAATATTCAACAGCTTTTCGCAGGCCGATTCTGACACCACTCGTAAATATGGGGGAACAGGACTGGGGCTGGCTATTTCAAAACAACTGGTCGACTTGCAAGGCGGTCATCTAGGTTTGGAAAGCGAGGTAGGTAAGGGTTCTACATTCTATTTCGATCTTCGGTTTGAACACGGTGAGCCAGAAAACGAGGCTAGCGAAGCAGTGAAAAAGCAAGAAGAGGATTTAGACGGAATGCATATTCTTGTTGTTGAGGATAATCCGTTCAATCAAAAAGTGCTGGAGCGGTTTTTATTAAATTGGAAGGCCCAGGTTTCAATTGCCAATTCGGGAGTTTTGGCCCTTGAAAAAGTAGGTGCTAAGGATATTCAGGTGGTGCTCATGGATTTACAAATGCCTGATATGGATGGGTATCAAACGGCTTCTGCAATTCGCAATTTGGATGGAGCGTATTTTTCAAAACTGCCTATAATCGCCATGTCGGCTGATACCCTTGGTGAGGTAAAAAGCAGGGTAGAACAGCATGGAATGAACGACTATGTTTCGAAACCCTTCGATCCCTCCACCTTGCTAGCTAAGTTGATCCAGTACAAGAACTAATCGACCAAGTTTAGCCCTTAAAGGCATTCCATCCTTGTGCTTTCAACTCGATAAGCGAGTCGCCCAGTCCTACTAAATTATTTCCTGAAGTTTTGGGTGTAATGTGTCCAATAATCGAAATGCCTTCTATACTTCGCACGGCTTCAAAATCTTTTTGCGGTACGGTAAATAGGAGCTCGTAATCTTCACCACCATTTATGGCGGCAATGGTTGAGTCAAGCCCAAGTTCTTCGAGGGCATTTAGAGTAGCGGCATCAATAGGTAGTTTTTCTTCGTAGACCGCTGTTCCACAATCCGATTGTCTAGAGATATGAAGGAGTTCAGAGGCCAGTCCATCCGAAACGTCAATCATAGAAGTTGGCCTGACTTTTTTTTCTTTCAAAAGATCAATTACAATTTTTCGAGCTTCTGGCTTCAGTTGCCTTTCTAATACGTAATCCTTTCCTTCCAAGTCGGGCTGCACGTTTGAATCTTCTTGAAATATTTTCTTCTCGCGTTCGAGAAGTTGAAGCCCTGCATAAGCAGCACCTAAGTCTCCACTCACACATATTAAATCATTTTCTTGGGCACCGGAGCGATATACTACATCTTCTTTGCCTACCGTTCCGATAGCCGTTACAGAAATGCACATTCCCGTAATAGAGGCAGAGGTATCGCCACCCACCAAATCCACTTGGTAGGCTTCGCAAGCAAGATAAACTCCTTCGTAAAATTCATCCAAAGCCTCTACAGAAAACCTGTTGCTTACGGCAACAGAAACTGTAATTTGTTCAGGCTTGCCGTTCATGGCATATATATCGGATAGGTTTACCGTTACGGCTTTGTATCCAAGGTGTTTGAGAGGTACATAAGATAAGTCAAAATGTATCCCTTCCATAAGCATATCGGTGCTTACGAGTTTATAATGGTCGCCCGCATCAACCACAGCGGCATCGTCACCAACTCCTTTGATGCTCGATTTTTGGTGCAATTCAATGTTTTTGGTAAGGTGCTCAATGAGGCCAAATTCTCCAAGAGATTCGAGCTCAGTGCGATCTAAAGACTCAGATAACATAAATGTAATTTTTGGGCCGCAAAGCTAATGAACCTCCCTAAGAGGAGGAAGATATAATTGGGATTATCAGGATTGGCGGTAAAAAGACTCTTGGAGGGACATTTTCAATTACCACTCTACCACAATTTTCCCAATGCTCTTTCGGCTGGCCAACAGGGCGTGAGCAGATGCGATTTCATTGGCCTTGAAAATGCCTCCGATGTGTGGTTTGGCAATTCCGTCATTGTAAAATTTGAGGCAAGCCAACATTGATTTTCTAATTAGCTCCGGTTTGGTATCCCCTATTCGAAGCATGTTGACCCCAACCCAACTTTGTGATTTCATAATGTTGGCAATTGGCGTATGGAAACCAAATCCAAAAACTAATTTTAATAATTTCCAAAGGCCTTTTTCTTCTCTTGACGAAGCACCATAAATAACCATACGTCCACCAAAGGCCAATATTTTCATTCCCTTTTTAAAGCTCTTACCACCTACGGGATCAAAGATGACGTCGAGTCGTTTTTTACCTCTGATTTTCATAACTTCCTTTGCAAAGTCTTTTTTCGAATAGTTGATGGGATAATCCACACCAAGATCATTTAGGTAGGTGAGTTTTTCTTCTGAACTTGCGGTGCCATAAACCACACAACCCTTACTTTTACAGAGCTGAACCAAAGCTGTTCCTACTCCTCCAGCCGCAGCATGAACCAACACGTGTTCGCCAGGTTCAATATTAATGGCCTGAAATGCAGAAAACCAGCCCGTAGCGTATTGAACTGTCAAAGCGCAGGCTTCGCCATCACTTATTTGATCAGGAATTTTGAGAGCACCTACTTGATTTGTTTTTACAAATTCAGCATAAGCTCCAAATCGCGTGGAGGCCATCACGCGGTCTCCAACTTTCAAATCTCTTACTTCACTTCCTATTTCTTCGATGATACCAACACATTCATAGCCCAAAACGGCGGGTAACGGTGGCGCATCGTTGTATATACCCATCCGAGCCATCACATCAGCATAGTTGAGTCCGAATGAAGATACTTTGATGAGCACATCCTGAGGTTCAATTTTCGGTTTTTTCATTTCTACTAGCTCGAAAGCCGTTTCCGCATTTCCGTATGCTTTTAGTTGTATTGCTTTCAAATTATGATGCTATTTGGGATTCAAATTGAGATTTTTCTTCCTCGAAATTTAACCCGGATAATGTTTCGAGTTCTTTTATTACTTCGAGTTGTTTTTTTATAAATTTTTGATGGTTTTCGCTTTTTAGATGAAAAGGCCGGTGCGCGGCAGCCAAAAGCACATTCAGGATTTTAGCATTGAGTTGTCTTGTTGGTTCATTAAAATAAACATGGCCAAATTTGTCCCAAATGTATTCGATGGCCATTTCATTGGGATGGATCAAATCTGATTCGTAGAATCGATAGTCTCTCAGGTCGTCCACCATGATTTCATAAGCTGGGAAATAGGAGCAGAAATTAAATTTTTCAATCAATGAATGACAAAGGTTGTTGAGAATGGCTTTTGATTGGCTATTTTCTACGATACCGTCTTTAATGTGGCGTACGGGGCTCACAGAAAATACCACTTGAATATCTGGATTAAAATCTTTGAGAGCAAGAAGCGATGCCGAAAAATGCCCTATCAACTCATTCAACTCAGCGCGTTTTTTGGTAAACTCTGATGAAGGGGTTTTATGACAGTTTGCGACCACAGTTCCTGATTTCTGAAGTTCGAAGTAGTAGGATGTGCCAAATGTGATGAACAGAAATTTTGCTTTACAAAGTTGTTGGTGGCCCTCTTCAATCGAAGTGTTAATATGGGCTAGCATATCCTCTGCATGTAAGGAATCGAATGAGCTGTGATGTGAAAAAGAATGCCAAACACCATTTTGTTCGAACAGGTCAACTGGTTTAAACCTTCTATGTGAAATGAGATCGATTAATTGTTGTGAAATGGAAATAGGGTTGAATACAATTCCAAAAGGGTTAGCCGAAACCGAGTACTTAAGCGAAGCAAGTCGCTTGCTGATATTGACGGAAAAACAACTTCCAATCATCACAATGGCATCCAAATGCCCAATGGATTTGGCTGCCGGTGGAAGCGATAATTTAGTTCGAAGTTTCATTTTATCTAATAAAAAAAGCGAATTACTTTGGTGGTTCAAAAATCGAATAATTTTGAAGAAAACTAGGTAACCCATGCAAGAAGAGCAAACACAAGGCTCCACGCCTTCAGAATCTCCTGAAACGGAGGGTAGATCGTTTCGGGAATTGTTCCAAGATTTTACCATGAGTATGCGCCACTATCTCAATATACGGGAAGGTGTGGATATTGAAGGTACTGTCGCCGCCATCAAGAAGGACGTTGAATTTAAGGGGTACAATATTTACATTTTGGTGTTTTCCATTTTTATCGCATCCATCGGTTTAAATGTGAACTCAACTGCTGTGATCATTGGTGCCATGCTTATTTCTCCACTTATGGGTCCGATTGTAGGTATCGGGTTAGCGGTTGGAACGACTGATATCAAACTTCTTTTGAAATCATTAAAAAACCTAGGCTTAACTGTTTTGTTTTCAGTTGCTACAGCTACATTGTACTTCCTTATTTCACCTATTCATGATGAAGGTTCGGAATTATTAGCTCGAACTACCCCAACAATCCTCGATGCTTTGATAGGCATATTCGGCGGATTGGCGGGAATAATGGCCAGTTCGAGGAAGGAAAAGACCAATGCTGTGCCTGGAGTAGCCATTGCTACGGCGCTTATGCCACCTTTGTGTACTGCAGGTTATGGGCTGGCAACGGGTAATTTGAACTACTTCTTTGGCGCATTTTACTTGTTTTTGCTCAACTCAATTTTTATTAGCCTTAGCGCAGTGGTTGTGGTCAGGTATGTGGGGTTTCCTAAGGTAGATTATATAAATCCTGAGCGGGAGCGCAAGGTGAAGAACTACATTTATACCTTTATTACCATCGTTTTGATTCCCTCTGGGTTTATTTTTTGGAACGTGATTCAAGAGTCGGTTTTCAATCAAAAGGCAAATACCTTTATAGAAACCTATGTTGAAGGAGAAAACGTGTCAGTTATTAATTCACGTATAAAATATGATTCTGATGGAAGCTCAATAGAGTTGTTCCTCATGGGGGATCGCCTTTCTGATGCAGACAAAGACGCCCTTGTGCAGCGGCTTACCTTGGAAGGTTTAGAAAATACGGTATTAAAAATCAGGCAGGACAAAGACCTCGCAGGAGATATAGAGAAGGATCTTAGCGGAAGGCTAAAATCAGAACTAAAGAGTGGAATTATAGAGGAGATGTATAACGAGAATAAAAAACAACTCGCCGATAAAACCCAAGAAATTGCAAATTTATCAGCTCAATTACAACGCCTTCATGGAGATTCTGTGCCGGGTTATGTGCTTCGTCGAGAAGTGAAAATTCAGTATCCCGAAATAGCATCTAGTTATTTCGCAACCATCGAAAATAACCTCGATGCTGGAAGGAGTGATACGATTCCAACCGTATTTGTACGGTGGAAAAAAAGCATAAAGAATAAAACCAAAGAGGAGCAGTCGGAAAAGCTGGGTGCTTGGCTTCAAGTGAGGTTGAATATGGATACCATTCGCGTGGTTGAGTATTGAGCTACTTGGCTTTGTTGAGCGTAAAGGAAAATGCGCTTCCTTCTCCAACCTTACTTGTAACTGAAATGGGTTGCTTGTGAACTTCCAATATGTGTTTTACAATAGCTAAGCCGAGACCAGTGCCTCCTGCATGGCGAGCGCGGCTTTTATCTACACGGTAGAATCTTTCAAATATTCGTGGCAATGCCTCATTGGTAATTCCCATTCCGTTGTCCTTAATTTCGACGAGGATGTTGTCGCCTTCATCATCAAATGATATGCTCGTTTTGCCTCCTTTTTTGCCGTAGTTAATACTGTTAATCAACAGATTGGTAATTACTTGGTCAATTTTTCTTCGATCTGCATTAACCCATATTTCTTTGGGTGTTTTTTTCTTGATGGCTAGGCTGATGTCAGCATCTTCGGCTTTTCTCTCCAAATTTTCTATGACGTCCTCCGTTAGCGCAACCACGTTAAATCTTTCTAGCTTAATCTGTTCAGCTCCCGATTCTAGACGGGTGATGTTATCTAAGTCGTTTATAAGATTTTCTAATCTCTCAACATTTTCACTGGCCTTGATTAAGAATTTTTCTCTGATGGATTTGTCTTCAACTGCACCTTCTAGCAAAGTCAAAATGTTTCCCTGAATGATGGTAAGCGGTGTTTTGAGTTCATGCGAAAGGTTGCCAATAAACTCTCTTCTGAATTTCATTTGATCTTTTAGGTTTTTGATTTTCTTCTTGTTCTCCTCTGCCCAAATCTCCACATCTCGGTTTATTTCTTGAAAAACATCCTTTCCCATATCCACCTTAGTTCCTTCGAGTTGGCGGCCTGTTTTTTCATCATGGATACTCCGATATATCATTTTTATTTTCTGATCAATAAACCGTTCCATTAAGTAATAAAAAATGGAGTATGTCGCGAGAAAGAAGAGAAGGGGCAGTAATAATATTACAAAGTTGAACGGCCATTCCAACTTAAATATACTGAAGGGAAGCAGTAGAAAAAATAGAGCTAGAGCTGAAATTAATCCCGCCCTAAATGCGATTTTACGTGGAGTAAGCGATTCCATTATGAGCCAAATTTGTAGCCAACTCCTTTCACAGTTTTGATGTATTGGTCTCCGATTTTTTCCCTCAATTTACGGATATGCACATCGATGGTGCGATCACCTACTATCACATCTTCACCCCAAACTGTACTCAGAATTACTTCTCGAGTAAACACTTTCCCAGGCTGAGAAATCAACAAAGCGAGCAATTCAAATTCTTTTTTAGGTAGGTTTAATTCATCGCCTTCAACCTTTACCAGATATTTTTCGCGATCTATAAAAACGCCATCTGCTTCTTCTGTAGCTTTGGCTTCAAGCACTCCTCTTCTTAACAATGCCTTAATACGACTTATCAGAACCCTAGGTCTAATTGGTTTGGCAATGTAGTCGTCAGCGCCGGAGTCTAAACCAGCTATTTGAGAATAATCTTCACTTCTGGCTGTAAGAAATGCGATATAGGTATTCTTTAGTTTTTCGATTTTTCGGAGTTCTATGCACGTTTCAATTCCATCCATTTCTGGCATCATTACATCTAGTAAAATCAGATCAGGTGTCTTGTGCTGGGCCACTTCAAGGGCTTCTTTTCCGTTAGAAGCTGTCGTTACTTCAAATCCTTCTGTTTCGAGGTTATACTTCAAAAGGTCAACAATATCTTGTTCATCATCAACCACTAACACTCGGCTTTTCTTCAACTCCACTTCTTTTTTCTTTTTGCCCTTTTGGCTTTTACCAAATTTGGAATTATTTGCTGCCATTGTAGTCTAATTAAATATTAAGTAAAGATTATTATTATGTAACTCAAACCCATCCAAAAGTGCTAATTATTAATGAATCCATAAAAGATAGGTAATCACTTATCAGAAGTTGCTCCTGTTCCTTTGTATAAAATTTATAACAAGTTCGAAATGCTTAAACAATACATTTTTATACTCATTTCTTTGGCCCTTGGTGCTGGTTCTTTAAATGCACAAAACGCGAAGTTAACTGGTACTATTTCCGAGGATGTTGAAGGAGTGGCTCAGGCAGTTCCATTTGCCAATGTGGCTATTTTGGAATCTATGCAGGGCACTACAACCGATTTTGATGGAAATTATACCATTAACAACATTATACCTGGCCAATACACTATGGTAGTTTCTTTTATGGGATACAAGGCAGATACCATCAGAGTTGATTTTGAATCAGGAGAAAGCAAAAAACAGAATGTAGCTATGGTTAAAAACATGCAGCTTCTTAAAGAATTTGAGGTAGAGGCAAAAGTGAACCGTGAGTCGGCTAACATTCTTCTTTTGGAACAAAAAAACGCATCTGAAATCAAACAATCCATTGGAGCTCAGGAACTTTCGAATAAAGGGGTTTCGGATGTAGCTGATGGATTGACAAAAGTGACCGGAATTACCATGGTTGAAGGACGTGATTTATTTGTAAGAGGCTTAGGCGATAGGTACAATATGGCAACATTCAATGGAGGACTAATTGCTTCGCCAAATCCAGATTTAAAAGTTATACCGTTAGATTTAATACCTACAGATATAGTTCAAAGTATAAGCATAGATAAAGTGTATATGCCTCGATATTTTGCCGATTATGCTGGAGCGAGAATAGACATTGTTTCAAAGGATTATCCCGAAAAACCATTTTTGAAAGCAGAACTTAATACAAGTATAAATTCTCGAACAACTTTCAAGGATTTTAGAAACAGGCCTGATGGTAAAAAAGAATTCTTAGGATACGACGGTACAAATCGAGATATGCCCGCTGTGATAGAGAAATATGGTAAGAATAATGGTTATGAAACTTCAAAAATTGAAGATCAAGATTATCCTTATACTACTGGATTGAACCAAACGAACAGACAGGCGATGCCTACAACAGGACTTTTAATAGCTCAAGGAAATTACAAAGATTTAGGTAGTAAATCAGGTTTGGGATTTAGTGTTGTGGGAAGCTTTGATAATAAATACCAAACCAAAGAAGGGGTTGATAGGGTATTGAAAAAAGATAGGGCTGCCAATACGGACTACACTTATACAGCTCATGAATACACCACTAACACAACCCTTTACGGTAATTTATTCTATAAAATAAACAGAACTAATTCGGTGAGCTATAATGTGTTGTTTATAAATAGTTCAGAGAATAACTCTACCACTCACGAAGGTTTTAACAATGATCAGGGTTATGATTTGATAACAGTGAGAAACCCATTTTTTCAGGATCAAATGATGAATCATCAAATGGTAGGAAAACACTTATTTGGAGATCAAGATAAATTGGCGGTGAACTGGAATGCCAGTTATTCCAAGGCCACTAACAAAGAAAAAGATCGTATTCAAAATGTATGGCTTGACTTAGAAGACGACAACAATTATTACTACAATACCCTAGATGTAGCTTCAAACCACCGTTTTTGGTCAGGATTAGAGGAAAATCAGGTAAATGTTAATGGAGAAGTAGCTTACAAATTCAATTATTTGAGCAAATCAAATGACAACAGCAACCAAGGAAGAGTTTATGGCGGTGCATCATTTCTTAGCAAGGCTAGAGACTATGATTGGAGACAAGTAAACTATAGAATTGATAATACACTAAATTCTGATAACCCATTTGGGCAAGTTGCTGATCCTCTTAATCCAGATAATGAATTAAACCAGAAGAATTATGAGGAAGGTTGGTACGACTTTAAAGAACAGAAAGATCCTTCATCTAAGTATTTTGCTTCTTTGGACATTGTTGGAGCTTACGCTAATTTCGATTATTATTTAGTTCCAAGTAGGTTTCAATTGCAGCTAGGAGTGAGGGTAGAACAATCAACTCAGACCATCCGATATAAAACACTAAGTGATTTGTACGCAGGGCCTTACCGAGAAAATACTTTGGACACAATAAACCTGTTTCCTGTTTTGGGTGGTAAATTAGTAATCAATAATGAAAGTAATTTGAGATTTTCATTTAGTCAAACCACCTCTCGACCTATGTTTCGAGAATTTGCGCCCATACAATACTTACCATATTTCGGAGGTATTCAAGAAGAGGGAAATGCAAATCTGAAAAATGGGTACAGTTATAATGGGGATTTAAAGTATGAATTGTTTCCAGAGATAGGTGAGAAATTCACATTTACAGTATTTGGAAAATATTTATACAACCCAATTGAAAGAATTAGAATGGAAGCAGCCACGCCACTGGCAACTTATATCAATACCGATAATGCAGTGGCCGCTGGATTTGAGGTTGAATACACAAAAAACTTTGGCAATCTCATAAAAGCAGATTCTGGTTGGACGAGAAATATATTTGTGGGGGCTAATTTCTCTTGGTTATACTCAAGAATTATTATCGATACCACGGATAAATCTAAAGGTACTATTAACGTCACTAATTTGGATAGACCGCTACAAGGCGCCTCTCCATTTTTAGCCAATGCGGATATTACGTACCGTTTGAATTGGAATGAAAGAACCAACCAAACTGATTTTACACTTTCATACAATGTCTTTGGTAAAAGAATCACAGACGCTGGGATTTTAGGAATCCCAGATACCTATGAGATGTCAGTAAACACAGTCGACTTTATCCTTCGAAACAGATTGGGTAAGAACTTTTCATTGGACCTTAAGGTAATGAACATTCTAGACCCTGAAATAAGGAAAGAACAAAGCTTTGTCGATGGAAATGAAGTGGTTAACAGTTATCAAAGAGGAGTAGCATTTGCACTTAAACTTGGATATTCATTTTAAGTTAACATTAGCCAATTAGAAATCATTTTTTGATAATGCACACAACCAAATCAAGTAATGTAAGGGTTGTTCATTTGCTTCAAAGATTAATACAAAAACAAAAACAAAAATGAAAACCATTAATACAAAAACATTATTGATAGCGACCCTAAGCCTTGCACTTGCAACAGGGATTACTTCGTGTAAAAAACAGGGATGTACGGATGTCGATGCTTCAAATTTTGATTCCAAAGCCAAAAAGGATGATGGCTCTTGTACTTATTCAACGCCTAGTGATGGGGGTGGCTCCACTTCCTCTGATGTCACTCTATCAGGAGAAGTAACAGCGGACAAAACTATTCGAGCCATCGACAATAATACATTAAAAGGAGGGGTCCATGTAAAAGCGGGATCGACATTAACTATCGAGGCGGGTGCAAAATTAATAGCAGATCCCAATGAGTCGGTGGCGTATATACTAATAGAACAAGGTGCTAAAATTATAGCAGAAGGTACAGCTGAAGCACCTATTTTATTCACTTCTTCAGATGCAAAAAGAGGCTCTTGGGGAGGCCTCATCCTTTGTGGGAGAGCACCCATAGGAGGGGGAACCCGAACAGCGGAAGTAGGCAATGTAACATACGGCGGAACAGATGCATCTGATAATTCAGGCATTCTGAGATATGTTAGAGTTGAGTATACAGGAAATGCGATCAACTCTGAGAAAGAGCATAATGGAATTACGTTTAACGGAGTAGGTAACGGTACCGTAGTTTCTCACTGCCAAGCTTATTTTGGAAATGACGATGGTTTTGAGTGGTTTGGTGGAACTGTAAACTGCTCTAACTTGGTTGCCATTGGCTGTAAAGACGACAGTTTTGATTGGACTTATGGATATACAGGGTCATTGACTTACTTATATGCGAAACAGGCCTCTGATGAAGGAGATCGAGGAATTGAAGCGGACAATGATTCAAAGGCAAATGACAATTCACCTTTTTCTAACCCTACCATTGCCAACGTTACATTAATAGGCAGGGGAGTCAGCTTTGGCACTGATGGGATAAAGCTTAGAGAAGGAACTAAAGGGAACATTAGCAATGTGATCATCGAGGGGTTCAACGAATCTGTTGATATTGAACACAACCAAACTTTTGATAACGTGGCCGCAGGTGGGCTTAAAGTTTCTAATGTAAAAACAATGGGTGATAAAACAGCACTTAAGTATTCTTCAATGAAAAAACCTGAAATCGCCGGATCTTCATGGGCAACTGATTCTACAACTAACGCAAATAAATTATTGTCCGCTGAGGCTTCTGGAAATATTGTAGTGGCCGGTGCTTCTGGAACGGCAACTGGATCAGGAACTGATTGGTTCGGAACTTGGGTAAGGCAGTAAGAAAACAATCCAAAATAATTTCAGAAAGCCCGAAGGAATCTTCCTTCGGGCTTTTTGTTTTCTTTGAGCCCGATGGAGTTTTTTGTAGAATGGGGTTACGCCGGTCTTTTTGTACTGTCTTTTTTAGCCGCAACCGTGCTGCCAGTTGGGTCCGAGCCACTTTTACTACTAATGCTCACCCAAGGATTTAAACCCATGTGGTGTTTGGTGAGTGCCACCATAGGCAATACGCTTGGAGGTGCCACTTCTTATTACATAGGTCATCTGGGAAAATGGGAATGGATTGAGAAGTACTTGAAAATAAAGCAAGAGAAGATTTTAAGCTTTCAGCACCGCATTGAATCTTATGGCGTTTGGGTCGCCTTGCTTACCTGGCTTCCTCTTATAGGTGATCCTATTGCTATTGCCTTGGGGTTTTTTAGAATCACTTGGTGGAAGGTGGTCATCTTCATGTTTATCGGAAAAATGCTGCGATACTATTTACTTATCTTCTCCTACGAAATCTCGGGTTTATAAATACACGAACGTAACCATCCACTAAACCTGCGTTTTTCTTGAATGGGGGTATACCCCGCTGCGAGGTACAGCTCATGAAAGTTGGGTAAGGCTTGCATTTTCACTTGAGATGTGAGGTAAAAAAACAAGTACAGAAGAAAAGTGACCACTTTAAAGAAGCCTTTCTTAAACCGATTCATTTCATTCAAATGAAAGTCTATATGAAGAATTGCCCCTTGTGTAGTCAACCAAGTTTTGGACTTAGCAAGAATTAGTTTTATTTCTTCGGTACTGAGCACATCCAAGAGGTAAGGAAAAATGATGAGGTCGAATTTTTTTGAAAACTCCAGCACATTAATATTTCCCTCAATTATTTTAGTTTGACTTATTTGAGCAGTAGGAAGTCTGGCAACTTCGTCCTTGGCAATCTCAATCATGCTTTTTGATACCTCAACAAACTCGATGTTGGTATTGGGAAAACTATTGAATAAAAGTGGAATTATTTCGCCATTTCCACCACCAACTATCAAAACAGTTTTTGGGTTAAAAACAAATGGCAGTAGATCGGTTTGGCTTTGTATGAGGTGCTGTCTAAAAAAAAGCCTTCCAAGCAACTTATAATTGCGCGCTATGGAGTCGAAATTGGGAGGGTTTCTATAGGTTATCAACAATCCAACTTTACCCTCGGGTCAATTTTATACAAATAGGTGCTCCAAATCCTCTTTTGAGGTTCGGTATTTCTCTTTTAATTCAACTTCTCTCGAAAACTTGCGCCCTGCCTCTTCAGCCTTTGATAATGCTGGAGAATTCTTACGTGCACTTTTTCTCATCCGAAGCGAAAACTTCTTTATTGACATTGCATTTAGATTTTCGCAAAAATAGCAAACTAAGTCCTAATTTTCAAGTACTTGTGTTAAACCATTATAAAGAATTTCAGAAGCCTGAGTTAAGTTTTCATTTGAGTGTGCGGCGGATATAAATCCAACCTCATATCCCGACGGTCCCATGTACATTCCTCCCGACAAAATATGGGTATAAAGCTCCTTAAAAAACGCCATTTTATCCACATCAATTTGAGCGGCTTGGTTAATTCTTGTATCGCTAAATGCCATCCAAAAAATCGAACCAATCTGCTGAATGCTAAAGCCGTGATTTTTTCCAATCTTTTGCATCAACGAATTCACGAACAACACAGCCTTATCGTTGAGCGATTCATAAAAGCCAGGTTTAAGGCACTGCTGAAGTGTTGCAATTCCGGCAGACATAGCCACAGGGTTTCCACTCAGTGTGCCAGCTTGGTAAACTGGCCCGTCTGGTGCAATAGTTCCCATTATCTCGTGACTCGCACCATAAGCTCCCACGGGCAAGCCACCGCCAATTATTTTTCCGTAAGTAATTATGTCTGGTTGGATGTTGTATAGCCCTGCTGCGCCTTCAAAGCCCACCCGGAAACCTGAAATCACTTCATCAAAAACCAGAAGCACGTCATTGCTTGTGCAGAGGTCTCTAACAAATTCTAAATATTCTTTGTCTTGAATTAACAATCCATTATTGGCTGGAATAGGCTCTATGATAATACAAGCTAAGTCGTTTTTGTATTTCTCCACTGCTAATGTCAAGGCTTCCTTATTTCCTAAAGGAGCCACTAGTGTTTCGTTTACATAGGCTTCGGGTATCCCAGCACTCGATGAGGTACCTAGCGTAACTAACCCAGAACCGGCATTAACCAAAAGCGAGTCAACATGACCATGATAACAACCCTCAAATTTTAACACCTTGTTTTTACCCGTGTATCCCCGAGCCATTCGGATGGCTGACATCACCGCCTCGGTGCCCGAACTAACAAATCTAATTTTATCGATGAACCGATTGTTATGTAAAATCAGCTCACCAAGTTCATTTTCTTTCCTTGTGGGAGCTCCAAATGACGTCCCTTTTTCCAAGGTTTTGATGATGGCCTCTCTAACTTCGGGGTGGTTATGGCCCAAAATAAGTGGCCCCCATGAGTTACAAAAGTCGATGTACTTATTCCCATCTGCATCCCAAATGTAGGCGCCATCTCCTTTTTCTATAAAAATCGGGCTGCCTTTTACCGACTTAAATGCCCTAACTGGTGAGTTAACTCCTCCTGGAAATAATTTTTTTGCGCTTTCGTATAATTTATCTGATGTTTCTCTTTTCATGAAAGGGTCTGCTTTTAATTGCCTTTGTTACCTTTGAGGCCCTGCAAAAGTAGGGTAATCAAAACAGACATAGAAAGGAGAAGATGAGTTTCGCGTTTAAAGAGGAGTATGCATTAAAATTAGATTCTGAGGATGAATTGAATTCTTTGAGAAATGAATTTATTTTCCCAAAACACAATGGTAAAGACGTTATTTATTTTACCGGAAATAGCCTCGGCCTGCAGCCGAAGTCAGCTTCGGCTGCTATTAAGCAAGAGCTTGATGACTGGGGTAAATATGGCGTAGAAGGTCATTTTGAGGCAAAAAACCCATGGTATGCCTACCACGAAATGTTTGCACGCCCGCTTGCAAAAATTGTAGGAGCAAAGGAAGCAGAGGTGGTGGCCATGAATGGACTAACCACAAACCTACACCTGATGATGGTCTCTTTTTACCGACCAAAAGGAAAACGATATAAAATTTTATGCGAGGCTAAGGCATTCCCCAGCGATCAATATGCGCTTGAAAGCCAAGTTCGATTTCATGGGTATGATCCCAACGATGCCATCATTGAAATAGCTCCAAGAGAAGGAGAGCATTTAATCAATGAAGAAGATATTTATACGGCGATTAAAAAACACAAAGATGAAATTGCCTTGGTGATGATAGGTGGTGTTAATTATTACACCGGACAGCTATTTGATATGAAGGGAATAACCCAAGCTGGTCACGATGTAGGTGCTCAAGTGGGTTGGGATTTGGCCCATGCTGCGGGTAACGTACCATTGCAATTGCACGATTGGAATGTGGATTTTGCATGCTGGTGCTCCTACAAATATTTAAATTCAGGTCCAGGAAGTGTATCTGGGGCTTTTGTGCATGAAAGACATTGCAAAAACCCTGATTTAATTCGCTTTGCAGGCTGGTGGGGACACAATAAGAAAACAAGATTTTTGATGGAAAAAGGATTTGATCCAATTCCAACGGCGGAATCTTGGCAATTGAGTAACGCTCCTGTGCTTGCCATGGCCGTGCATAAGGTATCCCTCGACATATTTGAACGAGTAGGAATAAAGAAATTGAGACAAAAATCTGAAAAGTTGACTGCCTATTTGGAATTTGTAATTCAAAAAGTTTCGGAAGAAAGCCAAGGCGGATTTGAAGTGATTACACCTAAAAATCCGGATGAACGAGGTTGCCAACTTTCTATACTGGCACACGGTTATGGCCGGCCGCTATTCGATAAATTAACAAAAGCCGGTGTGATTGCGGATTGGCGCGAACCGAACGTGATTCGAATTGCGCCAGTTCCACTTTACAATTCTTTCGCAGATTGTTATTATTTTGGTATTAAATTAAAGCAAGCAATTGTCTAAGTATAATGTCATAATTGAAACAAAGAGATTTGAGCTTCGAGAGCTTGTGCTTGAAGACTCTCAAATGTTTTATGCGCTGAATTTAGATCCAGAAGTTACTAGGTACACTGGCGATCGAGCGTTTCAGAGCATTGGGCAAGCATGGCACTTTTTAGAGGAATATATTGAAACTGTTTATCCCCGAGATGGATTTGGCCGATGGGCCATTTTAGATAAGAAAACCGGAGCTAAATGGGGTTGGGCAGGCTTAAAGAAAAGAGAAAATGGCGAAATAGACTTGGGCTATCGGTTGTTTCAAGAGTATTGGGGCAAGGGCTGTGCCGGAGAAGTTGGAGAAGGCTGCCTAAGACACGCATTTGTCAACTTGAAACTCGAATCGCTGATTGCGGAAGCAGTTTCAGAAAATATAGCATCAATAAGGGTGATGGAAAAATTAGGATTTAAATACCTTAGGGATGGTGTAGATCATGGGTTTGAAACAAAAATTTATTCAATTTCACAACCAGAATATTTAAAGCGATAAGTTTATCAGATGTTTGAAATACTAGGAGTAATATTAATGGGTTTGATTCTATTCAGGATGTTTTCTAGAGTATCAAACAATTCGACCAGAAGCAGTTCTTTTTTTAAAAGAAAATTCGAAGATTAAAACATGGAAAAAATAATAGTAGCGGGGGCGGGATTAGTTGGAAGTTTGCAGGCATTGCTACTTGCCAAAAAAGGTCACAAAGTTGACGTTTATGAACGCCGAAGCGATATTCGAAGTAATGAGTTTGTTGGTGGAAGGTCGATTAATTTAGCTCTTAGCACAAGGGGCTGGAAAGCGCTAGAAATTGCTGGAATTGCAGATGAAATTCGAGATATTTCTATTCCGATGTACGGACGAAAAATACATGCTGTCAATGGTGATATCAGTTTTCAGTCTTATGGCAAGGATGAAGAAGCGATTTATTCTGTTTCGAGAGGTGAACTTAACCGCCAATTGCTACTGAAGGCAGCAAGCTACCCCAATGTTGGGTTTTATTTTGATGAAAGATGTGTTGATGTGGACATTAACACCAATGAAGCGGCCTTTCAAAACTCGATTACAGGAGAGGTTTCAATTGTAAAAGCGAAGCAGATTTATGCCACCGATGGTGCGTTTTCAGCTGTTCGTGGAAGGTTGCAACGATTAGATCGCTTCGATTTTTCTCAAACATATATGACACATGGCTACAAGGAATTGATTATTCCAGCCAATGCTGATGGCACCCATAAAATAGACAAAAATGCACTGCATATATGGCCTAGAGGTCAATTCATGCTCATAGCCTTGGCTAATTTGGATGGAAGTTTTACGGTCACCCTTTTCTTTCCCTTTGAAGGGCCCACCTCTTTTGAAAGTTTGAATACAAATGATAAAATCAGAGACTTTTTCAAAGAAACTTTTCCTGATGCACTTCCCTTGATGCCAACATTAATTGAAGATTATCACGAGAATCCTACTTCTTCCTTGTGTATTATTCGATGTAATCCTTGGAACTACCAAGATAAAATTTTGCTAATGGGAGATGCAGCTCATGCCATTGTTCCTTTTTATGGCCAAGGTATGAATGCCGGATTTGAGGATTGCTCCGAATGGTGGCGACTGGTGGAAGAATATGGGCAAGATTGGTCTACTGTATTTGCAGAATTTACACGTATCCGCAAACCAAATGGAGATGCAATAGCCGACCTAGCCCTTAAGAATTATATCGAAATGCGTGACTTGGTAGGCGACGAAAAATTCCTTTTGCGTAAAAAGATTGAAAAGAGAATTTATGAAAAGCACCCCCACAAATGGGTTCCGTTATATTCAATGGTAACATTTAGCCATACACCGTATGCCGATGCCTTAGTTATTGGCAAAAAACAAGAAGCCATAATGGATAGGGTGATGGAACTTGAAAATATTGCTCAAATTTGGGATTCTGAAGAAGTAGAGCAGCAAATAATTGCCCAACTTTAATGAAATGGATCATTGGGCTAATTGCACTCATAGCCTTTGTTGAGTCCTCGGCCCAAGGTTATGGCAAGAAACGAAATGACTGCTTTCCACAAACGCCCCGTTTTGAGAAATCGCATTGGTATTTTGGCCCGGGCTTAACCTATACTAATGGCATTTTAGGGCCTAGAGAGGTAACAGGATTCTCTGTAGTAGATACCACCTATAAGTCAAGCTTAGCCCACAAAGGGCGGGTTGGATTTTATGGCGAGTTTGGAAGGTACTTCCTTATTGAAAACCTTTATTTTTTTAGATATTGGAACGCCGGCGTCAATTATCGTTGGATTAAGTCTAGCGAACAATTTACCAATGAGGTTTCTTTAGCAGGTGCAACTATTCCACTTGGTTTTGGAGAAAATTCATTTTCGGATCACTACGCTAATTTGCATGTAGAGATCAATGGCATCAATTTGTTATCAAGCGAATCATTTTTGCAGCACACCTTTGGCTTAGCCGCGGGGTATGCTGTTGGTGCTAAACGCACATATACGAACACGCTTCCAGGCCTAACAGAAAATACGGGAAGCAGAATCCACAGCTATTTATATTACAGGATCGGCTACGGATTTAAATCCAACAAAAAGCTGATCATCATACCGAGCCTCGAAGTTCCTTTACTCAACATCTACACTTTCAATAAAGTGAGACCAGACATGCCGTATTTCAATAGCAATTATTGGCCAATTACCCTGAGCATTCGATTCTTTTTGTTCCGAAATTACAAGCTCAAAGATTGCCCGCCAGTTGATGCCATTGGATTACCAGAAGGATTTGACCCTGATGAACCGAGTAAGCGGTAATTGATAAATGCTATTAGATAAAATTCAATTCTATTGTAAATACGGGTTGTGTTTTTTTTCCGCACCAATTGACGTAGGTCTGCCATGCCCCGAATAAACAGTGTAATCATTAGGCAACAAAAACAGTTTTTCTTTGATGGATTTTATCAGCGTGTAGTGGTCGCCACCCGGTAAATCTGTTCTGCCAATACTTCTTTCGAAGAGGACGTCACCAGATAGAATAGTTTTGGATTCATGATGGATAAAGGCCACATGGCCCGGGCAATGGCCTGGTAAAAACATAACCTCTAATTCTTGATCTCCTAAGAATTCAGACCGTCCTTCTTCTAAGGTATAAGAAGGTTCAGGAGGTAATGTGTGTGTCGGAATTCCGAAACGCTGGGCCGACATTTCAAAGTTGGAGTAAATAGGCTCATCAAGAGGATGAACCTTTGGAATCACACTCCATGTTTTAGCAACAAAGGCATTTCCAAAAATATGATCCAGATGGCTGTGGGTATTCAGGAGTAATACTACCTTTAGTTGGTTGTTTTCGATAAAAGCTTTGAGTGCGCCATTTTCTTCGTTGCCATAACACCCTGGGTCAATGATGGCACATTCTTTTTTCTCATTATGAATCACGTAGGTGTTCTCCATAAAAGGACTAAAAACAAACGATTTTATTTTGATCATAAGGAATTAGAGATTATGACGGCTAAACCATTAGAAAAGCCAATTGAACTTGGAGCTGCGAAAGTACAATTTATACCTACCTTTACCAGCTTTTTAAACGACTTGAGAGGTAGATTTTCCATGCTTTTGAAAGGGCTGATTTTCAGCTTTTTTTTGATCTCTTTTACGGGTTACGCGCAATTCACTAATGGGATGCGACAAGGCTTTGGTAAAAATCGAGTCCAGCATGAAGAGTTTTTCTGGTTCTACCACAAATTTGATCGATTTACTATCTATGAATACAAGGGTGGTGAAAAACTGGCTGAATATACCGCTATCCATGCCATGAAAAACCTAAAAGACATTGAAAAACGTCTTGGTTATGCAACACAACAACACATCAATTTTATTATTTATAACAAACAAAATGAATTTGAACAAAGCAACATTGACTTTGACGACAACGAATCGGGTACGGGTGGCGTAACGGAAATTGCCAGTTCAAATGTGTTTTTGTACTTCGAAGGCGACTACAACAAATTCAACAAACAAATCAGAACGGGCTTGTCCGAGATGCTCGTAAATCGAATGATGTTTGGAGAAAACTGGAAGGAGGTTATCAAAAATTCGACACTGCTAAGTGTCCCCGATTGGTATACCAAGGGGCTTATTTCCTATGTAACCAATCCTTGGACAGAAGAAATAGACAACAGAGTAAAGGATGGGATCATGACCAATAGGTACAAGAGGTTCAATCACCTAGAAGAACCCGATAAAACGTACGCTGGACACGCAATATGGAACTATATTGCTGAGGTGTATGGCCCTGAACAAATTCCAAATGTGCTTTATATGGCGCGTGTAAGCCGTAGCATCGAAAGTGGGTTTCTTTTTGTTTTAGGTGTAAACCTATTACAACTCACCAAGGATACTTGGCTTCATTATCGAGTGAACTATGATATGGATGATGAAAATAGCGGTTTTCCTCCTCATAAGGAAGCGTTTTCAAAAACCAAGAGGAAAAGGAAGTACTTTGAAGTAAAGAGGAGTCCAACGGGAGAAAACGTGGCGTACAGCACCAATAAGCTGGGCAAGTTCAAGTCTGTTTTATATGACGTAGAAAAAGGGAAGAAAAAAACATTGATTAAAGGGGGAATAAAACAAGACCGACTTCCCGATTATAGCTATCCTTTAATGGCATGGCATCCCGAGGGAAAAATAGTTGCAATTTATTACGAGAAAAAAGCGGAGCCATCTTTAATCTTATACGATTTGGAGGAAAATAAAAAGTATAAACGAGAAGTATTTAAGGTAGACAAAATCCTAGATATGAAATATTCGCCATCCGGCAATAAAATGATTATGTCGGCTATGCTTCAAGGTCAAACAGACATTTGGGAGTATAACTTACAAGCAAATACAATCAATAAAATTACCGACGATATTTATGACGATTTGGAGCCTGCTTATTTGGACAAAAGCGGAAAAATTGTTTTCACCAGCAATAGACCGAACACAGAAATACCGAAAGGGAAAGAATTAAATTATGACCATCAACCTAAGAAAGACCTTTTTACCTTCAATCCTAAATCCGACAAAATGGTACAGCTAACCCAAACTGAATTTGACAATGAGCGATTCCCTTATTTCTACAAGCCAAATGAATATGTTTATTTGAGTGATGGTAATGGTATTTCAAACAGATGGATTGCGCGTCTTGACAGTGTGGTGAGCCATGTTGACACCTTGATTCACTACAGATATGTCACAAAAACATCGCCACTTACCAATTATTCTAGAAGTATATTAGAGCATCAGTTAATCCCAGATGAGGATAAATCTATTGACTTGGTATTTTATGATGGCAAGTACAGGTTATACAAATTGGGAATTGAGGAATTAGAAAAACAGAGCGAAGAGGATATGAAATCCACCGCTTTTAAGGCAATTGAAAACGAATCGGATTGGCCAGAGAAAACTGCCCCAAAGGAAGTGGAAGTTGTCTTGTCTTCAAGGGTAGTTGAGGAACTTAGCCCTGAAATACCAGAAGATGAAGAGGTGAATATAGATGACTACACATTTACCGGCGAGAAGCGGCAGTCTGAAAAGAGGGGCAAGGAAGGCCAGTTCAAAGAAGTAGCAAGCCGGCCCGATGGAAAGAAAGGTGAAGTAAGTGAATCGGAAAAACTTATTATGCCGCAAAAAAGAACCTACAACACCAATTTTTCATACACCAATTTGGTTACTACCATGGACTTTAATTTCGCCAATCAGCTGTATCAGCCTTTCAATGGCGGCCCCTACGTGAATCCCGGTATGGGTATTTTGGGAAAGGTTTCTATGTTAGATCTTTTTCAGGATTATAAAATTGAAGGCGGATTCAGGTATGGCTTCAACAACAATAACTTGGAGCTTTTTGCCTCCTTATATGATCGCTCGGCTAGGTGGGATAAGCGTTATACCGTAAAACGACAAGGGCTTAAATACACCTCTGATGTAGCTGTCACTAAAGTGATTATTTACAAAGGAGAATATGAATTGACCTACCCAATTACTGAAGTATTGGCCTGGAAAACCGAATTGAGTTATCGCCACGATAGAACGGTTGCCGCTGCTATTGATGACGTTAGCCTGTTAACACCCGATGTAAATGTGGGCCAAGCAGGTGTAAAGGTTGAGTTGGTATTCGACAACACGCGAAAACGGGGTTTGAATTTATACTATGGAACCAGGTTCAAAATTTTTGGAGAGCGCTACCAGTTGGTTGATGACCTCAATAGCGATCTCAATGTAGTGGGACTTGATTTTAGGCATTACCAAAAAATTCACAGAGATTTGATTTGGGCCTCGAGGTTGGCTGCGAGTACCTCGGTTGGTCAGCGAAAGCTTGTATATTATTTAGGTTCTGTTGATGATTGGATAATTCTTAACCCAGATAACCAGCGTTTTAATTCTCAAACACCAATTGCTCAAGATCAGAATTATTCATTTCAAGCGCTTGCAAGCCCCATGAGAGGGTTTATTCAAAATGCGAGAAATGGAAACTCTTTTGCTGTAATTAATAATGAACTTCGTTTCCCAGTGTTCAAATATTTTTCACGCAAGCCTTTGAAATCAGATTTCACAACGAATTTTCAAATTGTGGCTTTTGGCGATGTAGGAACAGCTTGGAACGGGAAAACACCATTTTCTGAAGACAATGAGTTTAATACACTCACCGTGGTTGATGGCCCAGTAACCGTGAGGTTAGATAATAAGCGGTATCCCATAATAGGTGGATACGGGGCAGGCCTTCGAACAAAGTTGATGGGTTATTTTTTAAAGCTGGATTTGGCCTACGGTGTAGAAGATGGAATTATTCAAAAACCCGTCACCCATTTGTCGATGGGATTTGACTTTTAATCCTTATGAAAGTGCAAGAAATATTGGTTTTATTACTCATTGGATTTACCGCGGGGTTATTGAGTGGAATGTTTGGCATCGGCGGAGGTGTGATCATGGTGCCGGCATTGGTTATTTTTATGGGAATGAATCAACATAATGCGCAAGGTACCAGCATTGCACTTATGCTTTTGCCTATTGGTATATTGGCTGCACATAATTATTACAAAGCGGGAAGTTTGAACATAAAATACGGTCTTATTATAGCATTTGCCTTTGTAATTGGAGGCTATTTTGGGTCGAAATTTTCTTTAGGTATCTCTGAACCCGTGTTAAAACGGGCATTTGGCGTGTTGATGCTTATTATTTCTGTGAAGATTATCTTTTTCGACAAATAATCTACTTTTGCGGCTTAATTGTAAATTAATACTTCGCTTATGAAAAAGTTTTTTGTATTCGCCATTGTAGCTGGTTTTTTAGCTGCTTGTGGTGGTGGTGCTAGCACTGCATCTGAAGAAACAGCTACTGAAGAAGCCGCTCCAGCAATGGAAGAAGCAGCTCCTGCAGAAGAAGCTGCTCCTGCTGAAGAAGCTGCTCCTGCTGATGAGGCAGAGGCTGCTCCTGCTGAGGAAGGCGCTGAAGAGTCTATGGAAGCCGCTCAATAAGAGCATTCCACTTCAAAAAGAAAAAGCTCACTCCGAAAGGATGTGAGCTTTTTTTGTTTTAACAAGTAATTTGTTAGGAAGTTAACCAAGCGAACAGCATTGATTTCTCCGTAGCCTTTAGGTTTGTTTGTTTAGCAAGCGTTATGAGAAAGGCATTAATTACATTACTCGCAGTAGTAACATTCCACGGTTCTTTTGCCCAAATAGAAAACCAATCCTACTCTGAATTGTTTAAGGAAGCTAAACTGAATATAGCCAACCATAAAGAGAAAGAGGCCATTCCACAACTAGAAGCATTGTACAAAAGAGATGAACAAAATGCCAATGTCGCCTACCTTTTAGGGCTGTGTTACATAAAAAGCTACACCAAAATAAATCAAGCTATTAAATTGCTAGAGTCGGCAAAGGAAGACTACTCTAAGTTTTATGACCGAACTTCTGTGACCGAAAGAGGCGTTTCTGAATATGTATATTATTATCTGGTCATCGGCTACTCCCTAAAAGGCGATTGCAAACAAACCATCGCCACCCTTAATGAATTTTATAAAATTTACTCCTATGAAGACGAATGGTTCCTCATAGATGGCCAGAAATGGCACCGCGACTGTGGTAAGCACAAATGGGAGGATAAAGACTCTATTGCATCTTCAAGAGATAGCCTGCTGGTCGGACAGGAAAAGGACATCATTCAAGCAGATGACGTGGCGGCGAAAAATGGAGAATCGGACACCTATGCCCCAGCAGAACAAATCACACTTTCGGCTCAAACTCCTACAAAGGTTAGTGTTGAAGAAAACAGTGTTTACAGAAACCAATACCGCGACAGGCTGAAAAGAGTGGGTGAGGCTGGCGGCCCAGAAGTGATGACGCGGGGGGTGACTTACACTGCTGCCACAGCCTTGTATGGAGTGCAAGTTGGGGCCTACATCAAGCCACGGTTTTCTACTGATTTCAAAAACATTAAAAACGTGGAAGTATATATCGATAACAACGGTGTATTTCGATATGTAATTGGAAGATTTGCTTACCGCACCCAAGCAGAAAAGCTATTGCAGTACGTGAAGGAGGAGGGCTACCAAGATGCGTTTATAGTGGATATTCAATCCTCGGGTAATTACGAAGAAGAAGTGGTTAGGGTAAACAACGAATCGATCAAAAGAGAAATCGTTGGCAAGATTGATTTTAGGGTACAAATTGGCGCATTTAAGGAAGAAGTTCCTGACGAAATCATGAGGATTTACCTTCAATTGGACGATATTAAAGAGAACATTCAAGGGGAGCTAACCATATTTACCATGGGGTCTTTTACTAACTACGACATAGCTCGTGCTTTTTGTGATAACATAAAGGAAAACGCAGTAAAAGATGCCTTTGTAGTTGCCTACAACCAGAATCGAAAAATTGGTATTGAAGAGGCTAATTTATACCTTCAAAAAGCCCGAGAAAAAGAAGCTGAAAAAACCAGGTTAGAGCAAGAGCAAACCCGGAAAAAGAAAAAAAGATAGGCCCTTATTCCGTAGGGGAAGTCATCATTTTTTTAATACTACCACCGAACTTGGTGTTACAAACATCATGAATGGAATCCTGTTGGGAGTGGTATTGCAAGAAATCGGTAAAATCGGTATTGTCCCACGTAATAGCCGAGTCTGCTAGGCTCGATACCCGTAATGAGTCGTTGAATTTTTCTTCCCTAAGTCGCGAAGCAATCTTAGAAAACGCACGATTTTTATGGCTCAGTTTTTCTTCAATAGAGAGGGTGGAAACCGAAGTGTACATGCTGTCTAAAAAGAAGCTAAAACCTTGCATTAAAACTTCAAAGTGGTCAATATCCTCCAATCGGTCTACTAAATTCTTGTATTCGCCACTATCTTCTCCAAATTCTTTTTTTATAAAAAGCAAGGCGCCTTGGTTGCCCACGTAGGTGGCCAAATTCTCATTAAAAACATCATCGCCTGGAATAAATACGGTTACATGAGTGAGTTCATGAATAATTAACCTAGCAAATTCTCCGTGAGCCAGAAGTAAATTATTACTCAAGATAGGATCGTTGAACCACCCAAGGGTACTCCATGCAGAAACCCTTCCCAAACTTGCATCCCAACCTTGTGCTCTCAATTCATTCCTTTCTTTAAGGCCCCTTTTTTCATTGAAAAAGCCGCGATATCCAGCTTCTCCAATCACAGGATAATACCATTTATAGGGTGCGAGGGAAAATGACTCGCTAGCCGATAACGACCATAAGGTAGTTTCGGTCGGTTCGATAAAAACTTTTTGATAATTGTCATATCCTTTCAAGCCGAGATCGTTTTTTGCAAAATGGAGTATGGAGGGTAACAGCTCGAGATTAGCCTTTTGTATTTCGGACAAGTTTGAACTATTCAAGGCTTCGTTAATGGGCACAGATGAATAAAGGATGTTCAATTGTCCGCTGGCTTGCTCAAGCCAATATGAAATGGTGTTGCCAAATGCCATAATGACCATGCCTAGCATAGCAATACCTATAAGGGTGAGCTTTTTTCGCTTCGACATTGGATTTGACTTGCTGTTTTCTCTTTTTATGATGCTATGAGGTTTATCTTTGCCCGCCAAAATTAGAGTATGCGATATTCTTTAGCTGTTTTTTTATTTTTCCTTTTCGTTTCCTGTGATTCGGGTAATGGGCAATTAAGATCAGAATGGTCCGAAGCACAAGTTCTGCAAAAAAGAGAAAAGGTAAAAGAAGTGATGGCAATTCACGATGAGGCTATGCCTTGGATGGACGAAATTCATAGCTTGCGAAAAAAAATTGAAGAGCGAAAAACTACAAGCAACTCAGATTCTCTTACTTACTATTACGATTCCTTGTTGATGGATTTAGATAACGCCGACAACATTATGATGACATGGATGAGGAGATACAAGGAGCCAAACGATACAGGAAAACTGGACCTAGCATTGGGCTATTTAGAAAATGAAAAAATAGAGATTTCTAAAGTGAGAGACCAAATGGCGAAGGCTATTCAAAATGCAAAAGATGCCATTAATAAATAGGTTAATTATTTTTTTAATTGCCATAATGGTTCTTTCATGTAAACCAGAAAGCACTACATTACCAATTCTTGGTCATCATGATTTTATTACCTCGTATGAATCTGGAGAGTTAAAAACGGATACCGTTTTTTATACAATACCCAAGTTTCAATTAGAAAACCACCTAGGATCCGAATTTGGAAGTGAACAGTTGGCTGGGAAAATTCATATAGCAGATTTTTTCTTTACTTCTTGTCCTACCATCTGCCCTGTCATGTCGCGCAACATGCTTGCCCTTAGTGAGGAGTTTAATGGGGTGGACAACCTGGCATTTGTAAGCATCAGTATCGATCCTAGACACGATTCAGTTAAAGTGCTTAATTCCTATTATCAAAAGCTGGGAGGGTCAAATAAAGAGTGGTATTTTTTGACTGGAGAAAAGAATAAAATATTTGATCTGGCTGAAGCTTATATGGTTTCGGCTGCGGAAGATCCACATGCCCCAGGTGGTTTAATCCACAGTGGTGCGTTTATTTTGGTAGATAAGCAAATGCGCATTCGAGCATATTACGATGGCACCAAGGATGACGATGTCGAAAAACTAAGAACCGATTTGGAGTGGTTAATAGAAAATGAATAGGATTGCGATAATTGGCATTTTGCTCTTAATGTGGGCTTGCGTTCCCAAGGGGCGGGAATATGGTAAAGAACTCTACGAAACCAAGTGCGCTAATTGCCACGGTTTGGAAGGTGGTGGCTTGCATGAGCTTTATCCACCATTGAAAAATTCTGACTATTTACGCGAGCACCAAGATGAATTGGTTTGTATTATTCGATATGGACTCAAAACCCCAATTGTAGTTAACGGGGTTACCTACCAAACCAGCATGCCCTCCCAGCCTATGCTGTCAGACGTGGAGCTCGCTAATATTATTAATTACATCTCTGAGAATTTTGAACCCGAATTGGAGATGGTGCGAATAGAGGATGTAGAAGTTCAGTCTTCAAGGTGTGCAAAATAATCATTGAATAATAAAACTTAGTGACGTTGTCGTCGTAAGGTTTCTTCTTTTACTTTAATAACTTCAATTTTCTGTTGTAATTAATGAACGAATCGCTATTAGAAGCACTAATGCAGTTGTTTTCCGTGGTTGCGGAAATCGATGGGATTAACGATAGAAGTCGGGATACTGTTAAAGCTTTTTTACTCGAAGAAGTAAGTGATTCACAAGTAGATCGATACCTTGAGAAATACGACCAATTTATTCAAGTTCATCATTTTAGGAAAAGCAAAAAGGACGGAGTAGTCAAGCAAACCGCTCGAAACTCAGTTAAAATTCTTCGAATTGCAACTGAAATCAACCGGAATTTAACCAAACAACAAAAAATGTTTGTGGTGTTTAGGTTGGTAGAGTATATCTACGAACAAAACATTTTGTCCCAACAAAATATCGAATTCCTTAATTCAATTGTAGAGTCTTTTCATGTTGATGTAGAGGAATTTGAAGCGATTAAAATTTATTTTAATACGGATACTATTCCAAAGAATCCTATCAATAGAATGGTGATTGTAAGTGGTGATAAAACCGAAAACAAGAATTGTCATTTTTATGAAGGCGTTGAGTCAATACTTCCCTTTTTGTGGTTAGAGAAGTCTAAAATACTTGCGTTTCGGAAACTAACAGATCAGGAAATATGGTTATCTGGCCAACAGATTAAAAAACAACGCACCTATTTTTTTAGGCAAGGAGCTTCTTTAAAGGGCCCAGATATTCAGCCGATATATTATAGCGACATCCTTGGGGTTTTTACCCGCGAAAGAATTCAAGGAAACATGGTTTTCTCGGCTACTCAAATCGAGTACGTATTCCGAAATGGAATGCAAGGGTTACATCCTATGAGCTTTTTAGCGCAATCAGGTGAAATCGTAGGAATTATGGGAGGCAGCGGAACAGGAAAATCTACGCTCCTTAATGTGCTTAACGGAAATTATCGTCCCTCTGCTGGAGCTATTGAGGTGAATGGAATTGACCTCTATCAACATAAAGGCAAGCTAGATGGACTGATTGGTTACGTTCCACAGGACGACCTCCTCATTGAAGAACTTACCGTTTATCAGAATCTCTATTATAATGCACGGCTGAGCTTTGGGAGGCTTTCAAGTGACGAAATTCACCAGAAGATTCTACTTATGCTTGAATCTTTGGGCTTGGCTGATGCCAAAGACTTAAAAGTAGGAAGTCCTTTGGATAAAACAATAAGCGGAGGTCAACGCAAGCGGCTGAATATTTCACTTGAGCTAATCAGAGAGCCTTCTGTGCTTTTTGTTGATGAGCCAACTTCTGGGCTTTCTTCTAGAGATTCGGAAAATATAATGGACCTTTTAAATGAGCTTAGCTTAAAGGGAAAAATCATATTCGTTGTTATTCACCAACCATCAAGCGATATTTTTCGAATGTTTGATAAATTACTCATTTTGGATAAAGGTGGGTATTTGGCTTATCAAGGGAATCCAGTGGATGCTGTGTCATATTTTCAAAGGGCGGACGGTAGAGAGACATTTAGCTCAACAGGTGGCGTATCTGCACTGAACCCAGAAAAGATTTTTGACATCATCGAAACGAAGGTAGTCAACGAATACGGGGACCTCACTAGTGAAAGAAGGAAAGGTCCTGAACAATGGTACGCTTTGTACAAGCAAAAAATAGAGTCGAAACTAACATTTACCCAAACCACCTTAAGCCTTCCGGCAATTGATTACAGGCTGCCCAATTGGTGGCTACAGCTCTACATATTCATTTCTCGAGACCTTAGGGCTAAGTTAGTCTCAACGCAATACCTCATTGTCAATCTGCTTGAGGCGCCAGTTTTGGCGGTATTGGTGGCGGGGTTTCTCCGGTATTATAACGATGGTGAAGTATATGGAAACGAATATGTGTTTCGCAACAACGACAACATTTTGGCCTTTCTATTCATTTCAGTGGTAATTGCCCTATTCATGGGCCTTTCAGTAAGCGCGGAAGAAATTATTAAAGATTTAAAAATCAGGAAGCGAGAATCCTTTTTGCGGTTGAGCAAGAGTGGTTACATTGCCTCGAAGTTATTTATCCTCTTTTCATTATCAGCCATTCAGACATTCAGTTTTGTGTGGATAGCAAATGCCATATTGGGAATTGAAGGGATGAATTATCAATACTGGCTGGTACTTTGGACGGCTGCTTGTTATTCTAACGTGCTCGGCTTGAATATATCCGCCTCTTTTAAAAATGTGGTTACCATTTACATTCTCATACCATTTATTATTATTCCGCAAATTTTGTTTAGTGGGGTGTTGGTTAAATATGAGAATTTAAATCCTTGGCTTACCTCTCAAAAATATGTACCAATTATTGGTGATTTAATGGCGTCGAGATGGGCATTTGAGGCCTTGGCTGTAAATCAAGCGGCAAACAATAAATACGAAAAGAATTATTTTGAAACAAACCGGGCTGTTTACCATTACAATTTCATGAAAAACTACTGGATTCCAGAAATGGAGGCCAGCATTGGGTTTATTTCGTTGGCGCTACCCAATCCTGAGCATGCACAAAAGGTGATAAATGCCACCAAATACATGTATAGGGAGTTTTCGAAGCTTCCGCCACACGAATTAAGACATTTTAAAGGGAATAAGAAGTCGCTAGCGCGTGGATTTCTTCAAGTCAATTCAATTGGAGATATTAGGGAATTCTTGGTTCTTTTGGAAGGACATTATATCAGGCAATTAAACAAAGCTGTACAGCGTAAAGACGAGATTACGTTTCGACTCAAAGATAAGTTGGGGGGTGAGAAACAGTATAAAGCGTTTAAGCTGAAGTATGAAAACGAAAGATTGATTTCTTATTTAAACAACCGAAATGAAATTAATAAAATTGTAGAAATAGGGGGGGAACTGATTCGCAAGGAGAATCGAATGTATGAAAGACCACGAGGATACCGAACGCACTATTATGCTGCTACTAAGTACTTTAATGGAGGGTATTACTCCACTTTGTACCACAATGTTGTGGTATTATGGGTAGCGAGTTTCTTCCTAATACTCGCGTTATATTTCAACGTATTGGCCGCTGTTTTAAAGCTTTTCTCACGGATTTCTCGAAGATTTTAAGAATCGATTAAAAAACTTGCACGGATTAGAAATCGTTCTATATTTGCCGTCCGAAAAATCGGGCCCTTAGCTCAGCTGGTTCAGAGTATCCCGCTCTGCGGGAGGGTCAAGTTTTAAGGAAAATATATTTAGATTGTTAGGGCCCTTAGCTCAGCTGGTTCAGAGCACCTGCCTTACAAGCAGGGGGTCACTGGTTCGAACCCAGTAGGGCCCACCACAAAAGCTCTCACGAAAAGTGGGAGCTTTTTTTATTTCATGCATAGTTGTTACATTCTATACTCATCAGTATTAGATACATACTACGTCGGGAGTACTTCTCTGGCCGTAAAAGATCGCTTGCGTCGCCATTTATCAAATCACAAGGGATATACGGCCAAGGCAAAAGATTGGCAAGTTGTTTATACGGAGTCATTTCCAACTAAAGAAGAATCTATAAAGCGAGAAATAGAAATCAAACGTTGGAAAAGCAAGATTAAAATCCAAAAGTTGGTTAATCTAGAGCATCCAGATGCGTAGCAATCGGGAGGGTCACTGGTTCGAACCCAGTAGGGCCCACCACAAAAGCTCTCACGAAAAGTGGGAGCTTTAAATCAGAACAACCCCCACTTTTTCATTTGGCTTAACGACAGTTGCTTCTGCTTCCATATAAACGAGGCAATTTGCAATGGCAAAAGTGTGCATCATGTTTGAGCTTTGTCCTTCTAGAATTTCAACTTCCCCATTATGAAGCAGGCCCTTTAGGAACTGAGATTTTGACCCTTTTTTAGTGTATTCGTTTTTGGCCAGATAGTAGGCATTAATCATATTAGAACCTTTATTTCCACACATAATTCTGATGGCTTCTGCAGCATATACATAGAAACAAGACAATGCCGCTGCAGGATTTCCTGGCAGACCAAACAACAAAGTATCTCCCTTCCTACCAAAAAACAAAGGTCCTCCAGGTTTCTGTTTCACCTTATAAAAAAGTTCTTCAACTTTGATTTCCTTAAATGCTTTTCCAACAAAGTCGTAATCTCCAACCGAAACGCCGCCCGTAAGCAGAAGTATGTCGAATTCATTAATAGCGCTGTTTATTTCTTTTACGGTTTGGTTGTAATTGTCTTTTATTTGAATATGTGTAGGTTCTGAAATACCCATATGTTTCAGTGCATTTAATAATGAGGCAGAGTTAGATTCATAAATTTCACCAAATTGTAGTTCATTCCCGGGTTTTATAAGTTCATCACCGGTTGTAATTAGGGCTACTTTAGGTTGGCGGAAAACGATAACCTCAAGAATTCCCAAAGATGCCAGATAACCCAAGGCAGCTGGCGTCAATTTTACTCCGGCGTTTAGTGCAACATCAGCTACTTTAACCTGTTCTCCAATTTGACGAATGTTTTGCTGGTCTTTTGGAGTTGGAGTTATAAATCGAACTTGGTCACCTTCTCGGACTGCATGTTCTTGGATGATTACAGCATTACAATTTTCTGGGACAGGAGCACCAGTGAAAATTCGGGCTGCTTCATTTTCATTTAATAAAACCTTCTTATTGAGTCCTGCTTGAATTTCTTGATGTATAAAAAAATTAGAGAATTCCCCTTTGTAGTCTTCCATCCGAATGGCGTACCCATCCATCGCTGAATTTCGGAAAGAAGGAAGGTGGATCGGAGCAGTAATGTCTTCCGCCAAAACACAGGAAAGAGCATTTGAAAGGGGTGTTTTTATTTTATCTAATTCAAAAGAATGCTTCTGGATCAATTCGTATGCGAGCTCAACTGTCGTCATATTTATTCAAGTATGAAAGTAATTGTTTTTGGTGAAAGTACTTCAACCAACTGTTCTTCAAAGTCTGGCTCGCCTAGTAGTCCACGCGCGTTATTCGAAAAACCGTAGGGTTCGGTAGGAATTCCAAACATGTTCTTATCGAGTTTTTCATTAGAGTTAATATCATGAAATGCAACAACAGCATATTTCCCAGGTTCTACTTCCAAGGTGACACTAGAAGAATTGTTGTTAATCGGAATGACTAGTTTGGCAAAGTCTAACTTTTGTTCATTTTTTACCAAAATCATAACCTTTCCGTTGTTCACACTTAACTCACTAAACTTGATAGTTAAAGAAATTGTTTTTTGAAACCGAACCTCACCATCCTTTACTTTTTCGGAAGCAGCATTACTGTGAAGCCCTGTTATTAGTAAAAAAAGAAGAATTCTAACCATAGTACCTTTTCAATTTGCGTGGGGCAAAGAAACGGAAATAAGATTATTTTTATTCAAAAGACCTTTCTTTAAAATAAATGTTTTCTTCAGTTATATTCAACCGCTGGGGTTTAAATTTGTAACCTTAAATTTACATGTTATGAAAGTTAGATTTTTATATTTTGGTATTGCTGCGCTTGTGCTTGGCTCATGTGCATCAGAAGGTGGAACCACTGCCAATGAGGAAACGAAAACCATTAAGATGGCTACAGAAACGTGTAGCTATAGCGTGAATCCGAAAAACGTAACAGTAAAATGGACGGCGTTTAAGTTCACAGATAAAACCGGCGTTGGAGGTCAATTTGATTCGGTAGTGGTAGATGCTACCAGAAAACTGAAAAGCCCAAAGGATGCACTTAACAATATGGAATTTGAAATTCCAGTCGTGACCCTTAACTCCAACAACCCAGAAAGGGATAAGAAGATCCAGGATTACTTTTTTGGGGCGCTGGTTTCGACCAAATCCATTAAGGGGAAAATTATTTCAGCTGAAGGTACTGATCGCGAAGGGAGTGTTTTGGTCAATTTAGTAATGAATGACAAAGTAGCGGAAGTAAGTATGAAGTATTTTGCAG
Source organism: Flavobacteriales bacterium (assembly GCA_020435995.1). Lineage (GTDB taxonomy): Bacteria > Bacteroidota > Bacteroidia > Flavobacteriales_G > Salibacteraceae > JAGQYO01. The sequence continues at coordinate 47,850 of JAGQYO010000005.1, read as the reverse complement.
ATGGACAAACAGTTACCATTAACGGAGCTATAAATGTAGGAATGTGGGATGCGATGGCAGGAATAAACGCGCTTAACTCAGTTTGTAAAGATTTGCATACTGGCCCAGATGGAACATCAAAGCTATGGCCCGATGTTGATATTGAAGTAACGGCCATTCTTGATAAAACTTGTAAGTAATTGTTAACTAAAAGGATAAAACCAGATATTCAAGAAAACGGAAGGATTAATACTCGTTAATTTTAGCGAAGGAAATACTTTGTTTGAAATAAAAATTAATTCTACATTTGCACCCCCAATTTTAGGGGGTGTTTTTTTATTGGTACATATAAGATCATTACATTGGATACACTTAGTTATAAAACGGTTTCAGCAACCAAGGAGAATTCGGGCAAAAAATGGCTCGTAGTTGACGCAGAAGGTCAGGGATTAGGACGAGTTTCTTCTCGTATTGCATTTTTGTTGAGGGGCAAGCATAAGCCAAACTTCACTCCACATGCTGATTGTGGTGACAATGTCATTGTACTTAATTCTGAAAAGATCACTTTGTCGGGTAATAAAATGGATTCTAAGGAATACATTCGACACACTGGTTATCCTGGTGGACAAAGGTCGACGTCTGTTAAGAACATGCTTGCAGAGCACCCCGAGAGAGTGATTGAGAAGGCTGTAAAAGGAATGCTGCCTAAGAATAAATTGGGAAGTGAGTTGTTTCGCAACTTAAAAGTAGTAGTGGGTACCGAGCATGGTTTTGATGCTCAGAAACCTGAGAAGTTTGATATAAATTCTATAAAATAATATGGCTGTTGTAAATACCGTAGGAAGAAGAAAAACGGCTATTGCCAGGGCATATATGTCTGAAGGTAAGGGTGTTTTTACCATTAACAATAGAGAAGCAAAAGAGTATTTCAACTCCGATGTTTTGTTGAAGGTAATTAACAAACCGTTTGAAGTAGCTGAACTCACTGGAAAGTACGATGTGAAAATCAATGCTACTGGTGGCGGACTAAGCGGCCAAGCAGCAGCAATTTCTTTGGCTGTGGCTAGGGCAATAGTTGAGCTTGATGCAGAGCAAAAAGCTGGACTTCGTGCTGAAGGGCTTATGACTCGTGACCCGAGAATGGTGGAACGTAAGAAGCCAGGTCAGAAGAAGGCCAGAAAGAAATTTCAATTTAGTAAACGTTAATATTTTTCGTTCAGGATCCAATTCCGATGCTTTAATCGGAATGCTCCGTTATTGGTGGAGTCGCTGGAATGTGAACTTTTACCTGACCTGGCAGATTCCAGGATTTATCTAAAACATATTTATTATGGCGAGAACCAATTATAAAGAACTTCTTGAAGCAGGGGTTCATTTTGGTCACTTAAAAAGAAAGTGGGATCCAAGTATGGCTCCTTACATCTTTATGGAGAAAAACGGTATTCACGTTATTGATCTTCATAAAACTGTTGCCAAGCTTGAAGAAGCTTGTAATGCATTGAAACAAATTTCAGCTGCCGGAAAGAAAGTTCTTTTTGTTGCTACAAAAAAGCAAGCAAGAGAAGCCGTTTCAGGGAGTGCTGCAAAGGTGGACATGCCCTTCGTTACAGAACGATGGACAGGTGGTATGCTTACTAACTTTGTTACAATTCGCAAGGCGATTCGAAAAATGGTCCAAATCGATAAGGTTCTTAACGATCCTGAAGCAACTGGAGTTAACAAAAAGGAAAGACTTCATTTACAAAGAACAAGAGACAAACTGGAAAAGAACTTAGGTTCAATATCTGAATTGAACCGATTACCAGCGGCTTTGTTTATTGTAGATATTAAGAAAGAACATATTGCTGTAAAAGAAGCAAGGCGTTTAAATATCCCAACATTTGCAATTGTTGATACCAACTCAAATCCAAAATTGATTGATTATCCAATTCCTGCAAACGATGATGCTACAAAATCAATTTCTAAAATTATGGAAATTGTAACAGGTGCTATTGCGGAAGGTCTTAATGAAAGGTCTAAAGTAAAAGACACCAAAGGGGCTGAAGAAGTTGAAGTAGACTCTAAGGAAGAGGAAGTAGAAAATTAAGATTATTAATTATTTAAGATAATTCTGAAAATGGCTATAACTGCAGCGGAAGTAAATAACCTAAGAAAACAAACCGGTTTGGGTTTGATGGACTGCAAAAATGCATTAGTGGAATCTGATGGAGATTTCGATAAGGCAATTGAAATATTAAGAAAAAAAGGGCAAAAGATCGCTGCAAAGCGTGGAGATAATGAGGCTTCGGAAGGTTACGTTATCGCTAAAACTAGCGCTGATGGTAAGTCAGGAATCAATTTAGTTTTAAACTGTGAAACTGACTTTGTTGCAAAAAATGATTTGTTCGTTGATTTTGTAAACAGCATTGCTGATGTTGCACTTTCTAAGCTTCCTTCAACAGTTCAAGAATTAAACACACTTCCTTTAGGTGATCGTACTGTAGCTGATGCTATCCAAGATCAAATGGGAAAGATTGGAGAAAAGCTAGAAGTTTCTGAATACGGCGTGATTAAAGATGCTTGTGTGGTTGCTTATAATCACCCTGGAAATAGAACTGCAGCTCTCGTAGGTATGAACGTTGTAAATGCAGAAGTAGCTCGAGAATTAGCGATGCAAATTGCCGCTATGGCTCCTGTTTCGATTGATGAATCTGGCGTGTCAGAAGAAATGAAACAAAAGGAGTTAGAAATAGGCAAAGATTTAGCCATCCAAGAAGGTAAACCTGCGGAAATGGCTGAGAAAATTGCTTATGGACGATTGAACAAGTTTTTCAAAGAAAAAACTTTAATGAAGCAAGAATTCATTAAAGACAACAAGAAATCTGTTGAGCAGTATCTGAAGGAGGTTGATAAGGACCTTAAGGTATCTAGCTTTAAGCTGATTTCGTTGAGCTAATACTGGCTTAAAACACTAAAGAGAGAATGATTCATTCTCTCTTTTTTTTGTCCTAATTTTCACACCTCAAAGTAAATCATGAAATACAAAAGAGTTTTATTAAAATTAAGCGGTGAGGCCCTGATGGGTGAAAAAGACTTTGGAATCGATCACAGCAGGCTGCACATATACGCCAAGGAAATAAAATCGATTGTCGATCAAGGGTTAGAAATGGCCATAGTTATCGGTGGAGGAAATATTTTTAGAGGGGTTCAATCGGATAACAATACGATTGATCGGGTACAAGGTGATTATATGGGAATGTTGTCTACGATGATTAATTCCATGGCCTTGCAATCAGCATTAGAGGGAGTAGGCTTGTACTCAAGGTTAATGTCGGCTATAAAAATGGAGCAAATAGCAGAGCCATTTATTAGGAGAAGAGCCGTTCGGCACTTGGAAAAAGGACGCGTTGTTATTTTTGGCGCTGGCACTGGAAATCCATATTTTACAACCGACACAGCAGCATCGCTGAGAGCCATCGAAATTGATGCTGACATCATTTTAAAGGGTACAAGGGTGGATGGAATATATACAGCAGATCCCGAAAAGGACAATTCAGCCATAAAATACGATACTTTGTCGTTTGCCGATGTGATTTCAAAAGGCTTGAATGTGATGGACATGACAGCTTTTACCCTTTGTCAGGAAAACAATTTGCCCATCATAGTTTTTGATATGAACAAGCCGGGAAACCTAACTAAAGTAATTTTGGGTGAAGAAATTGGAACATTGGTAAAAGTATAAGACGATACAATTATGGAAGATGAGTTAGAAATGGTGTTCGACATTACAAAGGACGCCATGAATGAAGCGATTAGCCATTTAAAAAAAGAACTGCTAAAAATACGTGCAGGTAAGGCCACTCCTGGAATGCTTGATGGTGTAAGAGTAGACTACTACGGTACAAGTACGCCAATTCAGCAGGTGTCTAACGTTAATACTCCTGATGCAAGAATGATTACTGTTCAGCCTTGGGAACGAGGCATGTTGGATCCCATCGAAAAGGCAATTATCAATGCTAATTTGGGATTTACTCCTATGAACAATGGCGAAATCATCATGATAAACATTCCAGCATTAACAGAAGAGCGCCGAAGAGATTTAGTAAAACAGTCTAAAAGTGAAGGTGAGCATGCCAAGGTTTCCATTAGAAATGCGCGTAAGGATGGAAATGATGAGATCAAGAAGCTAAAAAATGATGGGCTAGCAGAAGATATTGCAAAAAGCGCTGAGGATGAAATTCAAACCTTGACCAATAGCTACAATGCTAAAGTTGAAAAACTCATTGAGGAAAAGGAAAAAGATATTATGACGGTGTAAAATCCTAATTTCATTTAAACAAAAAAAGGCGACCCTAGGGTCGCCTTTTTTTATTCATTGTTTATCTAATTCTAGAATTTGAATCCTAAAAGAATTCTAAACTCATTTGTTTTTGACTTGTATTTATGAATTTCGGCACTCGGTTCTATTGAAATACTTAGTGGGCTAGATGGATCCTCTAAAGTAACCGCAGTAGCCAATCCACCATTGTATTTTGGACTGCCCATTGGCATATCAATTCCAACAAAAAACGGAGCATATCGAACATATAAACCAGGAACGAATCTCATTCCAAATCCTACTTGAGCAGCACCAACATCCTCTTTGAAAGTTCCAGTAGCAGGCGATCCATTTTGCCAATTTGTGGTAGGGAAACTCTCTTCATAAACAGTCCCAGGAATTATGGCCATAACGTTAAGCATTGGGTTAACCCTAAAGCTTAAATCGATGGCAAGTTTTTCCACAGGGCTATATGAAACGGAAACTCCCACTTTAGCTCCTGGCCTGATACTGTGAGCTTTTAGAGGTTCTCCATACTTGGTAACTCCAGTCCTGCCATATCCTCCAGGTTTGTAAGTATCATACGTCATCGAAGAATAATACATCTCGAACCAAGTAACATCTATACCTAGTCTAATTTGGTCATGAAAATCGACGGAATTTAGAAAGAACATAGTACCTAATTCAAAGCCATAGCCGAAACTAGCTTCTTGATTTACCAACAAGGTAGGCTCCAAAGGCACAGAAGTAATCGGATTGCCAGCAGCCACATCCTGCAAAAGCTTTGCATAAGCAGTAGTGTAGTCCTGAGTATTCAAACTATTTAATTCTGACAAATCTCCAAAGTTTTTACCACCAGGAACTAGCCCAAATTTCAGGGTAAATCCATTTTTAAATGCAGGGTTGTCTTGTGCTACAAGACCAAACGATAGTAATCCAGCCGCCGCTATTGTAAATAATCTTTTAATCATTTTTATAAATTTTGAATTAGTAAGACCAATGTATTTTATTTAAGAATAGCAAATTAAAAGCATGAGTTCCTATTTATCAACAGTGGTATATCTGATTTCTTCTAAGGTAAATCCCCTAATCTGATAACAACCCACTCTTGATGGCTTTTTTAATGAGGCCGGCCACATTATGCACGTCTAGTTTTCGCATCAAATTAGTACGGTGTGAATCTACAGTGCGATGGCTTATGAAGAGTTTGTCTGCGATTTCCTTATTGGACAAACCCTCACAAATATTTTTAAGAACATCGAGCTCTCTTTCTGTTAGGTCGTTGAGTTCCGAACTCAACTTGTCAACCGAAATATTTTCGCTATTCGAAAGTAGCGCAAAGGTTACATCAGTAGAAAAGAATTTTTTTCCCGAGAATATGGTTTCCAAACCATCTTGTAGTTCCTCTCGATTTGAGTTTTTGAGCATATACCCATCAGATCCTGAGTCAATGGCGCTTTGGATCACGCCTTTTTCATGGTGCATCGAAAGGGTTATAATTTTTATTCTTGGATTAATCTCCTTTATTTTTTTTGTGGCATCCAAGCCGTTCATTACAGGCATATCAATATCCATAATGATGATATCGGGAGAGAGTCCATTTTCCACTTGAGTTACTGCAAGCAAACCATTGTTTGCAGTTCCGAGAATTTCAACCTTTGGGATGCTTTGCAGGATAGCAACTAAGCCATCGAGCATAATCTGATGATCGTCTACTATAAGTACTTTAATTGCCTTTTCCAAGTGATACTGTGCGATGCTTTAAAGATAGAAATTCTTCCAGTATAGGTCGACCTTATTGCTTTTTAATTTCCAGACCCAATTCTACCAACTGCTCACCAGAAATGGTATCTGGGGCTTCAATCATCATGTCGCGCCCTGCGTTGTTTTTTGGGAAAGCTATATAATCTCTTATGGAGTCTGTACCGCCAAACATAGCGCATAACCTATCGAACCCAAAGGCGATTCCACCATGAGGAGGGGCGCCATATTCAAAGGCATTCATTAAAAATCCAAATTGTTTTTTAGCTTCTTCGTCAGAAAAACCTAGCAGTTCAAACATTTTGGCTTGCACTTTTTTGTCATGGATACGAATGGAACCTCCACCTAATTCAACTCCATTGATCACCATATCATAGGCATTGGCCAAGATAGATTTCGGGTCTTTATACCAATTTTCACCTTGAACATTCGGAGAAGTGAAGGGGTGATGCATAGCGTGATACCTATTGGTAGTTTCATCCCACTCCAAAAGAGGGAAGTCAACAACCCACAGTGGAGCGTAAGTACCAGATTTGGCTAGACCCGTTTCCCGGCCCATTCGAAGACGCAGTTCGCTCATTTGTTTTTGGGTACTGGACGTGTTTCCAGACATTATAAAAATGAGGTCTCCTGCCTTGGCTTCTGCTTGTTCGGCGATTTTACCCAAGTCTACCTGTGTATAAAATTTATCTACTGAAGATTTAAATGTACCATCAGTATTACATTTAATATAGACCAAGCCTTTTGCGCCAATTTGAGGTCGTTTTACCCAATCAATAATTTCGTCAAGTTGTTTTCTCGAATATTCTGAGCATTCCGGAACTGAAATACCTATCACACTCTCCGCTTGGTCAAATATTCCGAAGCCCCTTCCTTTACATGAATGATTGAGGTATTTAAATGTCATTTCAAACCGAATGTCTGGTTTGTCGTTGCCATAATTTTTCATTGCATTGGCGTAGGTCATCCGAGGAAATGTTGGAAGTTGGATGCCCTTCACATTTTTGAACAAATGGCGAACCATATTTTCAAATGTCAGAAGCACATCATCCCTGTCTACAAAGGACATTTCGCAGTCGATTTGAGTGAATTCGGGTTGCCGATCAGCGCGTAAATCCTCATCGCGAAAACATCGCACTATTTGAAAATACCTATCAAAACCACTAACCATTAGGAGTTGCTTAAAAGTTTGAGGGGATTGAGGTAGGGCATAGAATTCACCTTGGTGCATTCGCGATGGAACAACGAAATCTCTAGCACCCTCTGGAGTCGACTTTATAAGCACAGGTGTTTCCACCTCTATAAATAATTGATTGTTGAGGTAGTTTCTAATTTCAATTGCCAACTTATGGCGCAGGAGGATATTATTTTTGAGTGGGTTCCTTCGCAAATCAAGATAGCGATATTTCATGCGAATTTCTTCTCCTCCATCTGTTTGGTCTTCAATTATAAATGGGGGTGTGTCTGCTGCGTTAAGAATTTGAATTTTAGAAACTTCAATTTCAATTTCGCCCGTAGGTATATTTTTATTTTTGCTCTGCCTTTCAACCACTTTACCTTCAGCCTGAACCACAAATTCGCGACCTAACTCACGAGCTTGAAGACATAAATCAGAATGGTCTTCCATATTAAACGCGAGCTGGGTAAGTCCAAATCGATCTCTTAAATCGATGAAGGTCATGCCCCCTAAATCCCGGTTTTTTTGGACCCATCCGGCCAATGTTACTTGCTCACCAGCATTTTCTATTCGGAGTTCACCACACGTTTTTGTTCTATACATTCATTTTGAATTTAGGCTCGCGAATTTAGGGCATTAAGGCCAATTATTTGTTTGAAAGAATATCTTTGAAACCTATGGTAGAACGGGATTCTAAACAAGATGAGCACTTCATGAAATTGGCGTATGAAGAAGCTTTAAAGGCTTATGAAGCGGATGAGGTGCCGGTAGGGGCAATAGTGGTGGCAAATGGAACTGTGATTGCACGTGCTCATAATTATACAGAAAGACTCAATGATGTAACGGCACATGCAGAAATGCAAGCGATAACTTCAGCCGCGGACTATTTGGGAGGGAAATATTTAAATGAATGTACTTTGTACGTCACACTTGAGCCCTGTGTAATGTGTGCTGGCGCTCTAAATCATGCTCATTTGGGCAGGTTGGTGTTTGGTGCCGAAGATGCCAAACGAGGTTATCGGAGTATTACCGAGCCATTGCTACATCCAAAAACCAAGGTGTCTTTTGGTCAAAAGCAGAGCGAATGCTCTGATTTATTATTAAAATTTTTTAAGGAAAAAAGGAAGGTTTAGGCTGACCGGGCCCTATAACCTGCGACTGTTAAAAGTACTACAAGGGTAATTCCTTGAATTGTATTTTTTTTAAAAAATGTACGAACAGGCTAAAAACCTTTACGAAACGCAGTAAAATCTTTACGAACGTATCTATTAGGTGAAAATAATGTCTTTCGAAAGTTGATCAAAAACGCTTTCTTTGATATTTTGGCTTACCACCAAGTTTGTTCCATCAGACATGATTACCTCTCCTCCGGATTTTTTACTTATCCCCTGAACAAACGATGGATTTATCAGATATGAACGATTTATTTTAATAAAATTCCAATTTGAAATCAAGGCCTCAAGAGTTTTTAAATTTTTGGATATCAGGAATTTGTCCTTTTCGGTGTAAATGTGTGTATAGCTTCCATTTGCCTTAAAATAGAGCACCTTGTGACAACCCAGAAAAAAATACTCACCCTTATGGAGTACAGCAAGTTTTTTTGCTTCACTACTTGTATCATTTTCAAAATTTGGGATATCAGAAAAGCGCTTTTCGTTTATTCTCACCAAAGCCATTGAAACGGTTTTAATAAAATCCAAACGGTCGATAGGTTTGAGGATATAACCAAGGGCATTCTCTTTAAACGCGTTAATCGCGTATTTGTCATAGGCAGTGATAAATACAACCTCAAAGGTTCTTTTCACAAAACTTTTGATCACATCGAAGCCACTTAGGGTGGGCATTTCTATATCGATAAAAACTAAATCTGGCTGCACAGTTGCGATTAATGATATGGCTAATTCTGATTGATTACAAGTTCCTTTAATTTCAACATGAGGAAAATAGCGTTCTAGTTTGGCTTTCACTACGTCGATTGCATTGATTTCGTCATCAATAATTACTGCAGATATTTTACTCATCGTAATAAGGGAGTTTCATTTTTACTATCGTACCACTTTGTTCCTTGTTTAGTTCGCTAAGGTCGATAAATTCTATAAAAAACTGGTTGTCATATAACTCTGAATATGTGGTTAAACGTTGTCGAACTATATCCATTCCAGCTGATTTGTGTTTAAAAATTTGTTTTTTACTGGCCTTTTTAGAATAATTGATACCAACACCGTTATCTTCAATTTCGATAAGCAGTGTACCCTCTGTTGTCGAATCTAAAATGATTCGAATGAAAATAGCTCCCTTCTTTTTTGCTGGTAGAATGCCATGAATGATGGCATTTTCTACGAGGGTTTGCATGAGCATGGCTGGAATTTTAAAACGATCTTGATCTATGTTTTTATCCAATGTAAACTGACAATCTATGCTGTCAGAAAACCTCAGATTTTCGAGTTTTACATAGTCAGTTACAATTTGAATTTCAGATGCAATGGATGAAAATGGTTCGTTGGTTTTATTTAATACTGTTCTCATTAGCTTGGCTAGTCCAGTAAGATAATCCTCCGCTTCAATAAGTTTATTTTTAAGTATGAGGCTCTGGATACTCCCCATAGCATTGAAAATGAAATGAGGATTGAGCTGAGCCGTAAGAGCCATTTGCTTTAATTCACGTGTGCGGATTTCCAAATCATTTCTTTTTTTGATTTGACTTAATCGCCATCGCGCAGTGATGTAAATGAGGAGGCCAAGTAGGAGGTAAAAAATGGTAATGGGAAGCCACCAATTCCACCAAGGCGGTGATATTGTAAACGAAAGGGTGGCAGGGGTTTTAGACCATACCCCATCGTTATTAACGGCTTTGGCTTCGAAATAGTAGGCCCCAGGGGCTAACTCAGAAAACTGGATGAGCTCATGATTAATTGTAATCCAATTGGAAGTATCCGAATCGGTAGTGAGGCGGTATTTATAAACTCTGTTTTTGGGGTCTTTAAAAGTGAGGCCAGCGAGTTCTATTTGAATTTCATTTTGGAGGTGCGATAATCTTAGATTAGAATTGGACTTTTTAAATTGTCGGTTTACTACTATCGATTCTATTTGTATTGAAGGCTCCTGTTCATTAAGTTTCATGTCTAGGTAATTAAAAAAGCACAGACCCTTCTTTGTACCTACGTAAATTATATTATTGGCTACATTAACATCTGAAACCTCATCTGATAATAGACCATTTGTTTTATTGATTTTTTGAATTTCAAAGTTATTCTCCCAATTTTGAAGAGGCAGAAAAACTCTTGTCAATCCTTTATTGGTGCCCAACCAAAACACTTCCTCAGACTCCTTGTGGATGCTCGCAATATTATTACTTGACAGACCATCTTTTTCACTAAAAATTTTGATAGTATTAAAATGTTCATCCATCAATACCAATCCACCCCCGCCTGTTGCTATAAGGAAATTCTTTTCAAATGTTTCAATTTCATTTATTCTGTAATTGTTGAGTCGAATAAAACTCTTATCGAATGACATTTCATCAAGGTCGTATTTTAAGATTCCTTCTAACGTACCAATATAGAGGTTGTTGGACGTTTTATAGAGGAATGTGTATTTCTTGGAAGTTTGAAGATGGTTTATACTACTAAAAATGATTTCATCTTTATAATACACCCCAAATTCTTGATTTCGGACAAACCATGTGGAATCACCTACCATTTGACTCCCCTTAGAAGTAACATGCCTTAATGTAAATTTATTTTCTTGAAGTCTTTTTTTTAACTCATGCTGCCCTTCATAAGTGTTTTGATAGAAATTTAATAGACTCATATTTTTTGGCCGGTACTGAGCGACTATGTTATTTTGCTTTATGTCAATCACATATAAGTTTTCACTCGTAGTGTAAACCCATATTTTACCTTCAGATTTGGTGATTTTAAATATCGGCTCATCAAGCCATTTAAGGGTGAACTGTTTAATATTTCTGTTTGGAATATAAAATATTCCATTTTGAAGAGAAGTGAGCCAGCAACCATTTTCTGAGTCAATCATCCCACCAGAAATAGAGTTTAACTCAAAGTTTGATGTATCAAAATTTGTTATTATTGAATCAGAAACAGTTATTAGCCCTAGTCCTTTTCCTTGGATGCCTAAACCATAAATATTCGTATCAAAGTTGAACATTGAATTTGATATAAGATTTGGAACAGGTAACGAATCTGAAATTTTGTTATTCCAAAATCTATACATTAAATCTTGCGTGCTTATTAGTTCTATTTGGTTTTCATCGCTCGAAGCAAATGCTTGACCAGCTAATGTGGAATAGTTCCTTCTATATCGGACAAAAAAGGTATCAACTCTGCCATTTATTTTTATGCTCAATTTAGTAAGAGGAATGAGCGTTGAATCGCATCCTTTGTATGTGCCAAAGCAAACATTATGTCCCGCTTCTTTATATAAAATAAACTCCTTGTAATGCGGGTCTGATGATATGAATTGAATAAGTCCCACTTGGGATACTTTAAATATTAGGTGTTGAGATGATGGTTGGGGCTGAGAAAGCGCGATGAGAATTTCATTATTCGAATTCACTGAAAAGGAATTTGGACTTGCCGAGAGACTGTCAAAAGCCTGTTTTAAATCAGACGAATATGTTGGCGTGTGAATGGAATCATTTTCAATAAACTGCAAGTACTTGTTATAAGTAAAAAACCATATCCTATTGTTCTTTGCAAAGAGCCTAAAAACCGTGCTTGACTTAAGCCCTGATTCTACGTCAAATACTTTAAAATCATGGCCATTGTATTTTACCACTCCTTTGTCCGTGGCAATCCAAATATATCCAAGGCTGTCTTGAACTACATCGTAGCACTCTGAACTTGGCAGTCCATCTTCGGTGGTAAAATTTTGATATATAAACCTTTGCGCGTGGATGTTGTGGGTAATCAACCACAGGACCAATAAAAAAAATACCCGCAACAAAATGGAATTCATTGCGGGTAAAATTAGGTAAGCAGTTGGGTCGGTTAAAGTATTTGGTTAAAGAAAATTTAATCGGGCATTGAGTGTGTCTATAATTTGTTGTCGATTTGAAGCGCCAATTTCGATACGTTCGCCTGATTTCATTACCAAATAACCCCCATCGTTTTTGTGAAACTCTTTTACCATATTGAGATTTACAATATGTGAGCGATGAACCCTGATAAAGTAGTCTTGCTTCAGTGCGTTTTCGATGCTCTTAAGGTTTTTCGAAACCATTATGTCTCCCTCGTTGTCCAAATAAATTACCGAATAACTCCCGTCGGCTTTTACATGCACAATATGCTCAGGCTCCAAAAAACGATGCCCGTATAAGGTAGGAATGGCCAACCTGGCCTTCGCATCTATTTCGAGCTTCTTGAGAACCTCGCTTACATTTTTAGGCTCCTTTATTTTTTTCTTTACTTTTTCTACGGCACTTACCAAGTCATCAATATCTACTGGTTTTAGGATGTAATCGACGGCTTGACCTTTTATAGCCTGTATGGCGTAGTGGTCATAAGCTGTGATAAAAACAACGTGAAATTTATGGGTCCCAATTTTTTCTAATAAATCAAAGCCACTCCCAAGGGGCATTTCAATATCTAAAAATACCAGCTGTGGGTTGTGTTCTAAAATGGCCTCAATTCCAGTATCAACGTTGTTTCCCGTTCCCAAAATCTTTACATCCGGACAATATTCTTGAAGGAAACGAGATAGAACTTTGATTGAATTTTCTTCGTCGTCGATGATTACACAACTAATTTGACTTGTACTCATGATGTTATTTTAAGCGATTTCGACGACTAATTTAGAAACAATCGGGTTAGGGGTCAACTAGGCCTTGAACGGAATGGCAATATCAATTCAACTTGGGTTCCTTTCGATTCACCATCCTCTGTTTTGAGGTCATGAATATCAAAACGAAACTCACTTTTAAAATAGGACTTAAATACAGCTAAGCGCTCTTCAGTAATTTTAAGCCCGTGAGATTTATGTGTTGTAGATTTTTTGTCTTTGTAAAAATCCCTGCCAACGCCATCATCTGTGATGGTACATCTCAAGCATTTTTCATTTAGTTTCTCTACATATAATTCAATTTTCCCCTTGCCTTCCTTGGGAAGTATTCCATGTAGAATAGAATTTTCAACGAAGGGCTGCATAAGCATTGATGGAATCTCAGTCTGCTCTAAATCAATTGATTGGTCAACGGAAATTTGATAGGTAAATTTTTCATTAAACCGCAAGCGTTCTAATTCCATGTATAATTCCAATGAATCTATGACCTCTTTCATGGATACAAAAGTCTCATTAGAATTGTTGAGCACAAGCCGCATTAACTTAGCAAACATGGTTAAGTACTTGTTTGATTTTCGGAGATCGCTGTCTATTAAAAAATTCTGAATGCTGTTGAGTGAGTTAAATATAAAATGAGGATTCATTTGGCTCGATAGAGCTTTTATTTTGAGCGCGTTCAATTCATTCGCCGCTGCACTTTTAACTTTTATCTGCTGTTCTCTGTTTTTTACAATAAGCGCGATAAACGCCCCTATCAACAATGTGACTAGTAATAAAAACCACCAGCGGCTCCAAATTGGTTTTTCAATAACAAACTCAAAAGTTGTGCTTTTGTCGGCCCACATTCCATTGGTATTCTTGGCCATTACTTCAAATACGTAGTCTCCTGCATTGAGAGCACTATAAGTCACTGAAGGTTGTTTTGTCACCGACCAATTTTTTTCTGGAAGCAGTCTGTATCGGTATTCTATAGGCGAATTTATACGGTAATCTCTAGCAATAAAATTTATCTTAATCTGGTTGCTATTATAACCAAGTGACGATTTTGGGAGAACAATTGAATGTTGACTTTTTACTTCAGTAATTTCGGTATAAAGACTCGCTTTTGAGTTTTGAATCTGGTCTAAACGATATACACTCATACCCGCGTTGGTTGCTGCAAACAGTGTGTTTTTGGTAACTATAAAGTCATTAATTTCTAGGGATGGTAGCCCGTCTTCTAAATTAATCTGTCGCACCATACCATTTTTGATAATGCTTAAGCCTTTGATGGTAGCTACCCAATATTCGCTGTTGTTGACCACTTCAATACGGTTACAAAAGTTGCTGGCTAACTCATTTTCTGTAGTGATAAATTCAATTTCGGAGCCATGCAATATGCCCAAACCACTTCCGCGGGAAGCAAACAATATTTTGCCTTCTTGTGAAGTAATATCCTCTATGCGAATGTCTTTGGTTTTTTCAAAATGGTTGATGGTGCTACCATCATACACATATAGTCCATTTAAGGTGCCCAGGTATAGGTTTCCTTGGGTAAAATGCAGACAATTTACGCGCTCCTGAAAGTTGAGCTCGATGGAGTTGAAAACCTCAATTTGGTCCACATATTTACTAAAACTGTAGATTTTGCCAATCCATCGTTCATTTACTCGCTCGCCCTGACATTGTGCGATTCCTTGCCCAGGATATGTTTTTATGCCTTTTGGTGATTCAATTTCTGGGCTTTCTGTTAATACATGTGCTTGCCCTTTTTCTTCAAACACATCGACAATGCTAGAGCTTGAAACCATGGTATTAACATTGAAATTATTCCACGAGTTAAATGTTATTTTTTGAACCATACCATTTTGCCCGATGGCAAAAAAAGCATCATTTGCCATTGATAAATGCTGAACAGATTGGCCCGCGAGCAAATCAAAAGATTGCAATCTTGGGTTGTTGATGTGCCACAAGCCTTTCGACATCGAGCCTAGCCACATTCCGCCATCTTCATCTTGGAAAATACAAGAGATATTTTCACCATCAAGGATGTGAATGGGCGCCATGGTAATATCACTCTTGGGATAGATAAACACCCCTTTGCCAAAAGTACCTACCCATAAATCTGATTGTCGATCAATACAAATTCCCCTTGATATGGTCGCGCCAATTTGTGTTTGTTGGAGCTTTTTCGATGCCAATTTATAGATGTTGTTTTGAGAAAAAAAGAAAGTAGAATGATTCGCCTTGAGTACCGATTGAGGGCTGGGAATTTCAATGCTATTTTCTAGAGGAACTTCGGCTAACGTTACATGATTTTTTGGACAATATGTGGCACTCCACTCAGTACTTGATACCACATTGATTCCACTCACTTCTGTTTTATACTGCGATAAAACGCCCTTATTCCATTCAATATATTGTGTTTTTTCCTTACAAGAAACCGAAAGGCCGATTCTAAAATTCGACATCGATTCGTAATGAATCGAAGCAATGTTATTTGTGTTTAATAAGTTGAGTAATTCTTCATTTTTTTCAAACGGTTGGAGCTCGCCATTAGCGTAAAAGCTGAGTTTTTTTGAAAATCCTTGAAACAAAATGGAGCCATCCTTCCCTAGGTATAATTTAACAATGGTATTATCTGCTAGCCCGTCTGCTTGAGTGTAATTTTTAAAAACATAACCATCATATTTTGAAACACCCACATCTGTTGAAATCCAAATGTTTCTAACCGTATCTTGCACTATGTCATATACTTGGGAGCTAGGTAAGCCTTCATTTACCGAAAACGAACGCTTGGTAAATTGCTGAGCTACACCACAGAGTGATGCGCTTAGAATAAAAAATGCAAGTAGCTTTTTCATGGGTTAGAAGTCTGGCTATACATTTTGCGGAACACAACTTTTCGCAACTCGCGTTCGATAATAAGATGGCTGACAATCTCAGCTTCGCTTTTTTCGGGTTCATCACGCAAGGCATCGAAGAGCTTTTTTTCGTTAACGTCAATTCGGTATAGCAAACTTTTAATTTTATAAGGAGGCTGTTTGAAGAGCTTTGAAATAATAGGAACCAATGCCGACATTAAATGTGTATATGCCTTATCGGCGTTATCTGTTAACGCTATGTGCTCATCAAGAAGCAGGTCTTTTTCGATTTGTAGCGCCACCTCGTTAATGATATCCAAGCGGTTTCGGTAACCAGATAAATCGGGAAGGGTATCTTTTTGTATTTTCTGCAACCTTAATCTACTTTACTTTGTTCTAGAACGAAAATACACATTTCAATTGTCCACTATTCTCATTTCAGGCGGAACAGGTTTACTCGGAAAGGCTATTTGTAAAAAGCTTTTAAGAGCAGGTCATCTCATTCATATCCTTACCAGACAAGAAAAAAAGTCGGGGCACCCTCAAATCACCTACTTTAAATGGGATTTATCAAAGGGTTATATTGAGGAGGATGCTTTTAAAAATATAGAAGGAATTGTTCACTTGGCCGGAACTTCTGTTGCCGAAGGCAGATGGAATAAGAAGAGAAAGCAGGATATATTGAATTCGCGAGTCGAATCTGCTGAACTGCTTAAAGCCTACTTGCTTAAAGTAAATATCAAGCTTGATTTCTTTGTTTCGGCATCTGGTGTTGCTTATTATGGAAGCAAAACATCAAATTCTATTTTTACAGAAATGGATCAATTGGGCAGCGGTTTTTTGGCTGATGTAACCCAACATTGGGAATCGGCAGCTGATTCTTTTTCTAATGCTTCTAATAGGGTTGTAAAAATTAGAATAAGTACTGTATTGGCTAAAGATGGCGGCGCATTCCCAAAATTGGCTATGCCTGTTAAATGGGGCCTAGGAGCTGCTCTGGGCGCGGGCAAACAATGGTTTCCTTGGATCCATATTGATGACCTCGCACAGCTATTTGTTTGGGTAATCGAAGAAAAGAAAAGCGGGATATATAATGGTTGCGCTCCGGAAGAGGCTACTAATTATTCCTTTACAAAAGCCTTGGCCAAAAAATTGGGTCGACCATTTATAATTCCACCTATTCCATCATTTGTACTGAGACTAATTTTAGGAACTGAAATGGCAAACGAAATGATTTTAAACGGTTCACGAATATCCGCTCAAAAATCTCTTGAGGAAGGATTTGTTTTTCGATTTCCTAAAGTAGAAAATGCGATTTCCGATTTACTCTTTTAGAGTTCTCGCACCATTGAATGTTCAGCTAAGCTTCTCAGAATTCTTTTGCGATCTTCAGGGAGGTCGATAGAATTAAGCGCAATTCCAGATGAAATATAATACCGATTCATTTCGGCTTTGGTGAGGTCCTTAATATTTAAGGAGGAATATATGTCAAGTACTTTTTGGATTTTTTCGGCTTCAGAAAAATCGCCTCCTTGATAGATTTTTTTCAATTCTTCGCGCAAGGGCGAATCCGCGACTTGTAGTGCTTTGAGGTAAAGAAAGGTCTTTTTTCCTTCGATGATGTCGCCACCAACTTTTTTCCCAAATTTTTTGGGGTCTCCAAAAGCGTCTAACAAATCATCTTGCAATTGAAAGGCAATGCCGAAATTGGTTCCAAAATCATAAGCCAAATGAGCATCTTCTATCCCAGCACCAGCGGCCAAAGCTCCTTGTCGTAGAGATTCGCCTAAAAGTACTGCCGTTTTCTTACGAATCATGGTGATGTATTCATCCATCGAAACTTCGTCTCTACCTTCAAACTCCATATCCATTTGCTGTCCTTCGCATACCTGAATGGCTGCTGCATTGAAAGTGGCTAAGGCATTCAACGAGCCCGTATTAACAATCTTATGCAAATAGTGATAAGTTAAAACCAACATGGCATCGCCACTTAAGATGGCCGTATTTACGCCCCATTTTTCATGCACGGTTGCCTGCCCTCTTCTCAAAGGTGCGTTATCCATAATATCGTCGTGCATCAAGCTGAAGTTGTGAAATATCTCGATGGCCAATGCTTGGTTCATGGCTTTTTCATAAGGCAGGCCAAACATTTCACATGCGGCGAGTGCGCAGATAGGACGAATTCGTTTGCCACCCAATTGTAAAATATACTCAATGGGCTCGTAAAGCGAAATGGGCTCGCCGTAATCTACCGCCAATTTCAAATCACTCAAGAATTCTTCACGCAGGGAATCAATTCCGTGCATCTGTTCCGCGGCTAATTTCATTTAATGAGGTTAAGCAAATATTTTCCATATCCACTTTTAACAAGTGGGGTAGCCAAACGTTCAAGTTGTTCTGTATCGATATAGTTCATCCTCCAAGCAATTTCTTCAATGCAAGAGATTTTCATTCCCTGTCTTTTTTCAATTACGCCCACATATTGACCTGCCTCTGCCAAAGAATCGATCGTGCCCGTGTCGAGCCATGCTGTGCCACGGTCTAATACTGATACTTTTAGCTTGCCTTGTTGAAGGTATACTTTGTTCACATCAGTAATTTCATATTCACCCCGAGGTGAAGGTTTTAAATTTTTGGCAATCTCAACCACATCATTGTCATAAAAATAGAGGCCTGGAACGGCATAGTTGCTTTTTGGGTGGGTCGGTTTTTCTTCTATTGAAATAGCCACTTTGTTTTTGTCGAATTCCACTACACCATATCGCTCGGGATCCGAAACATGGTATGCGAAAATAATTCCCCCGTCGGGGTCATTGCACTCCCTAAGCTTGGCCGGCAAGCCAGTTCCATAGAAAATATTGTCACCCAAAATTAGTGATGCCTTGTCGCCATCGATAAAATCCTCACCGATTACAAATGCTTGTGCGAGGCCATTTGGTTCGTCCTGCACGGCATACTTAAAATTGCATCCCAAGCTCGATCCATCCCCCAGAAGTTTTTCGAACAAAGGCAAATCGTAAGGAGTGCTTATGATGAGAATATCCCGCATTCCCGAAAGCATTAACAATGAGAGGGGGTAATAAATCATGGGCTTATCGTAGATAGGCATGAGCTGCTTACTCACTGCTAAGGTCAAGGGATGAAGTCTAGTGCCCGATCCACCGGCGAGAATAATTCCTTTCATAGGTTTCTAATTTGAAGGTGCAAAAGTAGGTTTTGAAAATTGCTTTGGTAAGTTAGGGTTTGGATTTTACCAAGGTCGATGCTGGATAATTCATGGTCGATGTAAAAAGTACAACCGCGTCTAAAGTCGAGACAAGTGTCAAATTGTGAACATCAAATATCGAACATAGAACATAGAACATCCCATCTCCAAAGCTTCACTCCCACTCCAGTTTACAATTAATCCACTCTCCATCAAATATGGTCTTGTATTTTTTATAAAAAGCAATTGATGGTTCGTTCCAGTCGAGTACTTGCCATTCGAGGCGTTTTACTTTTTGCGCTTCAGCGGTTTTTACGATTTCATCCATTAGTTTTTTACCAATTCCGCGGTTTCTGTATTGCTCTTCTACTATAATGTCCTCTAGAAACAAACAACGCCCTTTCCAGGTGGAGTATTTAGCGTAATATAAAGCGATGCCAACTACTTTACCCTCTAATTCTGCCACAAAAAATTCGAAGATTTTATTTGCGCCAAAACCGTCGTTCATGAGAATTTCTTCTGTTACCACCACAGCATCAGGCTGCTTTTCGTAGGTAGCCAGCTCTTGAATTAATGTAAGTAAAGAGGGGATGTCTTTTTTTTCTCCTTTTCTGATAATTGTTACTGAAGTCATTCAATTCTTTTTAGTGGAGCAAAGAAAGTTTTTCTTCATTTGAAATCTTGAAGGCTACTAAAGGGATTTCTTTTACTTTTCCTTTTCTAAATAAAGCTCTCAATATCTCAATGGAAATCATAAGCCATAAACCAAAAAAAGCCATTAACAAGGCCTTTTTGAAGCAACGTCCTACTAAGGAACATTTCGAGACGTTTAAAACCGAATTGACTAAATTGTTGGCTGATACAGATAAGTCGAAATTTGAGGAATTCAACAAAAATGTGCTTTCTGGCTTTTTGAAACACAGCTACTATCACCCAAGCCATTTTATCAATACCAAGGAACGCAACGACCTAGTAATTCATAATGGAAAAGAGGTAAATAGTTCGGTGGGGGTAATTATCGAAACCAAATCGCCGAGCAATAAATCTGAAATGATGTCGCGTGAAAATCCCAACACCAAGGCTTTTCATGAACTGATACTTTATTTTTTGCGGGAGCGAATCACCCACCACAACAATGAGGTAAAACATCTGATTGCTACCAATTCCTATGAGTGGTTTGTGTTTGATGCCACTTGGTTTGAAAAAACTTTTGCCGAAAACAAAACCTTGGTCAAAGACTTCAAATCGTTTGAAGAAAAGCGATTGAGCGGAACCCATACCGAATTTTTCTACAATGAAATAGCTAAGCCTTTTCTGGCCAATTTGGAAGCACCTATCGAATTTACCTACTTCGATTTGCGCGACTACAAATCGAAACTCGAAACAGAAAAAGCCGAAGGCCGAAAGCTCATAGAATTGTACAAAGTGCTTTCGCCCGAACATTTGCTCAAACTTCCATTTGCCAACGACAGCAATAGCTTAGACAAAAAATTCTACACAGAGTTGCTCCACATCATGGGCCTCGAAGAATGGAAAGACGGAGGCAAAAAACTCATTGGGCGCAAAAAGAAAGAGGACAGGGAAGAAGGTTCGATAATAGAAAATACCATTGTGCGGCTCGATGCTCATGACATTCCCACGCGATGGGCCGAAGCTACGCAATACGGCGATACCCGGGAAGAACGGCTATACAACATTGCCCTTGAGTTGTGTATTATTTGGATGAATCGAATTCTGTTTCTCAAGCTCCTTGAGGGCCAGTTATTGAGCTACCACAAAGGCGACAAGGAATACGCTTTTCTCAATTCCAAAAAAATAAAAAACTACGACGACCTCGATTCTTTGTTTTTTCAAGTGTTGGCGCGCAAAGCCGATGAACGAGGCGAACAAACCCAAAGGGAGTTTTCTAAAGTACCCTACCTCAATAGTTCGCTGTTTGAAACCACCGACATAGAACATCAAACTGCTTTTATAAGCAATTTAAAAGACGACCGAGAGCTTACTCTTTTTTCGGGAACGGTACTCAAAAACCAAAATGGAAAACGCCAAACGGGTAAAATGAATGGCCTGCATTATTTGTTTGCCTTTTTGGATGCCTACGATTTTGGAAGCGAAAGCTCCGATGTGGTGTTGGACGACAACAAATCGCTGATTAACGCCTCGGTGCTTGGGCTCATTTTCGAGAAAATAAACGGCTACAAAGACGGCTCTTTCTTTACACCGGGTTTTATTACCATGTACATGTGCCGCGAAACCATTCGCCGCGCAGTGGTGCAAAAGTTTAATGAAACAAAGGGCTGGAAGCTGAAGGAATACGGCGAACTCTACAATAAAATAGAAGACAGCCAAGAAGCCAATACCATTATCAACAGCCTCAGAATATGTGACCCTGCGGTGGGTTCTGGCCACTTTTTGGTTTCGGCACTCAATGAGATAATTGCTATAAAACACGACTTAAAAATATTGGCCGACCAACAAGGAAAACGACTCAAAGAATACCAAATTGAAGTGGTAAACGATGAGCTTGTAGTAACCGACGAAGATGGCGATTGGGTAGAATACAACCCGCGCAACAAAGAAAGCCAGCGCGTACAAGAGGCTTTGTTTCATGAGAAAGAAACCATAATAGAAAACTGCCTGTTTGGGGTGGACATAAACCCCAACTCCGTTAAAATATGCCGACTAAGGTTGTGGATCGAACTCCTCAAAAACGCCTATTACAAAAACGAAAACGAACTTGAAACCCTGCCCAACATTGACATAAACATAAAGTGCGGCAACTCGCTTATTAGCCGCTTTGGGTTGGATACCGACCTCAAAGAAGCGTTAAGAAAAAGCAAGTGGAACATTACCAGTTATAAATTGGCCGTGAGCACTTACCGCAATGCCGAAAGCAAAGAGCAAAAGCGCGAAATGGAAGCTTTAATTGCCGACATAAAAAGCAATTTTAGAAGCGAAATTTCCCAAAACGACCCTAAGGTGAAGAAGCTATACAAACTCAGCGGCGAACTCACTGTGCTCATGACCCAAACCAGCATGTTTGGTATGGAAGCCAAAGCCAAAAAAGTCTGGACGGATAAAGTGGACAAGCTCACTACAGAAACCAAAAAACTTGAAACCGAAATAGAAGAAATAAAAAACAACAAGATTTACCAAAACGCTTTTGAGTGGCGTTTTGAGTTTCCCGAGGTACTCAACGACCAAGGCGATTTTGTGGGATTTGATGTTGTGATTGGGAATCCGCCGTATATCCGTCAAGAGGAATTGTCTGCTATAAAGCCCTATCTCCAAGCTAATTACAAAACGTATGCGGGCACGGCTGATTTGTTTGTGTATTTCATAGAATTAGGCTTGAAAAGCCTTAAAAAAGAAGGTGAGTTTATTTTTATTGTACCCAACAAATGGATGCGGGCTGGATATGGCAAGGCTTTGCGAGAGTTTATTCAGCAGAAAAGAATTAATGGCATTTCAGATTTCGGGGACTTACCAGTTTTTGAAGAGGCCACAACCTACCCATGTATTTTATCCATGACGAATAGCCATGCTGGGGCGTCTTTTAACGCTGCTATTATTGAAACCTTAAATTTTAATGTAGGCTTGGCCGACTACATTGAAAAACACAACATGACTATTCTTCAAGCAGAATTGCCCAAAGAAGGATGGACCCTAGTAGACGCCAAACAGCAGCTTTTACTTAAAAAATTGAGAACAAAAGGAGTTCCGCTGGGTGAGTATGTTGATGGGCAAATATTTCGAGGTGTGCTCACAGGGCTGAACGAAGCATTTGTTATTGACAACGATACCAGAAATAATCTAATAAAAGAAGACCCGAATAGCGCGGATATCATCAAACCTTTTTTGGCAGGGCGGGATATTAAACGCTACCAAAATCCGAAAAGTGATAAGTATTTAATTCTTATAAAATCAGGAGAGACTAAGAGTTGGTTTGGTGATTTGAAGGAAAGCGAAGCATGGAAAAAGCTCTGTGAAAAATTCCCAAGTGTATGTTCTTTTTTAAAACAGTTTGAATCGAAAGCCAAGAAGAGGTATGATAAGGGGAATTTCTGGTGGGAGCTTAGAGCCTGTGATTATTATCAAGAATTTGAGAAATCCAAGATAATGCTACCCGACATTTCTTTGAGATGTGAAGCACTTTTAGATGAGGATCAAAATTTTTATTCCGTAAACACGGCCTACGTTATTCCAGACATGTCAAAATCTGATTTGGGTATTTTAAATTCTAAACTGACCTTATACTTCTATTCCAATTTGACTCAAACCATAAGAGGGGGATATTATAGGTTTATAAAGCAATACTTGGAACAAATCCCATTTATTAAAACTTCAATTTTAGGTGGAAAAGTCAACCAAATCCTATCCCTCAAAAAAGAAAACCCCGAGACAGATACGAGTGTGTTGGAGGCTGAGATAGACCAAATGGTTTATGATCTGTACGGGCTAACGCCGGAAGAGATTAAGATTGTAGAGGAGGGGGTGAGGTGAAATGAGCAAACCAACAGGTAGATATTATTTGGTAAAGGGATTGAGCAATTTAAACCCGCATAAGAACTTTAATTCTGAATGGAGAATTGCCCTAATCCCAGAATCTTGCCCTTATCCAATCCAATTTAAGACAAAGGCCCACGAGTCATTAAAGCATTTAAAAAAATATGATCTTAAATATCAAGAATTAAAAAATTCTTCCAATCCAAAGGAAAGAAAAGCGGCTCAAAAGATGGTTGATCCAAAATTTATATGTGACTTTCAAGATTTAATCTTCACACCATTAAATTTAGAATGGAATCAATACGCTGTGGGTCTTTTAGAGCATTCGATACATGGAAAATGGACTAACGGGCAGGTTTCTGGTTTTCATTTATTAAATAGGCATTCAATAGGACTGGTAAAATGGAGCGAAACATTGCCAGCTGACTCAAAAGGAGTTTGGAAAGGAGAATTTCATTTTGAAAGGAACGGGAAATCCGCATCTAAAATTTCAACCATGTTTCCGTTGAACTGGTCGCCTACACATTTGATGTTTGAGGCGTATTCTGCTTTTCAGGAAATTGATCTAAATTTAGAATTCGTAAATCAAACCACTCGAACAAGCTCAGGTATTCCAGTAGTTATGCGCTTAGAAAATCAAACAGTAAAAACATTTTACCCTTTACATCAAACTGATTTAGAAAATTAGCATAAAAGTTAATTATGTTTGTCAATTAACATAAAAGTGAATACATTCGCTCTTGAAATATGGGATGATGAGTGTGCCAAGTGTACATTTTATACAGTCAGACAAGAAGGTGAATCTAACGAAGCAGACAAATTTTTCGAGAGATTTGAAAATGATACAGAGTACTCGGATGCAACTAAGGAGCTCTTGATCTTTATTTTGAAAACAATTGGAGAAAAACATGGAGCGCACGAAGCTCTTTTTAATCGAGAAGAGAATGAGGTTACTGGTCTACCCAACAAGGGAAAAGAACGAATAGGTTCTTTTACTTATCAATTCTTCGAATTTCCATTAAGGATTTATGCAATTAAACTTAGAGAGAATCTGGTTATTTTATTTAATGGCGGAATAAAAGATGGCCCAACAAATCAAACGAGTAGCTTACACATAGAATGGCGCTCTGCATGCGAATACGCTAAAAGGATAGATACAGCAATAAGAGAAAAAGAAATAGAAATTTTTGAGTCTGAGCGATTGATCCGCTCCTACAATGGCTCAAGCGAAATTTGGCTTTAAACAACAAAAAGGAAATGAGAAGTAAGGTAGCAGCAAGAATACTGGCAAACACACCTCCAGAAATGGAAGTATTCGCCAATTTGTACGGGGACATGGTTATCCGCATTTACGAATTGATGAAGGAAAAGGGCCTGTCTCAAAAGGATGTGGCTGAAAAAATGGGAAAAACACCAGCTGAAGTTAGTCGCTGGTTAAAGGGTGAGCATAATATGACGTTACGATCCTTAGCGAAACTTCAAGTTGTGCTTGGTTCCCCGATTATTTATGTCCCAAAGCGGAAGGTGTTCACTTCATCCGTAGAAACTTCACTATCGATGACAGTATATAAAAATGATGTTAGCAAGGTTAGAAAACCCAAATTTTCTCGTGCTAAAAAAAATCGAAGTACCAAACTTCGTAGCGTTGCTTAATGATGGACAATAAGAATTTAAACCCGGAGCTGATCCAAATTCTGGATTTCAAATTGATTAAAGGCCAAATTGAAAGCCCCTTAGAATTTGACGAAAAGGTTGTTAAGGGTCATAGTTTTAATGCGGATTTCGAAATGGGTTTTAACATAGAAGATAAACTTGCAAAAACGGACATCAAATTTGATATAAGGACAGAAAGTAATAAAAAGCAAGAGGAAGCCGTAGGCCATTTCTATTTTGCGTTTATCTATAACATAGAAAACCTTGGAGAACTAATAGAAGTAGATAAGCAAAAAAGCAATCTGGTAAATGTTGCTCCAGCTTTGAGCAATGCTCTTGCCTCAATTACTTATTCTACATCACGAGGTATTTTGATGACACGCTTTCAAGGAACGGCTCTCAGGGGTTTTATTTTACCCGTGATTGATCCTAATAGCCTTACCAAGTAATGAAAACCTTTGAAAGTGAAAGAATTCAACCGTTTAAAGTTTGTACCCCGTTATTTCCAATCAGACCCTGATGAAGACTCTGAGGAACTTGTTACCGATATTTTGATTGATGGGCGGAACCTATCGGCTATTTATGAAGCGTATTGGTTAGAAAATGCCAGCCCAAAAGAAATCGAAGAAAATAGAATTTTTGTGGAGGATTATGTTGCAGAATTTGGCCATCACCCAGGCAACACCTTTGAAGGAAATCACCCAAATGGCTTATACCTTTCGTTAACTAATCAACGATATTGGTGGCTCGAAATCAACTGGAATTATAAAAATCAAACCTTGCTTTTGGTTTGCGCTAGTTGTTTTATACCGGGATGCGATGATATTATGGTTGAAGTTCAGGAACGGGATGAAATAGTCAACTGGTCAATATTTTGGCATCACTGTTCTCCGAAACAAACTGAACTAAAAGGTTTTAAGACGTTTTCATTTACCAAGCAAGATTATCAAAATGCAATAGATGAACTCAAAAAATGGATTGACGAAAACCAACCGTTTAACCATGGTGATATTGTGAAGATGGAATGAAAAAGAAACGCCCCTTTTGGGGCGTCGGACCGGAGATGCTATCTCTGGCGCTGCTGGGGGGCAAAAGTAAAGTTAAAATGTTGTTGTTTAAAACTTTAGAATTTAATTAAATTCGCGGAGCTAAAATCATTGAATTTTAGAACTGAAAATCATGCATACAACTGAAACATTTCAAGGAGCGATAAATTGGGAGGCAACTCCAATAACCAAATCATCAGAGCATTCGACTTTTTCAGCAGACGATTTGATTGATGCCTATTTTAATGGAAAAAAGGCACAAGTAGATGAAGAACGAGAAATGCGTTTTGAGAAATTTGAAAGTAACCTTCATCGCGCAAAGCAACTATCTGAACAGATGCTAGACACTATTTTCCAAAATGGATTTAAGTGCGAGAGTATTCATCTGAAAATAAAAGATATTTATCATTTTTCGTCTATTTATCTAATTGATGAAGATGACTATTGCTCAGATGAATTTCTAGATATTTACAAAGAATCAATAAAATTAAAATCAGAAGCGAATATTTCTCAGTCCTTTAATTACACTATCATTTTTACTCCGAATAATGAGTTTTTAAACAAGAAGAGAATTTTAGCCGACGGATATTTCTTGTCTTATAATGGAGTACAAAAGCCTTGACCACGCCAAACATAATGAATCAATTTGCGATCATTTAAGTGAACAAACCCAATTCAATGATTGGGTTATCACTACAGCGTTTTATTCAGCGATTCACTATGTAAGTCATAAACTTTTCCCAATGACCATATCAAAAGTGACTGCTAGCATTACCTATGAATCTTTTGATGAATATTGTAATGGGGAAAATAAATTTCGCAGAAAACATAAGGAAATGAGGATTTTGGTGGAGCGTAATCTTCCTTCAGATATTGCTGCAGCTTACAATCAACTCTTAGATAGTTCTTGGACTGCTAGATATAGCCAATACAAATACTCGAACAAAATTTCTAAATTGGCGAGAAAAAGACTTACTGCTGTAAGAAATTACTGTACTAAGTAGGGACTTCTATAATCTGCCCGAAGTCGAGTCTTATATTTGCCCCCCAAATCTAAAACTATGATCGGAGTTACTACCCTCGACGAATTTATTATTGACCGCCAAGATGATTTCCCGTTTGCTACGGGCGATCTATCACGGTTGCTACGCGACATTGGTTTTGCAGCGAAAATCGTAAACCGAGAGGTTAATAAGGCCGGTTTGGTGGACATTACAGGTGCAGCGGGTTCTGAGAATATACAAGGTGAGCAGCAACAAAAGCTCGATGTTTTTGCCGATCAAGTGTTTATAAAAGCGCTTCGAAGCGGTGGTGAAGTATGTGGCATTGCCTCTGAAGAAAACGACGACTTTGTAGCATTTGAAGACGATTTGGCGCGCAATGGAAAGTACGTGGTGGCCATTGATCCGCTCGATGGTTCATCTAATATTGATGTAAATGTTTCAATAGGTACCATTTTCTCTATCTACCGACGTAAATCTGAGAAAGGAACTATAGCCAATCTTCAAGACTTTTTACAGGCTGGCACCGAGCAAGTGGCGGGCGGATATGTATTGTATGGTTCTTCTTCCATGCTGGTTTATACGACAGGTGCTGGAGTTAATGGTTTTACGCTCGACCCTTCAATAGGTGAATTTTGTTTATCTCATCCCAGTATGAAAACTGCCGCAAAAGGAAAAATTTATTCCATGAACGAAGGCAATTATTACCAATCACATAAGGGTATTCAAACCTACCTCGACAATTGCAAAAAGCAACAAATGACCGCGCGCTATATAGGTTCACTTGTGGCCGATTTTCACCGAAATTTGATTAAAGGAGGGGTGTATTTGTACCCCGGAACTTCCTCGGCGCCCAATGGCAAGCTGCGCTTACTTTACGAATGTAATCCGCTGGCCTTTTTGATAGAGCAGGCAGGAGGCAAAGCCACTGATGGCAAACGAAGGATTATGGAAATTCAACCATCTGAACTGCACCAACGTTGCCCATATTTTGTGGGGTCGAAGGATATGGTGGATGAGATTGAAGGGCTACTGAATGCCTAAGATTTTTATTGAAATGAAAATCGTAGAGGAACCTTCTTTAAATTATGGCAAATTACTGAGAATTCGTTCAGCCGAATATGTCGGAAATTGGTCTGTTATGCTCGAGTTTTCGGATGGCCATAAAATTAAAGTCGACTTCTTATCTTTTTTGAAAAACGGCAGTCATCCTGATCTCCAAAAGTTTCTTGATGAATCAGAATTTAAATCTTTTACTTTAGAAATTGGAAATTTGTGCTGGAATGATTTCGAAATGATTTTCCCCCTTTCGGATTTGAACAAAGGCAAAATTTAGCTTCTTAGCTTTACCGCAAATTCACGTTCCAGATAACTTAGGCTTCTGATTACATTTGCCGCCCTTGTTTTTACAGGATAAATGTCAATTTCTAAATTAGAATTTATACAAGGTTTTGCCGCTTGGCCTCAGGTAGTAGCCCTTGAAACACACAGCAAGTCCTATGTCAACCCCTTGGTTCATCTAAAGGGTTTACGTGGCAGTGCACCTCAGTTTTTTATTGCTTCGTCAGTTCGGCGGCTACACGGCATTCATGTGGTAGTGCTCAACGACAAGGAGAATGCGGCTTATGCGTACAACGATTTACAAGAAATTCTCGGCGACGACAAGGTGTTCTTTTTTCCATCGCCATTCAAATATCCTTATCAATTAGAAACCACTGACAACACCAATGTGCTTATGCGGGCTGAAACGCTTGACATGCTGGTTAAAAAACCGTCGTGGATGGTGGTGGTAACTTATGGCGAGGCCCTGAGTGAAAAAGTGGTTACACGAAAGCAGCTGACCAAATCGCTTCTAGAATTAAAGGTAGGTGAGGAAACGACGATTGATTTTATCAACGAACTACTCTATGAATACCATTTTGAACGTGTCGATTTTGTAACAGGTCCCGGTCAGTTTTCGATTCGTGGTGGTATAGTCGACATTTTCTCTTTTGCTAATGATTATCCATTCAGGGTGGAGTTTTTCGGCAACGAAATCGACTCCATCCGGACCTTCGATCAGGCTACGCAACTGTCGAGGAAGAACTACAACAAAATCCATATCCTCCCTAATATTCAAGACCAGAAACTAATGGAAACCCGCGAGAGTTTTCTGGAGTTTTTACCCAAGAATGCACACGTTTGGCTCAAAGACAAACAACAGAGTTTGGACGCGGTAAAAAAGGCTTTTGAGATTGCCGAAGATTCCTTTTCAAAACTCAACAAAGAGTCGATTCAGCTTCCACCAGCCGAGCTTTATATCAACGATACCCAGTTTATGGATGGCCTAAGTGTGCATAAAATTATTGAATATGAAGGGCAATTTGAGTCTGACCCGAGCTTGGTACTGCAGTTTAACCAAAAGCCGCAACCTACTTTCAACAAGAATTTTGAATTATTGGCGGCCAACCTACACCAAAACAAAGATTCGAGATTTCACAACTTTATTTTGTCTTCTTCGGCCAAACAAATGGAGCGTTTGCATGCCATATTCGAAGACCTCGATTCGGATGTGGAATTCACTCCTATTCTTCAATCGATGCATGAGGGATTTTTGGATGATGACCTAAAAATTGCTTGCTATTCCGACCATCAGATTTTTGAACGCTACCATCGGTTTAGACTTAAAGAAGGATTTAATAAAGCCAAACAAGACATCACCATAAAGGACCTTACGAGCCTTCAAAAAGGAGATTATGTAACCCATATCGATTATGGTGTTGGCCAGTTCGACGGACTTCAAAAGATAGAAAATAATGGTAAGGAGCAGGAGGCCATTCGACTTATTTATAAAGACGGAGACATACTTTATGTGAGTATTCACTCCCTTCATCGCATTGCACGATTTTCGGGGAAGGAGGGAGCGCCTACCATTCACAAACTTGGTACTCAAGCTTGGAAGACTTTAAAGGCAAAAACCAAAAGTAAGGTCAAGGAAATAGCCTACGACCTTATTAAACTATACGCCAAACGAAAAGCGGCTCCGGGTTTTGCTTTTTCAAAAGACAATTACCTTCAGCACGAGCTTGAGAGTTCATTTATTTATGAAGACACACCCGATCAAGAATCCGCCACTGCAGATGTAAAAGCAGACATGGAAAAAGCCCACCCAATGGATCGTTTGATTTGTGGCGATGTGGGTTTTGGAAAAACCGAAATAGCCATTCGAGCAGCTTTCAAAGCTGTAATCGACAGCAAACAAGTGGCGGTGCTGGCACCCACTACCATTTTGACTTACCAGCATTACAAAACTTTTAAAGACCGTTTGAAAGACTTGCCATGTACAGTAGATTATATCAACCGATTTAAAAGTACTAAGGAGCAAAAAGAGACCCTACAAAAATTGGCCGAAGGAAAAATCGACATCCTTATTGGGACCCACCGAATTGTGGGAAAGGATGTGAAGTTTAAAAACCTCGGCCTCATGATCATCGATGAAGAGCAAAAGTTTGGTGTAGGGGTAAAAGACAAACTCAAAACTTTCAGGGAAAGTGTAGATACGCTAACGCTCACGGCTACACCGATTCCCAGAACGTTACAGTTTTCTTTAATGAAAGCGCGCGATTTAAGTGTAATTAATACACCACCTCCCAACAGGCAGCCAGTTGAAACGATTCTGAAGCCCTTCAATGAAGAAACCATTCGAGATGCGGTGTACTACGAAGTTAGCCGTGGCGGACAAGTGTTTTTTGTTCATAATAGGGTAGAGAACATTAGAGAAGTGGCGGGCATCATCCAGCGCTTGTGCCCACAAGTGCGCATTGGAATCGCCCATGGACAAATGGAAGGGCATAAATTGGAGCAATCGATGATGGCCTTTATGGAACATGAATTTGATGTATTGGTGGCCACTACGATTATCGAAAGTGGTTTGGATATTTCAAATGCCAATACCATACTCATTAATAACGCACACAATTTTGGACTTAGCGATTTGCATCAAATGAGGGGTAGGGTTGGGCGAAGTAATAGAAAAGCGTTCGCCTATTTGCTTGCACCGCCTATGAGTTCGCTCACCTCCGAAGCTAGAAAAAGATTAACCGCTATTGAGCAGTTTTCGGATTTAGGCAGTGGATTTAATATCGCCATGCGCGATTTGGATATACGTGGAGCAGGTAATTTATTGGGCGGTGAGCAATCCGGTTTTATGGCCGATATAGGTTTTGAGACGTATCAAAAAATATTAGACGAAGCCATTCAAGAATTGAAGGAAACGGAGTTCAAAGATTTGTTTAAGGAAGAAGAAGCCAACCGAACCAAATTTGTAACTGATTGCCAATTAGAGACTGATTTGGAGATATTAATTCCGAGCAAGTATGTCACTAATGTCGAGGAGCGATTGGTATTGTATCAACAACTTGCGGATGTAAAAACAGAAAACCAATTGAACCAATTTGAGACATCCTTGATAGATCGATTTGGACCAATTCCAGAACAAACTATTCACTTAATTAATGGCGTTCGGTTGCAATGGCTTGCCGAAAAACTGGGATTTGAAAAGATTGTTTTGAAAAACGAGAAGCTCCTGTGTTATTTCATTTCGAGTGTGAATTCCAGGTTTTATCAAACCCCACAATTTCAATACATTTTGCAATATGTACAGCAAAACCCAGCCAAAACACAAATGAAGGAACGCAAGGAACGCCTCTATGTAGTTTTTGAAGGAGTTGAAAGTTTAGAAGATGCCTTGGCTATAATGCAGCCAATGATTGTGTAGCAATTTATTGGCTGTAACAGCCTTCACCTCTACGATTTTTTAAGTTTTAGTAGGTGTTGACCCTGTCTAATCAACACTTTATTGGAGATAAAATACGTGATAATTACGTTTTATTGGAGATAATATAGAGTATATTCGCACTTTTGGGGAGATAAATACAGGTCTATTGTAGATAAGAATCAGGGTAGATGAAACGTAATTTAAAACGTAATTTAATTGAATGGAAAAATAGTGAAGTGCGTAAGCCCCTGCTTTTGCAAGGGGCACGGCAAGTTGGCAAAACCTATTTGGTTCACGACTTCGGCAAATCCGAATACGATAACTACGTCTACTTGAACTTTGAAAAGGACATTGAATTACGTTCATTTTTTCAAGGTAATTTGAACCCAGAGTTTATTATCAATAATTTGAATCTTTATTTTGGAAGAACAATAGATCCGAATAAGACACTGATATTCTTTGATGAAATTCAGTCTGCTCCAGAAGCGATTACCGCGTTAAAATATTTTTACGAAGATGCGCCTCAATACCATCTTATAGCTGCGGGTTCTTTGCTTGGGGTTAGTGTTGGAAAACAAAGTAGTTTTCCGGTAGGTAAGGTAACTTTTATGACCATGTATCCCATGACCTTCGATGAATATTTGGTGGCCATTGATGAAGAGATGCTTAAGGCACAAATTTCTGATCCAGAAAAACTCATAAATATTCCCGAAGTGATTCATGATAGACTTACGAGGCATTTCAAGCTATACCTTTATTTAGGTGGAATGCCAGAAGTTCTACAATCATTCATAGACAATAACGATATAGCAAAAGCGCGAAAAATTCAGGATGATATTCTAAAGGCTTACGAACGCGATTTTTCGAAATATGCTGATGCTAGGCAAGCGATTAACACCACCGAATTTTGGAATTCGATTCCCTATCAACTGGCGAAGGAAAACAAGAAATTTAAGTACAGTGATGTTCGAAAGAATGCACGGGCTTCTACTTTTGAATTAGCCATTGAGTGGCTCAAAAAGGCCGGTTTGATGAACCCTTCATACAACATTAGTGTTCCAAAATTGCCCTTGGGAGGCTACACCAATCATTCGGCGTTCAAAGTTTATTTGCATGATACAGGATTGTTAGGGGCTATGTTGGGACTAACTTCAGATAACATTGTACTTCCAGGTAAGCTCTATGAGGAGTA
The DNA here is from genome assembly GCA_020435995.1 of Flavobacteriales bacterium. GTDB lineage: Bacteria > Bacteroidota > Bacteroidia > Flavobacteriales_G > Salibacteraceae > JAGQYO01. Next base: position 14,638 of record JAGQYO010000005.1, on the reverse strand, counting down.
TAATGGCGCATTTATTGAAAATTTTGTTGCTTGTGAACTCAGTGCCGCAGGTTTTCAACCCCTCTATTATTGGACTTCCAAAAGTGATGCAGAAGTCGATTTTGTTCTGCAAATCGACAATGAAATTTATCCCGTAGAAGTAAAAAGTGGAAAAAGTAAAAATCTAAAAAGCCTAAGGAGCTATGCCGATAAATACAAGCCACGAGTCATTATTAGAGCTTCGCCAAGGCCATACACAGCAATCAAAGATTTTGTGAATATTCCTATTTATGCCGTTGGATTAATAAAAAACTCCAGAATAGTCGAAGTTTAGAAGCTGCCTTGGCTATTATGCAGCAGGTGATCGTCTAGAATTCTATTCAACTACAAACCTATGGGTAACCGAACCGCCGTTGCCATTTAGCCGCAAGAGATAAACACCTTTTGAAGAAATGGATTGACCTATGTTGATGTCCACTATTTTTCGATTTTCAATTTCTTTTTGAAATACGATTTGCCCCTGAAGATTCACAACTTCTAAGGACTGAAAATGTGTTTCGCCTAAATCTACTTTGAACGAACCGTTGTTTGGATTCGGAATGAGCTTTATAATTTGTTTTGATGAATTTTCAGCTAAACCAACAATGCTTATTGTTACACACGCACTGGTATCCACACATGCATTTTCTGTAACAATTACAGCATAATCACCATTTGCTTCAGGGGTAAAGCTTACTCCGTTTTCTCCAGCGATGGGTTTATTCTCATTTTTACAATCAATCCACTGATGAGAAGCATTTGAAGCATTTGAAGTAATCACTATACCGTTGGTAATTGTAGAAGTGTCAACTGTATTTATGGTAAGATTCAGAGTTACAACAGAATCGCAACCAACGCCATTTATAAGGGTGTCTTTTGCAGTGTTGTTACTTGTCGTGTAGGTAATTCCATCTATCCAAGTAAAGCTATCACAAGCCACTTGGGTGTCAATTCCAGTGGTGGAGTTAGTTATCGTTAAGTTTAAAGTGACTATTGAATCACAACCCGCTTTGTTAGCCAAAGTGTCTTTTGCGGTATTATTATTTGAAGTGTAAGTAATTCCATCTATCCAAGTGTAAGAACCACAGGCCACTTTCGTGTCAGTTCCTGTTGTGGAGTTCTTGATTTTCAAATCCAAATAAACCAATGAATCGCATCCCGCCGCATTTTTTATGGTATGCGTTGCGCTGTTGTTGCTATTTGTATAGGTAACACCATCTATCCAAGTGAAGGAATCACATGCGGTTTTTCTATCTACCCCAAAGTTGCTTTTAAGTACAGTTAAATTGAGCGTAACAACAGAATCACAGCCCACCGAATTTTTGAAAGTTTTCTTAGGTAAATTGGTGCTATAGGTATAGGTTTTGCCATCTATCCACACTAGGGTATCGCATACTGTTTGGGTATCCACACTTGAGCTGCTATTCAAAATGGTTAAATTCAAGGTGATGATTGAATCGCATCCAGAGGCATTCACCAAGGTGTCTGTGGCGGTTGTATTGTTAGTGGTATACGTGATACCGTTGGTCCAGACGTGCGAATCGCAAGCAACCACTGTATCGATACCATACGAAACTTGCCCGATAAATAAATTGGTGATTATAATGGAATCGCATCCTCTTGAACCCACCAAGGTATCGGTGTATATTCCCGTGGTGTTGTAAGTTTTAGAACCTACGGTTACGCTAAACCCTGGACATTCATTAAATACCTGCATAGGCCCAGGACATACAATTTGGCCTGGCGTATATTCATCAGCTCCAATATCAGGGGTAGAAGTGCTTCTAATATCGCCGTCAATATCTGTGGTAAGTCCAGTAATTACCACTCCGCTATCATTCATCGTTGCACTAGTTGCATGAAGATTAGTGGAGGTTAAAAACAGTGGGTCAACATTCATTGCACCGTTTCCATACCCAGAAGTATTAGCTTTATAAGCCGTGAAAGATGTGTAAGTTGAAATACCTGATGTTCCGTTGGGAATTTGTATTCTGAAATAGTTCGAAGGCGCGTAATAATTGTTGTGGTCGATAACCATGTTCTTGAATGATGCGCCATTTGCTGCACCGAATATAAACTGACCAGACCCGCTGTTTTCGAGGTACATAATGTTGTTCCGAATTTCAATTCCATCCAAGTTTCTAGTATTGTTGGCATCTAGCCAGATGCAATTAGCCCCCGACCCTTGATTTTTTATCTTAATGGTGTTGCTATATACTTTTAAATATGCCTTATTTTTTAAAAGCAAGCCAGTGGGTCCTGTTGAATTGGTTCCTTCGTATTGAATAAAATTATTTGCAATGATGATTGGCTGGGCACTGTCACCCGCAGAACCACTTCCAGGGGCCATTGACAATGCAACAACTCGAGTATTAGCAGAATTGGAAGATGCATAAAATTTATTTCCAATTATTCTGGCATTGTCTCCAGCGTCCCAATAAGTGAGAGCCCCACCATTTGCTGTTTTGGATGAAGAAACCACATTACCAATTATATCAACGTTGTGGTTGTTACTAACATCGATTCCTTTGGAGTCGTAATCAATTATGGTATTGTAATTAATCGTGATATCAGTACCATAGGTCGATTTGGTAGTAGTTACTCCTTTAATAAACACCCCATAATCTCCGCCTTCTATTCTGTTATTTAAGATGGAAACATATTCTGCCTCGTTTTGTGTAATCGCGGTAGAACTCAACGTAGAAGATGCTATAATGCCCATAAAACTTGATGAATGAGGCATAACGATATGGCAATTTTGAATAATATTAGAATCGGAATGACCTCTAAAATGTATTCCCCATCCCTGCGATCCAGTAATATTGATTTTTAAACTGTCGAGGGTAATATGACTTGCCCCATTTAGACTCACTACAGGTAAATTGGAAATTGTAGGTGATGCTGTTATAACCGTTTGCCCTCCTTGGCCTTTAAATGTTACGGAATTAGTTGGGCTTGCTCCTGTAATAGCAGGAATAGTAATCTGGCCAGAATAAGTTCCTCTAAGTACGTTAAACGTTACGGCTGCCGAAACCCCGCTCGTAGATAAGGCCGAAATTGCCGCCGAAAATGTTTGATAATTCCTTCCAGAAGTTGTTGTTGCAGAATCGATTGTATAAACGCCTGAAAGTTGTGTAAACCCATTGTGGGCGTTCAAGAGAATTGCAAATGAAAAAATGACGGATAGTTTCATGTGCTTTAGCATAGTAGAGGATTTTAAATTAGGTTCAAAAGTAAAAGTTCAAAGTTAGATTAAGAATGAACTCGAGTCTCTTTTATCTTGACAAATAAACCAATCCAAACTGAATGAGCATGGTGCCTTCGGCAAAAAAACTAAAGTAATACTCGTTTGAATCTTCTTCACAAGCGTTAATTATCCATCCCGCAATAAGTGCGGAAAGCAATAGAGCAAATGATGCGGAAGTATTAAACCGGAAAAGCCAAAATGATATTCCCGAAAATAGCAAAAGGCAGAGCAAGGCCACTTGTTTCGATTTTTGAACCCCAAAAAGCATGGGTACGGTGTTGATTTTACCTGGTGTATCAAATTTCAAATCCCGAACATCAAAAGGAATTGTAATGGCAAAGATGAAAAATACCCTTGAGATAAATAACCAATGAACTTCGGGCGAATTCAGCCATGACAGAGGCATTGAAGACGAAAGAGGAAAGTAGGTTGTGATAAAACTAACGGTAAAACTCACAAGCCAAATTTTGAGAAAAGGAATATCGCGAAATCTCCAAATCTTTGACCCTGATTTATAAATGGGCAGGGTATAGCCAGAAGCAATAGCTGCTGGAATTGCTAGAATGATAATTTGCTCCAAACTCAACCAAAAGGCTAACCCCAGCATACCCACTATTCCAATGGCAATTAATATTTTCACAAAAACCAGGTTTTTGAGCGACCAGGTATGGCGTGTGCCAAGCTCACTTTGTGGAATTTGATGAATACCAACCAGCCTATGAATATTATACAAGGCTAAAGTGGCGAGGTAAATAAAGGCTATTGGAACCCAATTAACCGACTCATGCATCAAATAAAAGCTACTTAATGCTAGTGCGCTCACAGGTAAGGCAACGTATAAGTTGCTGAATATGAAGAAATCCGAAATTCTATTGGAGGAAATCACTTTGAATTGTAAATGCCAAAGCCAATGGCTCCACCCACGATCGAACCTACGACGGCCGATTTTATCGAATTGACCACTTTTTTACCACGGGCGGTTTTCTTAAAACCTAAAACATAAGCTGGCTCCTTCAAATAACTTGCACTTCGTGCCATGTCCGGTTTGGGTGCGTGTGATTGAACAACTGTTCCCGCTATAGTTCCTACCACAGGTGCAAGTACAACTACTGCACTTCCTTCTGTGCCCATCCAAAGGCCTGCTCCAGCTCCAACCGCTGCAGCTGCCACCATCGACCACGTGGTTTTATAATACTGATATGCATCTTGTTGTCCGTACACGTACATGCGCATATCCTCTACGGTGTAATGATGAACACCAGTTTCTGGGTTGTAATAAATGGTTTCTAAACCATCGGAAACGACCGAAAACAGGCGTTCTTTCTCCATTTTTTTAACCTTGGTTTTGCCGTTTTTTTTGGTTATCTCAAATTCAATGTGTGTTTCCGATTCCGAAAGTAGCTTGGCTTTTACTTGTTGGCCGCCAATTAAATTAAACTCCGATTGCGCGTTTAAAACGAAAGAACTTAGTGCAAAAAAGGGAATAAAAAATAGGACTAGATAGTCGCGGGTCATGAATAATTTTTCTGCCGTTAGCCGGCAAAAGTAACCAAAGTTTAATTTGAGATTTCAAAACAATTTGAACCCCGCTTTGTAGCTATATTTGCTCGCGTTTTTTAGAAACTTAAACTCGATATATGTCATTCGATAATTTTACAAATCGACACGTGGGTCCACTGGCTCACAATGTTGAAAAAATGCTTGAAACCGTTGGTGTGGCTTCGCTTGAAGAGCTTATTGATCAAACTGTTCCAGCTCAAATTAGGCTTAAAGGTGAATTGAATATTCCGCAAGGAATTTCTGAATTCGAATTTTTAAATCACATTGATGAGGTTGCATCTCGCAACAAGGTCTACCGCACTTTTATTGGTCAGGGTTATTACGGAACGATTACGCCCAGCGTAATTCGACGAAATGTATTTGAAAACCCAGGATGGTATACGGCCTATACGCCTTACCAAGCCGAAATTTCGCAGGGAAGATTAGAGGGATTGATCAACTTCCAAACAGTTATGACTGATTTAACGGGGATGGAGCTTTCAAATGCCTCCTTGCTTGATGAAGGGACTGCAGCGGCGGAAGCTATGATTATGTTCTACCACTCCAGAAGTAGACAAGACGAAAAGGATGGAGTCAACAAGTTTTTTGTAGCTGAAAATTGCTTTGCTCAGACAATTGACGTGATAAAAACAAGGGCAAATCCTTTAGATATTGAATTGGTTATTGGAAACCCAGAAACCTTTGATTTTTCATCTGGATATTTTGGAGCTATTTTACAATACCCTGACACTACCGGAGCTGTAATTGACTACTCAAAGTGGACGGCTAAGGCCAAAGAATGTGGAATGAGGGTGGTTGTTGCTTCTGATATTATGAGTTTGATTCTGCTAACTCCTCCAGGAGAATGGGGTGCCGATTGTGTGGTTGGAAATTCACAGCGATTTGGTGTGCCAATGGGATTTGGTGGTCCACATGCAGGTTTCTTTTCTACCAAAGAAGAATTCAAGAGGGTGATACCAGGGCGGATTATAGGCGTTTCTCAAGATAAAGATGGAAACCAAGCTTATAGAATGGCGCTGCAAACTCGCGAACAGCACATCAAGAGAGATAAGGCAACTTCAAATATTTGCACCGCGCAAGCTTTATTAGCAAACATGGCTGGATTTTACGCAGTATACCATGGGCCCGAAGGTTTAAAGAGAATTGCCAATTCTATTCACTCGCACACCAATTTGCTAGCTGGTGGACTCAAGGCCATGGGATTTGGCTTGGTCAATCAAGCATGGTTCGATACCATTACGATTGATTTAAAAGGTAAATGCACTCCAGAGCAAATCAAAAAAGTATCTGAAGAGAACCAGATGAATTTTTGGTATGGCACCAAGGGAGTGACCATAGCCTTGGATGAAAAAATAACGGAAGATGACGTCAATCAGATTCTTGCGGTTTTTGCCAAAGCTTCGGCTTCATCAGCAGTAAAGGCAGTAGCAGATAATTCACCGATTCAAGGTTTATTAAAAAGAACGTCAGATTTTCTCACTCATCCAACTTTTAATAGTTACCACTCCGAAACGGAAATGATGAGGTACTTGAAGCGTTTAGAAAACAAAGATGTTTCGCTTACTCATAGCATGATTTCGTTGGGGTCTTGTACCATGAAATTGAATGCTGCAACAGAAATGTATCCCGTTTCACATCCAGCGTTTTCACAAATTCATCCGTTTGCCCCTACCGATCAAACGGAAGGTTATATGGAGGTTATCGATGGATTAGCTGAATGGCTTTGTACCATTACTGGATTTAAAGGAATTTCTTTTCAGCCAAATTCTGGTGCTCAAGGCGAGTATGCAGGGTTGTTGGCTATTAAAGCATGGCACGAGTCGATGGGTAATGGTCATCGAAACATTTCGTTAATCCCATCATCGGCTCACGGCACTAACCCAGCTTCGGCTGTAATGGCTGGAATGGAAGTAGTGGTTGTTAAAAGCCTAGAAAATGGCAATATTGATATTGAAGACCTTAGGGCAAAAGCAATTCAATACAAAGATCGGCTTTCATGCTTGATGGTTACTTATCCTTCTACCCACGGTGTATTTGAAGAGGGAATTATTGAAATGACCAAAATTATTCATGCCAACGGTGGACAAGTGTATATGGACGGTGCCAACATGAATGCGCAAGTAGGGCTTACCAATCCGGCAACCATTGGCGCGGATGTATGCCACCTGAATTTACATAAAACGTTTGCTATTCCGCACGGTGGTGGAGGTCCTGGTGTTGGGCCTATTGGTGTTGCGGAGCATTTGGTTCCATTTTTACCAGGGCACGTCAACCGAAAAGTAGGTGGAAGTAGTGCTACCACGGCGGTTTCTGCAGCTCCTTACGGCAGTGCTTCTATTTTATTGATTTCGTATGCTTACGTAAAAATGTTGGGTCAAAGTGGTTTGAAAAAATCGACTCAAACAGCAATTCTTAACGCCAATTACATGAAATCAAGGTTGGAAAATCATTTTCCAGTTTTGTATAATGGAGAAAATGGTCGCGTAGCGCATGAGATGATCCTCGATTGCAGAGAGTTTAAAAGGACTGCTCAAATCGAAGTTGTGGATATTGCCAAACGATTGATTGATTATGGATTTCACGCACCTACGGTATCTTTCCCCGTTGCAGGTACTTTGATGATTGAGCCTACAGAAAGTGAGTCTAAAATGGAATTAGATCGATTTTGTGATGCCTTGATTTCTATTCGTGAAGAAATTCGAGAGATTGAAAGTGGCATGGCTAGTCCAGAAAACAATGTACTCAAAAATGCTCCTCACAAATCGTCTACTGTAATTAGTTCCAATTGGGATAAACCGTATTCGAGAGAAAAAGCTGCTTTTCCATTAGACTGGGTTGCGGGCAACAAGTATTGGGTTCCAGTAAGCAGAATTGATGATGCTTTTGGCGATCGTAACTTGATGTGTGCTTGTCCTCCTATGGAAGATTACGCTACCGAAGAAGCGATATAAAAAAATAATTGGGGGAAATTAACGTTTCCCCCTTTTTTTAGCTATGAAAATAATTACCAGCTTATTTCTGTTTTTAATTTCTCTGAGTATTTCGGCCCAGCGGGTAGTGCCCTATATTATTGACCATGTAGGCACTTCGAAATCCAATTCAATCGATGGGATTTTGGCGGCTGGGGTCAACATTGTTTATCAAGAAAATTTTGAAGGAACGGCCACCACTTTTCCCCATAAAGGAATAACGAGCACAACCCAAAGTACCGATGGAGGGTTTCTTATAGGCACATCTCAGCAAAGTAATGTTGGGCAGGCTTGGAAAGTTCCAGCTCACTCACGCTTTGCCTATTCAAATGATGACCATTGCAACTGCGATAAGTCTGTTGACGTGCTCACCTTTCCGCTGACCTCGTTATCAGGCCAATCCAACATGTATTTACTTTTTGATGCTTATTTCAATCGATTTAGTGGAGTGGAAAAGGCTTGGGTTGAATACGATACGGGAAATGGGTATCAAAAACTGTTGGAATTGAAACCCAACGTGCAATGGCAATTATACCAAGTGAGTTTAAAGGGCACAGATAACAAGTCGGCAAAAGTGCGGATTCACTACTCCGATGGAGGATCTTGGGGAAGTGGTATAGCCGTTGATAATGTGAGTATTTGCGAAGCAGCACACCATTCCGATCTGGCAATTGATTCTGTATGGGTTGGTGGTTTAAATTATCAGGATTATTACAAACAAGTACCCGCCAGACAGGCCTCGGGCCTCGCGATGAACATCTCAACCAAAAGAGCAAACATGGGAAAGGCTCCTTCTACTAACTCAAATTCTAATCTCTTGGTTTCTGGAATTGATAGTAAATCTCACGGAGGTAAGAAGCAGTTGGTATTGGCGGGTCACGCGATTAAAGATACCATTTACAAAGGCTATTCGCCAAGTGACGGTTTGGGCACCTATGAGTTTAGGGTATTTCCTCAATCCGATTCGGTGGATGCCAATACAAGTAACGACACCATCCAATTCGGAATCAAGGTGACGGATACAACCTATTCCAGACTAGGAGATGAAAGCGCCAAAAGAGGGTTTTCATTTGGGCCAGGAGTGGTCTTTACCTTGGCTTACCAAATAGAGCTTTACGCACCGGATACCATAAATTCCATGTCGGTATTTATTGATGAAAATACGGAGGAAGGATCTGAAATTGACCTTCAAATATTCAGCGAGTTTTTTCCAAATGTAAGTGGGGATTTGATAAAAGATACCTTTCCTCAATACAATGAGAACATCGTTGTTACCAAAGAGAGAATGGGAAAGTGGATGACTTTTAGAGTCCCGCAAACCTACCTTTTGCCAGGGAAGTATTTTATAGGTGTTACCTCGAGGAAAAAGCATGTATTGATAGGCGTTTCTGAAAACCCTGTAACGGCTGGCCTCGTTAAATCTCGAGTGGCTGGAGGTGGGGGAAATGGCGATTATATGCCCTACGTAAAAATCAATACATCGCTTCCTTATTGTCCACCAATGTCATCTTCCAATATTATTTCAAAACCAGCCTGTACCTTTCAAAATGGGCAGATTTATGCTCGTATATCAGGAGGAACTCGACCGCTGAGGTTTCAGTGGGGTGCAAATGCAGGATTCAGAACCGACAGCGTAATAGCAAGCTTAAGAAGTGGGGTATATCAATTAACCGTTACGGATAGCCTAGGCTGTGTACACACCGAAGATGTTTCGGTTGATGGGGCGTCTTCCTTTTCCATCAATTTAATTCAGAAAACAAACGAAAAATGCTTCGGTGATCGGCAAGGCGCCATAACTGTGTCACCCTTTGGTGGAACGCCGCCCTATGCTCTAAAATGGGGGGATGGTGCTACAGATACGACAAGAGTCAATCTACGGGCTGGGCGGTATGCTGTGGAGGTGACCGACGCATCGGCAAGTGGGTGCAAATCTTTTGCTTCCTATAACATCGAAGGGCCGAAGGAGCCTTTGATGATCAGATTGATTACTACACCTAATGGTTGTTTTAATGATAGCTTGGGCCGAATTGAGGTTATTCCAGAAGGCGGTTTTGGGAAATACCATTACACTTGGAATGGACATACCGATACGGTGAGGGTTTTATCTGGATTAAAAAACGGTGAATACAAGGTTCGATTGGCTGATGATAACGGTTGTTTTATTGAAGACAGCGCACAAATTAACGGCACAACCCCAATTTTGCTTTCAGGGCAAGTAGTTGATTCAACGGGCTCTGGTGCTATTTATCTTACAACATCAGGTGGTACTCCACCCTTAAAATACAATTGGAGGGGGCCAGCTTCTAGTGACTTTAAGAATCCGGGAACCAAAGACATAACCAAGCTGAGGTATCAGGGTGTCTATTCGGTAATTGTAACAGATTCTAATGGTTGCCAAAGCTATAGCGAATTCAATGTGGCGGGTGCAGTCAACACTTCTGAGAGTATCATAAATACGGGTTTAAAGTTGTGGCCTAACCCCACAATAACGGGGGACTTCACCATAGAATCGCCTGAACATGAATTGAAATCGGTAGAGATTTTGGACGTTTCGGGAAGGTTGATTTGCTCCGAGTCAATGAATAGTAATAGATTTGAATTTCATCTAGAAAAATCTGGGATTTATTTTCTAAAGTGCTTAATTCGCTCTGGGGACACGCACTATGCTAAAATTGTAAAACCATAATGAAGGTATACACCAAAACGGGAGACAAGGGTGACACATCCTTGTTTGGCGGTAAGCGAGTTAAAAAATCGGATTTGCGGATTGATGCTTATGGTACTGTGGATGAACTCAACTCATGGATTGGGTTAATTCGGGATCAGAAAATTAACGCAAATTCTACCCTAGAATTATTAGAAATTCAAGACCGGCTTTTTACAATTGGTTCGCACTTGGCTACTGAATTTGGTAAAATGCAAGATAAGCTACCCGCCATATCAAACCTTGACATTGAATATCTTGAAAGAGCAATAGACCGTATGGACGAAGCACTTGCACCTATGACTTCGTTTGTGCTGCCTGGCGGTCATACCACGATTTCGTATTGTCATCTTGCGCGATGTGTGTGCAGGCGCACCGAAAGACTTGTGGTGGCTTTATCAATCGATCAACAAGTAGCCGAGGTGTTAATTCAGTATTTGAATCGATTATCTGACTATTTGTTTGTGTTGTCAAGGTATTTGACCAAAGAATTGAAGGCAACAGAAACCCCTTGGAAGGCCAGAATATAAAGGCTTGAAGAGCAATTTGTTAACGGACTTGCATTTGGTTGCAAAAAAATTACATTTGCAAAAATTAAAGACCCTAAGAACTAGGATATGTACTGGACGTTAGAATTAGCTTCATATATGGAGGATGCCCCTTGGCCGGCAACTAAAGAAGAACTTATTGATTATGCACTTCGTCGTGGTGCTCCTTTAGAGGTGGTTGAGAACCTTCAAGAAATTGAGGATGAAGATGAGGTGTATGATAGCATCGAAGAAATTTGGCCAGACTATCCTTCAAAAGAAGATTTCTTCTTTAATGAAGATGAATATTGATATTTCAATTTTGATAAAAAAAAAGCCGCATTAGCGGCTTTTTTTATTTCTAAATAAATTGAGTACTTAATTAGTTTTTCGTGAATTTTAAATTGCTAAAATGAAAATCAGGGTTTTCTAAATCTATGGTGAAACCCTTAACCAAACCACCTTCTAGCTCAAAGTTGGCAAATCCCCTCGGTAAAAAAGCGTCATTAAATTCAAATACAAAGGAATTGTCTTGCCAGTGCTCCATGCTTTTGGTTGTAAATAGCGCTTTAGCAGGAGCGAGGCTGAGAACAAGTCTGGCCTTTTTTCCTTTGCCGACAAGGATGATGTTGGCATTGCCATAATATGGGTCACTGTAAGCACCCGCAAAGGCCTCTAATTCGGCACCTGGTTTTGTGTCTACCTTGCGAGAAGTATCTTGTGCGAACTTTTTTGCCTCATCCATTTTATCACTCTTAGCGCTGTATTCCGCGAATTTTTTCGACCAATCAGTTTTGTCAGGGTCACCGTATAGCATATCGAGTATTTTGTACATCAATGCGGTGCACACAGGTGACATGTCATTGGTGAGAATTACAACACCAATACTATCTTCAGGCACCAAAAAAACCTTGGTGATATATCCAGGAAGCCCACCTCCGTGATGAACAATTTTTTTGTTTTGGTAATCCATTAAAAACCAGCCCATGCCATAACCCTTGTACGTGGTGCCGTTAGTACTATCAAATGTGCTTACTGGCAAAGGATTTTGCATACTCCAGAGCATATCAAGTGTTTCTTTTTTCATGAGTCGCACACCATCGTGTGTTCCATCATTGAGCAAAAACATCATCCATTTATTCATATCCACCACATTGCTATTGATGGCAGCCGTAGCTCCGCTATTGTCATAATTAATTAGTTTTTGCGGCACTCCTTTCAGGTGAGGCATGGCCACATTGTCGTTTTCTTTATATTCCGAAATGCTTGTGTTGCTTTTATTCATTCCAAGTGGTTTAAAAATGCGATCTCGAATAAATTTATCCCACGATTGGCCAGATACTTTTGCTATTACTTCGCCTGCGGTAATGTACATGATATTTTGGTAGCCAAATCCGTTTCGATATTCGTAAGATAGAGGGAGTTGTCTTATACGGGTAATGATTTCTTTTCGGGAATAGTTGGAGCCGTACCAAAGTAGATCCCCATCAAAAGTTTTTAAACCGCAACGATGGGTCAGTAAATCGGCGATGGTCATTTTTTTGGTGACTTCATCATCATACAGTTTCCAATCGGGGAGGTGGGTGATAACATGATCATCCCAATTCACCTTTCCTTCATCTACAAGCATGCCCATGGCTGCAGCTGTAAAGGCTTTACTCAAGGATGCAATTCCATAATTTGTGGTTGTATTTACGCGTTTCGTCTCGCCATTGGTGCAGTATCCGTATCCATGTTGGTATATGGTCTCTCCACTTTTAACTATTCCAATGGTAAGTCCTGTAATTTTATGTTCGTTTACTGCCTTCCCTACATAAGAATTCAGTTTTCCAAAATCCAAGCCTTGAGCGTATAGACCAGGATAAAACCCAATAAAAAGAGAAAGAATAAAAAATCGCAGTAGCATGTATTTGTATTTCGGCCAAAAATAGGAATTATCAGTACTTTATGTGTGGGTGTGAGATGCCAGTTATAGTTGCGAGTGGTCGGTGATTAGGATTTAGTCGCTAGGCCATAGCTCTTTGCTGCAAGTGTCTAGCGTCTCAACTCATAACTTACTCAACCACAATTTTTCTCATCCCCACCAAATCTTCTGTTTTTACTTCCAGCAGATAAATCCCTCTTGGTAACGTGCTTACATCAAGCTCGTTTCTTTGCACCACGGTAAGTTGTTGTTCTATTACCTGGCCATTGGTGTTACGCAAAGTAATTTCTGCTTTTTGATCATGGGGCAATTGCACTACCACACGCTCGCTTGCAGGGTTAGGGAATACCGTGATATGCAATTCGCTTTTTTCTTTGGATTCTATTCCAGTATTAAAGTCTTCACACTCGCAAACGATATCTGTATTGTAGACGAGGCCGAGGGAGTCGGTTTTTAGCATGTAAGAGAAATAATTGCTATTCTCTTCAATATAACTTGCTGTGGCTAAATAACCATAATTTGAAAATGCCTGAAATACTGAAGTACCTAATTTTTCATTTTTATCATAGTACTTACATTCTCTTACTAATCCTTTTTTAGGGTCGTACCATTTTATATAATCTCTTTTATAAATTCGTAAAGAATCAGATTCACTCATAGGAATCAGGACAAAGTTAGCATTGGAAGTAATATTGCTGGCCCCCATATGAAAAAGTCCGGTATCATTTGAAAAAAGAGTTTGTTTGTTTTTTAATTCATAGTCTAATGTGAAAATATTTGCTCTTAAACCAACTCCCCGTCTTTGTTCACTTCTGAAGATATATTTACCTCCATACCACTCCATGCCATTTAAGTTCCCAAACAAAGGCCCGCTGGATGATATAAAATCTCCGTTCATACCTAATTTTAGTACACAGGAGGTATCCAACGTACCTACTTTATAGCTAATAAGAATATTACTATTAATCAACTTTAATTGAGAGAAAATAACGTAGCCAGAATGAGGTAACCACTTTTTTATCTCCCCAATTGTCTTTAAAGTATAAATCTCTGAAGTTTTCGAATTTATTAAGGCTAAATAGGTCCCAGGCAAAATATTGTTATAAGCTTTCTCAGAAGATAGGATGCACAGAATTGTAGTGTCGTTTACCATAATGAGTTCATATTCTATTCGGATAGAGTCTCGCAAAGACCATACAACAGAACCATTCGAATCGAGTTTATATAAGAAATTTGCAGGCCCAGTTCCATTTACACCATATCCGTTGTAAATTAAGCCTTTATCATGTAAAATTTTAAAACTCAAAAGACCATAATCGGAATATGGACAGTTTAGATAAATTTCACTTGTTTTGATGCCAGATAAATCATATTTCACCCATTTCATGGCATAACTAGAATGTCTGTCACCGAGATAAACTGAATGAATTCTGTCTCCCATTTGTTCAATTCCTGCACTTCCATATTTGTAAGGAAAATTGGCTTGGTCAGAATGAAAAAAATTTGTTTTTTGAGAAAATGCTCCTAGTGACAGGCACATGGTAACTAAAAAAATTAAATGTTTCATCGTTTGATTAGTTTAAAGGTTTGTGTTTCTTCATTTGGGGCCCTTATACGAATGATGTAAAGGCCAGGGGGGAACCTATCAAAACTTAAAGTGGTTTCATTTTGTATGAGATCTTGGGTCGC
>JAGQYO010000059.1 GCA_020435995.1 Flavobacteriales bacterium | reverse complement strand
ACACTTTCTTTTACCAAGATTGGAGGAGCAACTTCCGATTTTGACATTAACTCTACTTCTGGTGCAGTCACGGTGGCCTCAGGTGCGAGTCTTGATTTTGAAACAACACCAGTACTTTATTTACAATATGAAGCGAGTGCAGGATCGGAAAAAGATACGGCGTGGATTGAAATTCAACTTTTGAATGAAGTAATCTATGCAGGAATGGGAAATGCTTTAAAATTTGACGGATCAAATGACTATGTAAATATTCCAAATAATGCTGCCATATCATTTGGAACGGGAAGCTTTACGGCTGAAGCCTGGATTAAATTTACAAATTCAGCTGCAAGTAACTATGTAGTACTCGGATCTTATGATGGAAGCAAAGGGTATTGGCTTGGAACTTCGGTCAGGAAGGCTGCCTTTGGCGTTGGAGGGATAACCATAACCGGAATTACAGATTTAAATGATGGAAAATGGCATCATATTGCAGGAACTAGAAGCGGAAGTTCAGGTTCTTTGTATGTTGATGGAGTACTACAAAGTACATCAGGATCAGCAACGGCAAATATTTCAAGTATTGCTGCCCATGCGGTTGGGTATTTTGGTGGGCTAGGAGGTTACAATTTTCCCGGTTCAGTTGATGAAGTGAAAATGTGGAATGTTGCCTTGGCGCAAACTGAATTAGCAACTAGTTATAATCGCAGACCAAATGTTTCTGATTCACGGTTAAAATTGTACCTACCTTTTGAACACGAGGATGGAACTACATCGGCAACAGACTACTCCAGTACAGGACTTAATTGTTCGTTGGTTAGTATGACTGGAAATGAATGGACTGCAGGTCCAGATTCAGTTTCGTTTCAAATATATACTTCGGCTCAGGCAGGTGATACCGTTGCCTTCGGAACTGGTTTGGATCCTAACGGAGGGTTGTTGACTTATTCGCTGTTGGATGGAGACACAGCTAACTTCAATATGAATTCTTCAGGGATAGTTTCGTTGAAGACTGGAGCTTCAGTATCTGCGTCAAGTTATTTTTTCAGATACACCATTACCGAATCTAACAATAACGAAATGGACACGGCCACTATTAAAGTTGAAGCTGTAGAACAGGGTGGAGCATTACAAGCTAATGCCTCTGATTTCGTCAGAATTTCGGATCACAATGACTTTGATTTAAGTGATGATGCTTTTACCATAGAATTTTGGGCTAAAGCCTCCAATACGGGGTGGCTCATATCAAAAGATTATGGGAACGGTGATCTGGATTATTTGATCGGAAGTTGGTCGAGCAAATGGCGATTTATCGCACGAAACTTATCTATTGATATTTCAAGTACAACCACCATTTCAAGCACTGTGTGGCATCATGTTGCATGTGTATTTGACGGAACTGAAGCTAGGCTTTATGTAAATGGGGAATTGGAAGCGACGGATATTAGTGTGGGGTCTAGTGTTAATAACACAGCTGATGTAATTCTGTTTGCCAGAACTTCAAACTCTGTTCAGCAGGCCTTGAATGGCTCTATTGACGAGCTGCGTTTCTGGAATCGAGCTTTGTGTGAAGATGAAATAAAAAGCAGTAAAAATTGTAGCCTAGATACTTCCAACGTTTCTGGCCTTTTGGCATATTTCGATTTTACGAATGGCGTTGCCAATTCTACCAATACGGGAGTTACTACGCTAAATGATGTATCAGGCAATGGGCACAATGGAACGCTTAACTCATTCAACCTTACAGGTACTACCTCCAATTGGGTTTCTCAATCAGATAGCGTTAGCTTTAGTAGTTGTGGAGGGTTTTCAAATTCCAACTCTATTGTTATAAATGCAGACAAAAACCCTAAGGTTTATATTAATAGTTCAGGTACAGCCTTAACAACAACTGCAAGTCTTTATACGAGTGCGACTGTAGAATGTGGAACGATAAGCTCAATTGTAGCCTCTGACACCAGCTTTGCTTGTAGTGATGCAATTGATAGTTTGTCTGTAAGTTCAGGCGTATTGACTTTTGACGGGTCCAACGATTATGTGAATTTAGGAACTTCAGGCACCCTCAAACCAACAACAAGTGTTACAGTTGAAGCTTGGGTTTATTTGAATTCCTGGACGGGTGCAGACCCTACATTTGTTGGAAATACACAAGGTTCTGGTTATGCTCTATATCTAGCTTCAAATGACAAAGTTCGGTTTATTGTAAGGAGAAACGGGGCTTACGCTATTACAGAATATGAAGGAACTCCAAGTAGTGGATGGCATCACTTGGTAGGTACTTATGATGGAAGATATACGAAGCTTTATATCGACGGAGAGTTAGCCGATACCGATGATGCTGGTGCCAACTATTCCATTACCTATGTGAGCAATTCAACATTGATAGGTGCTGAGGTTGGAACAGGAACTACTGCTGATGGAAACTATCTCAATGGTAAAATGGATGAAGTGCGGATTTGGAACGTAGCTCGAACTCAATCTGAAATAGAAAGCAACTACAAAAAGAAACTAACTGGAAATGAATCTGGACTTTTAGCTTATTATGATTTTGAAGACGGTAGTGGTTCAACGTTGACCGACAAAGCAGGTTCGATCAATGGGACGCTTACCAATATGAATGCCTCAACGGCATGGGGGAGTGAAAATGTGTATACCTATTACGGTATACCAGTAACAATAACCGCTACGGACAATGCTTCCAATCAAACTAAGGATACGGTTTATGTGAATTTGGTAGATACTATTGCCCCAACCTTGTCTTTGACTACCAATACAGCAAAGCGAATAGGCATCATTGGACCCTTGAGTTCATATGGTTCTTATTGGACTAGTTTAGCCTCTGCATTTACAGCTCAAGGTCATACAGTAGCGTTTTCACAAACAGGTGCGGCAAGTGCTTCTCAACTTTCTAACTTAGATTATTTATTTGTATTTCGTGTTAACGGGGCAATTAATAATGACGTAAAAACGTGGGTAAGCAACGGTGGATTTTTATTTGCTGAATGGGATGCAACCAACGTCTTTTCATTGGGTATGGTATCCGGTTCTCATGGTTCTACCTTTAATACGAATGCCAATATAAACTGGCAAAACACCACTTTAGCGAATCAGATAAAGTCAGGATTGTCGAGCCCTACTAATATGGCTACCGGAAGTGGATATTACAGACAAGTAAATGTTTCAGGATCTACAGAAGTACATGGGGTTCGTGCGGCCAATAGTGGTGAAGTGCTTGTGGCTGGAGCGGCTTATGGATCAGGGTATGCCATGGTTTGTGGTGCGGCTTTGCCTGATTTGGCAAACAGTTTTCCAAACAGTGATCAGGAGAAAATGTTTAAGAACTTGGTTGGAACGGGTTCTACGGTCAGTCTCTTGCCGGATACCTTGTATCTAAATTCGTCAGGTATAGCGACAATACCAACAAGTAGTTTGTCTTCTGCTGCTGCCGACAACTGCGGTACACCTTCTGTTTCTATTGTTGGGGGTGCCACCGTTGATTGTGATGAGCTTATTGCTACTTACTCAACATCAGGGGCATCTACAAGCGATAGTTTAATTTATTTAGATGGCTCAAACCTTAGAATCACGCAGAATTCAAGCAGTTCATCACAATTCATTCATTCAACTGGACAATTCATTGGAATTGCCTATGATCAATCAAATGGGCTGATTTTTTACACTAATGGGTCTGTATTGTATAAAAAGAATAGAGTTGGAGGCACTGCAGTTGCAATAGTCACAGGATTAAATTCTTGTTTTTCTATTGAAGTTGATCCAGATGATCAGAAGGTGTATTATGGTGATAATACAGGAATTTTAAGGAGTTGTGACTATTCAGGGGGATCCCAGACTTTATTGACAACGGCATCTTCTATATATGGGATGACTTTAGATAGGAATAGCGGAGTAATCTATTATGCCAATAACTCAGGGGGTACCATTGGTAAAATTAACACGGATGGAACTAATCATAATGCCAGCTTTATTACGGGAGTTTCGGATGTTAGAGATGTGGCATACAACAGCGTTGATAATACTTTTTACATGGCTTTTTATAGCACCGGAATAATTAAACGGAAAGTTGGAAATGGCTCTGTAAGTAATTGGTTTACTTCTGAAAGTGGAGCAATAGGAGTAGTTTTTAATCCAGATAATGAAAAAGTTTACTGGTGCAACTACGATGATAGAAGGATTCGTTCGGTCTCGAAAGATGGCACAGGTCTCACTACAGTTTTAACCGCTAGTGGAAATTCTTTTCGAATTGGGCTTCCTCAATTGAAATCAGTTAAAAAAGGCCATGCCGTAATAGTAACTGCTACTGACAAAGTAGGGAACTCAAGCGTTGATACGGCTTATGTTACCCTACTCGATACCATATCACCATCGCTTACCCTTAGAGATGATACTTTGTATGTTGATGCCAATGGTAATGTTGATACGCTTTCTGCCAGTGATTTAATAGTTAGTTCTGGAGACAATTGTGCCATTAAGGACACCACAATTGTTGGTTCATTTTACTTTGATTGTTCAGACATCGGATCGAATGGAAGCCAGGGGGACACGCTATACTACATCTTAAACAATGGCTCTTTTGCACAAGGTCATACATCTTCTTCTTCTGCTACCCAACTCTTTAATCCGGGTACGAGCGTTTATTGTTATAAATATGATGGAAGTGCAAAAAAGGTTTTCTACATCAGGTCAGGAGTGCTATACAAAGTAGATAAGAATGGAAGTAATGCTGTTGTACTTACTTCTGGCTTGTCTCAAGTTTTTGATATTGAGTTAGATCCAGAAAATGAGGTTGTATATTTTATCGAGTATGATGGTTCGAAGCGAATCATGAAAATAAATTACGATGGTACTGGACTTACCACCATTGGAACAGCAGGTTACAATGTATTTGGCTTTGGTTTGGACCTTAAAAATCAGGTTATTTATTATGTGCCATGGAGTGGAAATAGTGTAATTGGTAAAATAAATACAGACGGCACAAGCCAAAACAACTCATACCTTAGTACAACATCTATGGGAGCAATTCCTGATGTTCATTATGTTGAGAGTACCAATACCTTTTATTGGTCGGTTTATACAGGAACAAATTCAGGTAAAATTTATAAAAAAGTTGGTAATAATAGTCCTGTAACAGTTGCTTCGGGACTGTCAAATCCATTGGGTTTTGAAATAGATGAAAGCGAATCTAAAATTTATGTGGTAGAACAAAGTACAGGGCAAATACACAAAATGGATTTAGACGGTACAAATAGCTCTGTTGTTATATCTGGTATTAGTACAAGTAATTACAATTTTGGTTTAGCTAATTATAAATCCACAGGAGCTAATTCAATTAGTATCTCTCTTTCAGACTCTAGTGGAAATACCATAACTCGCATAGCGTTTATAACCGTATTAGATACCATCAAACCAACCTTGGTAGGCATTGGTGATACTACCCTATATTTTGATGCCACGGGTAATACAAGTTTAACAACTGCCTCACTTTATTCTTCTGCAAGTGATAATTGCAGCTCATTGGTATCGGTAGTTGCAAGTGATACAGCTTTTGATTGCAACACAAACATGGATACTCTTTCGATAGTAAGTAGGGCCATTACTTTTGATGGAAGTTCGAGTTATATTCTTGTACCACACGATGCTTCTCTAAACCAAACAAGTGAAATTACTGTGGAGGCATGGATAAATACAAATTCAATAACCACAAATCAGAAAATTGTAGGAAAGTGTAAAAATGGGGGAGCTCAAAATGGTTGGGGACTTGGAATTACTCCATCAGGTAAATTGGGTGCAGAATTTTATACTACAAGTGGAAATCAAGTTGCACAGAGTACAGCTTCATTAACGGCAAATACTTGGATTCATGTGGCCATGACTCGAAAAACTGGGGGTCAGAATAAGGTTTATATCAATGGAGTTTTGGCTGGTTCATCTACGGCTTCAGCCAATGATTTGGGTACTGACAACAACAGTATGCATATTGGTATTGCTCCTTACAACCTAACACAGTATTGGTTCAACGGGGAATTGGATGACATTCGAGTTTGGAATGTCGAGCGCAGCGCTGCAGAAATTCTTGCGAATAAAGATAAAAGGTTAAGTGGGTCAGAAACTGGCTTAGTTGCAAATTATCAGTTTGAGGATGGAAGCGGAAGTGTCTTGAGGGACAAAACTTCTAATTCGAATCATGGTAGCCTTGTAAACATAAACTCGACTTCAGGTTGGGTTGCAGGAGTTAGTTATCAATTGATAGGAACCCCGGTTACCTTAACGGCTACCGATGAATCAGGAAATACTTCTTATGACACAGTTTATGTAAGTGTTTTGGACACCATTATCCCAACACTTACTGTTAAAGTAGATACTATTTACCTTAATGCTTCAGGGAATGGAACTATTGAAATTGATAGTTTATATGAATTAACATCTGGGTCTTGTGGTAATGCAACTGTTTCATCTAGTGATACAACTGTGAATTGTTCAGATATTTCTATTTCAGTTGGTTCGGGACAGACATCCGGAACTAACTACTATTACACCAGATTGAATAGATACATTAACTCCACTCCAATTACTAACCCTACTGGAACTCAGGTGCTCGATCCGGCGGCAAATGTCTACGGCATTACTGCAGATGAAGATGAAGGAAAAATATTTTATTTTAATTATAGTTCAAGTGGTCCATTGTACAAAATGGATTTGAATGGTGCGAACAGGGTAAGCATAAGCTCCGTTGGTAGCACAGTATTTGGTTTAGTTGCCGACCCAGATAATAGAGTGCTGTATTACGGTGACGAATCGACACAAAAAATAATGAAAATAAACTATGATGGGACAGGGTTAACTACTGTCGCATCTGGAATTCGGGTATATGACCTATGGCTCGATCAGGTGAACGATAAATTGTATTTTGGAAATAAAAACAATGCAAATGTTCAAAGTATAAAAACCGATGGAACAGGTTTAACAACTTATGCTACGAGTCAAAGTGACGTACGATCAGTTACTTATGATGCGGATAATGACATTGTATATTGGGCATTAGGTTCTTCCAACCAAATTTGGAAAAAACAAGGATCTAATTCTGCATCTATAGCTATTAGTACTATTAGTTATCCTATGTCACTTAGCTACCGAAAGGAAGATGGGAAAATCTACTTTATGGAATATGGTACTTCGAGCATGGGAAGTATCAACACAGATGGTACAGGTAAAACCCTTATGATAACTGGCCTGGGTACTAGTTGGGCAGGATCTTTGGGCCTAAGGAAATCAGGTACAGGAACCGGCAACAAAAGGGTTATTCTAACAACCACAAAAGGAAACAACACAACTACAGACACAGCTTATGTTACAGTACTCGATACCATTTCACCTTCACTTACCCTTAAGGATGACACATTATACGTGGGTGCCAATGGAAATACTGACACGATTTCGGTTCTTGACTTGATTGTTAGCTCTAATGACAATTGTGCAATTGCGAGTTCAACCTTGGATAGCTTGGGTTATTTCAATTGCAACGTTGACTCTTCAATTGTTTCAGTTACAGTTACTGATTCAAGTGGAAATAGCACAACCAAGTTTGCCACCATCACTGTTTTGGATACAATAAAACCGAATCTTGCTGGTATTGGCGACACTATACTTTATTTAGATGCCACTGGTAATGCAAGTTTAACTGCTGCTTCTCTATATTCTTCAGCAACCGATAATTGCACTGGACTTTCGATATCTGTAAGTGATACTGTTTTCGATTGCAACGATCCCTTAGACACGATAATAACTACTTCTTATTCCTTAAGTTTTTCAAACGCAGGCTTTGTGTCAATTCCCCACCATGCAAACCTAAACTTGAGTAATAATTGGACTATGGAATGTTGGATAAAACCGAATGCTATTCCAACAGGATTTGAAGCGTTAATTTCAAAAGGAATAAATGACAGATCATTCAGTTTATGGATAAACCAAGGAAAAATTGAAGTTTGGGAAGGATCTGGAGTAGGCGTGAAAAGAGTTGGCACCGGAAATGTGCTCAACGCTAATAAATGGACACATGTTGCTGCCACTTATAATGGAGCCAAGATCAAAATTTACATAGATGGCGTTTGGACTAGTACAGTTTCCTTTACGGGTTCCGGATATTCAAATACCAACGATTTGTATTTAGGACAAAGGGGGGATAATCAATTTTATTTTAATGGAGAAATGTCCGAAGTTAGAATTTGGACTGGAGTGCGAAATGCAACGCAAATTCAATTGTATAAAGATGTTCAATTATCCGGTCTTCAGACTAATCTGGAGGCATATTATAGACTAAATCAAGCCACCGGAACTACCGTGACCGATTTAACTGGAAAAGGTCACAATGGCACTATTGTAAACCTTACCAATGCGAATTGGGTTCCAAAACAGGATACATCTTACGCGCATTTAGTTTTAGTAACCGCAACAGATGAAAGTGGAAATAGCATTAGTGATTCTGTAAGAGTAACAATCTTAGATACCATCAAACCAAGTGTAACCGTTAAAAGCGATACGGTTTATCTTAATACCTCAGGAGTTGCTACGGCGAGTGCAAGTGGTTTGTACTCAGGAGTTACTGATAACTGTGGAACACCAACGGTTTCATTAACAGGTGATACAACCTTCAGTTGTAATGATGTTTTGTATTCTTCAAATTGCGCAGGTACGGCATTAGAATTTGACGGAACGAATCAATATGTATCGGCTTCAGGTGTAAACATCAATTCAACAAATTTTTCTGTTGAATTTTGGGCAAAACGAAAAACTGTAAGCGGCGATAATGCTTTATTTACGTTTGGAACTACTGGTACAAGTCATAATGCATTTTATGGATTTTTCCGGAACGATGGATCAATACAATTTGGATATTGGGGTGATGATTTGAGTGTGGCTTCAGCAAATACGGACACAAATTGGAGTCATTACTCAGTGACTTATAACACGAGTAGCAATTCACTTAAATTGTATAAAAATGGTACCTTGGTTGGTTCCAAAACAACTGCAGCAGATTATGGCGGAAATTCCAATCTGTTAATTGGAAAGACTCCTTCAGTTTATAATAATACTGGATATATTGATGAATTTAGAGTTTGGAATAAAGAGTTAAGTGCTTCAGAAATTAGTTCGAATTACCAAACTTGCCTCAGTGGAAGTGAAAGTAACCTCATAGCTTATTATGATTTCAATGAAGGGACGGGTACTTCTTTGACTGATAAATCAGGTAATGGACACACTGGAACGCTTACGAGTATGAATAACGCTGATTGGGTGATCAGTGGTGCGGTTCAAGGTTCTTCAAGTGTGGGTAATGCAGTTTCGATTTTGGTTACCGATGCATCAGGAAATGTAACCACTGATACTGCTTATGTAACCGTACTCGATACCATTTCACCTACTCTTACTCTTCGTGATACTACAGTGTATTTGGACGCGAATGGGAATTCTCCCACATTAACTGCTTTAGATTTAATTACAAGTGCTGGAGATAATTGCTCATTGGCGGATTCAACCTTGGATAGTGCTGGTACTTTTAATTGCAGCAACATTGGTCAATCATGCGCTGGAACAGCTTTGGACTTCGATGGAGTGAATGATTATGTTGAAGTTGCCCATACGACAGCTTTGGGAAGTTACACTACAACCGATGAAATTACGATTGAATATTGGGTTAAACCTGCGGCGTTTACCTCAGGTAATAAAAACCTAATAGCAAAAAGAAATGCAGGTAATAATGGTGGATTTGTGTTTGAAGGGATGAATGGACACGGTGATATTTACCATTATTTCTGGCTAGGAACATGGAGATCACTAAAAATAACGGTAGTTCCGAATCAATGGAACCATGTAGCAGTTACCTATAAGGATGGAGAAGGAATAAGAGGTTATTTGAATGGCTCATTAGTCAATACAGCGAATTTTACGGGTGATTTAACCAGTACGACCTCACCACTTAGAATAGGGTCGAATTCTCCTGTTTTAGGTTCTTATTTCAATGGCGCAATAGATGAAGTTCGAATCTGGAATAAATCAAAGACCGCTTCTGAAATCGGCGCACAAAAGGACGTGTGTTTATCAGGAAGTGAATCCGGTTTAATTGCTTATTACAGTTTCAATGAAGGAACAGGCACTACTACAACAGATGCTTCGGTAAATTCTAGTAATGGCACCTTGAATAACATGGCTGCGGATGATTGGGTTACTTCAAATCCAAACGTAAAAGGCAAGGGAGATAACCTAGTAGCTATTTCTATAACCGATTCTAGTGGAAATAAAACTACCAAAAACGCTACAGTTTATGTACTCGATACCATTAAGCCAGCAATTCAAGGAATACGAGACACCACCATTTACGTAAATGCAGCTGGATCGGCAAGTTTAACTGCAGCTTCTCTTTATTCTGGAGTTACGGATAACTGCTCTTCAACGTTTACGGTAATTGCTAGTGATACCTCATTTAGCTGTTCTGATGCTAAAGATACCGTGCTTACGCCTTCTATTGGCCTTGATTTCGATGGTTCTAACGATCAGGTAAATCTTGGTAATTCGATATTAGTGGGTTCAAACAACTTTACTTGGGAAGCATGGGTTAATCCAAAAGCGCTGTCCGCAAATACTACCCAGTCGTTAATAACAAAAGATGCGGCGGGCTCTATTCCACAATGTAGGCTCGATATTCTTGGTAGTCAATTTAAGTTTATTCTTGGATCATCTTCTGCTCAAATATTATCGAATCAAACATTATCAACGAACACTTGGTATCATGTGGCAGCAGTAAGAGATGGGGCAACGCATTACTTATATGTTAACGGTGTTCTTGATACAGTGCTCAATACAGGAAGCGTTCAGAATCATACATATAATTCTCATCCAGTAATTATTGGGTCCAGAAATAATAGTGGTACAGCTGGGGTTTACTTCGAAGGAAAAATGGATGAAGTTCGTCTTTGGAGCGTAGCTCGATCCGCCTCTGAAATCAAAGCAAATTATAAAAAAGCACTCAGCGGCAGCGAAACTGGTTTGGTGTCATATCTTGATTTCGAAGATGGTACTGGAACTACTGCTACTGATAAATCAGGAAATGGTAAAAATGGTACACTAGAGAATATGGACAACTCTGACTGGGTCACAGGACATCCTTTCGAAACCGTTGGCGTTCCTGTTTACCTTGAAACGGAAGATGCTTCAGGGAACAAGGCTTATGATACTGTGTATGTGAATTTTGTAGATACGACTGCGCCTATTCTTACTATCCAAAATACTACGGTATATCTGGACTCTACGGGAACTGCGTCCGTGCAATTGAGCGCTTTATATTCTAGTGTAACTGACAATTGTGCTATAGGAACAGTCGCGATCTCTAGCGATTCAACATTTACTTGTTCAGATATTACGGAAACTGGAGGCACCTATATTCCAAGCCATTATTATTTCAGAAATGGCAGTGGGGTATTTACTGAGGGAATTACTTCTGGAACTAACTTAACTAGTTTATTCAATCCCAACAGAGCGTCTTGGGCGATAGAGTATGATGCTAATATTGATAAGGTGTTTTATGTTGATGGCAATGGCCACACTTTGATTAAAGCAGATAGAAACGGCAGTAACCAAACTACACTGGCTTCTTCTTTGGGAATTGTGTATGGAATAAGAGTTGACCCTACTCAGCAAGTAGTTTATTTTGTTGAAGCCAATGGAGCTAAGCGAATATTGAAGGTTAATTACGATGGTACTGGGCTCACTACTTTGGGTACGAGTACCTATGCGATGGGAGGATTACACCTTGACAAAGCCAATGAAGTACTCTATTATTCTAACTGGGCCTCAAATGGTAAAATTGGAAAAATAAATACGGATGGTACAGGTCAAGTTGATACCTATATAAACACTGGCACGACCAGTCTATTTGGAGGTGTTTATTATATGACAAGTACAAATACCCTATACTGGTCAGTATATAATAGCACCAATGCTGGTTCTATTATGAAAAAAGTTGGTTCGGGATCGCCTGCTGTTGCTTTTTCTGGGTATAGTAACCTATTTGGTTTTGAAATAGACGAAGCCAATTCAAAAATTTACTTCGTTAAGTATGGAGGTCAACAACTTATAGTAAGCGATTTAGATGGATCAAATGCTACAACACTTGCCAGCGGCCTTGGAGGAAATACCTATCACGTTTCTTTGGCCAGAGGTATAGCTGGTGGTGCGGGTACTGCAGTTAGTATCTTAGCTACAGATGCTTCTGGAAACACTACTTCGGATACCGCCTATGTAACGGTTCTGGACACAATTGCACCCAATGTAATTGCTTCGAACGATACCGTCTTCCTAAACGAAAATGGCATGGTCTTACTCGATTCAATCAATGTGGTTTCAGGTGGAATTACGGGTAGCAATGTTTGGGACAATTGTGCCGTTGCTTATTTAACTTATTCTCAAGATTCCTTAACTGCTTCTCATTTGGGCGCAAATAACATCGCGGTTACAGTTACCGACTCTTCGGGAAACAGCTATACCGATTCAGTGATTGTATTTGTAAAAGATAGGTTGGCACCTTTTGCTGGCTTGGGAAATGCTTTAGAGTTTGATGGTGTAAATGATTATGTGAAGGCTACAGGAACATTGGTACAACCTACTACGGCGCTAACGATCGAAACTTGGGTTAAGCCATCCTTTAAAGCCTTGAACTATCAAGGTATTGTAGATAATTCGGTTTGGGATGGGACAAATAGACAGGGCTTCTTTCTGTATTTGAATGCGGATGGTAGTTTTCGAGGAATGGTTGGTGCGGCTGCGACAGGTAGTAATGCTGATGTTGCTTCTTCTTCAAATATTAATACAAATGGTTGGAATCATGTTGCCATGACTTATGACCAGAGTTACCTACGCCTATTTATAAATGGTGAAATTGTAGATAGCTCAGCTTATTCTCAGCCTCTGGGTTATTCAGGAGTCGGAAATTCCTACGGATTAAACATTGGTAGATTCCATGATGCAACAGAAAATGTCCGATTTGAAGGAAAGATTGCTGATGTTGGAATTTGGAACATAGCGAAATCAAATGCCCAAATTACGGCAGATTATCGTCGGGTAATTAACGCCAATGAATCTGGCCTAATCGCTTATTATAATTTCAATCACTTATCGGGATTATCGCTAAATGATCTTTCTCCTTCTAATGCAGATGGCGTATTAAATAATATGTCCGGCAATGAATGGATTGACGCAAACGATACCCTTACTTGGGAAGTGTTCGAAAATAATGCTATTGGAGATACCGCTGCATTCGCAATGGGGTGGGATCAATATTTGCCCGAAGATTCAATTCGATTTGAACCAGTTTCGGGTTTTAGCACAGACTTTATGTTGGACGCTGTTAGCGGCGCCATCACCATGAACAAACAGCTGAACTATGAATTGGATTCGGTGTACTTGTTGTCTTATGCGGTAAAAGATTTATCCAATAACAGAGATACGGCTCAGTTAAAAATTAAGGTTCTTAATGATCCTACTGAAAGAACTTATGCGGGACTCGGAAATTCTTTAGAGTTTGGTATCAATGACTACGTGAGCGTTCCACATAGTTCCAGTCTCAATATCTCTGGTCCGTTCACCGTAGCGATGTGGTTGAAAACATCGGGGACAGGAAACGATATAATTCTGGAAAAAAATGGCAATTCAGGTTTTTCTGTTCAAAGATTTAGTAGCAACCAATGGGGCATAAACGTTAACAATGGATTCATAACGGCTTCGGCAGATGCCTCTAAAAACGATGGAAAATGGCATCATTTGGCCTTTGTATACAATGGCGCCAATGATGGTTATGTTTATGTGGATGGCGAAGATGTTACAGTTACAAATACACCTAATACACCTAATTTATCATCTGGTATTCTTGCGATCGGGTCACGTTCTGGAACACTTGGCTTTGAGGGAGATTTAGATGAGGTTCAAATTTGGTCACGGGCTTTAAATGCCAGTGAATTGAGCCTGAGTTATGCTGGATTGGTTGATGTTTCTGACTCAGATTTAGTGGCCTATTATAACTTTAACGAAGTTGATTTAGTGGAGCAACTTGTCGACCTCTCAGGAAATCAAAATAACGGGACCCTCACCAACATGACCTATAATGAGTGGAGAGATGCAGCTGATACCATCGATTTTTACGTTTATGAAAACATCAATATCATCAACTCAAATTATTTGGATCAATCTGGTGATACCATTGGATGGATGATTGGGTCTGATGGAGATGGAGAAACTTTAAAATATAAGGCTTTTGGCTCGCTTTCAACCGCCTTTAGTTATGACTCCATAAGTGGTGCCATACGCGTTGTAGACCAAACATTTTTAGATTTTGAAACTCAGAGTGAGTATTTGGTTAATTACTACACGGAAGGAAATCTTGAAGGACTTAGAGACACAGCAATTTTAAGAATTAACGTTCGGGACTTGTATGAGCCGCCGATTGTGAATCTGCCTATTGTGGAAACATTTGATGGAACAACCTCTAATGGTTGGACTTATTCTGGGAACAATGGTGGAAACTTTAGACCTGCAGATTGGTTGAGACTCACAGACAATGGCAATGGCAGATTCGGAATAGCATTTTATGATACTGCCTTTTACGCCAATAAAGGAATACATGTAGAATTTGATTATGCAAGTTATGGAGGAACTGGCGCAGATGGATTTGTATTTTTCTTGTTTGATGGTTACGCGGGAGACCCCACTCCTGGCGCATCTGGTGGTGCATTAGGTTATTCTCCGTCTTCTACGGAGAAAGGTCTTGATAATGCCTATTTAGGAGTAGCTTTTGATGAATACGGAAATTTCACTAATCCAAGTTTTGGAGGAGGTGGTATTTCGGGGTTAGTTCCAGATCAAGTAGTGATTAGAGGGTCAGGTGATAGCCTGAGTGGTTACCAATTGCACAAAAGTCAGCGTATTAACATTGCTGCTCATGGTTTCAAAACCATAGATGGTGTAACTCGGGCCAATAAACGAAGGGTATTTATCTATTTAGTAGATGAAAAAGTTACCGTTAAAATGGACTTTAATGGCGATAAGGACGGTGACGATGCAGGAGAATTGATAATATCCGAGTTTAATTTGAAAACAGCTACAAACCAAGATAGTATTCCTGATTTATTGAAGTTTGGTTTTTCTGGAGGCACAGGAGGACTAACAAATTATCACGAAATTGACAGTTTGGTTGTTACGCAACCTGGTGATATCACGGTAAAAGTTGATGACTATTTAACAGAAAGCACTGAAGGTGATACGATTGTTTATACCGTAAAAGTCCGCAACAAGGATGTAAATGAAGTTAACGGTTCTGGTGGTTTTGTTTCCCATAACATTCCAGATCATTTGACTTATGTAGGGCATACCAATTCGAAATTAGCTGGACACAGCATTGCTTACTCTGGAGATACCATTTCAGGTAATTTTAATTTAGGACTTAATGACTCTATCATTTTAACGATAACCGCTGTTTTAGATACGAACTTCACTGGTAGTTTGGTTTATAAAGCAAACGTTTCACTCAGTGCGGCATTCACCGATTTTAACTCATTTGACGATGCAGGTCTGGATTCTACGAATATTCGACCAACACTATATAATAAGATTGATTCAATTTCTGAGTGGAGTATAGATGGTGACACGGTTGGCTTCATTTCAAGTAGAAATCCAGAGGTATCGCAAACTACCTATGCGGCCATTATTTCTGGTAACATTAACAACACCTTTATCCTCGACAGCTCTTCAAAAGTGTTGGTAGTGGATAGCGCTTCAAAAATCAATCATGAAAAAATCAATACTTATAATTTAACCATAGTGCTTTGGGATTCTCAAGGAAGCTCGGACACAGCAAATTATACCGTTAAGATTATTGATGAAGTGGAAGATGTTTACGCTGGTTTAGGAGAGGCGTTGCAGTTAAACGGAACCCGTAAAATAGAAATGAGTGATAAGGCAGACCTCAATTTTTCCTCAACAGGAATGACGGCGGAAGCTTGGTTCAAACACGATGCTAGCCAAACTACTTATGGAGCAATAATGGGTAAATGGGGAGGTTCTCAAGAGTGGGCAATAACACCAATAAATGGCACCATGAGGTTCTTAACTTTTGGAACTACTACCAAAATTGTTACGGTAAATAATGCCTATACGATGGGAGAGTGGACGCACACAGCGGTTTCTTGGAATGCTACAGACAAATACATGAGAGTGTATATTAATGGAGAGCTTAAGGATAGTTTGCTACAACCATCAATGGCTAGTGGAGCAGGAAATTTAAATATAGGAAATGAGTATGGAAATTCGTTTTACTTCAAAGGTGAATTGGATGAGGTTCGAATTTGGGCAGGAGCAAGAGATAGCCAAACTATTGTAGATAACTACAGAAAAAGGGTAGAGCCTTCGACACCTGGCTTGGTTCGTTATTTCAATTTTGATGTATTTGATAATGGATTGAAAGAATTGACCAAGAACGAAGCGAATACTTTGACTAATATTACATCAGCTAACCTTGTTGCAGGTAAAGATTCCCTCTTGTTCAGAACATCGGAAGAAACACCCACTGGTGACACCGTAGCTTATGCTTTGGGATGGGATGTGGATGCAAGTGATTTGACTTTTAGGTTGCTATCGGGAAATACCAGAAACAGCTTCGCACTAGATTCGCTCACTGGGGTATTAACCGTTCGAGACGTTGCCCAATTGAAATACTATATCGATTCTTCTTATGTATTGGAATATGAGGTTGTTGAAAACGGCGATGGAAGTAAAGATACCTCTTACATCGATATTCGATTGGATAATGAAAATGCACCTCCTGTTATTTCATTTATTGCCAACGATACCATTTGTGCTGGCGGAATTGGAGATTCGTTATTATTTTCTGTAACAGATTTAGATTTGGATGATTCTTCAGGAATGGTCTTATCAGTTCATTCGTACGATTCGGTATTAATTCCTAGTTCTGCTGTAGTGTTTTATAATACATCCTCGGGAGATTCAGGACGTGCTATGCGAATTTACTTACCTGACACGGCCATAGCTACTCAGACTGTGAAGCTCGACATTATTGTTACGGATATTGCAGGCCTGAGTGATACGTCAACCATTTTTGTATTGATTGACAGTATTCCTGCTGTAGATCTTGGGGTAGATAGCACTTTTTGTTACAACACCACATTTACCATTAATTCGGGTGGCGGTAAGGGAACATACCAATGGAATACTTCAGCAAATACAAGTTCCATTACAATTAATGGAAGCGATAGGAACACCTATGGAGATACTTATTTTGTTGGGATTACTGATGCCCATGGTTGTTTCAATTCAGACACTATCATTGTTGACACGCTTCAAGTTCCAAATTTCTCTGATTCTACATTCCATGTATTGTGTAAAGGTGATGCTACTGCAACTATTACGCTAGATGGAGTTGGTGGACTTGCGGGTTATAATTTCAATTGGGATGCTTCGGTAAGCAACACATCAGGCTCTGGAAATAAAGTGGCTGAGCAACTTCTTGCAGGCATTTACAAGGTAACAATCACAGATGCTAACGGATGTAAAGATTCTGCTTCATACACGATAAACGAACCTGGTACAAGTATTTCGGCAAGCCTAGTAGATTACGAAAATGTTTTCTGCAAAACAGATAGCACGGCATGGATTTCAGTTACTTCAACCGGAGGTACAGGGGTTCACCAATATCTATGGAATGATGCTCAGGCTCAAACAGATACTTTGGCTGATATGATTCCATCTGGAACTTATAAAATGATTGTTACTGATAGCAATGGGTGCCAGGATAGTGTGAGTCATACGATAACAGAGCCAGCGCTTGCATTGAACATTTGGTTAAATGATTCACTCGATATTTATTGTAAAGGTGACAAAACTGGATTTTTACAAGTAACCAACAACGGTGGCGGAACAGGAACAATTCTATATCAATGGAATGATCCTTCAACTCAAACTACGGCAAAAGCCACTGGATTGGGTACAGGAACATTTGAGGTAATTGCAACAGATAGTTTGGGTTGTCAGGATAGTGTGGAAACATTTATATCTGAGCCTCCAACGGGCGTAGTGCTTACAATAGACTCAGTATTTGATATTAAGTGTAAGGGAGATAGTACAGGGTTTATAACTGCTTTGGCCGCAAATGGCACCGGTAATAAAACTTATACGTGGAATGATTATGCGAATCAAACCAATGCCACTGCGGCAAATTTACCTTCAGGAAGTTATTCTGTGGTGATTAGTGATAGCTTGGGATGTATGGATTCGGCTTTTGTTACACTCACCGAACCTGGTACAAGCATTTCGGCAAGCCTAGTAGATTACG
>JAGQYO010000058.1 GCA_020435995.1 Flavobacteriales bacterium | reverse complement strand
CTTTGGCCCTCCATCCTGATCGGAAATAATACTATTAGAAAAAATAACAGTCTCATCTCAGCATTAGTTTTAATTGATATTTCGGACAATTGTCGGTTATAAATGTATAAAAAAAACCGACCCATCTACTTTCAATTAATTAAAAAATAGATAGATAGGTTTTTGTGGAGTTGGCGGGAATCGAACCCGCGTCCAAACATGGAACAATGATGCCTTCTACATGTTTATCTTGTTTTTGGTTTTCGATTCAAGTTCGGTTACAAGCATCCAAACTTTGAACTTATCTTCTTAATCTCAGAAAAACATCGAAGCTCTATTTTTCCCAGCTTTACTCGATGACCTCTCAAATCTCTGAAGTGTAAAGCGTACTTCAAAGCGAAAGGACTCGTCGAATACACCTAGTGCATCGATAAAGCCATCCTACTTTATTCGGATTAAGCTGCGAGTGCGTAGTTGTTTTCGCCAACTAAAACGTTGCAACACTTATTACGGATAGTCTTGCAAAACCCGACATGCTTACATGACCCTTCATCATGCTGTCAAAACCAGTCAACCCCAGAAATAAAAGAACGCTGCGCAATGCGCCGTGCAAATTTACGCTATCTCGGCCTACTTTTGCTCGCCAATTTACGGTTATGAATAAGATAAAACTGGGTATCATCAAAGAAGGGAAAATCCCACCTGACGAACGTGTTCCATTTTCGCCAGGGCAACTGGCCGAACTTCAATTAAAATACCCCCAATTGGAAATTACGGTGCAATCGAGTAAAGTACGTCGATTTAAAGACGAAGATTATTCAAATGCTGGTATTCAAGTGAGTGATAACGTCGATCATTGCGATGTTTTGATGGGTGTAAAGGAAGTTCCCAAACCAGATCTAATTCCCAATAAAACCTACTTTTTCTTTTCTCACACCATCAAAAAACAACCTTATAACCGCGAATTGTTACAAGCTATTTTGGCCAAAAACATTCAACTTATCGACTATGAGTGCCTCACTGATGAAAATGGTACACGTTTACTTGGGTTTGGAAGATATGCTGGAATTGTGGGAGCCTACAATACCCTCAAGGCTTTCGGCCAAAAATACGGCCTCTACGATTTAAAAGCTGCCCACCTGTGTGAAGACATGGACGAACTTCATCGCGAGCTTTCCAAGCTTCAGTTTACCGAAGAAATTTTTCCAAAAATTGTGCTTACGGGAGCAGGTCGAGTAGCTCACGGCGCTCTGGAAATACTGCGCAAAGCGGGTATTGAAGAAGTTGATCCTTCCTCCTTTTTGTTGCAAAACTTCAATCAACCGGTTTTTACTCAATTGCAAGTGACAGATTACGTAAAACGGAAAGACGGACAACCGGCTGTGGCTCAGGAGTTTTTTGGAAACCCCGAACCTTATACCAGCAATTTTATGCCCTATGCCAAAAGCGCGAATGTTTACATTGCTTGCCATTACTGGAAATCTGGTTCACCATTTATTTTCACCCGAAACGATGCCAAATCTGCGGATTTTAACATCGAATTGGTTGGTGATATTTCATGTGACATTGATGGGCCAGTGGCCTCTACGCTGCGTCCATCTACCATTGCCAATCCCTTGTATGCGTATGACCCCATTTCTGAAAAAGAAGTAGCTTTTAATACCGAAGGTGCTATCGATGTGATGGCAGTAGATAACCTGCCGTGTGAGTTACCCAAAGATGCTTCGGCTGGTTTTGGAGCAGAGTTTATTGAAAATATCCTCCCTGCATTTTTTAATCATGATTCAAATGGCATTCTTCAAAGGGCTTCAATCACCAAAAACGGTTCACTTACCGAAGATTTCCGTTATCTCACGAAATACGCCGAAGGACACGAGTAATCACTACTATCTTGTGCCGTACATCACACTACCACGGCATGAACGATTATTCAAACGAGTTGTGGACCGAACTTCAATGTGAAGGATTCGATTCGCGTAAATTGTATTTTATCTCAAATTATGGAAGGGTAAAAAGCTATGCGTCGCATCCCGAGGGTAAAATACTGAAGACGCATTTAATTGACGGTTACGAAGCTCTTACCCTAAGAATGCTCACCAAAAAATCGAGTATGCGTTATATCCACAAGTTGGTGGCTATGAATTTCATTGAAAACAACAACCCAGAACGGACTTTTGTAATTCATAAGGACTACAACAAGCTCAACAACCACATTAAAAACCTTGCGTGGGCTTCTAAATCGGAACTGGAAGCACATCTCAAACACAACCCAAACAAACGGATACTGTACGGCCATAGACATTATTCCAAATTGGATGAAACCGCGGTTATCCGCCTCAAAAAGAGAATCTTTAATCCACAGAGAAGAACAAGGTTGAAGTTGTTGGCCAAGGAATTTGGAATTTCTGAAATGCAATTGTATCGCATCAAGCGCGGTGAAAATTGGGCCAGTGTTGGATATAATCCTCTAACAGGCAAAGGATAGTTTTCCGAATATTGCAGGGTGCTAAAAAACGTCCTTTCTTCATCTTTTCGAATTTTAATCACTGGACCAGAGTGTTCAGGTAAGTCAACTTTATCAGCGGCACTCGCAACACATTTTGCCGCCCCCTTGGTTGAAGAATACGCAAGAGAATTCCTTACCCAGCTTGCAAGACCGTATATTCAACAAGACCTTATAACCATTTGTAGCGGTCAAATGGAATTGGAAGACAAACTATCCAAAAAAGCAACATCGATACTGATTTGCGACACCGGCCCCGAAGTGATAAAAATATGGAGTGAGGTGAAATACAAAAACTGCCCTTCTGAAATTCAAATTGAATTTGAAAAACGAGAATATGATCTTGTGTTTTTATGCGCACCGGAATTTCCTTGGGTAGACGATCCATTGCGGGAGCACCCTGAAGGTAGAGAAGCACTATTTGGTCTTTATGAGATGCTACTTGCAAAAAGACATACAAGAGTCGCTGTTTTAATTGGAAGCAAAGAAGAAAGAAAAAGTTTGGCTATTTCTGGAATTAACCATCTTATTCAACCAAATTAATCTACTTTCGCTGCTTCTCATGGGGTGCCCCAAAGGCTGAGATTAAACCCATTTCCCACTAAGGGAAGGAACCTGATCCGGATAATGCCGGCGGAGGTACGTAAAAAATTAAAAACTACTATGCTCGCCCCTAGCATTGTGTAAAAACAGTGTCATGCGCATGAGATTATTTTTTCTTTTTATACTATCAACCCTCTCATTTATAGCGCATTCCCAAACCACCATATCAGGTAAAGTGCTCAATACCTATGGCGAAGCCCTGCCCAACGTGAATGTAGGAATTCTAAACACTTACAGGGGAACCTTTACGGACAGTGAAGGAAATTTCAGCATCGAAAATGTAAATATTTCGCCATGTATTCTTAAAATATCGAGTGTTGGATTTGAATCCGTAGAAATGACAATTGATTCGGGCAATGAAGCTCATCTATCTATTGAACTCAAGCCCAACGCGATCATCACGTCAGAATTTACAGTGAGCGCCACACGAGCCAGCGACAAAACCCCGATAGCTTATACCGATTTGGACAAAACCGAACTCGACAAACGCAACAATGGGCAAGACCTTCCCTATATGCTCAAGCTTACTCCAAGCGTGGTAACTACGTCAGATGCTGGTGGTGGTGTGGGATATACCGGAATCAGAATTAGAGGATCGGATGCCAGCAGAATTAATGTAACGATCAATGGAATTCCTGTGAACGACGCAGAAAGTCAAGGTGTTTGGTGGGTAAACATGCCCGATCTTACGAGTAGCGCAAGTAGTATTCAAATACAGCGAGGCGTGGGTACATCTACCAATGGCGCTGGTGCCTTTGGTGGAAGTATCAATATTCAAACAAATGATCTCCAAACCAATCCCTATGGCGAACTCAATCTTTCAGGCGGTAGTTTCAATACACTGAGGAGAAGTGCTTCTTTTGGCACTGGCTTGCTCAAAAATCACTGGACTGTTGATGGTCGGCTTTCGCAAATAGAATCCGACGGTTATATTGATCGAGCCAGCAGCGACCTCTCGTCGTATTATTTCTCAAGCGGGTACCACGGCAAAAAACAAAGCATTCGTTTTGTAACCTTTGGCGGAAAAGAAAAAACCTACCAAGCTTGGAATGGTGTTCCAACAAGTTACTTGGCCAATAAGCGAACTTTTAACCCTTATGACTACGAAAACGAAGTGGACAATTATAGCCAGCAACATTACCAACTACTTACCAATTGGCAACTTGCCAAAAAACTAACCTTAACCACCAACTTGCATTACACCAAAGGAGCAGGATACTTTGAACAATACAAGGGCGACCAACATAATCTTTTGTTG
Source organism: Flavobacteriales bacterium (assembly GCA_020435995.1). GTDB lineage: Bacteria > Bacteroidota > Bacteroidia > Flavobacteriales_G > Salibacteraceae > JAGQYO01. The sequence continues at coordinate 16,966 of JAGQYO010000058.1, read as the reverse complement.
ACGTATGGCTCGAAAGAAACCCTCGCTGATTACGGTATGGGACCATTGTATATTGGAGGTGATACCATCAACAAAGCTAACCTCATCCGAAGAAAACATTTGGACAATGACTTTTATGGGGCTGTGTTTTCTTTAAATTATCAACCTAACGAGCGGCATAATATCATTTTAGGAGGGGCAGCAAACAGGTACGAAGGCCAACATTTTGGCGATGTGATTTGGTCTGAATATGCAGGCACTACCGAAAAAGGGCATCTCTACTATGATAACAGTGCTGTAAAAAGTGAATTCAATTTTTACGCAAAAGAAAATTTTCAACTCAATAAAAAATGGTTGCTCTTTGGGGACCTTCAATTTAGGAATGTAGTCTATGACTTTGAAGGTATTGATTCTATTGGCCTTCCATTACAGCAAAAAGTGGAACTACCTTTTATAAATCCAAAGATTGGCGCATCGTACAGGCTAAACGCGAAAAACTCCCTCTATGCCAGTTTGGCCGTTGGCAACCGAGAACCCAACCGAACCGATTATACCCAAAATGATTTCCGAAACCAACCCAAGTCGGAGCAAATGATTGACTACGAAGCTGGCTATTCCTTTTCTGGAAACAAGGTGCAGTTCAATGCCAACGCCTATTTTATGGATTACACCAATCAGCTTATTCTTACAGGCGAATTGGACGATGTAGGTGACCCCAAAAGAATAAATGCACCCAAGAGCTACAGAGCAGGTATTGAACTCTCGCTAGGCTGGAGAATTTCACCTCTCTTCGATTGGAACGCCAACATGACTTTGAGTCAGAATAAAATCAAGGAATACACCGCCTACAAAGACAACTGGGCTACTGGGCTTCAGGACGATTCGGTTTACCAAAATACAGATATAGCATACTCCCCTGGTATAATAGCTAGTCAAGAAATTGTGTTGCACGCCATCAAAAACAAAGGAAATTCTATAAAAAGCGACTTGGATATTGCCTTTATAGGCAAACATATCGGGGAGCAGTTTATCGACAATACCTCGAACGATTTTAGAAAACTAAGTGCCTACACGGTTTTTGATTTGAGATTGGATTATAAAATGAGGACCAGTTTCCTAAAAGAACTAGGGATTTATGCCACCGTTCAAAACCTACTTGCCACTGAATATGTCTCTAATGCCTGGACTTATTCCTTTACGTCGGCAGGATACGACCCTACACCAGACGATCCTTATGTAAACAAAGAAGAAGGCGACAACTATAACATGATTGGCAATTTCCCAAATGCGAAACGGTATTTTATCTTGGGATTACGGTTGAGGATTTAAATTCCATTTTGCCCAAATCCCTCTGCTGTTAGTATTTCATTGGCTTTTCTGATAGCATCATCGAGTTGCTTGCCAGCTACTTCCATTAGTTCAAGGATTTCAAGTTTTGATAACTCATTGGCTTTCATCAGTTCGGCTATGCCCAATATATTTGAAAGCGGCCCTCGTATTTCATGCGAATTCATAAAGGCGTATTTCGAAAGTTTTTCATTTTTTAATTGAAGTTCCTCATTTTTAATTTCCAATTCATTCTGAACTTTAATGATATCCGTAATATCAATGTTCACTCCTTTTACCTCTTGGAGTTTGCCATCAATATACCAAGGCCTTATTCGAGTGAGGTATGTTCTTTCACCTTCAGCCTTGGGTCGTCTGAACATTATATTCTTAGACATCCCAGTTTCGTTTACTCGCTTAATAGCTTCCATTATTTTTTTACCATCTTCGGGTACAAGCTGATCCATAACCCAAGATACTGGTGGTGGTTCGTTTCTGTCTTCGCAGTCCCAAAGCGTGTAGTTTCCCTTGCTCCAATGGTTTTTCATGGTTTCTATGTTGACCCACCAACTGCCCATTTTTCCTAATTCTTCTGAGTCGTTGAGTGCAGCTTCACTTTCTATGCTACCTTTTTCTCGTTCCGAAAGATCAACCACGGGTATGCCGCTCACCATGAATTTCAGCTCGCCATGATCACTTATGGCGGCCACACATACATCAAACCAAGCTTCTATTTTTGATTTGTTTAAGAACCGCATTCGTTGGCATGGATCTTCTTCATATCCGTGCTCCTGGCTTAGGATTAACTGTTCTATCCTTACTTTATCGTTGGGGTGTACAAAGGACCAAAATCCATTTTTAATCACCTCTTGAGGAGTAGCTCCCAATAAACGCAAGCTCGAGTCGGAACAATCCAGCACATCATAATTCTTGCTCAAAAAAAACGTCAAGTACTTCGTGTATTTTAATATGATGCGATCCGAATCGTTCACACTTTTAGGAATTTTAGTTCTATACTTTTGCGCTGCATGTCTTACTATTTTTCTTCATTCATTTATTATCTGCTGGTTAGGCCAATTAGTAAATTGCCTTTTGGTGTATTGTACCGAATTTCAGATTTTATTTTCTTTCTGATTTATTATATTCTAAGGTACAGAGTTCATGTAGTCACAAGCAATTTAAAGAATTCATTTCCTGAAAAAACCAAAGAAGAACTGAAGGCCATTAGAAAATCATTCTATAAGCAGTTTTGTGACAACATCATCGAAGGAATAAAAGGACTTACTATTTCAAAAGACGAAATAGCTCGACGAATGGTTTGTACTAACCCTAATCTATTAGACGACATTTATGCAGATAAAAAATCTGTCATCATTGTTACTGGGCATTATTATAGTTGGGAGTTGTGGTTTTTAGGAATCGACATGCCCGTAAAACATCAAATCGTATTGATTTATAAAAAACTGAGCAACCAATATTTTGAAAAGAAACTAAAAGCTATTAGAGCTTCTTTTGGGGTACTCCCACTCAAATTTGAAAAAGTTCGGTCGTATTTTGAATTTGAAGAAGCTGGTCATCAAGGTTATATATTTGGTAGCGACCAGGCGCCTCATCACGCGGCAAAGGCATATTGGTGTAAGTTCCTACATCAAGATACTCCGGTTGCATACGGTGCCGAGAAATACGCCATCGAAAAAGATATACCCGTTGTTTTTTGCCACATCCGAAAAATCAAAAGAGGCTACTACGAGTTTGAGTATGACGTAATTGAAATGAATCCAAGGCAAACCCAGTATGGAGATATTACAAAAAAACATAGCAAACGGCTAGAGGAAATTATCAGAAAAGACCCTGTAGGCTGGCTCTGGACCCACAAACGTTGGAAAAGAGAAAAGCCCAAAGGCATGGTGGTTCACGACTTATAAGAATTCAGAAAAAGAAAAGCAATTTGCAATTGCCTAAGTGAAGCAAATAAATAAATTTGCAGCCGCGTAAGGCGATTTCCCAATGGACACATTGGGAAGCGAAATAGAAAAGCCTATCCCGATAGTTATTGGAAGGTGGAATTGTGCCGAAGTTTAAAAAAAACTTCGAGCATCCTCGGAAATTCATCGAAATCACAGATTTCGGAATTTACGGGAGTAGACGCTTAAGATGTCTAGCATAATTTCTTTATTTCGCGATGCTATAATGCCGAAGTGGCGGAATTGGTAGACGCGCTGGATTCAAAATCCAGTTTTCGCAAGGGAGTGCGGGTTCGATTCCCGCCTTCGGTACTAAAAAGACTCTTTTCTAAAAGGGTCTTTTTTTGTTAAAAGTGGTGCGGGTTCGTCCCGATAGCTATCGGGACCCGCCTTCGGTACTAAAAGCCCATTTCGAAACTGACGGACTTTTTTAGTTTTTGATTTAAATTAGATTCATGGCTGCAGTATACATCCTTCATTCTAAATCAAAAAACCGATTTTATATAGGGAGTTGTAATAATCTATTTGAAAGATTAGAACAGCACCGTCTTAAAGCCTTCAGTTCGAGCTTCACCTCAAATATTGATGATTGGGAACTGTACTATTCGATCCAAAATCTTGATTACATGGTTGCCAGAAATATTGAAAAGCATATCAAAAAGATGAAAAGCAAAGAGTATATTAGGAATCTTAAAAAATACCCAGAAATGATTCAAAAACTGATGGATAAGCTTCAGCTCAAATAATATCGGGTTCGTCCCGATAGCCATCGGGACCCGCCTTCGGTACTAAAAAGACTCTTTTCTAAAAGGGTCTTTTTTTGTTTCACGCTAAGTCACCAACTCGACAACTCTATTTCATTGAGAGAGTTAACCTTGTTCCAAATTCTTGAACATGAAAACACCACTATTATTTCTGCTCTCACTTGTGTCAACATTTGTTGTTGCTCAATCTAAAATCGACACAACATTTAATTTCCAATCTGATCCAGCTAAAAAGCTCTCTATATACGTTCCTACCGCTTATGTTTCAGGAACTAATAATGCCTTGATGCTTGCGCTTCACCCGTGGAATACTGCACGTTGGAATGCCAAATCTTGGAGAGATACTTTGATAAGTTTTGCGGAGAATAATTGGCTGATTTTATTGTGTCCTGATGGTGGTTCAGATGGCAAAGTTGATGATGCCATTGATTTGGCTTTTACAACTGCCATGCTCGACTCTATTTCTAATTGGTACTCAATTGATAAAAAAAGAACCTTTTGCATGGGCTTTTCTTGGGGTGGCAAAGCTACTTATACCTACGGATTGGCTAACCCGAAAAGATTTTGTGGTTATATTCCAATTGGAGCTGCCATCGATGTTCGAGAAGTTGCTTTGGTTTCGGATAGTGCCAAAGACAAACCCATTTATATCATCCATGGAGATCAGGATGCCGTTGCTACTCGATATACACCACTCAAAAATGTGATGGATAATAAAGGTGGAATTGTAAATTCCTTGCTCATGGCAGGTGTTGGGCATACCATTGATTTTCCCAAAAGAAATCAGATCTTAAGCACTGCTTTTAATTGGGTAGATTCCGTGTGTGTGAATTTCACGCCCACTATACCCGTGGATACAACTGCCAACCCCAATTCGATAAATGAATCAAAAGGAGGAATAGATATTAATCTGTTTCCTAATCCTGCCGAAGCTGGTGAACTCATTACCCTGAAAGGTTGGGCATTCATAAACTTAGAATTGTCGGTCTACGATTTGGGTGGAAACCACATCAGTACCCAAACAGTGAATGAAAAAGGGGAATTTGAAGCTCCGCATAAATCAGGAGCTTATATCGTTTACGGGAAGTTTAAAGAAGGTTTGATTTCGAAAAACCTCATTGTAAAATAACTAGGTTTTTTGCTTCTTTTTCCTCGCTGCGGGAAATAATACGTTGTTCAGAATCAATCTATACCCAGGAGAATTAGGATGTAAGTTCAAATCCGTAGGTGGGTCGCCTACAAAGTGTTGGTAGTCTTCTGGGTCGTGACCACCATAAAACGTCCATTGACCTTCTCCAAATTTACCATGAATATATTTGGCCGAATTCAACGATTTGGTTTCACCCATGATGAGCACTTCTGGTTTGATAAACTTTTTGTCGAATGCGGTAGTCTGTCCCATAAATCCTTTCACTTTGGTTTCGTGATTCTGAGTCAACATAGTGGGTACTGGATCCCACTTGGCTGAATACTCAAACAATGTAAAGAAATCTAGATTTTCAGGTGTGCGTGAGTGATGAGGAGTGGCATCAATATCACTAAACTCATACTCCAACGGATTTCTTGAAATGGTATAATCAGTAAAAGCAAAGGTTTTGGAATAATCCAATTTTGATTGTGCTTGAGGATCGGCAGGGTCATAATCAAACATGCTCTCACAAATATCCACTGCTTCAGCCGAAAGTGCTATGTCATAAGAATCTGTTCCCGAACACATGGTAAATAAAAACCCTCCACCAGCCGTGTACTCTTTGATTTTGAGCGCCACCCCGAGCTTGAGTTCGGATACCTTGCTAAAGCCCAATCGTTCGGCTGTTTCTTCAAATTCGGTCATTTGAGCTTGGTACCAAGCTGCATTTCTAAAGGCATTATAAAACCTGCCGTATTGCCCCGTAAAATCCTCGTGATGTAAGTGAAGCCAGTCGTAAAGATGTAGCTCGCCTCTTATAATTTCATCATCATAAATTACTTTATAGGGAATCTCCGCATAGGTCAAAACCAAGGTGACCGCATCGTCCCATGGCTGCTTCCCTTTTGGGCTATAAACAGCAATTTTTGGAGACTTATCTAGTTTAACCGTTTCCATATTTACTTCTGGGTTCGATATTTCTACCCGGATGGCAGTTGCCTTCGCATCTGGAATCACTTCATAAGACACGCCTCGAATGACACACTCACTTTCAATATCTTTTGAATAAGGAAGCATAAAACTTCCACCTCGGTAGTTGAGCAGCCACTCTATGGTCACTTCGTTTTGCAGTACCCAAAAAGCTACACCATAACTCTTAAGGTGATTCGATTGGCTATAATCCATGGGAATCAATATCATATTGGCTTTAAGACCAAACGATAGCAGCAATAAAACTATGGAAATTTTAATTTTCACGGGGCTCCAAATTTAAAGGGAATCAAGGCGAAATACGCCATCAATGAGTTAAATAGAGTAAAGCTTGCTTGGATTAAAATGGCGCTTCGTCGTCATCGTTCATTTTAGAACCCATGATGCGACCGCCACCCATATCATCAAAATCAGTATTAGCTACACCCACAGCACCAAATCCTTCTCCACCAAACTCTTCTCGGTCCGTAAACTTAGCTAGGTTAGCAATGAAGCGCATTTTCACAGTATCCAAACTACCATTTCGATGTTTGGCTACAATCAACTCACCTAAATCGTCAGTAGGCATTCCATCTTCATCCTCGGTAATGCCATAATAAGCTGGCCGGTAAATGAACATCACCATATCGGCATCCTGCTCAATGGCACCTGATTCTCTTAAATCGGAAAGCATCGGACGCTTCTCCCCTCCCCTTGTTTCTACGGCTCTACTCAACTGAGAAAGTGCAATAATCGGAACGCCTAATTCTTTGGCAATACTTTTAATTGACCTTGAAATCATAGAAATTTCTTGTTCGCGATTTCCTTCTGAACTACCCGTAGTCATCAATTGGAGGTAATCGATAATTACCATTTGTATGTCAAACTGAGATTTTAAACGACGGCACTTGGCGCGTAATTCAAAAACTGACAGGGCTGCTGTATCATCAATAAAAATTGGTGCATCAGATAGGCGATCAATTTTAGAGTGTAGTTGCTCCCACTCGTGGGGCTCTAACTTTCCCTTTTTTAATTTTTCTTGTGAGAGCTCTGTTTCACTAGCAATAAGTCGGTTAACCAACTGCAGGGCAGACATTTCCAGAGAAAATATCGCCACACCTTTTTTAAACTCTACGGCCGTGTTTCTCGCTAATGAAAGCACAAATGCCGTTTTACCCATACCAGGACGAGCAGCAAGCACAATCATATCCGAGGGTTGAAAACCCGAGGTAAGTCGATCTAAATCTCTAAATCCAGTTTCCACACCTGATATCCCACTGGGCTTATTTGCTACATCTTGTATGTGGTCTATGGCGTTTTTGATCAATTTGTTCATCGATTCCGAGCTGCCCTTGAGATGGCCTTGTGCAATTCCAAAAAGATCTTGCTCTGCCCTATTTAAAAGCCCAAATACATCACTCGTTTCATCGTAGGCGTCTTTAATAGTTTCGCCCGAAATTCGAATAAGCTCACGAAGAATAAATTTTTGGGAAATTATTCTAGCATGGTATTCTACATTAGCCGAAGAAGCCACTCGATTGGTTAATTGAGAAATATAGTAGGCGCCCCCAACTATGTCGAGTTTCCCAACTGCTTTTAATTGCTGTGTAACGGTAAGAATATCAATTGGTTGACTGCTATGAAACAGAAACATAATAGCTTCATAAATCATTTTGTGAGTTTCCTTATAAAAACTCTCGGGCTTAAGAATGTCTATCACATCGTTCACCGCTTCTTTTTCGAGCATCATAGCTCCAAGAACAGCTTCTTCCAGATCAATGGCTTGCGGTGGGATTTTCCCTATTTCCATCGTTGAGGGTAAAGTGCTTTTTTTCAAGCGCTTAGAGGTATCCTTACCCATTAAATCTCGCATACTGTCCATGACTGCAAATTAAGGATTAAAGATCAGGGTTAAGATTCTTTCTTGTCTGTTTAATGTACACAAGTTATCAGCCAGAGTTTTGAACAATTGTTCACATGTTTCTATTCCTTTAATTACTAGACCTTAAGATTCTCAGAATGTACATTTGGCACAATAATGATGAACCGTCGCGTTTGAAAAAATTAATTTGACTCGAATCCATACATATTTTTCAATACTCTTTAGTTTCCTTTTGCTTATGGGGACAAACGGCTATTTGGCGGCTCAATCCAATGATTCATCGAGGGTGCTTCTTCATTTCAAATTTGAATCTCCCCTGCCCAATATTAAGATTAAAAAGCTCCAACTTCCTTCTAAAAAGATTCCATTGTTTCGGGTTGACTTAGAAGTAGAAAGGTTAATGAATTCGCTGTACTCCTACGGATATATCAGCGCTAAAGCAAGGATAGTTTCTTCCGACAGCAACGAAATTTGGTATTCGATTAATGCGGGGCCTCAATATTCGTGGAAAGAACTATTACCCGGAAATGTGGACGAAGGTGTACTTTCAAAAATTGGATTCAGAGATAAAATCTACCGCGACAGACCAATGTCTTATTCCGATATCCGAAAAATGTTTCGCAAGCTTATTATCTATTATGAAAACCACGGCCATCCATTTGCAAGTATCAATCTCGATAGCGTTTCCATTTCAAACGAAGAAATAAGAGCTGTACTCCATCTTGAAAAAAATAGGTTGACTCGAATTGATACCATCAAAGTGGTTGGAGACGGGAAAGTTTCCCAGCGGTACATCAGCAATTATATAAGTATCAAACAGGGTGATGAATACAACGAAAGACTAGTTAACGAAATCTCAACCAGGTTGAGTGAGCTGGCTTTTGTGAGTGAATACCGAAGACCCGAAGTAGAGTTTGAAACTGAAAAAACGGCCCTTACTATCTATATGAATCACAAAAAAGCCAACAATTTTAATGGGATTATTGGGGTACTTCCAGATGAAAATACGGGTGATCTGCTCATAACAGGTGATATAAAACTGAACCTTAAAAACGCGCTAGGCACAGGAGAAGAAATAGACCTAAACTGGAAAAAACTTCAAACTCAGACCCAAGATCTACAGACACGAGTTCAAATTCCATTTTTATTTAATCTTCCGCTTGGTGGAGATGCAGCTCTAAGTATTTATAGAAAAGATACCACGTTTACTAATATCGTTATCAACCTAGGTATTCAGTTTATATTAAGAGGAGGCGATTATGTAAAGGTTTTTATTGAAAACGATCAAAACAACCTCATATCAACTTACGGATTGGATGTAATTCGCACGCTACCAGAATACGCCGATATAAGAACTAATTCTTATGGAGTTGGAACTAAAGTAACCAAGCTCGATTATAGGCTAAACCCCAGAAAAGGATTTTTCACCGAAGGGAACGTCTCATTTGGTGTAAAAGAAATTCGGCAAAATGCGAGGGTCAACCCCATCGTTTATGATTCGCTTAACTTGAGAACCAACAGGTACAAGGGTAAAGTCGACATGGGCTATTATATTCCTATTTCCAAAAGGCAAACTGTATTGTTAGGTTTCAAGGGAGGAATGTTGGTGAATGAGAACCTTTTTAGAAATGAATTGTTTCGAATAGGTGGTTTAAAAACCTTTAGAGGCTTTGATGAAGAAAGCATTTTTGTTTCATCATTCTCCATAGGAACCCTGGAATATCGGTTTCTACTTGAAAAAAATTCCTACTTCAGCCTATTTTATGATCAAGGGTGGTACGAAAACCAAGCAGCACCTCAACTGATTACTGATACGCCTTTTGGATTTGGAACCGGTATTACCTTCGATACCAAAATAGGAATCTTCTCTTTGAGCTATGCCCTTGGAAAACAATTCAATAATCCCATTCAAATTAGATCGGCAAAAATCCATTTCGGATTTGTCAATTACTTCTAACGAATAGGTGGTAAATTCGCAACGTGAGATACGGCACTAAATACCTTGTTTTGTTTGGACTAATCAGCCTCATTCTCTCATCGTGCAGCGAAACTTACCAATTGAGCACCCAAAATCTTTCCCAAATTTATCGGAGCAGCGAAAAGCAAGTGAAACCAGAGTTTATGGTTTTTCATTCCTCTGAAACCAAAAGCGAGCTCCACTTTAAAATAATGAGCAACAACTTGCTCTACACCCGCCCTACTGGGGAAGAAGAATACCGCGCAAAGGTTAAAATGACCTTTATTTTGTACAAATCTTTTAATTCTGATATGGTGAGCGATAGTGGCTCCTTTGTTATAAATGATGTAAATACCCAAGGTGGATTAAAAGAGATTATCGGCAAAATACCGCTAAAGGCCAGCTACCCTAATTCGTATATATTGAAGGTAACCACGTCCGATTTGAATAAAAAATCTGTAGAAGATAATTTTGTAGTAGTAGACAAAACCAGTAGGCAAGGTCGGCAAAACTACCTTATGATGGACGCCGATGACAGTTCAGAGGTATTCGGATATTTTACGGGAACGTCAAAAAAACTTGTGATAAAATACAATGATAAAATGGTGAAACAACTCACCATAAAAATTTACAAACGAGAGTTTGAATTGTCTCCTCCCCCATTTGCCAATCACAACCCCAAGCGATTCGATTTTACACCCGACAGCACTTATTACGTCAATCTGGACGTCAACAACTCATTTTTATTAGAGATTACGGACCCAGCTTTGTACCATATTCAGGTGGATACTACTTCAAAAGAAGGGCTCACTTATATCCGATTCGAAAATCATTTTCCTGATATTATTTCAGCCACTCAAATGCTACAACCACTGCGATTTATCACCACCAACAAAGAATTTGATCGGCTATTGGAGGAACCTATAGCCAAGGATGCTGTTGATGAATATTGGATTTCAGTGTCAGCATCAGCCGACCGCGCCCGTGAGCTTATTAGAAATTACTACCATCGTGTTGAGGAGGCGAATTACTATTTTAGCACTCACATGGAGGGCTGGAAAACAGATAGGGGATTGATCTTTATTGTATTTGGCCAACCCGATGTGATTTATAAAGATACCGGAGGCGAAAGTTGGATTTATGGAAATGGAAAAGACGAACCCACACTCACCTTTAATTACACCCGGACTTACAACCCATTTTCTAATAATGATTATCGCCTCATTCGCAGCCCTGAATACAAAAACTACTGGTACAAATCGGTCGACACATGGCGGCAAGGACGAGTTTATAAATACTAATGGAAGAATCATTTAACGATTTGATTTTTGGGGTGCACCCCTTAATTGAAGCCCTAGAATCGGGTCAGAATATTGATAAAATATTGTTGAATAAAGAGTCACGAGGTGATTCATTCACAAAAATCAAACAACTGGCCAAGTCGAGGTTTATACCCGTTTCGATGGTTCCGCTTCAGAAACTACAGCGCGTTACCCGTTCCAACCATCAAGGAGTGGTCGCCTTTATTTCACCCATCGCATTTCAATCCATTGAAACCGTGCTGCCCGCACTTTTCGATAAAGGCAAAGACCCCCTTCTTCTGATCTTAGACGGAATTACAGATGTGAGAAACTTTGGGTCTATTTTGCGCACATCAGAGTGTATGGGAGTAGATGCAGTAATGCTTCCCGCAAAAAACAGTGTGGCCGTTAATGCCGATACAGTAAAAACTTCAGCGGGAGCTATATACAATATTCCCATTTGTAAGGAGTGGCATTTTGGTACGAGTATGCAGTACCTAAAAAATGCTGGGGTACGGTTAATCGGTTGTACTGAAAAAACAGATAAACTAGCCTCTGCAGGAGATTACACAGGTCCAATTGCCATAGTTATGGGCGCAGAAGACATTGGTATTCACCCTTTAACAATAGACAAATTAGATGAAATAGTAAAGATTCCAATGGCTGGAAAAACAGCCTCGCTGAATGTTGCAGTCGCCACGGGAATGATACTTTACGAAGTTCAAAGACAAAAGAATAAATAGAATAATTTTGAGCAAAGCATAAGCGATGGTAGAAGTAGGAATTATAATGGGAAGCAAGAGCGATCTTCCGATAATGAAAGAAGCAGCTGAGATTTTAGGCGAATTGGGTATCAGATATGAACTCACCATCGTTTCTGCTCATCGCACACCTGATCGCATGTTTGACTATGCCAAAACTGCAGCGGACAAAGGATTAAAGGTGATTATTGCAGGTGCAGGCGGAGCAGCGCACCTACCCGGAATGGTGGCATCCTTAACAGCCCTTCCAGTAATTGGTGTTCCCATTAAATCTAGTAACAGCATCGATGGTTGGGATTCGATATTGTCAATTCTTCAAATGCCAAATGGAGTTCCTGTTGCCACTGTTGCCCTCAATGCAGCAAAAAATGCCGGAATTTTAGCCGCGCAGATTATTGGAGCAAGTAATCCTGCCATTTACCAAAAAAACCTTCAGTATAAGGAATCACTTAAACACAAAGTACTCGATTCGCTAAAGGATATTTAAAAGGCAGCTCTTTTCGAAAAACTTCAACTTCAAGCTACATTCTCCAGTATTTAAATTAATTTGGCTACCGTGAACACAGCGCTTCGAATAACGGTTTCCATTTTAATTTTTACTCTTTTATGCCTTGCTATTAGGGCGTCAAATAATAATTACTATGTGGGGCCAAGAGCAATTGCTATGGGCAACGCTTCGTTGACTTTTGAAAATACTTTTTCGAATTTCCATAACCAAGCTGGCCTTGGGTTTCTCCGCGAGTTTTCGGCTGGAGTGGCCTATCGGAACAATTACTTGCTTCAGGAAACGGGTTTAAAATCGCTAGCTGTGGCCATCCCGATTCAAAAATTCGGAGTTATCGGAATGAGTGTAAATTCATTTGGGTTTTCGGCTTATGGAGAGCATAAGTTTGGTTTGGCCTATTCAAAATCGTTCGGGGATGTACTTAGTATGGGTATCCAAATCGATTATTTACAAACCCAATTTGCTGAACCCTATGGCAGTCGTGGTGTTGTTGCGGGTGAATTTGGTGTTTTGGCCAAACTAAATGCAAAAACTAAAATCGGCGCACATATTTACAACCCTACTCGCGCTTATCTCGACAAACCAGTAAACGAACGGCTACCTACCATCCTTAAAGTGGGTATGTCTTATTCATTCTCCGAAAGCCTACTAACAACTCTGGAAATGGAAAAATCACTTGATTTTAAACCCAATATAAAAGCAGGTTTGGAATACCTTATTGATAAAAAATTCAGCATCCGAGGAGGTGTAAACTCTTTTCCAGTAAAAGTGTGTTTTGGAGGAGGAATGAAATTAGGAAACCTAGATATAGACCTTGCATCAGAGTACCAGCAAAACTTGGGCTTTGTTCCCTCCTTTGGTATCAGATATAAATTCAATAAAAAAGAGCCTGATGCGAATTAGAATTCTACTGGGAATTCTGTTCATCCTCTTCTCGCATTCAGTTTTTGCACAAAAGGAAAGAGAACAAGAGGCCATGGACCTTATCGAACAAAGGGTTGAATTTTTATTACAATCGATGGAAGAGAGCGAAATCGACCTCACAAGCCTGTTCGACGACCTGTATTTTCTTTACGAAAATCCTTTAAACCTTAATGGCGCGTCGAGAGAAGACCTCGAAGAATTGATGCTTCTCAACGATTATCAAATCAATCAAATATTGCTATATAGGAACCGAAGTAAGGGTTTTGGAAGCATTTACGAACTTTCTTCCATCGATGGGCTTTCTCCCACAGAAATTGAGATGATCCTACCATTTGTAACAGTAGAGCCCTATACGGAAAATCGCAAAACTACCATCAACCAAATAGCTAAATATGGTCGCCATGAATTGATTCTGAGGCACACTCGAATTTTTCCAGAGTCAGAAGGATACGCACCCATTTCCGATTCCGAATTAGTTGAAAATCCAAATGCAAGGTATTTGGGAAGTCCAGATAGAATCTATGCGAGGTACAGGTTTCAATTTGGCCAAAAGGTGAGTATTGGCATTACCGGTGAAAAAGACCCGGGTGAGGAGTTTTTCAAGGGCACACAAAGTCAAGGCTTCGATTTCTATTCAGCACATCTGTTCTTAAGAGATTTCGGACCGGTAAAACGTTTAGCTATTGGAGATTATAACCTGCAAGTGGGGCAAGGGCTCGTGGCTTGGACGGGATATGCCTTCCGAAAATCGCCATCAAATACTGTGGAGATAAAAAGATATGCTCAAGGAATACGAGCCTACACATCAGCTGATGAAAACAACTATTTAAGAGGAGGGGCTGCCATAGTCAACTGGAAAAAATTGGACTTCACAGCCTTCTATTCATCTAAAAAAGTTGATGGGAATTTAAACCGATATGTGGATACACTTACCAATGATGAAATCCTTTCTACCAGTTCCATCCAACAATCTGGTTTTCATAGAACTCCTGCCGAACTCGAAGATAAAAATTCAGTTCATGAAAATGTTTTTGGTGGAGCTTTGGATTTTAATTTTTCAAAAGGAAAGATTGGGGTTATTTCACTTTTTTCAAAATATGACCCGCCGTTGATAAAAGACGCACAATTGTATCAAATTCACCAATTTCAAGGCGATGAGAGTGGCAATATTGGCGTCCATTATCAACTGAACATTAACAAATTTGGTTTTTTCGGTGAAAGTGCGATGAGCGATAATGGGGGCCTCGCTACCATCAATGGAGTTAATATGAACCTAGACCAACGTTTTAAAATGGCCGTAGTACAACGCTACTATCAGCCCGAATATCACAACCTTTATGGCGATGCTTTCGGCGAAAAAAGCGGCACCAACAATGAAAACGGCATATATATAGGAGCTGAATTCTATCCAATTAAAAAGGTGGCTGTGAGTGCCTACTACGACCAGTATCAGTTTCCCTGGCTATCGTATCAACTCGATGCACCGAGCAACGGAAATGACTTTTCAGGTCAATTGACTATTAAACCCAATAGGGATTTAGAATTCTTAATTTTATATCGAAGAGAGATGAGAGACGCCAATGTATCCGATGAAAATTCACCTATCAGGTATACCCAAAAAGAAACCAACGACCGATATCGCTTTCAGGTAAGCTCAAAAGTGAATAGCTGGATATCTCTTCGTACAAGGGCCGAATTAAAAAATTACCAAGAAGGGAATGACCCCATTAAAATAGGTTACGTACTCTACCAAGACATCTACTTTGACCTGCTTGAAAACAAACTGACCTTAAAGCTTAGGTATGCGTTGATACAAACCGAGGACTACGATAGCAGAATATATGCTTATGAACATGACCTGAGGTATCAATTCACCGTGCCCGCTTATTATTCAACAGGTAGTAGAACCTATCTGGTGGTGCGTTATCAGCTGCTAAAAAACTTAACAGTTAATATGAAATGGGCTCAGTCATTTAACGCTATTGAGGATGAGTTTGGTTCTGGCAAAGATTTGATTGAATCAAACACCAAAACAGAATTAAAAAGTCAATTAATTTTTCGATTTTGATTGTTCTTCAATCCAATTTAAAGCCTCATGATTGATGTCGTTGCCCTGCCATTTATTCCAAACTTGACCATCATTGATATAAAGCAGGGTTGGTAATGTTCCGTTACAAAATTCAAAGAATGTTTTGTCTCCAAAAAAAGTATATCCAAACGCTGACCTACTCTCCTTTTGAAACTCTGGATACTCCTCTTTTGGCCCTACAAAAAGAATATGGATTGGGGGAAGTTCCATTTTGGCATTGGCAAGGTGCAGCTTTTTTGCAGCTAACCTACAATGGCTGCAAGTTGTACTCATAAAGGCCAGAATATAACGCTCACTATTTACATCGAACGGAATATCCGCAATTACATGCGAAGGAAACTTCTCAAGCTCTAACCTAAACGGAAAGGATTCCTCACCAGGGATAGTTCTATCAAAATGTATTGGATTCAAAACAAACGGCGCAGTTATCGCCGAGCCAACTAGCAAAAAGAATACAAGACGGTACCTGCGTAAATATGGTGTGGCTCCAAACAATGAAAAGACTAGGAGGACTATGATGAGGGCATTTTTAATTAAGGATTGGGAAGGAGTTAGCGTTAAGGCACCTCCAAGGCAACCGCAATCCACTTCGCCTCCCTTGTTATACCAGAGTATAATTAAATAAACCGAAAAGAATATAGTAAGTAAAATGGTCGATCGAATAATTCTAGGAAGCCATTTGGAATTAATAAATAAACCAGCTCCCAAAAACAATTCCATGGCAATTATTAGCCTGGCTGTCCAATCAGAAACCGCCCATGGAATTACACCAGTTTCAACCAGCGTCAATTCAAAAGATTCTACTGGGTAAAGTTTGACTACCCCCGAAAAAATAAAAAATCCGCCGATTATGAACCTAACAAAATAATTTAATATGGGATTTCTCATCGCTTGTTTTACTTCAAAAAAAGACAAAAAAAAAGTGCTACCGAAGTAGCACTTTTTTACAAAAACAATTCGTAATTATTTTTCTACTGTACAAGTTACACCACCACCGTAAGTGTTGTAAAGAGTCTGCTTAGCAGTACATGCAGTTTCAGCATCTTTCTTCTTTACTTTTCCAAGTGGAGTCGTTTCTGTATCAGTACCGTCAGTACACTTACAATTGTAATCTTTCTTGCAAGAAGCCATCCCTAAAACAAAAACTCCAGCAACAGCAAATGATAAAATCTTTTTCATAATAAATAATTTAAATAGTTAGAATTCTGTGGCAATTATAGAAAAAGTTTTTTAATTGGAATCATTTCATTTAACACTCCTTCCAACAGATTAAGGTTAATTACCCACACAAATACGGTAAATTCCCTATATGTTTTTTTTAGCTTCAAATTATGAGATAATATTTATGCCTATTACCGCAACGACTAAGAAGATTACTATATTTGCAGCCCGAAAACAACCGAAAACATATCGCGG
>JAGQYO010000057.1 GCA_020435995.1 Flavobacteriales bacterium | reverse complement strand
GGCTTCAAAGGTTAACCCCTCTTTTTGCTTCGCAAAAAAGTGTTTTTTATTTCTAGAATGCTCAAGTAAACTTGGCATTCTAAAAATAAAAAACCCCGCTCTTACGAACGAGGTTTAAACTTTGGCGGAGAAAGAGGGATTCGAACCCCCGGACCTGTTACAGTCAACAGTTTTCAAGACTGCCGCATTCGACCGCTCTGCCATTTCTCCGCTGCAAAAGTAAACTTTCTACTATCGCAGCCAAGAGTGACAGAAAAAAAATAATTCGGGCTGTAAGCCAATAAAGACGGGCTAATTGATAGAATAATCTATTTGTAACATCTCCAATTTGGATATCAAATCATCGGATAAATGCACTTTTCTGCCCCTTAATATTCCTTCGGCACTCAGCGATTCATTTTTGTCTATTAAGGTCATTTTCACCTTACATTTTCCTTCATCCCCATTAATCAAAGATTCAAGTGCATCAATTAAGTCAGAGTTTACATCAGTCATTTCTACTTTTAGCGTAATCTCTTGGGCAAACTTGTCTCTTAAATCATTCAATATCGAAATCTTCGTTATTTTCAATTCTGGCTCGTTGCGATACCGATTTGGAATCACTTTGGCATAAACAAACAAAAAATAATTGGGGGTAAGAAATTGTTTGAAATTCAAATAATCATCGCCAAACATGCGAAATTCATAATCACCTTGATAGTCCTCCATTTTAAACAAACCCCAGGGTTTTCCTTTGGCAGATATTCGATGATCCGATTCGGTAACGATGCCACCAAATTTAAATTCCTTTCCTAATAAAGGGGTGAGATCATCTCCAAGCAACCCTAAATGAAAACCCTTGGTGGCAAAATGATTTAATTCCAATTTAAAATCATCAAGTGGATGGCCAGAAATAAAAATTCCTACTACATCTCGCTCTTTCGAAAGCTTTTCCATGGTGCCCCATTCAGTACATATAGGGTAGTTTGGCTCTGGAATACTCACTGAACTAGCCTCTCCAAACAGAGATACTTGAGCCGAATTTTCAGATTCTTGATAGGTCGCTCCAAATTTTATGGCCTTCTCCAAAAATGTACTCCCACCTTCTTCAAAGAAATATTGTGCTCTATGTGTGTTTGGAAAGGAGTCGAAACCTCCGGCCATCGCTAAACTTTCCAAAGTTCTTTTATTGGATGCCCTTAAATCAACCCGCTTAGTAAAATCGAAGATACTGGTATATGGGCCATTCTCCAGCCTCTCCTTAATAATCGAATCTACCGCTCCTTCACCTACTCCCTTTATAGCACCCATGCCAAATCTGATTTCGCCTTTTTCATTTACCGCAAAACGGTACTTGGACTCATTTACATCTGGCCCTAATACTGGAACGCCAATTCTTTTGCATTCCTCCATAAAGAATGACACTTTTTTAATGTCGTTCATGTTGTTGGTAAGCACAGCTGCCATAAATTCGGGTAGATAGTTCGCCTTTAAATAAGCTGTTTGAAAGGCAACTACAGAATACGCTGCTGAGTGTGACCTATTGAAGCCATACTCGGCAAACTTGAGCATTACGTCAAATATTTCATTTGCTTTACCCTCTTCCATTTGATGGAGTTTAAGTGCGCCTTCGGCAAACACCTTTTTCTGCGATTGCATCACATCCATCTTTTTCTTTCCCATGGCTCGTCGGAGCAAATCGGCTTGTCCAAGGCTAAATCCGCCAATGATTTGAGCCGTTTGCATGATCTGCTCTTGGTACACCATAATGCCATAAGTGTCCTTCAATATTGGCTCGAGTAAGGGGTGTGGAAATTCTGTGGGTTCTTTTCCATGCTTTCTTTTGATAAACAAATCGATAAACTGAAGTGGCCCTGGACGGTACAATGCGTTCATAGCTATCAAGTCTTCAATATCGGTTGGTTTTAAATTTCGAAGATGTTTTTGCATTCCTGGTGACTCAAACTGGAAGGTTCCGTTTGTTTCACCCCTTTGGTACAATTCAAATGTTTTGATGTCATCTAATGGAATGGTATCAATATCGATTTCAATTCCATGACGGTCTTTTATCAGTTGAATGGCATGTTTGATTACCGTTAGCGTTTTTAATCCCAAGAAGTCCATCTTGAGCAAACCAGCGGACTCCACAACTTTATTATCGAACTGGGTAATAAGTAAGGCAGAGTCTTTTGAAGTACTCACAGGAATGTAATTCGTAAGGTCGTCTGGAGCGATAATGACTCCACAAGCATGGGTTCCTGTATTTCTAACCGATCCTTCCAAAATTTTGGCTTGCATGATTAAGTCTCCAATCACACCTTTTGAAAATGCTTTCTCCCGAAACTCATTGGCGGCCTTCACCTGATCGGAGTTTAGTTTTTCTTTCAAACCAGGGTTAATTCCTTTTTCCTCCAATATTCCAGCTAAAGAAGCACTCAAATTATCGGGAAAGGATTTGGTAATGGCATTTACTTCTATCAACGGCACATCCATAACCCTACCTACATCTTTGATTGCAGATTTGGCTGCCATGGTTCCATAAGTTACAATTTGAGCCACTTGCTTGTAGCCGTATTTCTCAACCACCCAATCGATGATGGCACCGCGACCTTCATCATCAAAGTCGATGTCGATATCGGGCATGGACACCCTATCTGGATTTAAAAATCGTTCAAAAAGAAGTTTGTATTTGATGGGATCAATATTGGTTACCCCTACGCAATAGGCAATGGCCGAACCGGCTGCCGAGCCCCTGCCAGGGCCAACCGATACTCCCATTTTTCGGGCTTGCGAGGTAAAATCTTGAACAATTAAAAAATAGCCCGGAAAGCCCATTTCCTTCACGATTTTCAATTCGAAATCAAGTCGATCTCGAATCTCATCTGTCATTACTGGGTACCTCGTTTTGGCTCCCTCGTAAGTGAGGTGGCGGAGGTAGTCATTTTCATCCTCAAACCCTTCTGGCAGTCCAAATTTGGGAAGTAGAATATCACCATCTAATTTAAATGGCTCCACTTTATCAGCTATCTCCATGGTATTGGCCAAGGCCTCGGGAAAATCCTTAAAGATTTCCTTCATCTGATCTTGGGTTTTGAAATAAAATTCTTGGTTGG
Source organism: Flavobacteriales bacterium (assembly GCA_020435995.1). Taxonomy (GTDB): domain Bacteria; phylum Bacteroidota; class Bacteroidia; order Flavobacteriales_G; family Salibacteraceae; genus JAGQYO01. The sequence continues at coordinate 18,552 of JAGQYO010000057.1, read as the reverse complement.
GCATTCCAGGCCTAAATCCTCTTCCTCTTCCTATTGGGGTGCTCTGAAGTTCGCCCTCCTTTACACAAATAAGGATGTCGTGGGCATTTGCGTCTTTTTTATCAAGGTAAAAATTGTTGTTGGCTGCTACTACCTTAACACCGTGCTTATGAGCCATGTTCACAAGTACTTTGTTGAGGTACTTCTCTTCTTCTAGACCGTGATCTACAAGTTCAACATAATAATCGTTGCCAAACATGTTGTGCCAAAACTCCAAGATTTCTTCACCTTGACTTTCACCAATATTTAAAATTGTTTGAGGCAATTCGGCATTTACACCGCCAGAAAGGCACATAAGTCCTTCTTTGTATTGCTCTATAACTTCTCGGCCTACCCTTGGAACGCCCGCATAAAATCCTTGGATATATCCTTCCGAAACAATCTTGGTGAGGTTGTGATACGCCTTTTTGTCCTTCGCTAACAGCACCAGTGGGAATCTCCGGTCGGGAACATCTTTGGTAAATTGCGTCCGTGTATAATCGTCAGAGACGTAAACTTCACACCCAACAATTGGCTTTAATCCAGCCGAAATCGCATAAGAGGTAAACTGAAATGCGCCATACATATTACCTCTATCGGTGAGTGCTACGGCCTTCATTCCATCTGCCACAGCCTTATCCATTAGGGCCTTCATATTGGTGGTTGCCTGTAGCACCGAGTATTGGGTGTGGTTGTGCAAATGGGTGAAATTGATTTCCTCAATAGGTACATCATACTTAGGATCAATCAACAAATTTCCCGAAGACTTTTTGGTTTTTGGCTTTTCCTTTTGGACATCCAGATCAAGCTCTCTTGGGTCATAAGGTTGAATATTGAGACCTATAGCACTTATCGTTTTTGGGTTGGCAATTAAAAAAGCTGCAAACTCATCATCCTGCATTCCTACATCCTTCGGGGAGTAAATTCCAATTCGAATAAGCTCTAAAAAACAACGCGCTGTGGCTTCCACGTCCGCTGAAGCATTATGGGCTTCTTCAAAACTTTCACCAAACAGTTTTTGATGTAATTCGCCAAGTTTGGGAAATTTGAATTTACCTCCTCGACCTCCGGGAATAGCAACCACTTCTGCCGTTCTTTCAGTCATGGTATCCAAAACTTTTAGCTTCGATAGAGGACTTGAAATCTCCTTTCTCAACAACTCACATCCTACAATATTTACGTCAAAATCAATGTTGTGCCCCACATTGAATTTGGCTTTTTCAAGGGCCTTATTAAACTCCGCCAATACAAAAGAGAGTTCCATACCCTGTTCTTCGGCCCGAGTTGTCGATATTCCGTGAATTTTCTCTGCGTTGAAAGGTATCGTGTATCCTTCAGGTTTTACGATATAGTTTTTTACCTCCACCAAATTGCCCTCAACATCGTGAAGTTGCCAAGCCAATTGAACCATCCGTGGCCAATTGTCAAAATCGCTAAGTGGAGCTTTATAGTTTATAGGAAGACCAGTGGTCTCGGTGTCGAAAATTAAGTACATAAAACAAAAAAATACTGGGACTATCTACTTGATAAATAAGCATGTCATCCCGGGAAAACTCAATCCAAAAAAATAAAATATTTTGCTCAATTTTGAGCTCAAAAGCGTAGAAAAAAAAGTGATTTTTTAAACAAAAAAAGGCTTCCCTTTGGAAGCCTTTTCAATTCAATATGTTAACCTCGGTTATCCTACATTCTCAATAATCATGGCTGAAGCGCCGCCTCCTCCATTACAAATTCCAGCGCCTCCATATTTACCCCCGTTTTGTTTAAGTACGTTGATTAGGGTTACGATAATTCTCGAACCAGAATTTCCGAGTGGGTGACCCAATGAAACTGCACCACCGTTTACATCAACTTTGGCAGGGTCTAAACCCAATTCTCTTGTATTGGCAATACCTACAACTGCAAAGGCTTCGTTCAATTCCCAAAAATCGACATCCTTAACATTAAGCCCAGCTTTTTTCAAAGCAATTGGAATAGCCTTGCTTGGCGCTGTAGTAAACCATTCTGGAGCCTGAGCCGCATCTGCATAACTCGTGATTTTGGCAATTGGGGTCAGTCCGTGTTTTTCTATCGCTTCTTTGCTCGCCAAAATAAGTGCCGAAGCACCATCATTTAAAGTGGAAGCATTGGCCGCAGTTACTGTTCCGTCCTTCTGAAAAGCACCTCGAAGCGTTGGTATTTTATCCAATTTCACATTGGTGTATTCCTCGTCTTTGGCCACGATAATAGCATCGCCCCTCCTTTGTGGTACTTCAACAGGTACTATTTCATTATCAAATTTTCCGGCATTCCAAGCCGCTGTCGAACGGTTGTAGGATTCAATCGCAAAAGCATCTTGGTCTTCTCTCGTAATGTTGTTTTCCTTGGCACAAAGCTCGGCGCAATTTCCCATGTGGGTATCGTTGTACACATCGGTTAAGCCATCTTTAACCATTCCATCGATCATGGTTATGTTACCCAATTTTACACCCATACGAGATTGAACGTAATGAGGAACCATGCTCATGTTTTCCATTCCACCTGCCACTACAATATGATTGTCACCTGCTTTAATAGACTGAGCCGCAAGAGCAAGGGCCTTCATTCCTGAAGCACACACTTTGTTTACCGTGGTACAAGGAACATTTTGACTCAAACCCGCAAAAATAGCAGCCTGACGAGCTGGAGCCTGGCCTAAGCTTGCCGACATTACATTACCCATAAATACCTCATCGATAGCCTCAACGGGCAGGCCCACTTTGGCTAAAGCTCCCTTAATAGCAGCAGCACCAAGTTTTGGGGCAGGCACAGTAGACAATCCACCCATAAAACTTCCGATAGGAGTTCGTACAGCCGATACAATATATACTTCAGTCATAATCATGTTTTTTTTAATGGATTGCAAAAGTAAGATTTGTGGCAGGATGGAAATGTAATCCAATGTCCGATTTGAAAAGATATCCTAAAGCTAGCATTCCACAGTTGGATTCAATTTATCTACATTCGCGATAAGTAATCCCTATGAGCATTGTAAATAAAATTCAGGACGGTCACGATCTTATATTTAAAGGTTTTTTGGTCATTTGCTCGCTAGCTGTATTGGTCTATTTGCTTCCCAAAGAGGCTAAGTTTCAATATGAATTTCAGAAAGGCAAACCGTGGCTGCATGGAGATCTTATGGCTCCATTTGACTTCGCTATTTTAAAAACAGATAAGGAGTTTAGTTCTGAAAAAGAGGCCATCAACAATTCTGTGATGCTTCATTTTGTCCAAAATCAAGAAATTGGAGAAAGACAAATTAATGCATTTGATTTGGCTATTTCTCAGAAATTGGATTCCACGAATAGCGCAGAAAAAAGGAAATGGAATCTGTTTCAAAAAACTGGAGCATCACTGCTGACCGAAATCTATACTAAAGGCGTTGTTCGGCCAGATCCGGTCATCGAAAACATTGCTGATGATGAATTGGTAACACTAATTAAAGGAAACAAGGGAGAAGAAATAGAGTTTGGAGATTTACTAAGCATTTCAAAAAGCTATGAACTTATCAAACCTCGACTTCAATATTTAGATGCTGAGATAAAGGATGAGCTAGAAAACTATTTGGTAGGTTTTGTTGAGCACAACACTTTTTTTGACAGCCTCAAAACCGCCCAAATATTGCAAAACCGAATGGAGTCAGTTTTAAAATTTCACGGAAAAATTGAGAAAGACGAGCTCATTATCTCTAAGGGCCAAATGGTAGATCCCGTCAAATATCAAGAGCTGGTTTCGCTCAAACAGGAATATGAAAGGCGAAAAGGCAGTACACAGAATGTCCTTTTTATCGTGCTTGGTCAGATTTTATTGGTTGGTTTAGTGCTTCTCGTGCTGGTGCTTTTCCTTTCTATTTTTAGACAGCAAATTATCAATGTGAGCAATCGTGTATTTTTTATTCTCGTTAGTTTTACTGCCACTGTGGCTCTGGGAATGCTTCCACTCTACTTTCCTGAAGTACCGCTCTATGTGCTTCCCTTTTGTATCCTGCCCATTGTTATCAAAGCATTTTATGATGAGGTATTGGCGGCCTTCGTTCACATTCTTGCTATACTACTTATCGCTTTTGTTGCGCCAAACGGTTTTGAATTTCTATTTCTACAACTGATAGCTGGCCTTGTCGCCATTTTCAGTTTGGTAGCCATTCGAAAGAGGTCGCAGCTCATCAATACCGTTCTATTGATTTTTGGAGCTTACGTTTTATCGGATTTGGCTTTGGTTCTTATTCAAGAAGGCCATTGGCGGCTCATCAATTACGTTCACTTTTCTTGGTTTGCCGCAAGTGCATTATTGACCATATTGGCTGTGCCCTTGGTTTATCTTTTTGAAAAAGCTTTTGGATTTTTATCGGATGTAACCTTAATGGAATTGGCCGATACCAATTCTACCCTTCTCAGGAAATTGGCGACTAAAGCACCGGGTACTTTCCAACACAGTATGCAAGTGGCGAATTTGGCTGAGCAAGCTATCCTCAAAATTGGTGGCAACCCACTTTTGGTTCGTACAGGCGCTATGTATCACGACATTGGAAAAATGGCAGAACCTCAATATTTTATTGAAAACCAAGTGGGAGGTTTAAATCCACACGACGAGCTAGAGCCGGAAGAAAGCGCAAGAATTATCATCGACCATGTAATCAAGGGAGTTGAACTAGCAAAAAAACATCGCTTACCAGAAGTGCTTATCGACTTTATTCGTTCGCATCATGGAACTAGCACGGTTCGCTATTTCTTATACAAATACCAAGAAATTCATGGCTACAATGCCGAGATTAATCGCTTTCAATATCCTGGACCTCCTCCGTTTAGTAAAGAAACTGCCGTGCTTATGATGGCTGACGCTTGCGAAGCGGCCAGTAGAAGTTTAAAAGAATACAGCGCAGAATCTATAAATAATTTGGTAGAAAACCTCATCAATGGACAGGCTGCAGAGAAGCAATTTGATAATGCTGATGTCACTTACAAAGACATAACAACCATAAAAAAAATGTTTAAGAAAATGCTCCTAAACATTTACCACGTTCGAATCGAATACCCTAAATAAAAAGGGTTTCACAAATTTTGAAAATCTATTGGGTGGATTGCTTTTAATTTTACTTTTGCCTTCCCATTTCAGGAGAGGTGGGTGAGTGGCTGAAACCAACAGTTTGCTAAACTGTCGTACGGGTTAAACTGTACCGGGGGTTCGAATCCCCCTCTCTCCGCTAAAAAAAAGGTCATTGCAAGCAATGACCTTTTTTTTTGAAAAGCAGGTGATTGCCTTAAATAAATTAATTGGCCCGCATACAAGCCGAGGTCTTGTGGAGGGATTAACAAGGGTACGGTTCTTTATCAGCCTCACATGTAAATATTACCTTTATGCTTTCAATATAAAGCTCCCAATTCTTACTTTTATTTAGATGAAAAACCTCTTGCAAGAAATTGAACGCCTAGAAAAAGAATACACTTCGCTTATTCCAAGTGAGGCAAAAAGAAATGAATGGCTGCATAAAGTAAACGCATTCTCTTCTAAATTTCTTTCTCAAACCGACACCACAAGTGGGTATAATTCATCCAAGCCCAACTTTACATTTACGATATCAGATGGCCCGATTGACATTGAAAAAATCCTAAATGAATACGAAAAAAATGTAAGCTCATTGGGAATTCAAGCGGCTTCTGCTGCTCATTTGGGTTACATTCCCGGTGGTGGAATTTACGCGGCGGCATTGGGCGATTATCTAGCTGCCATTACCAACGAATATGCAGGAATGAAATTCGCAAGTCCAGGAGCTGTGGCCATCGAAAACAGTGTATTGGACTGGTTAAAAGAACTCTTCCATTTTCCGGAAGATTCCGTTGGTAATTTAACCTCTGGGGGATCAATAGCCAATTTGATTGCACTTACCTCGGCCCGTGATCATCACAACATATCAGGTGATAAAATTCAGAAGTCGGTTATTTATGTTAGCCAACACGTGCATCATTGTAATCACAAGGCGCTTCGAATTATCGGGCTTGGAGATGTCATTATTCGCGAGCTCAAACTCGATGACAACTTTCGAATTGAAACAACAGAACTTCACAATCAAATTGACCACGATCTTAAAATGGGTTTGTTGCCATTTATGATAATTGCATCTGCGGGAACCACGGATACAGGTGCAGTGGATCCGCTAGAAAAAATAGGCCGAATAGCTAAAGAATACCAAATGTGGTTTCACATTGACGCTGCCTATGGTGGCTTTTTTTATTTGGTAGATGCCTACAAGCATTTATTTAGAGGAATACAAATGGCCGATTCGCTGGTTGTTGACCCACACAAAGGATTATTTCTACCTTATGGAGTGGGCGCGGTACTTATCAAACACAAAAACTCTGTGTTACAATCTCACCATTATACAGCCAATTATATGCAAGACGCCAATCAAGATCATCTCGACCTTAATCCAGCAGATTTATCACCAGAGTTGTCCAAACATTTTAGAGGATTAAGGGTGTGGTTACCTTTACAGTTGCATGGTATTGCCGTTTTTAAATCCTGTTTGGAAGAAAAGCTTTTACTTACCCTATATGCCCGTCAAAAATTAAGAGAATTAAGTTATGAACTAGGCCCTGCACCTGACCTTTCTGTTACTTTCTTTTGGCATAAAAAAGGGGATGACTTTACCAGAAAATTAATGCAACTTATTCATGATGACGGCGATGTATTTCTTAGCTCCAGCAACATCGGAGGCCGATTTGTAATACGTGTAGCCATTTTGGCATTTAGAACCAAAAAAGCAACGATAGATCGAATGATTTTAATGATAAAACGATGTGAATCGGCTTTAGTCTAGACCCCCATACTAACAAGTAGTTGCTCTTTGTTCAAGGTGTTTTCAAAAAAAGATAGGAGTTTATCCAAGACCGCATCAACCGCCGCATCTGGACAAGAAGCTCCACTGGTTAATACAATACGCAAGGGCTTAATTGATTTGGGAAGCCAATCATTAGTTAAGCGAAGCTCCTTTTTTTCGTAATTAAAATGCTGTATTTTATTTTCAGATTTAATCTCCGTAACATCAGAAATGAAATAGGTGGGAAATTTGCGCTCACACAATTCTACTAAATGACTTGTATTAGAACTATTGTAGCCACCCACCACTATCGCTAAATCGGCTTGTTCCTTTAGCAGACCATAGGTAGCATCTTGGTTGTCGTTGGTTGCATAGCATAGTGTATCCCGCGTGTCAACAAAGTGGTCAGATAAGTTTTCCTCCCCAAATTTTACAATCATAATCGATTTAAAATACTCAGCAATTTCGTGTGTATCGCTAGCTAGCATTGTCGTTTGGTTCACAACACCTACTTTGTTGAAGTGAATGTCGGGATCGAAGTTGGCCGAATGTTTTCCTTTAAACCTAGTATAAAAATCTTCTTTTGTTCCCTCTCCCCTCGCAAATACCGCTAGTGCTTTCGCCTCATCTAAATCTTTGACTACTACCGAGGGAGCCTTTTGGGTGCTGTGTGAAAATGTTGCTCTGGTTTCTTCATGTGCATGTTTGCCATGAATAATTACAGTAGCATCTTGACTTCCCAATTTCTCACTCATGGTCCATACTTTTTTCACAAACGGACAAGTGGTGTCATATTTTTCTATTTGAATACCGATTTCTTTGAGTTTGTTTTCGATTTCGATGGTAGTTCCAAATGCCGGAATGAGGACTACATCTAAGGCTGTTAAATCATGCCACGGCACTATTTGATTGCCCGATGTATCCATTAAAAATCGAATTCCCTTCGATTCCAAATCCTTATTTACAAGCGGGTTGTGAATCATTTGACTTAACAAAAACACCCGCTTCCCAGGGTTTTCGTCAACCGTACGATAGCTTATTTCAATAGCATTTTCAACCCCATAGCAAAATCCGAAATGACGAGCTATCAGTATTTGCAGTGGACCAAAATCTAACACTGTTGGCGTAAAATCTTTTTTTCTAGGATCGGTAATTTTTCTAGACTCCTTGATTTGACCTATAAACGAACTTCTATATTTCGACGGGATTTCGAATTTTTTCATTGTTGCAAATTTACCCTAAGCATGGAGAATATATTCCTATACAATTAAAGTCACCTACTGTTCATTATTCCATCCACTCTATATCGCGATAATAGCGAGTAACCACGTTGGGGTCAGGCAATAGATTGACGCCAGTTATCCCTTTATTTTCATATTCTATAGACGAAAGCACAAAGCGCATGCTTTCGAGTCGGGCCACCTTTTTATCATTAGCTCTCACGATAATCCAAGGGCAATATTCCGAGTGAGTAAGGCTAAACATGCGGTTTTTATACTTTGTATAATCATCCCACTTAGCTTGAGCTTGCAAGTCAACATCCGATACCTTCCATTGTTTATGTGGATCCAGTTTTCTGGAATCAAAGCGTTTGAATTGTTCTTCTTTGGTAATAGAAAACCAAAACTTAATAATGTGTATTCCACTTTCAAACAACATGTGTTCGAATTCAGGAACCTGTCTCATAAAACGTTTGTATTGGTCCTTGGTACAAAATCCCATAACGGGTTCCACAACCGCTCTATTGTACCAGCTTCGGTCAAAAAAATTAATCTCTCCTTTGTTGGGAAGATACTCACTGTATCGCTGAAAGTACCACTGCCCTCTTTCTTCATCACTAGGTTTCCCTAGGGCCACAACATTCATAGCCCGTGGGCTTAGATGTTCTGTAAACCTTTTTATGGCACCACCTTTTCCAGCCGAGTCTCTACCTTCAAAAATGACTGCTACCTTTTTCCCGTTTTTTTGAATATCGTTTTGCATTTGAACCATTTCTGTTTGTAACATCGATAGTTCGTGATCATATTTCAAGTAGTTTAATGCCTTTTTTACGTTTGCCTTGTTCTCTCTAAATAAAGCCTTCAATCCTGAATACGACCGCAAAACCTCCAATTCAGACTTATTAAAACCCTCTAAATCACTTAAATCCTTTTTTGACATCTTATTTAAAAATTGAATGTGAAAATTAAATCATCCTTACAAGTTAAAAGCTTTTCAAAATCACCAAATTATCATTTTTCCGATTTATAATTTCAACTACTTTTGCCGCCCAATTAATTCAATCTAACATTGAACCTACACCTGCCCGGGTGGTGAAATTGGTAGACACGCCAGCTTGAGGGGCTGGTGCTCTTAAGGGTGTGCTGGTTCGAATCCAGTCTCGGGCACTAAACCGCTTCTGAAAAGGGGCGGTTTTTTTTTGATCTATAAATAGGTTGCTGTAAGCTAATTTTGACCCATGAAAATAAAAGACCTGAGGGTATTAGAAATTGCTTCTGTACTGGCTGGGCCCGCAGTAGGAATGTTTTTCTCGGAGCTAGGAGCCAAGGTAATTAAGATTGAAAACAAATCACAAGGCGGAGACGTGACCAGAAAGTGGAAGCTTCCAAGTGAGCTGGCCAACAGCCCTACAAGCGCCTATTATCATTCCGTAAATTGGAACAAAGAAACCCACTTCTTGGATTTTAATGACCAAGTCGATCGGGAATTTCTTATTTCTTTAATCAAAGAAAGTGATCTTGTTATTTCTAATTTTAAAAAAGGTGATGATGTTAAGTTCAACCTGACTTTTGAAGATTTAAAACTGATTCAACCTAAAATTATTCTGGGTACAATTAGTGGATTTGGTGAAGAAAGCCCAAGAATGGCGTTTGATGTGGTGTTGCAGGCAGAAACTGGATACATTTCTATGACTGGCGATTCAGATTCAAATTTGGCAAAATTACCTGTGGCATTTATTGATTTATTTGCAGCGCATCAACTCAAGGAAGGGCTTTTGCTTGCGCTTCTAGAAGAAACAAAACCTTGTCATGTGTCCGTTTCCCTCTATGATGCAGCCATCGCCTCGTTGGCCAACCAGGCTAGTAACTATTTAAACGAACAATTTGTACCAAAACCGATGGGAACCAAACACCCCAACATTGCGCCTTACGGTGACTTACTCGAAACAAAGGATCAGAATTTCATCGTGTTAGCCGTTGGAAACAACAAGCAATTCGAATCGCTATTAAAGGTACTCGGCCTACCTGTGGAAGAGGAATTTAATACCAATTTAATGCGAGTTAAAAACAGAGCCCGCCTCATTGAAAAATTAAATGCCAAAACAAGCAATTGGAAAAGGAAAGATTTACTGGAAGAGCTGGAGAAAAATAATGTTCCTGCTGGAGGCGTATATAGCCTTGATAGGGTATTTGAAAATGAAAATGCTCAGAAATTAATTTTGAACGAAACCACCAATAAAATTTACTCGCGGCGGGTCAGAACTACTGTTTTTAAGACTTCTTTTTGAGTAATCTCTTTAGCACTTTGGCCATCTGCTCCGCATCTCTTGTTTCCAACTGCCTTCCAAATGCCACATTTTCGCCCAAATGATCAAAGCCCAAAGATTCGCCACCTATAACCCAAAATGAGCGGCCATAAACAGTAGAAAACGATGAGTCTTTATATTGAATTAATCCAAAATCTTTTATGTTACTTATAAAGTAGCGCCTGACTTTACCATAACCCAACACATCGTTTTTTATCTCTAATTCATCACCTATAATTCGAATTCGCTCCTTACCAAACTTTCTCCAAAGCCAAACATTAACTACCTTGTATTCGAAATATGCCCAAAATCCTAAATAAACCAATAAAAAGACTTTTTCGTCCATAGTCCACTCGCCAAAAAAGAAGAAAAGAATATAAATACCACAAAATGTCCATGCAATTCCCCATGTAAATAACAGCGTTTCCTTCCATTTTTCGATTTTACCCGATATTTCTGCCTGAAAAACTTCGCCGCTATTTTGAAATGCAATGCGGTCTCCTATTGAATTGTTCACCCTAATAATTGTATTAGCGCACAAAATAAAGCAATTAGGGCATGAGCATTGCAATTAAAAAAGTGAGTAATTGTTTTTAACTCCAAACTATTTTACTGAAATTTGGCTCAAGCTATGAAATACACTTTAAACTCTATGCGCTATCTACTTATTATCGCCATCTCACTTTTAATACATCCCTTAATTCAAGCACAAGTAATTGGAGGTGAGCAAGATAAACTTTTCGACATGTTCCTTCTGGAGAAGTACGAAGATTGTTATTATCGTGCCTTTAAGATGACGGAAGATGATGATTTTAAAACAGATCCGGAACCTTATCTCTACGTTTCGATGTGTAATTTAAAACTTCATCAGGATCAAGAGATGAAAGAACACTACCCAAAAGCACTTCAAGATGCGCTGAAATATGCTGAAAAAACCAAAAAATACCACGCAAAACGAATAAGTAAGGATATTCCAACCTTCGTATTGGAAGACAACTATGAGTATTTTAACGAGCTCATATCTGTTGCACTAGAAGAATGTATATACCACTACAACGAAGACAAATTTTCTAAAAGCGCAAGCTGGTTCAAAAAGCTTGGAAAGGTGGAAGAATCTGATGATATTTTGTTTGCTACGGGAGTAAATATGTTGCTTTCTAAAAACGCTGAAGGGCAGAGAATTATTGATGATGTATGGCCCAGAATAAAAGAAACATACAAAAGTGGCGATGTGGTTCCTAATGAAGTAACCAAGGAAGCGCTCATAGTTGGAATAGTCGGCTACTCAAGATATTTTGAGGAAAGCGGGGATACTTACAAAGCCAAAGAAGTTATAGCTTTTGGAAAGGGTTTATTTCCTGACAACCTCAAGATTTCTCGAAAATATGATGCACTACATAATTAATAACAGATTAATATATTAACTGAAAATCCCTTTTTGCAAGGGATTTTTTTTGGCCATGCGAATAGATATCATAAGTGTAATCCCAGAACTTTTAGAGAGTCCTTTTAACCACTCAATAACCAAACGCGGTATTGAAAAAGGATTATGCGAGATCCACATTCACGACCTAAGAGAATATGGAATTGGAAAATATCGCCAAGTTGACGATTACCAATTTGGAGGTGGTGCAGGAATGGTATTGATGTGCGAGCCACTTGCTAATTTAATCGACCAACTCCAATCGACAATTGCTTATGATGAAATTATTTTCATGACGCCCGATGGAAAACCCTTTAAGCAATCCGCCGCCAATCAATTGAGCCTAAAAAAGAATTTACTGGTTATATGTGGACATTATAAGGGCATTGATGAGCGCATCAGACAAAAATATGTAACCCTTGAAATTAGCATTGGCGACTATGTATTAACCGGAGGAGAACTCGCCGCGGCCGTAGTCATAGATAGTGTGATTCGCCTACTTCCAGGCGTTTTGGGTGATGAAACATCAGCCCTTTCCGACTCTTTTCAAGACTCGCTGTTATCGCCACCTGTTTATACCAGACCTCAAGAATGGAGGGGTTTGTCGGTTCCCGAAATACTCACATCTGGAAATTTTCCTAAAATCGAAGAATGGCGGTTTGATCAGGCCCTTTCGCGCACAAAAAAAAGAAGACCCGATTTACTGGATTAAAGAAAATTTAATATGATGTTGATTAATGTAAATTATTACATTTGCAGCCTCAAATTTTTAAGGAAAAATAGTCGCCATGGATCATATTATAAAAGAGGTAGAGAACCTAATGATAGAAAAGAAGGAAGTTCCCAATTTCAAAGCAGGTGATACAATTACCGTAGACTATAAAATTAAAGAAGGAAACAAAGAAAGAATCCAGCAGTTTAGAGGTGTTGTAATTCAAAGAAGTGGAACTGGAAACACTGGAACTTTTACGGTTCGTAAAGTTTCTAGCGGAATGGGTGTTGAAAGAATATTCCCCATTGCTTCTCCATTTATCGATGCCATTACAGTAAACAAAGTTGGTGTAGTGAGAAGATCAAGAATTTTCTACCTAAGAGACTTAAAAGGAAAAGCAGCTCGTATTCAAGAAAAGCGAGTGTAACTTAACTGATAATAAAAAAGTTAAGCCTAACCTGAACAAGGTTGGGCTTTTTTTTGTCTTATCAATTCTAAATGAACTAGAGATGTCGAGAAAAGAAGGAAGAGTAGGATTATTTTACGGCTCCGATACAGGGTGCACTGAGGCTGTTGCCAGAATGATTCGAGATATTCTTGGAAGCTCAATTGTGGACTTATACGACGTTTACGACATTGAAGGCCCTGAGCTTTTGGAATATGATTTTCTTATTCTCGGATTATCCACATGGCATGATGGCCAGTTGCAAAGTGCTTGGGATGATTTTTATAAAAGGTTTTCACAACTCAATCTTTCAGGCAAAAAAGTGGCCCTCTATGGCTTAGGTGATCAGTATGGCTATTCCACCTACTACTGCGATGGCGTGGGTGTAATTGGCAAATTGGCTGAGAAAAACGGTGCGCAAATAGTTGGACATTGGCCTACCGAAGGATACGAACACGATGAATCAAAAGCCGAAATTGATGATGACACATTTATTGGTCTTTGCCTTGACGAGGATAACCAAGATGAATTGACCGAAGAACGGGTTACAATCTGGACCAAGCAAATACAGGAAGAATTTGGGCTAAACTAGTCTTCCTTCTTTTTAAAAAAATACTTTATCACTGGACCTTGATTTCCAGTTGTTTCTTGAGGTTTGTTCTCCCAGTATTTTTCACCATAGCGACTTTCCAAATGAGCTAAATCATCACCGTCTCTGTCCCACGAATATTTTTTGGGATGTAGCACCACCGTTTTTCTGAAATGAATAGCGATTAACAACCCCGAAATTCCACCAAACAAATGTGACTCCCACGAGATTTTCCAATCGAATGGAAAAATTCCCCAAATTAAACTGCCATATAAGAAAATGACCAACATACTTAAGGCAACTAGGCGGTAGTGTTTTCTAAACAAACCACTAAAAACAAGGAAACTTGCAAACGAATAAATGAGTCCACTCGCTCCAATATGATAGGAGTGGCGAGCTCCAACCCAAACCCAAAATCCAGTAATAAGTATGCCCCATAAATACACCCGATAAAAAATTGGCCTATAGGAGGAATGAAGTAAGTATCCTAAAACCAACATGGGTATTGAATTACTGGCCAGATGGTTGATATCTCCATGGACGAAGGGAGCGGTAATAATGCCGAAAAAACCAGAAAGCGTTCTGGGTTCAATTCCCAAAAAACCAAGGTCGGTATGAAAGGCAAACTCAATTCCAAAAACCAGCCACATAAGCCCAACAAACAAAAGCGGAAAAAACAGCGAAGCCGTAATAGAATTTTGAGCATTCATATTCACCACCTAGTCAATAATTATCCCAACCTTAAAACAACTGACGATTTGGCAAACAGAGGTAACACCATAATGTTTAAAAATGAGACCGAACACGTAAATCGAAGCGCTCGAACGCTTTAGATTAGTGATTCATTTAGTTTTTATGAAAGTACACTTTATTGCCATTGGTGGCAGTGCTATGCACAACCTTGCTCTCGCCTTGCACGACCTAGGATACCAAATTACAGGCTCAGATGACGAAGTCTTCGAACCGTCGAAATCGAGGTTAAAAACTAAGGGCCTTCTTCCACCTTCGATGGGCTGGTTTCCTGAGAAAATAACCCAAGACCTTGACGCAGTTATTTTGGGAATGCACGCTCGCATCGACAATCCAGAATTGGCTCGCGCTAAAGAACTTCGCTTAAAGGTATACTCCTACCCCGAATACCTATTTGAGGCCGCAAAAAACAAAAAACGAATTGTTATTGGAGGTTCCCACGGAAAAACTTCGATTACCTCAATGATTTTACACGTGCTTCAAGATCAAAATATAGAAGCAGATTATATGGTTGGAGCTCAATTAGAGGGTTTTACCAACATGGTTAAAATCACGAAATCAGCGCCCATTATGATTTTGGAAGGAGATGAATATTTGTCTTCGCCGATCGATCGACGACCAAAATTTCACTTGTACCATCCCCATATTGCCTTGCTAAGTGGCGTGGCTTGGGACCACATCAATGTTTTTCCCACCTTCGATAATTATGTACTCCAATTTCAATTGTTTGCGGACCTCATTGAAAATAATGGAAGCCTTATCTATTACCAAGGTGACGTAGAATTAGTGAAAATCGCAGAGCATGCGCGCACAGACATCAACACCATACCTTATAATACCCCCGATTTTGAAATTGAAAATGGAGAAACACATTTAATTTTTAAAGGAAAACGATACCCCTTGCAAATATTCGGAAACCACAACCTGCAAAACTTAAGGGGTGCATGGCATGTTTTAAATCAATTAGGCTTGGAAGATGAACAAATTTTGAATTCTATTCAAAGTTTCAAAGGCGCTTCGAAAAGACTAGAGGTAGTGATTAAAACAAATAAAACCGCGATCTACAAAGACTTTGCTCATTCTCCTTCAAAACTAAAAGCAACCACTTCTGCACTGAAACAACAGTTTCCTGACAGAACACTGGTGGCTTGCATGGAACTCCACACTTTTAGCTCCTTGAACAAAGAATTTCTGGAACAATACAATGGGGCTATGGACAAAGCCGATATCGCTTATGTGTACTACAACCCACATACTTTAGAACACAAAAAACTCCCTCCTATCTCACCCGAACTGGTTGCGGCAGGGTTCAATAACCCTGGCATAAGAGTCATCACAAATTCAGACGTGATGGTAGATGACTTAAGAAAAATGGATTGGAATGACCGCAATCTTTTGCTTATGAGTTCTGGCAATTTTGACGGTCTCGATTTTAAAGAGTTAGCTGCTTCTCTACTCCACTAAAACTTTGAAAATGCAGCCACCTTCTTATATAAAAAGGTAGAAAGCAAACCGTAAATAATAGTTGATATGAGAAATCCCGCGAGTGTGAATGTGGCGTGGGTACTAGGCGAAAAAATAAACCTTGCGTTTTCTTCTTGCAGTGTAAGTTGCTCCAATGTGAGACCTTGTTCTTTTAAAGCTTCCATACGGTCGATTATTTTATTTCCGAAGTAAGTAACATCCACAAAGGCATAATGTACGTATGTGTAGGCACTGACCAAAACCGTGGTAATAATTCCACTCTGAAGACCTGCTTTCAGAAGTTTGCCAAAAGATTTTTCACCCAAAATACCAATGGAACGAATGCCTAAAAAAACAGATACCAATATCGCCAACAAATAAAACTGTGTAGAAACAGAAATATTCCATCCTTGCGAAAAGCCGATAATGCGTACCCCGATGCCCAAGGCGGCACAAGCCAGCGCTATTAAAATTCGATTATTCATAATAAAAAAGGCCGCAATTTTTGGTTGCGGCCTATATTTTATTTATTTGATTTAGCCGTTCATAGAAATTAAAAACTCCTCATTGCTTCGGGTTCCATTCATTCTGCTCTTTAAAAATTCCATGGCCTCGATCGGATTCATATCGGACAGGTGCTTCCTTAAAATCCAAATTCGCTGTAAGCTAGCGCTATCGAGCAACAATTCATCTCTTCTTGTGCTACTCGCAACCAAATCGATGGCGGGATAAACCCTGCGATTTGATAAATTTCTGTCCAATTGAAGTTCCATGTTACCGGTTCCTTTGAATTCTTCAAAAATCACCTCATCCATCTTGGACCCCGTTTCGGTTAAAGCTGTTGCGATAATCGTTAACGATCCACCATTTTCAATATTTCTGGCGGCGCCAAAAAATCGCTTTGGCTTGTGTAACGCATGGGCATCAACTCCTCCTGTCAGAACTTTACCCGAGCCTGGAGCTACCGTATTATAAGCCCTAGCCAATCGAGTTATAGAATCCAGAAGTACTACCACATCATGACCGCTTTCAACCAATCGCTTGGCTTTTTCCAACACGATGTTGGCCACTTTTACATGCTTATCAGCCGATTCATCAAAGGTACTTGCAACTACTTCTGCATTTACGCTTCGTTTCATGTCAGTAACCTCTTCTGGTCTTTCATCAATCAGCAAAATCATGAGGTAGATCTCTGGGTGATTGGCCGCAATGGCATTCGCCACTTCCTTGAGTAAATTTGTTTTACCTGTTTTCGGCTGCGCCACAATAAGTCCTCTCTGTCCCTTGCCTATGGGTGTAAAAAGATCCATTACCCGCACCGATATCGTTTCTTTAGCGTGCCCCGTTAGTTTAAGCTTGGTTTCAGGATGTAGGGGTGTCAAAAATTCAAAAGGCACTCTATCTCTAATTTCTTGAGATGTTTTGCCATTGATTCCATCTATTTTAATAAGTGGAAAATACTTCTCACCCTCTTTTGGAGGGCGAATAGCTCCTCTTACAGTGTCCCCAGTTTTGAGTCCAAAAAGTTTTATTTGGCTTTGAGAAACATAAACATCATCCGGAGATGCGTGGTAGTTAAAATCACTACTTCTCATGAATCCATATCCATCTCCCATGATCTCAAGCACACCCTCCGCAACTACCAAGTCGCCGAAGTCAAATCCTTCTTCTTCTTTCTTTTGAGCATGTTGATGACCGCCGTTGTTTCTATCGTTGTTCCTATCAGTCCGATCTCTTCTTTCCGGCCTGTCCGCCGAACGGGGCTCATTTCTATTGTCGTTATTTTTTCTGTTCTGTTGATTCTGTGCTTGGTTTTGTTGGCCTTTCTGCTGATTCTTCTGTTGATTTTTCTGCGGACCTCCTATCTGGTTCTGTGGTTGATTCTGTGATTGGTTGCTAGCTTGGTTCGCTGCTTGGTATGGCTCACCCTTCACTTGACCTTGTGTTTGTTCCGTTCCGCCTGTTTTAGCTTTTGGTGCTTGTTTTACAGCAGGGCTCGCTGATTTAACATCCGTAGCTTTACTACCTTCTTTTTTTATCGCTTTTTCAGGAGTAATTGCGTCAGCCGTGGGCGTATCCATTTTTAACTCGGTTTGACCCGCTTCAGGTTTCGGCCTTTCCACTTTGGCCGCAATTGGCACCCTTGTTCTTTTTCTTTTTTCCTTTTTTGCTTGCTCATCATCAACTAATGGAGCGTTTTTAGCTTTCTTTTCGGCTTGAACATCCAAAATTTGGTAAACCAATTCGTCTTTCTTAGCCTTTGGCTTAGAAACTCCAAGCTCTTTAGCAATTCCTTTTAAATCGTCTAAAAGCTTGGCTTTTAGCTCTTCAATATCGTACATCTCTGTGATTAAATATGTAGTGAATAAGTTCTACGTGCCAGAATATTCGTTTAATACTTTATGAAAGAAAATCTGGGTTTGTGGTTGCCTTGACTCAAGGCTGTGACAATATTAAACTATTTATTGAAAAGTGGTATAACTTATTTAAAATAGATGCAATAAAAAAACCGTCCTGCTGCAACAGAACGGTTCAATGAATAGGCTTATGTCCCAACAAGACAAAAAAAGAGGGTAAAATACCCTCACCTATTTTAGCCTACAAAAGTAAGATGGCTTCATACTTCATCATTGGAAAAGAAAAAAAAAGTGCTTCCCCTTAATCTTACCAGTAGGATTTAGCAACAGCCAAAGTAAGCCTTTCAAAAAGTCTGTTTCCAAAATATCGTCGATTGAGCTTATAGCAAAACTCGTCTAGATAAAGCTGTAGATATTTACCTTTAATTTTATGATA
>JAGQYO010000056.1:11783-21882 GCA_020435995.1 Flavobacteriales bacterium | reverse complement strand
TGCCCTCTTTCTGGAGTCAAACCATAAATAATATCGGGCTCGGGGTGTTGGGTAGGCGAGTTTTGACTCATGGCTAGAGAAGAATAAAACAACAAAAAGAGCGCAAAGCCCCAGTTTGTGTGTGTGTGTGTGTTGTTTTCATAAGAGTCAATTAATGAAGGTTAAAGATAGAAAAAATTGGATTCGAGAGGGTTAAGAAGAAAATCTTATTAAAAAAAAGAATTGAACCAAAACTCAAGCCAGTCAGGGATTCAAATTCTCTCACCGCCATATTCAATTCATCTGCTCGGGAAGCATCAGCTCAAACTTGGGTATGGTTACTTCTAAAAGCTGTTGGTTTCCATCTACCCTAAAAAGGTATTCGCCTTGCATCCAGCCAATAGAAGAATGCAGGTCACAAAAAGATTGATACCTAAAGGTTTCGCCGGGTTCAATAATGGGTTTCTCACCAACTACGCCTTCTCCGCGGATTTCGCGCTTGGGAAATAAGCTATCATAGATAATCCAATGTCTACTCAAAAGCTGCACTGGATACAGGTTGTTGTTGGTGATAAATACATCATAAGCAAAAAGGAAGGCACCTTTGCCAGGCTCGCTCTGCTCTTGCATGTAGCGGGTGTTTACCGTCACTTTTACTCCTGATGTAATTGCACTTTCCATGGTCATATTCAGCGGTAAATATAGGAATTAATCGTTATTTTCAGAACTTGGATTTGGGAAAGTATACACGGCTACTTTTATCAGCCTATCGAAGTCTTGACCAAATGGGCGATGGTACACCAACAAGGTATATTGGTTGTTGGTGATGGCGTAATTCCCTTCCATTTGTTTTAACTCCCCTACGTGATTTCCGTTTCTTACAAAATGATGATGCCAGTTGTACAACCCTTGTTTGAGGTAGACCTGAAGTTCGTATCGCTTTTTTTCTTCGTTGTATGTATAGCGATATTTTTCGTTGTGTTCGAAGTTGGTAAACCCACCAAAAGCGTAATATTTACCATTGGGGTTTTCATATTCGGCGTTGATATAAAAATAAACTTGGGCATAGTCGGTATCGGTAAACGTGTTGTCGAAACCCATACTCGACCCAATTTGATATCCTCCATACAAATTATTGGGGCCATCCATAGCGTTATGCGATTTTTTGGGTTCGGCTTTGTCTAGAAATATGTGGGTTGTATCAATTCGTTTCACAAACCCGTCTACGTTTTCTGAGCGAATATTGGTATTTCTAATGTCGAAATAGCGGTATTCGTTTCCCGCCCAAAAGGTGTTTTCGCCATCGTAGTTGTAAGTGAGTTTGCTGCCTTCTATAAAAAGTGGTTTTAGGTCAGTAATGGCATTGTCCCATCGCTGGTTTTGGAGCAACACCACTTTGAGAGATTGATCGGGATTGATGATGGGATATTTTTCGTGGGAAATGGAGAAGTCGAGTTCTTGCTTTTTGTCGCGGTACATTGGGTCGAAAGCTCTATGAATATCCATTTCTATTTCAACCTGATCTTCTGTCACATAAAACCGGTGACTCAAAATGGGTTTGTTTATTTTACCATTTCGGTAGATGTAGATAACATAATTGCCCGATTGGGTGAGTTGGATGTCGTCGTTGGGAATTTCGAGGCTATAGGTTACAAAACTTTGGTTAAGGGTACGTGAGTATTGGTAGTTCAGCAAAAAGCCTTCTTCAATGCCTCGGGCGTAATACCTAAAGGGAATGTTGCTTGTTTCCCAATTCGATTCGCAGTGCACGATGCGGTAATTGATGTCGTCTTGCCGGTTGCTAAAATCATCGAATCGAAGGGTTAGTCTTTCGTTTCCGCGCAACCTGATGTAGGGGAGCGTACTTGTATTTCCCATTCGGGTAAGCGACATGGAGTGAATGTCATCTTCATAAGTCTGGTTTTTATTTTCAAACCTACTTTCAGGTACATATTCCACTTCGCTCTCAGTTTGAGCAAAAGTTGAGGCGTAAACCAAAAGGGAAAACAAAAGGGCAATTAAGCGCATGAGGCAAATGTAAGGACAGCCTTAGACAAAAATGGTGACAAAAAAAAGCGACTCCTTATGAGAGCCGCTTTTCAATCGATATTTTGAGCGATTAGTGGGCTGTTAAATAATCGGCAACACCTTCATGTGTATCTTTCATAGCTTCATCACCTTTGATCCAGTTTGCTGGACAAACTTCGCCATACTCTTCAAAATGCTGAAGTGCATCCACCATTCTTAGCGCTTCGTCTACACTTCTTCCGAGCGGAAAGTTGTTTACGATTTGGTGCTGAACTACGCCATTCTTGTCAATTAAGAAAAGCCCTCGGTAAGCGATCATTGGACCAGTTGCGATAAGCATTCCTTCTTCGTCGATATCGTAATCGCCTGCAAGTACACCATAGTTAGCCGAAATTGTTTTGGTAGTATCCGCTACTATTGGATATTTAACCCCTTCAATTCCACCTTGTTTTTTTGGCATTTGTAACCATCCCCAGTGCGATTCTGCAGTGTCTGTACTACAAGCAACCACCTTTACACCACGAGCTTCGAAATCGGCTAAGCGAGATTGAAAAGCGTGTAACTCTGTAGGACAAACGAATGTGAAATCTTTTGGATAGAAGAAAAACAACACATGGTTTTTTCCTTTGTACTGATCAAGAGAAAATCCCTCAATTACTTCACCTCCATTGGCAACGGCATTTGCGCTGAATGAAGGAGCATTTTTTCCTGTTAAAACTGACATATTAAATAGTTTATTATTTGTAATTTCTTTGGGCGCACAAAAGTAGTTGAAGCAATTCGGCCTTATAGGCCATTATGATATTTAATTTTTTTGCTTAACCTTTTTTAAAGTTGCTTGTTTTACTTCCTACAACTTAAAAGTATTGAAACAGATGATTCGAATTTATGCTATAATCCTATTCATTTTTTTTGCCGCAGGCACATTTGCCCAAACGGGTAGCGTGAGGGGCAAACTCGTAGATGAGATAAGCAATGAACCCTTGGCTTTTGCCAATTTAATTATTAGAGGCACCACCCAGGGAACCACCACCGACCTAGACGGAAAGTTTGTGCTGGGTAATGTAGAGCCAGGATTTATTCAACTCGAAGTTTCTTTTTTGGGGTATAAATCCAAGGTGACTCAAGAAATTCAAATTATATCGGGTCGTACCACGAACTTTGATATCAAAATGGAAAAATCTTCTACTCAAATGAAGGAAGTAGTAGTAGAAGCAAGTCCGTTTAACCGGCCAGTTGAAAGTCCACTTTCGCTGCAAACCATTGGGGTGGCAGAAATTGAAAGAGCAGCAGGAGCCAATAGAGATATAAGTAAGGTGATTCAATCTTTTCCGGGGGTTTCGTCTTCACCAGCTTTTAGAAACGATATTGTGATTAGGGGTGGAGCGCCCAATGAAAACCGGTTTTATTTGGATGAAATAGAGGTGCCGAACATCAACCATTTTCAAACTCAAGGGGCGAGTGGTGGACCAGTGGGGATTATAAATGTAAACTTGATTAGAGAAGTGGATTTTCAAGCGGGAGCATTTCCAGCTAGCAGGGGCAATATGTTGAGTTCACTTTTAAGCTTCAAACAATTGGACGGTAACAGTGAAAAGCTCAAAGGCAAGGTTACTGTGGGCTCTTCTGATTTTGGGCTAACCCTTGATGGGCCTATCAACGATAAAACCAGTTTTGTGTTTTCGGTTCGTCAGAGTTATTTGCAGTTCCTTTTTACTGCATTGGGGCTTCCTTTTTTACCCACCTATTGGGACTACCAAACCAAGGTGAAGCACAAAATCAACAACAAAAACGAAATTTCGCTCATCAGCATAGGTGCACTAGACAAGAGTGTGCTCAATTTGGATGCAAATGAAACCCAACAGCAGCGGTATTTATTGGCCAATATTCCCACCAACAACCAATGGAATTACACCATTGGCGCGGTTTACAAACATTTTGAAGACAACAGTTTTCAGACTTATGTGGTGAGTAGAAATATGCTGAATAACGAAGCACTGAAGTATTTTAACAACGATGAATCAAGCCCAAATAACTTGATGTTGAAGTACAAATCACAGGAAATAGAAAACAAATTTCGATTTGAAAATACCACCAGAATGGGCGATTGGAAGATGACTTTTGGAGTAAACTACGAATACGCGAAATACAACAACAGTACGTTTAATAAAATTTATGCTCCTGCAACTCCAGTTTCGCCGCAGCGCTTAGATACCATTTCTTTCCAATCTGATTTGGATATCAACAAGTACGGTGTTTTTGGTCAGGTGAGTAAAAGCTTTTTGGGCAGCAGGTTGCGCCTGTCGTTGGGAGTGAGAATGGATGCCAACGACTATAACACTGAAATGCAAAATCCATTGAATCAATTTTCACCTCGGGCAAGTGCTTCCTACGATTTATCGGATAAATATTCATTGAATTTTGCCGTAGGTAGGTTCAATCAATTGCCTGCATACACCGTGCTGGGTTACCAAGTGGCTGGAGATTTTGTTAACAAGGCAAACGGCACGCGATACATTCAAGCAGACCACATCAATGGAGGTTTGGAGTACCGACCTAATGCAAAGTCAAAAATTACTCTTGAAGGATTTTACAAGCTTTACGACTTCTACCCTATGAGTCAAACAAAGGGCATAAGCTTGGCTAATTTGGGAGCTGATTTTGGCGTAGTGGGCAACGAATCTGTAACACCAGATTCAGATGGAAGAGCCTACGGAATTGAATTGATGGGTCAGCAAAAATTAGTAAAAGGATTTTACGGTATCTTTTCATACACATGGGTTCGCAGTGAGTTTACTAATATCGATGGCAGCTACAAACCTTCGAGCTGGGATTCGGAACATTTGATAACGCTTACCGCTGGTAAAAAATTCAAAAAAGGCTGGGAGGCAGGTTTCCGTTGGAGGTATGTTCATGGTAGGCCGAGCACGCCGTATTTGATTCCACAATCGTATAGCCGCCCAATTTACGATGTTAATCCTGCAGGAGTGTTGGATTACACCAAGGTAAATGGCGATCGGTTGCCAGCTTTTCATCAATTGGATGTGCGGGTAGATAAGATTTGGAATTTTGAGAAGTGGGCTCTGAACTTGTATTTTGATATTCAGAATTTGTACAATTTCCAAGCACAAGATCAGCCTATTCTTTATCCTAATGAAGATGCTCAAGGAAATCCAATTGTGCTGAATCCAAATGACCCATACGAACAGCAGGTGTACGACATGCAGCAAATTCCGAATACTTCTGGAACTGTGCTTCCTACATTTGGAATTATCATCGATTTTTGATTTGAAGTGCCGGCCAAATTTCTTCTGTGAAGAGAGTATTTGCCCTATGGTTTAATTCTTTTTCGAAGGGTGAAACAGAATTAGTTGTTTTGCGTTAACTTTACTTTCATCAAACTCTATTTCTTTAAGGAAATGATCAAATCTTCCGTTGCTTTACTTCTCCTTTTGGCTTCATTACTAACTCAAGCGCAATCGATATTATACTTTAAAAATAAGGATACTATAAAATCCGAAATTACAGAGCTTTCTAAAGAAACAATTACTTATAAAAGGCTAGATCATCTTGACGGACCGATTTATACCAATCGAACGAAAGACTTACGTAAAATTGAATTCTCTCCGGATTCCATTGTTTATTTAAGCCAAACGGCAAAAATCAAAGACCAACCAATAAAAAATGTAGTGGCTATTCGACTTAATGTTTGGAATGATAAATACCTTGAGTTTTATTACGAAAGGCTTTTCGTTAATGGTAGAGTTGGCTTCGCTATTCCTCTAAGGGTTTCTTACAAGCCCCAAAAAGCAGGTGGGGAAAATTGGACCTACGGAATTTGGAATACCGGTGTAGATGCTCGATTTTATATTTCCTCGGTTGCCAATAGAAGGTTTAGTTGGTATGTAGGAACTGGTGTTGTTTTGGGTCAAATGAGGTATTATTATGGTATTTCTATTCCGGAAAATGCTATTCGTTCACCATATTACGATTCAGGATATATTGGTTTGAAAGGATTAATAGGAACAAAAATCAGAGTCCTTCCACAGCTAGCAGTAACCATCGATCTAGTTGCGGAGACTCATAGGAGTTTAAAATATCCCAAAGCTGAAAGTTCATATGGAGGTTTTTTCACTGGACTAGCTTATACCTTTTAGCTATGAGGATAATGACTTACATATCAGTTTTATTGGTTTTTCAAGCTTGTATTTACGATAAGTCGACTGAGCCTAATGCAGGAAATATAACAGTGCAAGTAATCAATCCCACCAGCTACGAATTACAAGGTCAAATATTTGATGACGGGGCTGCTCAAGTTACTGAATGTGGAATTTGTTGGTCAAACAAAAAAAATCCGACTATTCACAATTCAAAAATGAAGGGAGAAATTCAAGCAACGTTTTCTTTGAAATTGACTGGTTTTGAAATCGGCTCTTTGAATTATTTTAGGACTTATGCTATTAACCGCCATGGAATTTCTTATGGTGAAGAAAAAGCATTGGCCACTACCGCCGTCGATGTAGAAGGGAACGAATACAACTCTGTGGAGATTGAAGGCGTGAGATGGATGACCGACAATTTAAAAACCACAAAATTTAATGATGGAACTCCAATTACAAACCTTTGGGATGCAACCAAGGACCTTCATGCTCCTTATTATACTTGGTGGAATGGTCAAGATGACTTTAAGAATAAATACGGTGCTTTTTATACCATTGAAGTGATTAAATCGGGGAAAATATGTCCGAAAGGCTGGAGAATTCCAACCATACCAGAAGCAGAGGCTTTAAAGAAGTTCGGTGATAAATTTATTGGAAACTACAACGGAAAAAATCAGCTTTTTGTCTCAAACGCGGATGACAAAGCTAAACTTACAAAAACGTATGATTATCAGGATTTTGCCTTGGTCGGTTCAGGGTATTTATATATGGAAAATTTAGGCTATCGTGATTTTAGGCTTTCAAATTATTCTGGTCAAATCTGGGTATACCGAGATACGAGTGCAGGAATTCTACTTATGGAATCTAACAGAATAGAAATTTACCAAAATCAGGATTCAAGAGAAGGCTTATTTCTTCCCTGCCGCTGCGTAAAAGAATAAATTCCATTTATCCCGCTTAATTTCTTTCTGTAAAACCGGCCAGCCACTTAAGTACATTTCTTTCTAAAGTTGGACGATGAAATCTAGATTTGTGCAAAATTGAGATAACATGAAAAGCCACGAATTAGATTATCAAATCTTCGGTGATGATATGCAAACCGTAGAAATAGAATTGGATCCGCGTGAGACAGTGATTGCCGAAGCGGGTGTAATGAATTGGATGGACGACCACATCGAGTTTGAAGCCAAATTAGGTGATGGTTCGCAGCCCGATCAAGGGTTTTTTGGAAAGTTAGTTTCGGCCGGTGCGAGGGCATTTACCGGCGAGTCCTTGTTTATGACCCACTTCACAAACCTCGGCTCTGGTAAAAAGAGAGTGGCTTTTGCCGCGCCTTATCCAGGAAAAATTATTCCTATAAATCTACCAGAGGTAGGAGGGAAGATTATTTGCCAAAAGGATGCTTTTTTGTGTGCTGCTTTGGGCACGAAAGTGAGTATTACGTTCAACAAAAAGCTGGGTGCAGGTTTTTTTGGTGGTGAAGGATTTATACTTCAAGAGCTGTCTGGAGACGGTTTGGCATTTGTGCATGCTGGCGGAACCGTTGTCAAAAAAGAGTTAAGAGGCGAAACGCTGAAGGTGGATACAGGATGTATTGTAGCTTTCGACTCAGGGATTGATTATGATATTCAAAGAGCTGGAAATTTAAAATCTATGTTTTTTGGAGGGGAAGGACTGTTTCTTGCGACACTTCGAGGGCATGGGACAGTTTATTTACAAAGTCTGCCTTTTTCTAGGTTGGCCGATCGCATCATTCAACACGCTCCAAAAATGGGTGGAAGTTCAAAAGGTGAAGGTTCTATTCTCGGTGGTTTGGGTAGAATGATCGACGGGGACTGATCACCGGAGTATCAAGGCCAGCTCGGATGCGGGCGACTTTCAGGGGGATTAAGCTCAATAACTATTTGCATACTACTTTTACAAGCTATGAAATCACTTTTTACTTCCTGTATCCTTCTGTTTTTAACCTCAGGGTTATTTAGTCAGAATATTGCCTCATTTTTAAAGGACACTTTAGACAAAACATTCGACCTTCAATTCTCCAACGCAGGAGACAAGGGTATGGTAGCGGCGCTTTACTTTCCCGATGGAAGTTCTTGGACAAAAGCTGGCGGATACCAAGGCACAACAATGCTTAGCGCCGATATGATTTATCAAGTAGGGAGTAATACAAAAACCTTTGTAGCAGCCCTCATCATGATGTTAAGGGATGAAGGTAAATTGGGTTTGGAAGACACGATTTATCAATTCATTCCTCCACTGGCTCATGTAGATGGTAGGATTACCGTAAAACAATTGTTGCAACATACATCGGGGGTTTACAACTACACCGATCATCCTTCTTTTGCGGGAAATTTAAATTTGGGGTTATCGGTTTTTTGGACGCCAGATACAGTCTTGGATAATTACTTAAACCCAGCTGATTTCAGTCCGGGTACCTCTTGGAAATATTCCAATACAGGTTATTTGTTGTTGGGTAAAATTATTGAAAGTGTAGAGGGAAAACCCTTAAACCAAGTATTGAAGGACCGCATTTTCACTCCTTACAACTTTGGTGAAATTTATCTTGGAGCTTATGATTCCACTACGAAACCAATGCCGGGCACTTGGTTGAGCATGTCAAATTATTTGAGTTCAGATGTTACTTCGGTCATTTCTTCAGCTTGGGCCGCTGGCGCAATCCTATCGCATCCTGTACAATTGGCCAAATGGGCCTATGACCTTTACGGAGGAAAAATTGTTTCGAGTAATTCTCTTACGGAAATGACAACTGCAAGTGCCTTATCAGGCGGGTCCTACGGGTTGGGTACCATTAACCGACGAATGGATGGCATTCTTTATCATGGGCATGGAGGTTCTATTCTTCATTACAGCGCGATGGATTACAGCACCCAATCAAATTTTGGTTGTGTGGCCATTTCTATCGATGCATCAAAAACGAACCAAAGTTTGGTACACGATGCTTTAATAAAAGTGGTCGAAGCCAGAATAGCTGATGCACCAGATCCTACGCTTGGATTTAGTGAGGCCGACAAAGACAACAGTTTTCAAGTATTTCCGAATCCCGCTTCTGATTTTATTCAAATTCGGAGTGAATCAGTTGGCATATCAAAGGTGAGGGTGAGGCAATTAAATGGGCAAGTGGTTTTGGATAAAGAACTTGACTTATCTTCCAGCCAACTGGATGTTTCAGCGCTTGAAAACGGGCTTTATATGTTGCACATTGTTGGCCTAGAAGGAAAACAAATTTTTGGAAAACGCTTGTTGATAGCTAAGTAGAGCTCGAGATTCTTTCATTTTGAGGATTACCTCATGATCTTCAATTTGGCTCCTGGAAATAAAAAAGTCCAACACTATCGTGTCAGACTTTCTTTGTCGGGATGAGAGGATTCGAACCTCCGCTCTCGCGCCCCCCAGACGCGCACTTTAACCGGACTAAGCTACATCCCGAGCTTATTTGGGCTGCAAATTTAGCATTGCATTTATAGTAAACAAGTTTTAAATGGATTTGGAGAGATCAGAAGCTGCAAAAAGCTCAAGGCAGGAATTGAGTTTACCTTGATTAATGGTATAATTAGCGATTTTCTAGGAACCGCTTGGCGCCCATGTTTTTAATTTTCTTTTCTAGAATGAGAGCTTCTTGTCTAGACGGTAATTCAGTTGACCAAATCAATGTCCATGGAATACCATTCTTGGTAAATTTTGAAAGTCCAGAATTATGATTTTCAATTCTTTGAAATAAATCTGAGGATTGCCCGACGTAATATTTTTCCAGTTTTTTGCTATAAAGTATATAAGTGAAAAAAGTATTCATGAGTAGGTTTTTAGCGCCCCCTCCTGACGCTGCGGTCAGGACACTTTAACCGGACTAAGCTACATCCCGAGCTTATTTGGGCTGCAAATTTAGCATTGCATTTATAGTAAACAAGTTT
>JAGQYO010000056.1:0-11683 GCA_020435995.1 Flavobacteriales bacterium | reverse complement strand
CGGTCAGGACACTTTAACCGGACTAAGCTACATCCCGAGCTTATTTGGGCTGCAAATTTAGCATTGCATTTATAGTAGACAAGTAATACTAAACCAAAGATGCTTTCATCTTGAGTATTCAAAATTTGGTTTCACCGTCTGACTAATTACCTAATCCCGCTACATTTGCGTTTTCTAAACTTGATTTTATGAAGAGTCAATTGATAACCCTTGCCTTTACTTTATTTGTTTTTACACAACTAACCTATGCCCAGAATTCCTTAGATTTTAACGGCAGTACCCAATATGCCCAAAGCACGAGTGGTGGTCCTACAGGAGCTTCGAGCCGGACTGTTGAATGTTGGATTAAAACATCTACCTCAATTACCTCGCAACAGGTATTTGTTGATATGGGAAACATGTCCACAGGGCAACGATTTACTTTTAATGTGATTGCCAATGGCAAAATTAGAATTGAAGTTGGGGGAAATGGATTTACCGGAACTACGGATATAGCCGACGGAAAATGGCACCATGTAGCCGTTACCTACAACAATTCGTTAACTACCAAAGCAACGATTTATTTAGATGGGGAAGTTGAATCTTCTGGGAATTTTACCGTTGCAGTAAACACGGGTAGTGATCCCATTATTATTGGTAGAAGGAATGACGCAAACAATTATTTTGACGGTGAAATTGATGAGGTGCGGATTTGGAATACAGACTTGTCTCAAAATACAATTAGAGATTGGATGTGTAAAGAGCTTAACAGCTCGCATAGCAACTATTCTTCGCTCCATTCATATTTTAAGGTAGACACACTTGCAGGGACAACACTAAGGGATTATAGCGGCAATTCGCGAAATGCAAGCCTAACTGGCTCACCAACTTGGCAAAATGAGGGGGCACCTGTTGGAACTTCAAGTAGCTTCGTTTATGGAAGTTCAAGTTTATTCCTCACGCACCCAGATGGTGATTCAGTTCGGGTTTCAAATATTACTGGAAGCCCAACTGGGGTTCATTTATACAGGCGAGATAAGACCCCTAACAAGGTGGGCATGCCAACACCTATTTTATCCTTTGATTCTTCCCGCCATTGGGGTGTGCATATAATTGGAGGCACTAGCTCGTCTTATAACTTGGCCTACTACTACCTATCTAATTCACACTTTAATTCTTACGGTTTGTGTGGAACTCATTTGTTACAGAGAAATAACAATGCGCTAAACAATTGGGTTAACTCCAGCGCGACAAATGCATCTGGAACTTTTACTTTGAGTACTCAACCCTCTAGAGAATTTATGTTGGGTTACGAAGCAGCTGGAGCTGGAGCATTAATTTCGGCTCCATCAAAAAAGGACACCACTCAAGCTTGTGTGGGAACTACCGTGACTTTGAGCACGAAGGCCGTTGGGTTCCAATTTCAATGGTTGAAGGACGGGCAACTTTTACCTAATGATACGTTGGCTTCTTTGGTAGTATCTTCAAATGGAAATTACCGCATGATTCAATCGAAAGGGACGGCATGTACGGATACCAGCAACACTTTAACAGTGATTTTTAATAATATTCCAACCGTTACGCTTGCGCCATTTACCCCCGTTTGTTTGGGTACCTATTCTGTGCCTCTACAAGGTGGAACTCCGGCAGGGGGTACTTATCAAACTCCCTACAAGGTGGGAAATGATTTTATTGCTCAGAGCGCTGGAGTTGGAAAACATAAGGTGATTTACAATTACCAGAGTCAATTTGGCTGTGGTGATACTACCTCACAATGGATTGAGGTGCTGCCTCTTCCGAATGTAAGTTTGAATACAATTTCATCAGCATGTATTGATACTTCCAATATTCCTTTGTTTGGTGGCACTCCAATGGGCGGTCAATATCGAGTGAATGGAAATGTAAGCACAACCTTTGATGTGAGTTCGTTGGGTGTGGGCAAGCAGTGGGTAAAATATACTTACACAGATTCCAATAGTTGTGTGAATTCTGATTCATCTCAGGTAGAAATTTTCGCGTTGCCTACCTTACAATTGATTCTTTCCAAGAAAAAGTTTTGTGACTATGATGCGCTTTATACACCAAATGGTCAGAGTCCGCGTGGAGGAACATTTTCTGGTACAGGTATTAGCGGCGGGCAATTCAACCCGGCTGTGGCAGGGGCTGGAAAGCATGGCTTACTTTATACTTACAGAGAAACAAGTACAGGCTGTAAAAACACCATTAGCGACACAGTTGAAGTATTTGCAAAACCAGCCACTCCAATTATTACAGCCAATGGTTTAGAATTGTCGGCAAGCGGCACTGGGAGTTTCCAATGGCACGATGTAAACGGTAAATTATCGGGAGAAACTAAATCGACTTACAAAGCTTTATTTAATGGTAAATACAAGGTAGAGGTTTCTGCAAATGGTTGTAAATCAGATTTTTCAGAAGTATTCGAGATTAACTATGTAGGGTTGAATGAATTGAAAAATCAGGGGTACAAAGTTTATCCCAATCCATTTTCAGATAGGTTACATATTCGACTTTCTAGTACCGAATCGGCAGGGTTTAGAATATTTTCTTTGGAAGGTAAGGAGCTTACCCAAGGGACTTTGACTACTGGCGAAAATGAAATAGAAGTGAACCATTTAGAAGCTGGAACCTACTTGTTGGAAGTAACAACGGGCGAAAGAGTTCAAAGAGTTAAGTTGGTCAAATAGATTTGTTGCTTTTATTCCTTGGGCAACATCTCTGCGTACACATCAATGTTGATGACCTTGGCTAGTTTTTGATTAACAATAGTTGGAATGCTAATTTGGTGATCCGATAGAGTAACGTCAAAATTGCTTTTGGCGATGATTTTATTTCCCACTTTTTCCAGAGTAGCTTTAATTTTTCTGGATTTTGAAATTCCATGAACCGAGAGGTCACCTTCAATAGAAACTACTTGTGATCCAGGTTTAGTAAAATCAATATTCTCTAGAATTTTGCCAGTAAATTTAGTTTTTGGATACTTGGTGCTCTCCATGTAATTCTCGTTGAAGTGCTCGCGTTGAAGGTCGGAATTAAACCCTTCGAAGGTGATAACTGATACTTGAAAGGCAAAGCTTTTTTTCTCGGTATCCAGCAGTCCGAGCAGTTTATCTGACTCGGCCTTAATAATTTCCATTGGCGCTTCGGAACTAAAAGACAGTTTAGTTTTTTCAGTTTTATAGATAGTTGAAAACGGTGCACTTGAGGCCCACGTTAACAATCCAGCAATCGAAATCAACAATAACTTCATAAATTCAAATCTAGTGGTTTTGGGTTATAATTCATCAAGCAAGTCTTCGAGTTCTTCTTCTTCTTTTTGCGTCTCTTTTTCATCATCTATTTGAAGTTCCTCTATTTGGTTTAGTACTTCAATTTCGTTGGCCTTAAGTTCTTCTTCTAATGCGAACTGGACTTCGTGAATTTTTAATAACGCACCCTGCATGTCATAGTAGTATGACTCTAGGAGCTTGTTGTATCGTTTTACACGATTGTACAGGTCGTGTTTTAGTTGCTCAGGAGTGAGATCGGTTGTATTGGCTTGGTAATCAACGTGGTCGACTAAGTATCCAGCCCATAATGGACTGTTGGTATAATTGATAAAGACATCCGCTTTTTGTTGGTTAGTCAAAAAAGATTTATCCAATTCATAGAGTAAAATCTTGAGCTTAGAATTTCGGATATACTTAATGTCCCCGCTTGATTCGAGCGCTTGGTAGGTGTTATTGGAAGGAACGTAGGGGAAGATATAAGCGAGTCTATCTTCGATTTTATCTACTACATCTTTTTGATCTACGAAATCAGCTGCGCTAAGGACGTACATCAGATCCACTGTTGTGCTGAGCTTCTTTTCATAATCCTTAATTCTTCGGGTAAGTTGGTTCTGATCTTTAATTAAATCGGAGTGAAGGCTTATCAAATAGATTTCTTCTTTCTCGATATTTTTTTGATCCTCGTCCCAATTTTCGATGGCGAAGGCAACAAGAATAGAAGCAATAATACCAAGAGCCTCCAGTGCAAAACCAGCTAATCGACCAACAGTTAATTTCGAACCAGACATTATTTGAGGTGAATTAAAATCATGTTCAAATATCAAGAAAATAAGGAGAACACGAAATGGCAATCGTCATCACCTCACCGTTACCCGATGAACAGCCCTTCCTGCATCAGTTTTTAAGTCAAGGAAGTAAACGCCCGTAGCTTCTGTGGATAGATCAATTTCCTCTAGCAACTCGCTACCTTCAGTTTCCCAAGTGTATTGTTTTACCAACTGGCCTTGCATGTTTCGAACGGTAAGTTCCACCTTTTTTCCATCATGCCCAACCAACCTAATTTGGAATAAACCGGAGTTCGGGTTAGGGAAGTAGGTTACCGAATTTTCTAAGCTGTTTTGTTCTCCAATTCCAGTGCAAACTGCATCGATAGTTACCACTACGGTATCTGCGTTTTTACAGCCATTGCCATCTGTTACAGTTACCGAGTATGAACCTGTGGTACTAGCCACAATTGTTTTTGTCAATAATCCATTACTCCACACATATTGGCTACCAGCGTTGCCTGCGTCGAGGGTGACGGTTTGTTTGGGGCAAGCTACACGATCAGCACCTAAATTCACCGTAGGCGTGTCGTTCACGGCAATTAATTGAGATGCCGTATTCGAACATGCATTGGTATCCGTAAAAGAGTAGGTGATGTTGTGATTTCCCAGCCCAGCCGTTTTTGGATCGAACTGATTTCCTGTTACTCCAGTTCCAAAATAGGTACCGCCACTTGGCGTTCCTTGTGTAAGTGGGACAGAATTTTCATTCATACAGAAATCGGGGAGGTTGTTTAGCGCAACGTTTGGTTTTGCTTTTACCCGAACCGTTGTATTTGCCGTATCCGAACAACCACTTGTGGGTTTGGCGTATCTGTAGAAAATCGAATGATTTCCTGCACCTACAACAGATGGGTTGAATTGACCTCCCGAAACACCACCTCCGAAATAGCTTCCACCTGCTGGTGTTCCGCCTGTAAGAGAAACTGTACCCCCGTTTTCGCAAATAGCGGCTATGTTTGATAGGCCAACTACTGGGATAGAATCTACAATAATCCTTACGCCATTCGAGTCGTTACAGCCGTTACTTGAAACCACACCATATTTGATGTTATGGGTACCAAAACCTGCAACAGTTGGGTTAAACAAACTATCGTTGACCATACCCGGTCCGAAGAATTTACCACCCGCTTTATTAGATCGTAGTATCACAGGTGCGCTGCTTCCGCAAATGGCACTTGGAGCAGTTAAAATCGGAGCGTCATAATGTCCAAAGTTTCCATGAATATTGAATAGGTAACCTGCCAATGAATCCTCAAAGGCATGCCAAGTACTTCCTGTTTTAATATATGAAGCCCCGTGCTGATAATTCGATTGAGTAACTCCCAACGTCAGGTAATTTGTTGAAGATTGTTCTACAGCTACCAAGTATTTTCCTGGTGTAAGCACTTCCATACATTTTATTGGCAACGTGTACCAACGAGAAGCATTGCTAGTAACCACATATTCAACTGCACTTACTCTTCTGCTTCCAATACTCCCGCTGTAATCGTACACATGCGCTCTGATGGTATCTCCAAGGGTGGGAAAGTTGAGATAGAAGGAAATAGATGTGATGGTATCCGTTTTGAACACCTCCAAAATACTTCCCATTTCACCTTTGATAGCCGCAAAACCGAATGTGCTATCAACCACATTGTTGTCTCTCGCTAAAACGGTATCGGAAAGTGAGAAATTAATTTCTGCCACATCATTTTCTGGGCATTTGTCGGTTCCCGTAAAACTCACACTCATGTTTGCTCTGTATACGCCAACTGTGTTAATGTGCATGCTGTCCGTAACGCTCACCAACGAATCTTGATCTCGCAACAAACTTGACCAAGTGCTACTTGCCGTGGCAGTTAATACACTTGTAGTAAATCTTGGGTTATTAATCGTTTGATAGCCCATATTTTTTACCCTTCCAGTAAAACGGTTATTGGCCATTTCTTTGGGAACTTGCATATACTCAACTTGTGCTTCCGCTATGGCTAAATCCAAAGAATGAACTACCCTAAGCTCGATGTTGTCAAAAGTTCTACCGTCACCTGGAAGCTGCTGGTTGTCTTCCTGTCCAAATCGAACTTGAAAACTTGTAGTAAACAGCTGACCAGCTCCTGCCAAAGCAGAGGTAATTTCTAGATCTTCAACCTCTGCCACACGATTGGTTCTTCGATTTTTATATAAGTCATAAATCCCTATCCAAGGAGAGGTGTCACTACCACGCACCCACACGCTATCGCCTTTGTGGTTTTCGTCGCGGTGATCAATAAAGTCGAAACTGAGGTAAACCGAATCCGTCATATCGTAGCGACTCATGTTGAGGGTCATGATCAACTCATTGAATTGAACCGCTCCATTTGGTGTTCTATCTAGCGTAATGGCCTGTTCGCCGCTCGATTTATATCCACTTTTGGTTTGCAGTCTACCACCATCGGTTACAAAATCCCATTCTGGTAAATCCCACAATCCCAGGTAGTTTTCAAATATTGAAGTATCCTTCACATTTTCAAAATCCTCTATAAACGGAAGTTTGATTATGGCATTTTCAAGCGTAACGATATCGATATTCACCGTATCATTTTGAATGTATTGGTCATTCGGCATCGCGGTAAAAATGGTGAGGGGATAGGTGCCCACGGTATCCATATTTACTGCCAACACAAATTTGAAAGTATCCAACTTTCCAGCTCCAAGCAAACCACGAATGGTGTCACGATGTTGAATGCCGTTGAATAAAAACTCAACTGGAATATCATTAACATCAGGTCCAAAATTTCGAACCACGATTTCGATATCTTCAGAAGTCGTGAATTGGGTTGACGTCCACTTTCTAGCGCGATAGCTTTCTGGCTGAAGTACATCCACAATTCCAACGTTAAAAATCAAATCAAATTCATCTGCTCCTATATCTGGTCGGCTTGGGTTTCTCAAATCGCCATCAATGTCTCTTGGGAAGGCCGAAAGAATCAACCCTGCACTGTCCATCAAGGTTTGGTTGGCATGCAGGTCTGTTTCGCTCAAATAAATAGGATCTGCGCTCACCGAAGAAGCATCTTCACCAGAAGCCGATCTCCAAGCTGCAAGAGTTTGGATGTTGTTATTGGCTAAAAGTTGCCCTGAAGTATATAAGTTGTTTCTATTCGAACTAAATCCGTTGTACCTGTTGTAAACCGTTCCACCAGCAGTGTTGGCAAACGAGTTATTCAAGAAACTCATCTGGCTCACGCTAAATGTATAAACAGCTGTACCAGCCGTTAAGCTCTTTTTGTTTCGGTTGATGTGAACCGAATTGTGCCAAACATCGTGGTAGCTCGAATTATTGATATCGAAACCACTTCCACCCGCAACTTGCACAAAGTTGTTGACGATAGATGCATGTTTGAAACTATAGCCATCAGCACGGTTGAAGTACATTCCTTTTCCAGCTTGACTAGAAGTAATTTCAATTTTGTTGTTTAGTACGTCAAATCGTTTCACGTAATTCAAGGAGATTGCTGTACTAGCCATTCCAGCACTGCTGGCCACTTTGTTCTTTTCAATCAAAAGGGTGTCGGCACCATACAGGTAAATGCCGTTGTCGTAGAAATTGGTGATTTCATTTCTTTCGATTCTAAAATCGCCTAGTGCAGCGGATGTGCTGTTGCTTGTCATGTAAATTCCAGAGCTACCATTCATAATTTTATTGTCTCTAATCCAAACGTCATAGAGTTGAGCACTTCCGGTACGGTTTACATAAATACCACTTTCGTTGCCTGCATTCGAGTAGGCTAGAGGGCCTTCAATGGTGTTGCTGTCAATGGCAATTCGGGCGGCGCTTCCTTCAATTCTCAAGGCGGCATCAGCACCCGTAGATTTCAAATGGAGATTTTTAATGGTAACATATTTCATGTCGTACAAGCCGATAGGAGCCAAGGTATCTGTGATCAACACTTGCCCAGATCCTGTATCCGCTGTAAGCGTCAAGGTTCTACTTGCAGACAATCCTGTTACGTTAGTCAGCCTAAAGCTTTCAGGATATGTTTTTGGTTTTGCTTTGATAACAACCGATCCGCAAATTCCGCCGTTGTTAATGGTATTGGCGAATTCATTCCATGTTTTGAAATCCGAACCCGTATCACCCAAGGTGTAAGTACCACTGAGTTGAATAAAAAATTCATCTTTCAGGGTGTCGTTGGTAAACAATTCATCCGTAGTGGCATTTGGCTGTCGTGTGTAAGCAAGCAATTTGTAATCCCCACCGATAAAAGAAAAAGAACCAACTACCACATTTGAATCCACATCTCCGGGAGGCATTATTCCATTCCAGTTATAAGCCGTTTGCGGAACAAAAGCTCCACCATTTCTAGAAATAGCCCAATTTACCTGAGCCGATTTGAGGGTATCGCCGCCAAAGTTTTTGAGCGCCAGCACAACGGATTGGGTTCCAGTACAGAGTTTTTTAGATTTTAGGGTTACAATACCTGCGTCGTCGGCCCGTGTGGTGAACTGATAAGCGCCAATATCTGGGCTTGTTCCTCTTGCGGCACCTGTAATGTCTGTTGTATATCCTGTAATCGAATTTGCTGTTCCATCCAATGCAATGTGATTGGGACGCATTTCATAAGCCGACATATAATTGGCATCTGCATTGGTTGAGTTGCCATCAAATCCTGATGCATTTCGCCAAGCGGTGAGGGTAGCGTAATTGGTTGTTCGGTAAACCAACCAATTTCCATTGGTGAAAAGGTTGTTGTAATTAGAAGCTGATAGAGCAGACGATCCCGAAATGTGCATGGCAACACCTCCGCTTCGATTTACAAAGGAATTGTTCATGAGGGTCATGTTGCTTCCAGAGTTTATGTAAAGCCCAACAGTAGTTCCCCCAATAGTTCCCACAATGTCGACAGAATTATAATAGAAGTCGATATAATCTGATGACGAAACATAGATTCCTAAGTAAGAAGCACCGTTGTTTCCTGACTTGCTCAATGAAACGGCATTATTGGCTACTACGTGGTGTGCCGAAGTGCTTCCAATATTATTTTGGATTTCGATTCCTCTCGTGGTGCTTGTGTTGTGGATAGCCACTTTGTTTCCGATAATATCCGCGTTACACTGTGAAATGTACATTCCGTAGTTGCCATAAGCCAATGTTGAATCGAATACTTCGTTGTTGGTAATGCTCACCACACCTTCGTTGTGAAGGTAAAGCCCAATAGATTTGAAGTTTGATATGTGGTTGTCTTCAATATTTAAATTCGAACCTGAAACCACACTTTGGGCATAAATTCCATATACTCCACCATTAATAATATTGTTTTTTATGGTCACATTACTATTTGGTGAATTCCCTACGTTGTATGCCGTAATACCCGAAATGTAATAAGTCGAACCCGCGTAATAATTCATGGTATTCACAATGGTATTGTTTTCAATAGTCACATTGATGTTGCCACTTGATAAGTAAACCGGAGCATAATAATTCGATCGAATTTCCAACCCTTTTACAGTGATATAATCTGTTCCATTGAGTTGAAGAGTGTAGCTATTGGAATTTAAAATAGCTGGGCTCGTATTCGCCGAATCCGCTTCTATGGTAATGGTGTTGCTTGCATTCGCTCCTTCAATTTGAGCTAAGGTTGTATTTCCATTATAAGTTCCCGATTTGATTTTAACCCTCACCGGACCGCAAACACCACGGGTATTTAAGTCAGTCGCTAACGCAACTAGAGAAGAGTAGTCTCTCGTCCCACTTAATGCCACTACATAGGTGCCGCTCATGGCTGTTTTTCGACTTACATTTTGCGAACTGTCGTTGCCCAAAAACCCGTCAGTTGCTCCGTTTGGCAAGCTGCTATTCACGAGTATTTGGTAGCTTGTATCTGGTGAAAAATTGTAGGTACCCACATTAACCATGGCACTTTTACCAGTTGCCAAAGTTCCCACCCAATTAAATGGTGTTTGTGCCTGAGCCACGCTATAATCTTTAGCCAAGGCCCAGTTTATTCGAGCCGACTTTAGCGTGTCTGTTCCGTAATTGGTCAATTGGACCAAAATAGCATTTGAACCAGTGCAAAGTAATGCTTGAGAAATGCTGTCAATTCCTGCATCGTTTGGACTTGCCGTGTATTCATCAGCTCCAATATCGGGCGTTGTCCCTCTTAAATCTCCGTCAATGTCGGTTGTAAACCCTGCTAGCGATGTTCCTGAATTGTTGCTCGCTGTACCGAGTGCATGCAAATCAGTTGCGCTTTTGTAGAATGGGTCACCGCTTACAGAATTGGCATCCTGCGATGAGGCCGACCTCCAAGCTGATAAGGTGCTGTAATTTCCCCCTCTGAAATAGCCCAACACTGAAGATGAGGTAGAGTAGAGGTTGTTGTAGTTCGAGTTGGTGTATTCACTTGCTCCGTTCGTATAAACGGCGTATCCACCTGCAGCATTTACTATGTTGTTGTTTCTATAAATGTTGTTGTTTCCATTAATGGTGTACAAGCCAATTGAACTGGTGCCAGTACCCAATACGTTGATGCTGTTGTAGTAGAAATCCACATAAGCGTTAGATCTTAAATCCACCATCGAAATGAAATTATTAGCCCTTCCTACAAAGAAATTGTTAGCCACAACCGATCGGTTTGATGCGGTTCCGGTACTCCAACCAATCAACATGGCAGCAGTACCTGATAAAGCAGAGTTATCTATTTTATTTCTCTGAACTGAGAATTGGTTGATGTAGTTCATTTCGACACCATAGGTTCCACCAAGTTGGCCGTTTTTAAATTCGTTGTCTTCAATAGTTACCGAATCTACATACTGCAAATAAATGCCTTCATATCTGTAGTTGTTGAATCGGTTATTCTTAAACGAAACTTTTGAAAAACTCGTTGATGAATTTCCTTGGGTATAATATCCATACGACCCTTGGTTAAATGTATTTCCTTCAAAGGTAAAATGGTCGAACCTTGAATTTAAAGAATAGACATACCTCACCGTAGCGTAGATGGGATTTGAGTTGGAGGTATTTGCTCCAGTAAACACGTTGTTTTTAAAGGTCAAGGCGCTACAATTTCCAGAAATCAAAACAGTGCTAGAAGCTCCCGAAGTAGTAAAGTTTAGTCCCTCAAAAGTGATGTGTGATGCGCTATCCAATTGAAGGGGAATTGCATGAGTTGACCAATTGACTGCACCCGTATTGGAAGTATCTGCTCTAAAGGTGATGGTGTTGGCCGCGTTCACTCCCTTATAGTTGCCCATCGTTACACTTTCGTTGTAACTGCCTTGCTCTACATCAAAAATGACCGAACCACACACACCGTAGTTATCAAGGGCTGAATCTGCCGCACCAAACGATTTAAAATCGCCGCTTGCTCCTATGGTATAAATGCCGTTTAAAGCTGGGCTAATTCCGCCTAAATTACTGGTGTCGTTTGCAGCATTAAGGTCTGTATTGTTATTAATAGAATCTATTACGGCTCTATAGGCATAAATATTTCCAGGGCCAAAATTGAAGGAGCCTAGAGATACAATAGCGCTGTTTCCAAGAACCAAACTTCCGGTAAAAGAAGCAGGAGATTGAGGCACAAAACCGCCACCATTGGTGCTTACGTACCATTTTATTTTGGCTGATGTAAT
>JAGQYO010000055.1:14942-22714 GCA_020435995.1 Flavobacteriales bacterium | reverse complement strand
CGTTATCCGCGTGCCGTAAGATGAATAAAGTCATAGACATATTGACTTCTTACCCCGTAGCAAAGCAAGTGAGTGCTATTGGCAACGAAGCTATTGCCAGAGGTGCAATTGAAGCGGGGGTGGACGCCGTGTTTTCCTATCCAGGTACGCCTTCTACAGAAATATCCGAGATTTTTAATTTCGCGAGCAACTTTAAAGCCGAACCCGAAAACCGCATTAAATATCCAGAACTTACCCAATCGGAAACTTACTTTGAATACAGCATCAACGAAAGAATTGCATTAGAAAAAGCTATTGCGTTTTCAATAGGAAACAAGAGTTCGCTGTGTGTGATGAAAAATGTGGGTATGAATGTAGCCTCCGACCCTTTGATGTCCATTACTTACCAAACGCTTGTGGCACCATTGGTCATCATTGTTTGCGACGACCCAGGTTGCCATTCGAGTTCTAATGAGCAAGATTCTAGGTACTGGGGAAATATGGCTTCTGTTCCCGTTTTTAATCCTGCAACACCCAAAGATGCTTATGAAATGACCAAGCAGGCGTTTAAACTCTCCGAACAATTGCGTTTGCCCGTTATTGTGAGAACCACTACACGGGTGTCGCATACGAGAGGGATGCTGCACTATCACGAAATTGATCACAACAGTCGGCAATCTTCATTTGAGAGATTGCCCGAGCACATCAACATTCCAGCACGAACGGCTGCCGCACATCAAAAATTATTAGATAAAATTCACAGCGAAATCCTACACCCGTTTTTCAATCAATTCAATAGGGTTTCATTTGAAGGTTCAAAAAAGTCGATTGGTATTATAAGTAGTGGCGTATCAAGTAGTTATTTGTTTGAAATAATAGAAAGAAACAACCTTTCGAGACGCGCCGAAGTTCTGGAACTTGGCCTTATTTTTCCTTTCCCCGAAAATGATGTACTCAACTTTTTAGAAAAGGAATTTGAAAAAGTGCTCGTGCTTGAGGAGCTTGAACCCATCATTGAAAATGCCGTTCGAAACATAATTCAACGAAATCATCTGACCTGTGAAATAATTGGGAAAAAGGAAAGTGGATTATCGAGTACAGGTGAGTATTCATTAGACAATATTGATAAGGTAATTGCTACCTATTTCGGCATAGAAACCAAAAAAGATGTAGCCATTCAATCCATAGGGAAATTTACGGATGACTTGCCAGCCCGGCCTCCAGCGCTTTGCTCGGGTTGTCCGCACAGGGCGAGCTACTACGCC
This sequence comes from Flavobacteriales bacterium, assembly GCA_020435995.1. Lineage (GTDB taxonomy): Bacteria > Bacteroidota > Bacteroidia > Flavobacteriales_G > Salibacteraceae > JAGQYO01. The sequence goes on along the minus strand of JAGQYO010000055.1, from coordinate 21,470 downwards.
CTAAAATTATTGGTTCCCCAGAATGCATCTAATGAAAACGGTAGAGCCCACGACACTATTCTTTGTGGCGATATTGGCTGTTCGGGATTAGGTGCTTTACCTCCTTTAAAAATGATCGACACCATCAACCACATGGGAATGAGTATTTCTATGGCGCAGGGTTTGTCGGCGGCATTGAAAGATAAAAAAACCAAAGTGGTGGCCATGTTGGGCGACGGCACTTTCTTCCATTCTGGCATTTCTTCTTTGTTAAATGCGGTATATACCAAAGCCAATATGTTGGTCATTATTTTCGATAACAGAACCATTGGCATGACTGGTCACCAAGATCATCCGGGCGCCACTCATCTCGAAAAATACAAGGAAATTGAAATACAACCGCTTGTAAAGGGAATGGGAGTTGAATATGTTGAAAAACTCATGCCCTTCGACATGAAAGATACCTATAAAAAGGTGGAAGAAGCAATGGCGCAGGAGGGTGTGTCGGTATTGATTTCGAAGGCGCCTTGTGTTTTTTTACCGAGTTATAAGGCATTCACCCGCGAGGATTCTAAAATTGTGATCGACCACGGGAAATGCAATACCTGTCACAACCATTCCGATCATGCAATTACATGCTCTAAAAAAGGAAGCTCTGGCGCCAATTTAACGAGGGCTATTGCCAAGATTAGGGCAGAAGAAAGTGTAGATGCAAAAGCTCAAGCTTGCCCGGCCAACATTTGTAATCATGGATTTTTTAATTCTATTCTAGAAAAGGATTACAAAACGGCCTTGGACATGGTTCGCGACAAGCTCCTGTTTTCAAGAACTTGTGGTGATATTTGCCATAGGCCTTGTGAGTTGTTTTCGAATCACACTTCTAATTCTACCATTCCAATCAAACAATTGAAAAAATTTGTTTCGGGAATTGATGAAAATTTCGAAGATTTTTCGGCTGCATTAAATCAAATAGCACAAGCCGAAAAAAAGAACAAACACATTGCAGTTGTAGGCGCAGGTCCTGCCGGATTAAGCGCTGCCTATGATCTTATTCGAGATGGCTACGAAGTGACCGTTTTTGAAAAAGAAGAGGCTGCCGGTGGACTTATCAAATATGTGATCCCTGATTTTAGAATGGACAAATCAGGATTCGATGTTGAAGTAGGGCAACTCGTAACAATGGGCGTTAATTTTAACTTTAATACACAGCTGGGTAAAGATATTCAACTGGAGGAACTGTCGAAGAAATATGATGGCGTAGTTGTAGCTCTTGGGCTTAGTATATCCAACGAATTAGAAGTGTTAAAGCCAATTTCTAAAGAAAGAGTTTTTGATGCAATGACCTTCCTTAAGTCATACAATCTTAAGACATTAAATATTACTGATGGAAGTAAACTCTTGGTTATTGGTGGTGGAAATAGTGCCATTGATGTGGCTCGTTCTGCCAAACGATTTAACGCCGAAAATGAAGTCTATTTATCCTGTGTAGAAAGCCTAAAAAATATGCCCGCATTTACAGAGGAAGTGACTCATGCAAAGGCAGAAGGGGTGAACATTATCGCCAATAGTTATGTTGATTCTTGTGCAGAAGAAGGTGACATTGAGGTCATGCTAAATCAGTATGATACAAAGGTCAATTTGCTGAAATTGAATTGCGATTACATTGTAGTGGCCATAGGTCAAATCGGAAATGCAAAAGAGTACGAGGTTATCGGGCAGAAAAACTTTTCGCAGGGAAATAAAATAAAGGCAGATAAGAAGACAGGTTATACCAACTACAGAAATGTGTTTGTCGCAGGAGATGTTTGCGATGAAAACCACATGAGTTTAATCGGGGCAATTGCCTCTGGAAAAAGGGCTGCTATTGGAATCAGACAGCAGATTGAAGGATATAAGTACGACTTCGAAGGGCTGGATGCTCTATTGGGCTTAAATGAAAAAGAAAGAGAAGGAGCCACTTCAAACCCAATTGCCTTAGAGGGTGACATTACTGATTTTATTAAGAATTTTAATCTGTTTCAGTCCTGTGAAAAATGCAACCACTGTATCGATAATTTGGGTTGTCCGGCTATGATAAAAGTAAACGGCAAGATTGAAATTGACTATGCCAGTTGCACCAAATGTGGGTTGTGTATTGATGTTTGTCCAAATGACGCAATTGCATGGGAAAGCGAATCGGTTAAAATAGCACACTGATAACGCTGATAGTTAAGATAAATGCAGATAGAAATGAGTTAGCATAAATGAAAAAAACAAGTACATACAAATCATATATTAATCATAAAGATCTGCGTCATCTGCGTTCCGTAATTCATAAAGATTGAAGAAGTCAACCAAAATATTAGTAGCAGGCGTTGGAGGACAAGGAGTTGTTTTTCTAACCAATTTAATCGTCAAAGCAGCTTTGTTGGCGGAACTCCCTGTTGCCACCAGCGAAATTCATGGTTTGGCTCAGCGAGGAGGTTCAGTAAGCGCGGGGATTACCATTGGGGCGAACACTTATGGATTTATAGAAGAAGGCGGAGTTGATTTATTGATTGGGTTGGAGCCGCTTGAAGCACAGCGTTGTGCATCGTTTTTAAATATAAATAGCTGCGCTGTGATTAGCAGTAGTCGAATTCTCCCTCACTCCGTAAATTCTGGATATCGATCCTATCCTGATATCGAAAAATTCATTCAGTTTTTGGAACAAAATATCGAAAAAGTAATCTACACCACCGAAACGCCTAAAGGAATAAAGGCCATCCTCGTAAATCTATATTTACTGGGCCGAGCTTGTAAGGAAACACATCTGCCAATTAAACCTCAGTTTATTGAAAAAGCAATTGAGGAATTGGCTCGGGAAGGATTTGTAGAAAAGAGTTTAGAAGCCTTTAAACAAGGGTATAGTAGCAACGGGAGTGTGATAGAGACAGGATAAAAATAGAACACAGATAACGCTGATGGTTAAGACAATCGCAGATAAAAAAGAGAGCAGAATTATGAATAAAAGCAAATCATTTTTTAATCATAAAAATCCGCGTCATCTGCGTTCCATTATTTATAAAATCAGAAGATTAAACGCAGATAACACAGATGATTATGACAGACGCTGATAAAGTAAAAGCAGGATAACGTGATGAGTAGAGATAAATCATTTTTGATCATAACCATCAGCGTCATCAGCGTTCCAAATAAATATTAATTCAATATGAAAATAACATTCAAGATTAACGGTGAATCAATTAGCAAGGACATAAAACCATCCCTCTTGCTGATCGATTTTATTAGAGACGGACTGGGCTTGAAAGGAACAAAACCGGGTTGCTTAGAAGGGGAGTGTGGAGCCTGTACAGTTATCGTAGATGGTCTGGCTATAAATTCATGCATGTATTTGGCCATTAACATAAATGGAAAAGAAATAACTACCATCGAAGGACTTGGAACCAAGGAAAACCCTTTGGATAAAGTACAGGAGAAAATGGTCGAACACGGCGCGGTTCAATGTGGTTTTTGTACTCCCGGAATGGTGATGACCACCAAAGCTTATAGCGATAAATGTATTGCCGAAGGAATAATCCCCACACAAGAGGAGGTAAAGAAAAGCTTAGAAGGTAATCTGTGTAGATGTACAGGGTATGCGAAAATAATTGAAGCGTCAGAAGCGGTTTATAAACAAGAACGCTGATAACGCTGATGAATATGATAATCGCTGATTAAAAAGGGAATAGAATAAATGAATAAGAATAAATCATTTTTTAATCATAAAAATCCGCGTCATCCGCGTTCCATTATTTATAAAATCGGAAGATTAAACGCAGATAACACAGATGATTATGAAAGACGCAGATAAAGTAAAAGCAGGATAACGTGATGAGTAGAGATAAATCATTTTTGATCATAACCATCAGCGTCATCAGCGTTCCAAAAAAAATACATTAATGGAAAGAAAATTAAAACACATAGGTAAATCTCACACGAAGTTCGACGCCAAAGAACGTGTATCGGGCAAATCTGTTTACGGACACGATATTGATCTCCCCAACATGCTTCACGGTTCTATTTTGAGAACGGCCCACCCATGCGCTGAAATTATTTCTATTGATACTTCAAAGGCGGAAGCATTGGATGGCGTGGTCTGTGTCATTACCGCCGATGATGAAATAGTTGATGTAAACAATATATCCTACAAGCGTGATCACCCTATTCTAAAAAAAGGAACGGTGAATTGCAACCGCGACGAAATAGCTGCAGTTGCCGCAATAAGCAAGGAGATTGCTGATAAAGCTATTCAGCTCATCGATGTAAAATACAAGGTAAAACAAGGTATTTACGATCCAATTGAGGCTTTAAAAGAAGATGCGCCAATGATTAACGAGTTTGGACAAGGAGAAGAAAAGTTTGGAAACAAAAACATTGCGGAATCATTTCACTACGAGCACGGAGATTTAGAGGAACAAAAAGCGAAAAGTAAGGTCATCGTAAAAAGGACCTACAAACTGCCTCGCGTAACTCACGCCTGTATGGCTACGAGCAACATAACAGCAGAATTTAATAAGCTGGATGGAAGGCTAACACTTTGGTCTTCAACTCAAGTTCCCTTTCTGTATCAAAGAGATATTGCCCATGCACTTAAAATGGATCCCTCAAAAATCCGAGTCATTCAACCTACAATAGGAGGCGGTTTTGGTAGTAAATTAGATATGCATCCCTTTGAACCTATATGTGTGTTACTCGCCAAAAAATCAGGAAAGCCTGTTCAAATAGTGTTTTCGAGAGAGGAAGAATTTATACTCTCGCCCACTCGCCAACCGATGACTATTGAGCTAACTACGGGATGCGATGCACATGGAAAATTTACTTTTAGAGAGGTTGAAATCATCAAAGATAACGGTGCTTATACCTCGTGGGGAGCGACTACACCATTTGTGATGATGCAGAGCTATTCATCCCTGTACCAAGTGGCGGCTTGTAAGTTCGACTCCCATGCTGTATATACCAATAACCCATTCGCTGGTTCATTTAGAGGCTATGGAAATCCTCAAGCCACTTTTTCCATAGAGAGCAACATTGATTTAATGGCTGAAGAATTGGGGATGAGCCAAACAGAAATAAGGCTTATTAATGCCAATTACAAAGGCGAGGTTACTGGTCAGGGACTTCATTACAAAACCTGTGGAGCTATTCCAGCCTTAAAAAAAGTGATCGAAACAAGTGATTTTGAAAACGCCAATAGCAAAACCAAAGGAGATAGATACAAACGTGGTATCGGACTCGCTTCTATGCTTCATGTAGGTGGAGGTGCTAAAATCTATCGTTCTGACGGATGTGGCACTACACTCAAGCTCGATCACTACGGCTACCTCACCATCATCACCGGTTCAAATGAAATTGGGCAAGGCTCCGAAACGGTATTGGCAATGATAGCCATGGAAGAACTCGGACTACCCGAAGAGAAAATTCGGGTGATCAATACCGATACCGATGTTAAACCGTGGGACGTAGGGGTGCATGCTTCGCGAACAAGTTTTGTGGCTGGCAATTCACTGCTTGGTGCTATTAAACTGCTCAAAGAAAAGTTGAGCAAAAAAGCCACTGAACTCTTGGATGTAGTAACCGATAATTGGGAATATGCGGATGGAAAGATGTCCTTCAATGAATTTGAAATAAAGATGGACAAAGTAGCGCGCGAAATGCACTTTGGTTTTCCTCACGAATTGTGTACCGTCAATTATTTCTACGAGCCACCGAGCAAATTTCAAGACAAAGATTTTAAGGGTGATGTATCAGGGAACTACGCTTTCGCGTCTCAGGCCATTGAAGTAGAAGTGGATACCCTCACCGGAAAAGTTGAAGTGCTCAACACACACGTATCGCAAGATGTGGGTCGAGTGCTCAATCCGCTAGGACTTCAAGGGCAAATGGAAGGAGGACTAGCAACTGGCATCGGTTATGCCCTTACCGAAGAAATGATTTACGAAAATGGGGTGCTTAAAAACCCGAGCTTTCATGGCTACAAATTGCTAACGACAACCGACATGCCTCCAGTAAACTTTTATCCTATCGAAACCTACGATGAGGCAGGGCCTTATGGTTCGAAGGGAGCAGGAGAGGCGCCCTTGATTCCCACAGCAGCGGCTATTGCCAATGCGGTTTCAAATGCCATAGGAGTCAGGTTTTATTCTTTGCCCATCACAGCCGAGAAAGTGTTGCGGGCTTTACATGAAAAAGAAAGTATGGAAACTATAGAACGCAGATAACGCAGATGGTTATGATGAGCGCAGATAAAATAAAAGTAGAACAGCATGATAATTCAAGGTATATCATTTTTAATCATAATGATCAGCGTCATCATCGTTCCAATAAAACAATAGAGCGCAGATAATGCAGATGGTTATGATGAGCGCAGGTAAAATAGAACGCGGATAACGCTGATGGTTAAGATATTCGCAGTTAAAAAAAAGAAGTTTGAATTGATGACAAAGAAGAACAAATCATTTTTTTATCATAAAAATCTGCGTCATCAGCGTTCCAATAAAACAATAGAGTGTAGATAACACGGATGGTTAT
>JAGQYO010000055.1:0-14932 GCA_020435995.1 Flavobacteriales bacterium | reverse complement strand
AAAAACATAAGAAATGGATTTTGAAGTAATTAGTGCAACTACAACAGACGAATTGTTTTCTGCAATTGCAGATAACCAAAACAAAGAATTCAAAATAGGAGCAGGGTTTACTGATCTTATCAATCAGTTTAGGCATAGAACAGTTGAAGGGCTAACGGTGATCAATATTTCACAATTACGCGACCCAGAATATAAAGGTATTGTTGAGGAAGAAGGCAGTTTTCGAATTGGCACCCTTACCACAGCCTCCAATGTGATGGATAATCAACAGATTAAAGCGAATTTTCCTGTGCTTCACAAAGCTGCGAGCAAATTGGCTAGCACCCAAATTAGAAACGTAGCCACCCTGGGCGGAAATATTTGTAACGTATCTCCGTCAGGTGACATGACCGCGGCATTAATTGCTCTTCGTGCTGTTTGCAACATCATTGATTACACCGGAAAGGAACGTTCCGAGTTGTTGAGCTCGTTTATTACAGGACTCAAACAAACCTCGCTAAAAAAAGGAGAAATCATAAAGAACATCTCAATTCCCAAAAACACCAGTGTCAAGATTCATTCGGGGTTTGAAAAAATTGGAAGTAGAAATTCCATGGAAATTGCCATCGTTTCGCTTTCCTACCACATTCAATGCGACGAAAATGCCACGATTAAAAAAGCGGGTGTAAGTTGTGGCGCGGTGGCTCCAACCATACCTTTTGCAACATCGGCTTGCGAGTATTTGGTCGGGAAATCGCTGACTGGACTCACCCACACAGACAAAGAAGAATTTGCACAAAGAGTGGTGCAATATGCCACACCCATTTCTGATATCAGGGCATCGGCTTGGTATCGAAAAGAGGTGCTTTTTAATATCAGTAAAACGATTTTCGACTGAATGATTTTTTTAATTTAATCGGTAGTCTACTTCCCCGTTTTCTTCATTTCCGAACCCACCTAGGGCCACAAAACTAACCTTACACTTAGGGTAAAAAACACTGATCGTATTCGGTTCATTATCTGATGCACATCATAAAAAATAATGCCAAAAAACGGGTTATTTGAAAGGCTTAAAAATGACATAGAAAAAAAGTTAATGAGAGGATTTCACGACAAGAAAAAAGGAATTGGGATAACATACGACGATATTTATCTCATCAACGGAGCAAGAACTCCATTTGGAAAACTTTGCGGCACATTGGGGCAGGTATCTCCTACAGATTTAGGTATTTACGCTACAAGAGCGGCCATAGAAAAATCAGGAATAACTGGTGAAGACATTGACCAACTCATGTATGCCAATATTGGGCAAAGTTCGGCGGATTCTTATTTTTTACCCAGACACATTGGTTTGTATTCGGGTATTCCTGAAGGTATTCCTGCGGTGATGTTGCAGCGGATTTGCGGTTCTGGTTTCGAAACCATCATTGCAGGGGCCGAGCAAATTGCATTAGGCAAAGCCAACACGGCTCTTTGCGGCGGAACAGAAAACATGACCCTTTCGCCTACCGTAAGTTTTGGAAACAGAATGGGATACCCTCTTGGTAAAATAGATTTTAAAGATATGCTTTGGGAAGCGCTCAACGATACGGCTGCTGTGCCTATGGGTTGTACTGCCGAAAACGTAGCCGTAAAACACAACATAACCAAGGCCGAGGCAAACGAATTTGCCAAACAATCGGTTGACAAATATCTAGCAGCTAAAGAACGTGGTTTCTTCGATGATGAGGTGATTAAAATGAATTCTACCGTTTTTGAAGTAGAAGGTTTAAATCCCAGAAAAGTGAGATTGGATAGAAAAGTAATTGATTTTACTACTGACGAGAATGTGCGTCCATCAGATTTGGAGTCTATGGCTAAATTACCTTCGGTATTTGCCCGTGATGGGGTTCAAACAGCCGCTAATTCTAGTGGTATTGTCGATGGAGCAGCATCAGTTGTAGTAGCCAACAAAGAATTTGTAGAAAGCAAAGGCTTAAAACCATTGTCCCGGATTGTGGCTTCCGCAACCAGTGCTTTGGATCCAAGAGTTATGGGGTTAGGTCCAGTACCTTCCATTCGTTTGGTACTCGAAATGGCTGGTTTGACATTAGCAGATATAGGATTAATAGAAATAAACGAGGCCTTCGCAGCACAATTTTTAGGTTGCGAAAAGGAACTTGGTCTCAATAGAGATATCTGCAATGTAAACGGTGGCGCAATTGCTTTGGGTCATCCTTTAGCTGCTACTGGTACAAGATTGTCATTAACCATCTCACGAGAAATGAAAAATAGAGGAGTGCGTTACGGGATTGCTTCTGCTTGTATTGGTGGGGGACAAGGCACTGCCGTGCTATTTGAAAATATGAATGCTTGAAATGAATGTTGAATGTAGAATTAAGAATTCAGAATGTTGAATTGAGAATGTTGAATGTTGGATGGTGGATTTTTAATTAGCTGCGCTGAAACGATTAGGGTTTTTAAAGCGAATGAGATGAGAACAAGAAACTCACAACTCGCAACTGAAAACTCGCAACTGGAAACTAGAGAATAATGGAAAAACTAAAACAATGGCAAATGACGGAACTCAACAAAGAATTTTCTTTGGTTGAATCGGAATTGCCAGCAATAAAAGAAAACGAGGCACTTGTAAAAATTGCAGGTTGTGGCGTGTGTCACACCGATTTAAGCTTTTGGCACCACGGCGTTCGAACTAAAAAGGAAATGCCTCTTACGCTCGGACACGAAATTAGTGGAGTAGTACAAGAAGGCCCAGCACATTTGAAAGGAAAAAACGTCATTATTCCGGCTGTTTTGCCCTGCGGCGATTGCGAACTGTGCAACAAAGGGCGAAGTAATATGTGTCAAAATCAATTGATGCCTGGGAATGATTTTCACGGCGGATTTGCGTCTCACATTGTTGTTCCTCATCAATATTTATGTCCGGTGCCAGATAGCATATTGAATAAATACACCTTGTCTGAGCTATCCGTAATTGCCGATGCTATTTCCACACCTTACCAAGTGATGAAAAAATCGGAATTGGAAAAAGGCGATTTGGCCATAGTTATAGGTGTAGGAGGAGTAGGCGTTTATGGCGCTTTAATCGCGAAAATAATGGGAGCAAAGGTATTGGCCATTGACATAAACGACGAGAAATTAGCTAACGCCAAAAAGCACGGAGTAGATGCCACTTTGAACTCAAAAGGACTCAACCACAGAGATGTAAAGGATAGGGTGAAAGAAATTGCCAAAGAATTGGGAGCTTCAAAATTTGGCTGGAAAATATTTGAGATTTCTGGAACAACCCCTGGGCAAGAATTGGCTTTTAGCCTACTGACGTTTACTTCTACGTTAAGCATTGTTGGCTTCACCATGGATAAGTTAGAAGTTCGTTTGAGTAACCTCATGGCATTCGATGCTAAGCTTATAGGAACATGGGGCTGCAAACCCGAATTATATCCCGAAGTAGTGGATCTAATTGCTTCTGGAAAGCTGGATATCAAAGATTTCGTTGAGACTTTCCCAATGTCGCAAATCAACGAGGTTTTTCAAAATACATTAGAACACAAGTATGATAAACGCTCGGTCTTGGTGCCGGATTTTAACAAATTGAACATAGACTTTAAAGGTTAATATTATGGAATTTAAGAATCACAACATTGTAGAAAACTATCAATACACCGACATTATTTTTGAGAAAAGACCTGTGATAGACGTGGATGGCAGTAAGGTGCCAGGGCTGTTTAACGCATGGATCATGCTCAACAATCCCAAGCAATATAATTCTTATACCACCAAGGCAGTAAAGGAAATTATTCTCGCTTTTGGCGAGGCCTCGAATGACCGAAGTGTGGTGTCGGTCATTTTTACCGCAATAGACGATAAAGCTTTTTGTACGGGAGGCAACACCAAAGAATACGCTGAATATTATTCTGGTCAGCCGCAAGAATATTCACAATACATGCGCTTGTTCAACGACATGGTTTCGGCTATACTAAAGTGTGAGAAACCTGTTATTTGTCGTGTAAACGGAATGCGAATAGCTGGAGGACAAGAAATTGGAATGGCCTGCGATTTAACCGTGGCATCAGATTTAGCTAGATTTGGTCAAGCTGGTCCAAAGCACGGAAGCGCAGCCATTGGTGGTTCCACAGATTTCCTTCATCTTTATGTTGGAATTGAAAGAGCCATGCAATCCCTCACGCTTTGCGACCAGTGGACAGCTCATTATGCAAAACACATTGGGTTGATCACCGATATCGCTCCTGCACTTAAAATAAATGGAAAATTTGTTACTAATCCACTGGTAATTACAGATCGATTTGTAGACGAAAATGGAAATATCGTTTACGGACAAATGAAGTCGGGTGAAGAACTGGAAGCAGGAAAAGCACTACTAAAGCAGGGCGAAATTGATCTTTCTAAGTTGGATGATGCGGTAAATCGTACAGTTGCTAAGTTGTTATATTCCTTCCCGAATTGTATTTCAAAATCGCTGACCGAAGTGCGTAAGAAAAAATTAGAGCATTGGGATTCAAACAAAGAGAGCAATAGGGAGTGGCTAGCGCTCAACATGATGACAGAAGCAAAGGCGGGATTTAGGGCTTTTAACGAAGGGCCAAAGAATGATCGTGAAATTGATTTCGTGAAACTGCGCCAATTGTTGGCTGAAGGCCACGAATGGAATGATGAAATGCATAGGGCAATATCGCCACAATTTCGTTAAGAGCAGTTGTCAGGTGTTAGGTGTCAGTTATCAGTTGTTAGTTGTTAGTTGCCAGTTATCAGTTGTTAGTTGTCAGTTGCCAGTTGCCAGTTGCCAGTTGCCAGTTGCCAGTTGTGAGCGACAGTTTGGAAACTAATAAATAGTTACTCGAAACTAAATTAGAAAAATGGAAAAACTAAAAATAAAATATTCTCATGATGGGGCGGTGGCCAACATTCTTTTGGACGATGGCAAGGGCAATGTTTTGGACAACGTCATGATGCTGGAAATGTTGGATTTGTTTGCCCAGTTTAAGGAAAACAAGGACATTAAATTAATTACGTTTCAGGGTGAAGGCAAGCACTTTTCGTTTGGCGCAAGTGTGCCTGAGCATACCAAAGAATTCGCTGGAATGATGATTAAAACATTTCATAAGATGTTTATGGAGCTCATCGAATTGAGTATTCCCACCATGGCAAAAATATCAGGTCAATGTTTGGGTGGAGGAATGGAGCTAGCGCTGTTTTGTAACTTTATGTTTGCCGATAAAACGGCTGTTTTGGCACAGCCCGAAATCATGTTGGGCGTATTTCCACCGCCTGCATCTATCATGCTTCCTCTAAAAATTGGAACTGCTCGTGCTGAAGAGATTTTGCTAACGGGTAGATCTGTTAAAATTGATGAGGCCGTCGAAATTGGTTTAATCAACCAAGTATTTGAAGATAGGGGTGCGCTTAACGCTGGTTGCGATGAGTGGATTTCGAAACATATTCTACCCAAAAGTGCTTCTTCCTTAAAATTTGGCGTGAAATCGGCGAGATCTACCTTCAATTACATCATGGGCAATAAGCTTCCCATGCTGGAATACATGTATGTGAATCAGTTGATGGAAACCAAAGACGCCAACGAAGGAATCAATTCATTTTTAGAAAAAAGAAAACCCGTTTGGGAGAATTGTTAAGGATGTTAGGAGAGCAAATCATTTGTCAAAGTTGTGGAATGCCCTTGAAGGATAAAATTCACAGGGGAAGCAATGCAGACGGAAGCGAAAGTTTAGAATACTGCAAATACTGCTATGAACAAGGCGCGTTTACCGATGGGTGCACCAACCTTGAAGAAAAAGCAAAACAGTGCATTGATGCAGCTGTGGCCGGCGGCCTTCCTAAAAAAAGTGCTGAGGATATGGCCAAAGCCATATTACCTCGATTAAAACGTTGGAATTGATTTTATGAATAAGGAAAGTGTTGTAATAAAATTTGCAGGAGACTCTGGCGATGGTATGCAGCTCGCTGGTTCGTTATTTACTGATGCTCGGGCTATGTGGGGAAACCAAATTGCCACATTTCCGGATTATCCTTCCGAAATACGTGCACCGGCTGGTACAGTAGCGGGAATATCAGGTTTTCAAATAAATATTGGATCGAAAGGAGTGAACAGTCCTGGAGATGCACCCGATGTACTTGTGGCCATGAACCCTGCTGCGTTGAAAGCCAATATTCACAATTTGCCTCCCGCTTGTACCATTATTACGGATAGGGATGCCTTTACCAAAAATAGCATTGAAAAAGCAGGCTTTAAAACGGACCCATTTGAGGATAACTCGTTATCCGATTTCAAAGTTATTGCAGCGCCTATTACCAGCTTAACTAAAAAAAGTTTGGCCCATTTGGGGTTAGATAACAAGAGTATCATGCGATGTAAAAACATGTTTACTTTGGGAATCCTTTACTGGTTGTTTGGCGAGCCGTTGGATCAAACTTTGGCTTTTTTCGATCATAAATTTAAAAAGGATCCCACCATTGCAGAGGCTAATAAAATCGCATTGCAAACAGGTTGTAATTACGGCGAAAACGTGGATGCCGTTGTTTCTTCAATGACGATTGCACCAGCAAAAAAAACACCGGGAACATATCGAAATATTACTGGAAATCAGGCAACAGCTTGGGGTTTACTTGCCGCTGCCGAAAAAGTAGGTAGAGGCTTATTTTTAGGAACATATCCCATTACGCCCGCCACTGATATTTTCCATGAGCTTACCAAACACAAGTGGAATGGGATTAAAATTTTTCAGGCGGAGGATGAGATTGCCGGAATTTGTTCGGCCATAGGGGCGAGTTTTGCTGGCAACTTGGCTGTAACTACTACTTCTGGTCCTGGAATGGCGCTAAAAACCGAAGCTATTGGATTGGCCGTGATGACGGAGTTGCCTTTAGTTATTGTTAATGTGCAACGTGGCGGTCCATCAACAGGACTTCCTACCAAAACCGAACAATCCGATTTGCAACAGGCACTTTATGGAAGAAATGGCGAGAGTCCTTTGGTGGTAATTTCTGCCAGCACGCCTGCCGATTGTTTCGATTGGGCCTTTGAAGCGGCTAGAATTGCCGTGGAACACATGACGCCAGTAATCTTGCTTACGGAAAGTTACATAGCCAATGGTGCGGAGCCGATGAAGATTCAGAAAATGGCGGACCTTCCCAAAATTGATGTACCAAACGAATCTGATCGTGAAAACTGGGCACCTTACAAACGTGATGCAGAAACCTTGGTGAGGAAGTGGATAGAACCTGGTACAAAAGACTTTCAACATAGAATCGGCGGATTAGAAGGTGAAGATGTAACAGGAAATGTTTCTTATGTTCCTGAAAATCACGGTAAAATGATTAAGCTACGCGCCGATAAAATCAAGAGGGTTGCAGACCGTATTCCACTTCAACGCTATAAGGGAAAGAATGCAGACGATCTATTGGTTGTAGGTTGGGGTGGTCAGTTTGGAATTGTTTTAGGAGCAGTGTTGAGGCTTCAAGAAGAAGGAAAGAACATTGCGTTTACCAGTTTCAACTACATCCATCCGCTGCCCAAAAACACGGAGGAGATTTTTAGCAAGTTCAAACAAATAGTGGTTTGTGAGTTAAACAACGGACAATTTGCAAATTACTTGAGAGGCCAGTTTCCTCACATTAAGTTTAAACAATACAACAGGGTAGAGGGCTTGCCATTTAAAATCAAGGATCTAAAAGCGAAGTTTAACGAATTACTTGAAAGCAAATAGTATGGAAAATTTAGGCGGTACATGTGCTTTAGTTGCAAAGGATTTTGAAAGCGATCAGGCCATAAAATGGTGTCCGGGTTGCGGCGACTATGTTATCATTAAAGCGGTACAAAAAGCCCTAGCCGATCTGGGTTTATCGAAAGAAGAAACCGTATTTGTAGCTGGAATTGGTTGTTCGTCACGGTTTCCATACTACATGGATACCTATGGGTTTCATACCATACATGGCAGAGGAGCCGCTGTAGCAACGGGAGTAAAAATTGCGAATCCTAAGTTGAGTGTTTGGCTAGCTTCGGGCGATGGAGATTCCATGGCCATTGGGGGCAATCATTTTATCCATTCTATCCGAAGGAATGTGGACATGAATGTCATTTTGTTCAACAACGAAATATACGGACTCACCAAAGGACAATATTCACCGACTTCCAAAAGGGGAATTGTTACCAAGTCGTCGCCGCATGGCACCATCGAAGATCCATTTAGTCCCGGCGAATTGGCTTTAGGTTCAGGTTCTAATTTTTTTGCCCGTGTGCCCGATAGCAACATAAAATTACTCACTGAAGTATTTGTTGCTTCTGAAAAACACCGCGGACTTTCATTGGTCGAAGTGCTGCAAAACTGTGTGATTTTTAATGACAAAGTTCACGAACATATTACCAGTAAAGAAACCCGAGATGACAACCAACTCATACTGCAGCATGGTGAAGCCATGATTTTTGGAAAGGAGAAAAACAAAGGCTTGGTACTCGATGGACTTTCACTTAAAGTAGTGACCATAGGAGAAAACGGAGTAAGTGAAAGTGATATTCTTGTACACGATGCCACCACCGAAAACAAAACGCTTCACATCATGTTGGCAAGCATGAAAGGGCCAGATTTCCCGATTGCAATGGGCGTTATTCGCAATGTAGCCGCACCTACTTACGACAACTCACTCCACGAACAAATCAAATCTCAGGCGGGTAAATTCAGCTCTTTGGACGAAATGTTTATGAGTGGAAATGTGTTTGAGGTAAAGTAGGGTTTAGGTTGTATCAATAACTGGTTGTTTCTTCTTGGTATTCAATACCTTAAACTAAGTTATGGCGATTATACCTGTTTCAAAACATGCAAAAAGTAAACAAATGGAACAGTTATAAGCTCATTCTATGTCGGAGATTGTAATAGGTAGAATTCCAGAAAAGGCGGTATTGACAAGTACTTTAAATAGTTCTATTTCAAGAATATTTTGGTTGCCGTTAAATGGTGCAATGTGCAATTTTGCATACGAAACCAGTTTTAGAAATAATGTTTTCCCTCGGTTGTTTTTTACTTGATAAGATTCGGCGTAGCTTCCATTCTTTAATTATTCAATTGATTGAGTAGCCATTATTTCTTCAAATATTTTGATATGCTTTTATTTAAAAGGGACTTCATTTGCTTAATGGCCACTTGATTAAGTTGAATCAATCTGTCTTTTTGAGATAAGCCTTGCTCAATTAACAGAGCATTTATACTTTCCATATTGCTCAATACAACTAGTTGTTCAACACTTGCATCATCTCGCATATTACCAATTGCTGATGGGTTTTGTTCTTTCCATTGTTTGGCTGTAATTCCAAAAAGAGCTACGTTCAATAAATCAGCTTCATTGGCAAAAACAAAGTTTATTTGGATTTTTGAAACAAGGGCAGGTACAATTTTTTCCCTAATTGCATCTGTATGAATCTTATAATTTACCTTAGATAAAGTTCTTTGAAGATTCCATTCTAATTGTAAACGGTCGCTTTCATCTTCTTTTAACCTTTTGAACTCTTTAATGAGATATACTTTAAATTCGGCACTGATCCACATACCAAATTCAAAAGCAATATCTGAGTGAGCATAAGTGCCGCCATATCTACCTGCTTTTGCTTTTAAACCAATGGCATTTGTTTTGGCTACCCATTCTTTTACGCTTATTTTATAACTGTTTAATCCTGCTTGACTTTTAATTGTGGCGAATTCGCCATAATTAAAATCAGGGTTGTAAACAGACTCCCAAACACCAAGAAACTCAACAGTATTTCGATTTCTTAACCAATCGGAAATAAAAAAATCTCCATCTTTTGCTTTGATCATATCGGTTAAGGAGATAAAATCTCCATCTTTTTCGTTTAAGACGTTAATTTCTTTCCCTTGAACTTGTATGATTTTCTTTTTTGCCATTGTTATAATATTAGCGTCCAAAGATACCGGTTCGGGTATATTTAAAATTTCGCAATTTTTTAAAGTGGTCAAATTTGACCACTTTAAAGTCTGGATTATACAACTATTCCCATGTACCCAAAAAACCTATTGTCGTTCTTGTCCGTATCCTATTTTTTGATAATATCTACCGCTCTGCAACTTCCAACTTTGACTTCTTGCCATATCAGGAATCCAGATGAAATTAGAATCGCCTGAAAAAGATAAATTAATTACCACTTCTTGAACTTCTAGTTGTTTGTTTTTGCCATAATTTTGATTAGAAAGTTAGTCAGTATATATATCCTTAGTAGGGGTTTAGTTGCAATATTATTATTCATGCCTTTCCCTAAGAACTTATTGCCAGTGTAAGTTCTCATGTATTAAAGCAACTCTGCCTGGATATGACACTCTTTTAAACACGTTGTTTTTAATCAATCGTCAAATCCTTTTGTTGTCTATTTATTCTGGCTTGGTGAGAACGTCCTAAATTATTACCTTTACTAACCAGTCTCAGATTTGCTTTGTCTTTATGGTAATTTCTGAACTTGTCAGCAAGTTCCTTTTGCGCAAAACTATATACACCGTCCATGACTTCTATGTATTCAACAGCGTTGATGTCAATTCTAAAAACTTCTATAAATCTATCTACAATTACGGAAAATGTATTTGGTTGTCGATGGTCAACATTTAATTCTTCCCATTTACACAATTCTCCTGTTTCCTGACATTTTACTTGTCCTTTTGATGAGAATTTTTTGAAGTATGCCAATTTTACGTTTCTTAGGTCTTCGTTTATTGTCTCTCGGCAGGTTTTACTAAATTTTGCTGTCGGTTTCGATTTTCCATTTATACAGTTTCGGTAAGAAAAAACTTCCTTAGAACCATCTTTTCGAATTAATTCAAAGCACTTTGTTTTGTAACGGACTTCAATTACTTGAATAGTTTCAATTCCACATCCAATTTTTTCGTTTTTGTCAGGGCGAATTTCAATAAGTTCAACCAAGTCTTTTAGGTCACTTTCGGTGACAATTTCAGATGGTTTGTACGAATTCAAGATTTCCTTGTAATAATTCAAAGCGTCCTTTTTGTATTTAAAATCTTTGTGTCCAATTTTCATGTTCGGTTTTTTAAATTTATGTAAACTACAGTCTATCCACAAACTTTGATTCTAATTAAGCTTAACTCATGGGAGACCAAAATACAGTATAAATGTCGTTTAATTAGGAATATATCTACGATTGAAAAATTGCTTTTTAAATAACTGTGGTTACCCTAAAGTTTAGGACAGCTATGCAACATTGCATCACTTATTGCTTTATAGCCACAAAGAAAATCGGAAGAAGGAAAATTTAACTCTCTGAATGATAAGTCTTTAAGTGGGTTGTGTTTGAAGTAGAGTAGGGTTGGGGTATCACCCATCCATAGTCCTCATCAGGTCAGGCACTTCCTTTTTCATTTTTTTCTGAACCACAGATTGCATCCAGACCAAACAAATGGCAGAAAAGAGGAACATAAACATCCAGCAGGTGGTCCAGAGTCCGGTAAATTCTAATAGATAGCCAAAGATAATGGGGCCAAGAAAACCTCCCAATCCGCCAATAAAACCCACCATACCGCCAACTGCGCCTACTTGGTTGGGGTAATAATCAGGTATGTATTTGTAAACAGCGGCTTTTCCGATTCCCCAGATACTGCCCAGAATAATGGCTAAAATGGCGAAGATCCACACGTTGGCCTCAAAGAGAATATGGGTTTCTCCCCGTGCCAAGAGTTCCTTCTTTTTTACAACATGGCCAACTTCTACCACCGTGGTTTGCCACGTGGTTTTCACCGGAAAAATATGAAACTCATTTTCTATAAATTCTGTCGACTCGATTGGCTTTTGGGTTATGCTGTAGTTTGTGGTTCCTACTGAAACGAGCGAATCGGAAACGAAGGTCACTTCACCATTTGTTTTGGACATAACGCCATTTCCAGGTGTGACAATAACCATTTTTGGAACGCTCATCATTAAGCTAAAAATCACCGAGGTGCCAAGTACCCAGTACATTACTTTCCTTGCGCCCCATTTGTCTGACATCCAACCACCGAGTGCTCTAATTACTCCAGAAGGAAAACTAAAAAGAGCCGCAAAAACCCCAGCAGTAACCAAAGGCAGGTAATACACATTTACAAAATAGGGGATAAGCCACTGCGAAAAAGAGACAAACATGCCAAATACAAGAGCATAATAGAGTCCAAATCGCCAAACCCTTACACTTTTTAATGGCTGAAACATTTCAACGAGGTTTTTACCACTTGATTCAGGTTTTTTATTTTTGACCAACATCATAAAGAGGATGCCTATCACCACCAATACTGCAGCATATATTTGAGGTAAGTACCGCCAAGCGTCAACGTCAACCCCCCCGTTGGTAAGGTGATTCAATAAGGTAGGCGCAAACATGGTGGTAATGGCCGCACCCGCATTTCCAGCACCAAATATTCCTAAGGCCACACCTTGGCGATTTTTGGGATACCAATAAGATGTGAAGGCTATTCCCACCGCAAAGCTGGCCCCTGTAATGCCAAATCCAAAACTGCAAAGCGCGTATCCCCAAAAGCTGTCGACTGTAGATAGCAAGTACATGGGAATTGCTGATAACAAGAGCAGAAGTCCAAAAACGGGTCTTCCTCCATATTTATCTGTCAACATGCCAAGTGGTAGTCTAAATACAGCACCGGTGAGCACTGGAATTCCCATGAGCCAACCAATCATAGACGGGCTCCAAGCAAAAACTTGGTTATCTACCAGAAAGGTGACCAGCACACCATTTAGCATCCAGCATGCAAAGCATATTGTAAAGGCAAAAGTGTTTATGAATAAAACCTTATGCGCTCCTTTTACTAGTTTGTCTTCCATAACAGTTCTCTGTTTTTAGTCCCAATCCAGCAACCTCTGCTGGCCTTCTAATTTTTGAATATCAGTAATGTCTTGCGACATTTCGATCACTCCTCTATAATTTTTATCCTTATCGCGAATGGCGAAATACCTAATGTGAATCATTCTTCCTTTGAAATTGATCCAAAATTCCGCAACGTCTTTGGTGCCTGCTTTAAATTCCTCCACAATGCGAAGCACCATGTGTACACTTTTGGGCGGATGACAAAATTTCACTTCTCGGCCAATGATTCCTTTACTGCGTGGAAACACACGATCCTCGCCTCGGTTGTAGAAAATTACCTTGTCGTTTTCATCCACATAAGTGAGGTCAACGGGTAAAAATCTCAACAACAAATTGACTTGATCTGGAGTCATATAACCCTCATCGTAATGAAAGGTATCTTCTAAGGAAAATGAGAGTTTTCGTTCGGTGGTGTCTTGGCTAGGATGTATGTATTCTTCTACCGCTGGGTAGGGTGTAGGTTTGTTGGGCAGCATCCATCCAATTTCTTCATCGCCTTGGTAAAATTCTTCCCAATCCTTTTCGGTCAATAATTGCATGGCTCTTGGAAACAACCTCACATCCTCAACGGACATCAATCGCTCAATGTTTTCAATCAAAAAGGGAAGATTAGTTTTTATTTTTTCAATGTCCTTTTCTTCGTTTTGTTTGTGAAGTAATCGAATAATATCGCGGATGTTGTCGTGAAAAGACCACATTCCTTGGCTAGGTCCATCCCAGCCGTGTTTTTCTAAATAAGGAAATAGTTGGTTTTCTTTTCTGGCAAAACGCTTTTCTATGGTCGCCAGTTCATTGAATTGATTAAAATATTTCTGAAAGTCATTTGCTGGATCCACTTCCTTTAATTCGTTCAACAGTCCATGAATCATCGCCGATTCTTCGTAATATACTTTTACAGGATGTCCGTCTGGAAGCTCCTCTACTACTGGTAAAAATGTGTTCATTGTTTTTGTTTGATGCTTATAAGGCAATTTGTGTAAGACTGTTTTCTAATTCTACTTTCCGTTCTTCGCCAAGTTCCATGTCTATGTCTTTAAATTTGAAGTAGATCGTTTCTAAATCGCCTTCATCCATGAGTGTTTCGGCGAGTACAAAAAGCTCATCGTTTTCTGCGCCAATATGATCCAAGAGGTCGTTGAGGTAAGTGGTGAGTACTTTGTAAGCTTTTCCGAACTCATCACTAGAAAGGGCGTCCAATATCTCAGTAGCGTATTCTCTAAAATCTTCGTGGTGGGTTTCAAATTCTTCTACTATTTCTTGAAGTACAAAATCGGGATGGTTGTTTATGGCAGGGAAGAGGATTTCTTCTTCTTTTCGGTGATGGTAGCCATCTGCATATTCTCTAAAAAAGTGAACGAGTGCTTCAACCGTACTTTTGTATTTATCGGCATCGGTATTCCAATGTCCATCAAGAGATTTAATAATGTGCTCGGTACTTGTAATTACGTCATGCTCGTGGAGCATGGTTTGAATAGGATTGTGTTCCATTACGGTGTTTTAATTTGTATTTATATTCCTAGTTTAGTGAAGCTTCGATTGAGGTAGACGCTGATCATATCGCGTCGGTACTTTCTCGAATACATATCATTGTCTACTGCTCTTGCTCCTTTTACTGCTTTTTTAATGATGTTTTCCTTGTCGTCTCCTAAAGTTGCTTCAACCACCACTGCTTTTGGATCTACACCTGCCAAGGCTATTTTTATTTTCCCTTGTGCATCCAAGGTGATAGCAGAGGTGAGGGAGGTAAACTCCAAAGATTCTCGTTCTCTTAGTTTGTGGTAATCCCATTGATACTTTTGGTTTAGGGGAAGAAGGATGGCAGTAACAATGGCCGTTTCAGACAAGTTTCTTGAAACCACACCATCTCCAGTGTAAATATCTTCGAGCTTGACTTTTGACATACCTTCGGTATCTATAATTTCAACCAACCCGTTCATGGCAATAATAGCTGGTGCAGTATCGGATACAAGCTCCGAAAAACAGGCTTTTTTACCTTGTGTGGCAATACAAATATCACCGTCGCATTTGAGGCAATAGCCCACCGATTCTCGCCACCATTCC
>JAGQYO010000054.1 GCA_020435995.1 Flavobacteriales bacterium | reverse complement strand
ATACCTAAGAGGCGACGATCGTTTTGGAGAAAACGAGGCCAAGCTGGCTCGTAATTTATCTTTCAGAACCGGTATTGTTGAATTATCGGGGCAGGTTAAGTTCTATTTGTTCGAAGAACGAAACATTCGCACCCATCATTTGAAAGGTCTCAAACGACAAGGGAGTCTTTTAAAGAGATTCAATTTGTTTGCGGTAAGCGGTGTGGGAGTAATGTATTTCAACCCAAAGGCCAAATACAACGGTTCCTGGGTAGCCCTTCAGCCATTGGGTACTGAAGGTCAGGGTATCGATCCTGGCACAAAGAAATACAGCCGATTTACTTTTTCTATCCCAGTTGGAATGGGGATAAAATATAACGTGGATAAAATGAGCCATTTGACCCTTCGGGCTTCGTATCATTTTCTATTTACCGATTACTTGGATGATGTGAGTGATTTGTATTACGACAATGATGCAATTAGAGAAGCCTATGGTGATGTTGCCGCTGACTTAGCCAACCGATCAGATCCAGATTATTTACATTCACAAAAGGGAAGTATTCGTGGAAATTCGCAAGCGCGCGACGGATTTGTGGTTATTAATTTGGCATATCACAAAAGGCTTAAAATGAAAAGGGCTTTCCAACGCAAGCATCACAAGCGTCTTACTCGGGGTAGGAAGTTGAGGTTTTAGATCGGAGGAGGGCGAAAATTTCTTTTGCTTCAACAATTTTTAAAACCAAAATAGCAAAGACCATAAACGGTAAAGAAATGGAAACGCATAAAATCAAAGAAATATCTTGGGTTGCGCAGATCCATGAATTGAGAAAAACGCCAACACATAACACGATAACTTTTCCATTGGATTGAAGTGATGGGCGGTAGCTCATTTTTTTCATCACCAGTAGCAAGGTTCCTATGGCCATAAAACCTTGTGAAATTAGGGTAGCCGAAGCTGCTCCGATAGATTGATACTCAGGAATAAACACATAATTCGCAAGTATATTGAGGATAAAACAGGTTACACTTAAAGCGACCATATCTTTTAGGTTGCCGTTGGCTGTGAGCACCGTACCGAAAATACTTGAGAAAATGAGAAGTGGAAATGCCAATAGCAAGATGACGAGAACTATAGCGGACTGTGGAGAAATATCGTGGTATAAAAGCGCGATAATATCGTGGTGATAAAATACACTTAACGAAATGACCAAAACCGCTGGGATGGTCAACAATTTAATGGCGATTTGAACTACGGGCCAGATATTCTCGTTTTTGGAAATCATCCGTGTGCAAAGCGGAAACAGAATAGCTGTAAACAGGTAAGTAAAATTATTAAGCATATCAAAAATTCGATAACCTTGGGCGTAAATTCCAGACCAGTAATTTCCGTCGGGAAGCAATTTTTGGAGCATTACCGCGTCGAGCCTGTAATACATCGACATGAACAATATAATGGCCGCAAAAGGGAGCCCCTTCATCATTAAATTTTTAATATCGGGAAAACCAATCGCTTGAAACCCAAATTGAAGTTGGGTGTGATTCCAAAAAATAATATGTGCTAACAAAATGACAATTCCGTATGCCGCGAGCTGGCCCCAAGCCAACATTTCAATAGAAAACTCGGATCCAAGAAGTGGCGTCCACAAAAGAATTCCGCAAATAATAATAAGCAACAACCTATCGAGAACGGAGAAAATGCTGTCTATCCAAAATAGTTGCTGGCCCGCAATGCTCGATCTTAAAAACAATACGTAGGACAGTAAGAACTGACTTCCGGATAAAATGAGCAGTAGTTCAAAGGCCACATTCTTGTAACCCATCAAAAAACCAATAATGATGGTCAGAATTAAGTATACAAGCCCCAGCCCCAGCTTTAAACTGGCCATTTTTTTGAAGTGAATGCCGGCTGTTTCCAAGCGCTTAGCCACCGACCAAGAATTGTAATTGCTCAGACCCAGGTCTAAAATTCCGTTGAAGAGAAATGTAAAATTAAAAATGGCGAAGTAAATTCCATAGGCCTCTGAACCTACCGTATTTTGAATAGTTCGATCGATTCCAAAAATCCAAAAGGGTTTTATTATTAGGTTGAGGGTAATTAAAAAAATAATGTTGATGGCAAAATGGCGCTGCACTTTGTTTGTTATTTAGAGTAGAAATTCCAGTGGAAACCTATACGAATATTAACACCGCTTAGTGTTTCAGGCACGGCCAATGCCAATAAATGTCGGGTTCCGATGTCCACCCCAAAGTACTTATGTTCCATTGCAAATCCAACTCCTAATCCACCATAGCCGTATCCGCCAAGGGATTGAAAGATGTTGACATAATACTTAGTTGATTTGGCATCCTCTTTAACTAAAATGTTTTGCGTGAGGGCCACATAGGGTAAATAGTTGGCGTTTATCCTATAATCTAACATTATTTTTAATTCTAATTCGTCGGTTAAATTCTCAGAATATGTAGCCGAAATTCGAAAGGGAGTGAGCATAGAAACTGCTCCTTTTTCTACAGAGCGTACAAATTGATTTTCTAGCGTATCTGGAATTTGAGATTTGTAAATTGAATCTGAAATTTCGAATAAACTTGGGGACTTAATTCCCGGCCAATCGAACTTGCCGTCATATTCCCGGGAAATCGATTTTTTGTTCCACGCAATAAATCCAAAATCGTTTACTTCAAAGGTAAGCGTGCCTTGGTAGCCATTGTTTTTACTCAAATCAAATGGCATAGAAAAAAATAAATCTAAGCCCATTCCAAAGCCATTTGGATCATAAATGAGCTTACTCGCGGTGTCGTTTTCTATTGTGCTTCCCGCAATTCTAACTGATATACTATCACCAATATCCGAGGTGTACAGATAGGCATCATGTGTGGTTGCATTAAAGTATTTGTTGCCCATCAAGAGTCCAATTCCGGCTCCATAGCTGTACTTAGGGGTCTGGTAAATTCGTCCATATTCGAATTTGGTATACTGCATCAAATTTAAATTCAAACCATTGGCGTTGGCCATTTGTCCAGCCAAGGGCTTATTGCCCAGTCCGGCAAGGGTAAACAAGTCACGGCTGAATCTCATATTGACCAATCTTACCGAGCCGATAGTTGCGAAATGGTCGAAAGTACTTGATTCTTTTGGTGTTCCCTTCCAAGAAGTGTAAACCCTATCCGTTTCAAAAACACCAGCAATATTTGTGTTTAAAGCTCTTGGTTGCATTTTCAGAAAAGAGTTCCGACTTATACCATTTTTAAACAGTGCGTTGTAATAAACGCTGTTGTTCATTACGTTGGAGTTAAATATGTTTTCTACGTACATGCCCACCTTAAAAAGCGCCGAATCCTTGGTGGTATATTGTTTCATACTAAAGTCCGATTGGGCAGTGCCGGCAAGGGTCCAAGAGCAAAAAAGAATGATATGTAAAAGTCTGATTTTCACTTCACTATTACGTTGTATTGCACATCGCCCACTACCTTAACCTTGGTGTTGTAAAACGAGTATAGTTTTACTGGAGCGGTGCCAGGCGAGTTAAAAGTGAGGTAAACGATGGCCCTTTTCGCCAAATAAAATTGGTCAATAATAGAGGGTGAAATGGGTGCTTTTAATACTGTCCGTACTTCTTTTTTTACCACTCCATCCGATTCTGGGATTCCTGATTTTATCTCAGAATTGGGTTCCAAAAGTGTCATTAGAAAACTGCCGTTCTCATCGATTAAGTCGATTCGGAGTTTGGCTGAAAGCGGGTAGAGGTTGTCGCAATAGATATTTAAAAAACCACCTTTTATTTGATTGAGGTCGTCTTCCTTGGAACCGGGCGCGAAATCCGTTGTGTCTACCAGCAATAAATTCTCAGCTCGAATACAGAGTGGTATTTCTACATCCAACGCAGCTTTCACGCCATAGCCATTGTATATAAAATCATTACCTCCCGATACATTCCCAAGTGGATTTATGGTGAACTCTACTTCGTAATCGAGCCCTGTAGGCAGGTTTTCTATAAGCTCAACTATATTAGAATTTTGATCGTTGAGGCTGAAGGGGTTTTCTTCGGGAATAATGTGTGGGTAGGGTTGGTCGTAATCTTCTTTGGCTCTTGCTACATTAATTGACTGGCCAATTACTTCTCCTGAAAGTGGAACAGACTTTCCAGTTTTCTCATTTAATGAAACCAATTGATTGACGCGGGCTGTTAAGTCAGCGCCCACGTAGTTATTAAATACAAAATTGAATTTAGCTTGGTCGAGCAACAAAGAGCCAGAAATAAAATTTTTAAAAACATCAAATGCATCATCCTCTGGCTGACTGTTTTTGAAGGTTTGTGTTAGAAAAACGCCTTTGCCGTACTCGGGCACCACTTCAGAAAAAGTTGATTCTATATCGACATAATCTTTTGATGAATAATTGTAAAAGGTGTCGGGTTGAAACGTGTTTAAAAACGTAACTTGAAAATAGAACTGAATGGTGTTGTACTTGTTTTTTTTGGTTCCTCTAAGGTCTAGCAAGTAACCACTTAAATCCACTTCCTTCTCTACAATGGTGGGCGTAGTTGAGTTTATGGCCGCTGGAATGTTCTCACTTACTGACAACTGCTTACCATCCTTATCTGTGGCTATGGGCATCACATATTTTGCAACTACTGGCTCAGTAATGGACGAATAAATTTTGAATTTTATACTTCCCGATTTCACTCTTAAGTATTTAAGATTGATTTGGCTGATATTAAGCACGTTGGTATTTGTATCTGATATTAGGGGGAATCGTTTATCCCAATTAATTGGAAAGGAACCGCGATTTCCGGTGAAAATAGCGGTGTCAGGTATTACAAAATCTTCATCTAGCTTAAAATCCAAAAAGTTGTCGCGATATACTATTCGGAGCAGATTATTTTGGTCGGGCTTTATGAGCGAGTCTTCAAAAAGGTTTTGGAGGTCCAGTTTTGAATCAACTAGAGGGACTAAAGCGTCAATGTCCCAGCCCTTGTGTTCGCGTTTGCAGCCCATAAATACTAGGGATAGCGCCAACGAGAGTAAACAATTTTTAAATATTAACTGCAACAAGTGAATTTCGGGTAAAAATAGAAATAAACCCATTTAGATTATGGTTACTTTTGCATTGGTCTGAAAGTAGACAAAATCAATGACGGCAAGAAAGCATAAAATTGGAATCAACTCAGGGTTTTTTATCTCCTGGCTTATTACGTTTATCTACCTCTACGCGCTATCGTACACTTGGCACGGCGTTATCCTAAACGACCTCAACAGAGTTACTTATCCAATTGAACTTTTTCTGCTTTTTGTGGCAATCGTATATTTTGTGGTTTCTTTTGGTATCAATTTATTGATTTTATTGTTTCCTTACATCGAAAGTAAGGCCTTAAAGGGGCTCGTGATTGGAGCTCCTGTGGGAGTATTTATTTATCTCATTGCGTTTGTTTTTGGAATTTCATTTTACTCCAACCCTACTCTTAGTCATATTTTGTTTGATTTAGCATGGCAAGTAGTGGAACAGTCGTCTGCTGGTTTTCTTGCTGGGGGCCTGTTGGGTATTTTTGCTATGGCCAAAAAACACGCACATTAATTACCACCTCCGCTGGCATTAAATGATCCATAAAAGGGGATCGAATTCACACCAAATCCAATACTAGAAATCATTTTTGTTCTTACAGCTTTGCCGTCTTTTCTGCCTGGGTACCATGTAATCATGTTGATCAGGCGCAATGCTTCTTGTGTACAGCCAGCTCCCAAGGGTTGAACCACATTTACATTCGAAATGCGACCACTCTGTTCAACTATAAATGAAACTACCACTTCGCCTTTCAAATTCAATCTTAAGGCCTCTTCGGGAAATTCCATTTTGGCCGAAATAAAATCCATATAAGATTTGTAATGCTCTTTTTTGCTAAACAGCGCGTAAGGTTTATCCTCCTTTAATTCTTTGTAGAAATAAGTTTTTTCTGTTGAATCAATTGGCTCATGTGGGTACATAATCTCTTTATAACCTCTTTTGGTATACACTTTTACCCAGTCTTTGCGAGAAAAATTGAATGTCATTACCTCGTAGCGACTTTCAATATAAACGCGGTTTTTTTTCTCGGGAAACTCTATTTTTTTGAAAAGACGCATGGCTTCCTTCTCCAAAGTAGCCGAAGTTGCAAGTATGACCTTTACATTTTTAGGAACACCACTACTGGTAAGTTGGTATTGAATGGCCACTGTGCCATCTGTTTGACTTTTTATGTCTTCTATCGGGTAGTACATTTCGTTGAAAATTAAAGTCTTAACCGATTTCATATCTCCCACTGGCGAGTTGTCCGCTTTTGATATGGATTTGAGATATACTTTTTGGGCACTACCAATATATACCACAAAGCTGAAGAGAATGAAAACTAGTATTCGCATAATAATGAGTGTAAAAGCCTAAAAGTAGCCAATTATCGTCCTGCAAATCTATTTTTGTCGGGATGATTATTCAACGAGGCTATTATTTAATTAGTGGTGCCCTTTTATCGGTTTTAATTTTAAGTTCATGTGATTCTGCTTCAAAGAGCAACGCTACTCTTCATTTATATACTGATTCTATAAAGGAAGTACTTATCGAAACGAATCAGAATTTAACCCAAACAGAAAATCTAAGAATTCAAGCGTATATCAACCGTATGAAATGGCCCATGGAAGAGACTGGATCGGGCCTGCGCTATTGGGTGTATCAACGGGGCGAAGGAGACTCGATAAATCAAGGTGATGTAGTGCAAGTAAGTTACACCATCAGCTTGCTCAATGGACAGGTGTGCTATAAAAGCGATTCGAGTGAGGTACAATCTTTTAAAGTAGGAATGTCGGATGTAGAATCTGGCTTGGATGAAGCCATGACTTATCTTAACGTAGGAGACTACGCAAAACTAGTTGTACCTCCACATCTTGCGCATGGGCTTTTGGGAGACCGAAATAAAATACCAGGGAATGCTACCTTGGTTTACGACTTGACCATTGTTTCAAAAGGGGTAAATGACTAAAATATTTGTTTTGTCAATGGTTGTTCTGCTGTTGGTTTCTTGCGATCAGCACAAAATGGATGGTTATTCGAAAACCAAAACAGGGCTTTATTATCAAATTCATTCACTTGGTGAAGGCGAGGTAAAAGCACAGAATAAGGACAGGGTATTTGCTGACATTCAGGCATTTAATGAGAACGAAGAGCTTTTGTTTCGCAACCGTTTGCAGGCCGGAAATTCGTTTCAGTTTATCATGGGGTCGAAAAAAGATGGCGGCCTCAACGAGGCTTTGAGTTTGATGTACGAAGGCGACTCGGCGTCATTTATTGCACAAGCTTCGAGTTTTGACCTAAAATCATTGACTCGGGGTAAGGTAGATCAGGCGCAGGGAGAAGTGAAACTCAGCATTAAACTAAACAGGTTAGAGGCCCAAAAAAAACTGGATGATTCGCTAAAAATTGACCTTGAAATGCAAGAATGGATCAAATTGGAAGGATACATGAAGGCTTTTGCGAAAAATGAATTTAGCGAAATAGATGGAATTTATTTTAGCCAATTGTCACCGGGAAAAGGCAATTATATCCAAAGTGGTCAGGATATTTGGATTAATTATAGGGGTTATTTTTTGGACTCTACCGAATTTGATAATACTTATAAATACAAGCAAGCACTTGATTTTCAGTTGGGAAAGCCAGATCAAGTAATCAAAGGATTTGAGATAGCCCTTCACAAAATGAAACAAGGAGGAAAAGCGCGAATTATCATTCCATCCATATTGGCATTTGGCGAAGAGGGGTCTTCATCAGGCATTGTACCGCCGTACACCACAGTGATTTATGAACTCGAAGTGATGTTAGTGAACTAACAGCCACACCTTTCTAGTACGAGTACCTTTTTCTTTTGTAAGGCCTTGAAAACAGGAATTAGATCGCTGCCAATTTCTTTCATAAACCCTTCTTCAGCTGTGTATCGCGATAAGATACTTTCTATTTCACTTTTGATGTCAAACGATGTGTCAAATTGGTAAACTTCGAGCCTGCAACCCACATCTTCTCCGGCGGGGTAGGTTTTTACAAAATCGTTGGCAAGCCACATCGTATCTGCTAATTCCAATGGGGTGAGCATTTGGGTATAGTAATCACTTCTGTTCCATATTTTAACCAACTTGACCTTTTGGAAATAGTTTTTTGGGAGTGTTTTAAAACGTTCTTTTTGAAATTCGAAGGGTGGCAGATAGAGCTTGGGGTTGACCGCAAACGCCGAATAATCCATAAGGGAGTCATAAAAGCTGATACTCGTTTCTTTTTCAAAATTGGATTGGAAATAGGATTGAAATTCCTTGGAATTTGACAAAAAAGCTTCAATTAGAGGAGGGTCTATGTAGCACGATATAAATGCGGTTTTTCGCTCTCCCATAAGAGAATAGGTTACTTCCATATATTGCTCTAAGCCATCGGATTTTGCGATATGGGATAAACTCAGGAACAGGAATAATGCTAGAAAAACTCTTTTCATACTATTTCCAAAACTGCAAAAAAATAAGACGAAGATTTGCTCGCCTCACTTCAAATTAATAGCGTATAGTTTCTACGCAACATTTGGTTTGCTGAACAAAGCAGGTTCTAGCCCAAAACATGAGTAGCTAGTACTTTGTGCACATCGTAAACATTTACCGATTTATTAAAGGTTTTGGTAATACTGGGCTTTGTTTCGCTCGACACCCAAATTTTGAGTTCGGCATCCAAGTCCAGGGTGCCTGCAGTTTCAATAGCAAATCGTGTGATGCTTTTGTAATTGATGGATAAAAACTCAACCTTGCTTCCGGTGAGCCCTTGTTTATCAATAAGAATAAGGCGTTTGGTTGTGAAAATAAAGACATCTCGGATGAGTTTGAAACCCAATTCAATTTCTTCTTTATCAATCAATAGTTTTCCGTAATCTTTGGTAAGTTCTTCTTTGCTTACTGCTCCTGCATTGCCTAATAAGGCTGAAAATAATCCCATTTTTGTTTAGTTTTCTAAAATTTAATCTGCAGTTCAAATATAGTTTAATGCTTTTTTCGAAGAAAATATCCGAAAAGGCATCTGTCTATTTCTTAGCTTCCATAAACAGGGAAGTAGGGTCAACTGCGTTTCCTTCTCTAATGTCGAGCTCATAGCTATCCCAGTTGGGTATATCACTTGTGGAGGGTGATTTAACCGTAGCTGAACTAAACCCACATTGGCGGAGTAGCTTGCCCAACGAATACCGGTCGTACATCCACATGTGAATTTCTCCACCTAACCTAAAACTTCCAACTTCGGTGGCCTTGGAATACAAACCGAGCATTTTTGCCACCTTAATGAGGCCAAAGCGAAGCGCTTTTTTGAACATGGTGGGAGACGAAAAAGCCTTAGAAAGGTTACTCCTATCAGATTTACCAGAAAGATACGCCTCGCGAATATCTCGTCCTACGCGACCAATTCGATCAATTACGAATTTTTCGTTCACCATTTTGGGTGTTTTAAAAAATTCGGCCATGTGACCACCAGGCACATTTCTTACAGTTTGGTCATACATTTCAAGGAGCATCCAATCGTAATTAGCCTCCGATTCTTCTGTTGGGTTGTCTATATTTTGTTGAAGGTATTTGAGGTACTCCTTGGCTATGTTTTCGAGATCGGGCAGCACCACACGAAGAATTCCGCCCGGCTTGAGCACACGATAGCACTCTTCGATAAAGAAAGGTGCATTTTCTTTTGGAATATGCTCTAGAACTTGAGAATGGTAAACCACTTCAAAGGTATTATCTGGAAATGGGATGCCTTTTATAAGGTTGACTTGTATTACTTCGGGTGCCTTGGAGTCCATATCCACATTCACCCAATCTTTGTGGAATTTGGTTCCACATCCAACATTTAAATAATTCAGTTTAGCCATTTTATATTTAATTCAGTTTGGACTTCATGAACAAAACGGAATTGTTGCTTCGCCCACCTTAAGGCTGCCAAATATAGACTTTTGATTATCCTTGTCAAATTAGTATAGATGCTTGTATATGCTGTCTATTGTTCATCGTTAAAACCGCGTGAAATGGGGATCACAAATCCTTTGACAATTAATTGAGAGGATGAAATTTGTTCGATGTGTTCTTGGTTAACGATATAAGATCGATGAACACGTTGAAAGAATTCAGGAAGTTCCAAAATGATTTCTTTAAGAAGTTTTCGTTCCACATATTTGGCTTTGGTGGTTTGGATTTCAACGTAAGACCCTGCGGATTTTACAAATAATATATCGTAGGGGCTTATTTCACTTAAACCATGGCTTGCTTTTACTTGGATATTTCTTACCATTTTGATGGAGATGATTTCTAGGGCAACAGAAACATCATTTGGCTTAAACGGTTTACTGAGGTAGGCCACAGGCATCAAATGGGCGGCTTCTTTTAAAGTAGCCGCGTCTTGGTTAGCTGTGAGGAACACAAATGGCTTTCTGTTTTTAATAAGCTCTTTTCCTACATCAAGTCCGGTTAGGTCATCTGCCAAAAGTATGTCCACAATGGCCCCATCAAAATCCCAATCGGTTTTCATAATAAAAGTTTCTCCGCTATGGTATATCCCAGTCACTTTGTGGCCAAGAGATTCTACTATGTCAGCCAAATGGTTTGCTGCAAAGAACTCATCTTCAATGATGACTAATTTTAATCTAGACATAAAAATCAAATTTATATTTACCACTCGATGGATCTGAATGGAAGTTGTATCCTTCAACTCGATTTACTAACTGTTTGATTAATCGGATGCCAGTTCCTTCATTTTTGAGTTCTTTAAAACTCGAATAATCTAAGTAACAAAAGCTAACGTGTTTTTCGTGTACAACCACGTGTACTTCAATGGTCAAATGCTCATCTTCGTTATGTTCAAGTGAATTGGTAATGAGTTCGTTCAATATCAAGCCGAAATAAACTATGCGTTCACTTTTAATAAGAACTTCGGCATCCAAATCTGGTTTAAATGTTATTCTAGCGTCAGAAAAATCTCGATAGAGGGCAAAAATTTCAGTAAAATATTCTTTTACTCTTACCAGCTCATTGTGCCCATCCATATAAAGGTATTTGTGCAAGGCACTGATCGTATGAATTTTACCTGTGAGCCTATCATATTTTGACTTAAACAGTTTGGGTTGGGACTTGGCATCAAACTGAATCATCGATATGATCATTTGAAGGTTGTTTTTGATTCGGTGGTTGCTCTCCAAAAGTAAGAGTTGGTATTTTTCATTGCCTTCAACCAGCTGGTCATTTATTTCTTTTAATTTTCCTTTGAGACCAATTTCTCTAATAAAAAGCCCAGCGGTAATCAATGTTAATGAAAGCATCACCATGATATAAAATACCAGTTCCTTCGTTCGGCGTTTTTGCTGCTCAAGTTCTCGTGCTTTTTTTATCGCGTCCTCTTTTAACAATTGGGTATCGTGTATAACTCTAAATGCTGCCATTTGTTTTGAGTTTAAATCCTCCATGTTTTTGATTTGGCTTCTTTTTGACTTTAATTTCCAATCGAAGTAGTTTAACGAGTCGGCGGCCAATCGATGTTGATATGAAATTAAGTTATACAAAATTACCTCCAGGGTGTACCACTTTTTGTCCTTCAGTATGGCCTGCAGTTCTTCAGAAATTTCATTGGCTTCAGTTGTTCTGCCTTGCTGGTAATAAATATCCATTACATGGATCATTACATTCACATAATTGCCCATATCCTGCTCATCCATAAAGATTTTGGCAGCGCTGTAAAACAATTCTAGTCCTTTTTCTGCACTTTCATACCTCCAGGTTATCGTTCCCAATTCTGTTTTTAGGGAGGCAACTTCCAACCTAAAGCCATGTTTTTCAGCGAGCGGGATAGCTATGTGGAGGTATTTTCTTACAGAATCATATTGGTGAAATTCCGGGGGAAAAGTTTGTTCGTTGTACAATGCGGCAAGGCGTCCAAGTTTGCGCACGTGAAGCAGTGGGTATTTTTCAGAATTTTTTATGGACCTCAGATGTTGGATGCCAAGGTCAAAATACTGAATCTTTCTTAAAACTTCAGCCAAAGAAACTACGGCATTTATGTATTGTTCTTCGTTGCCAGACGACTCTGCAATTGCCATGGCTTCTTGCCATTCTTCAATACTCGAAGTATAAAATGAAACGTCGGTGTATTTGTTTGCTTTTTGACAATGGTAATTGTAAAGTGAATCTGTAGTTTGTCCTATTGCATGGAACGATACCAAGAACAACAAAGCGATGATATGGATGTACACTTTTACCATGAAGCTGCGACGGCGCAAATTACCTTTTATTCAGTACTTTAGAAAACCTCTGTTATGAAATCAATCATTTTGTAGTGAGTACAACCTCGGCGCTTTTTGCAACCCAAATATTGACCAATTCGTCGGTAAAATGGATTGATTAATGAAAATGTTCAACCTATTTCAACCATGTGAAAATTGATCAGTTCAATTCCACTGCGGATATTTATATTTTCTTTTACTTTTTTAAAGCCTTTTTTTTCGAAAAAAGTACAAGCGGTTATACTCACGTCTGAAGTCAATTGGGCATGGCCATTGGCCTTAGATTTTTTTTTGAGATGTTGATAAAGAGCGGTAGCTACACCTTTATTTTGGTGAAGATGGCTCACGTATATAAAGTCTATATAAAATCCTTCTTTGAGCGAAGCAAACCCAACAATTTTATGCTCCATCACCGCTTTTATAACGTATTGCTCCGCCATAAGCATCTCCCAACGATCGGTTTGTTCAACCGACGATGTCCAAGCTTCAATTTGATCAGTACTGTAATCCTGTACACAGCAATTTCGAATCGAATTAACAAAAAGCTGCTTGATAGAGTCTAAGTCAATAGGTGTTGCGTTTTGAATGGTGAGATTAGAATCCATAACCGATGTGTATTCCCAAACTAATATGGATATCTTCGGTGTCGTAAGCCCACTCAGCGGCTGGGCCAATATGAAAATCTCCGAGTTCAAATTCGTAGGCGGTTTCAATGTGCAATGAGAATACAAGTTGACTTGCAGCTCGCGATTCGTAGGTTACCCCAGGTGATACATTGATACTCCACGCCTCAATGGGCCGATAATCCCCCACAAGGCTAAAGGTATTGTGCTCATGGTCGTCGAATATACGCTCGTAACCCAGCCCGATACCAAATTTCGACTCCGTGAGCTTTCTCACATAATGGAAATGGATACCATAAGCAAATTCATCATCTTGAAGGAAATATACGGGTGCATTAGCCATGCCGATTTCGTTTTTATGATGGTGGTGATGATGTTCTTTTTCGTCGCCTTGACTTTGGGCATTTAAAACACACAGCGAGAACAAAATGCCTAGGATATACTTCATATTAAATTTGGGTATCAAATTAATCTAATTGCTGGCTTGTAAAAGCCATTTTAAAACATTAAAAATATTGTTGGTTTTTTGTGTAGATCCACCTTGGCTTTTTTCCAATCTGAAATTGATTTTGTTTTGCAAAAACCCTTTGGTAGGCTTATTTCACAAGCTATACATAGTTGGGTATTTGGATGGCAAGTTCGGAGCAATTCTTCTAAGAGTTGGTTGTTGCGAAAAGGAGTTTCCATAAAAATTTGGGTAGTTTGTTGGTTGCGACGCTGTGCGTTGTTTTCCATCATTTTGATAAACTGATTTCGCTGACCTTTATCGATGGGTAAGTATCCGTGAAATGCAAAGCTTTGACCATTCATTCCGCTGGCCATAAGCGCCATAAGAATAGAGGAGGGGCCCACCAATGGAACTACTTCGATTCCAGCTTCATGTGCTAATTTTACAATTTCAGCTCCGGGATCTGCTACCCCTGGGCACCCAGCTTCAGAGATAACGCCAATGTCTTTACCTGCTTTGCACGAGGCCAAGAATTGGTTGAATTGCTGGTTTTCGGCGTGCTTCCCCATATCGTGAAGAATGAGGTCATTTTGTGGAATTTTCAGCCCTATTCTTTTCAAAAAGTGTCGGGCTGTTTTTTCTCGTTCCACAATAAATTCGCTCAAGTTGCGGGCAATTTCAAGCGTTTGAGCAGGTAAAATTTCGAATTCGTTTTCTCCGCCAAGTCCGCAAGGGATGAGGTATAATTTACCCTTCGGGAATTTTGTATTTTGAGTTTTGAATGATGAATTATTGGTGTCCTCTTCCATGGCATTTAATATTCATCTATTAATATTCAAACTTCTTGCGATTGCATCACAAGCTTTATTAATCAGCTGATACACATTTTCGAATCCTTGTGGACCACCGTAATAAGGGTCTGGAACTTCTCTAAATGAATTCGGTTTAACTGCATTGAGCAACAGGTCAACTTTTACTTTATCATCTTCTCCGCGGGCCATAGCCAGTACATTTGCATAATTGCTTTTGTCCATTACGTAAATGAGGTCAAATTCATCAAAGTCACTCACTTGAAATTGGCGACCTCTCAGCCCAGAAATATCTACACCATGAGTCAAACCACTTGCAATGCTTCTGCGATCAGGGCTGTGTCCTACGTGATAGTTTGCCGTACCCGCCGAGTCTACCTTTGCGTTTAAGCCGAGTTCTTCAATTTTTTGGCGCATAATTCCCTCCGCCAATGGCGACCGGCAAATATTGCCCAAACAAACCATTAGGATTTTTGTCATTTCTTTTTGAATGAATTAATGGCATTGATGGTGAATTCGCTCAAGACCAATTGGCCACTCATGGCTGCACGTTCTTTTAATAATTCGTCCCAATGTTCGGTACCTTCCCAAAATACTTTTTTGAGCATTCGCATGGCTTCAGGGTTCGATTTGGAGAGCTTATTGGCTAAAGCGGTGATGGCTTCATCCATTTCAATTGCGGTTTCAAACACCTCGGCAAAAAGATTTTTCTCTTTAGCCCATTCGGCAGAGTACCATTCTGTTGCATTTATCGCCATCATACTCATGGCCGAAGTACCTATTTTTCGTTTAACTGCTGGCCCTACTACGAATGGTCCAATTCCCACAGCTAGTTCTGATAATTTTACCGAGGCATATTTGGTGGCATAGCAAAAGTCCACGGCGCTCGCCATTCCCACGCCGCCACCTACGGCTTTGCCTTGCACTCGACCGATGATCAACTTAGGGCATTTGCGCGCTGCGTTAATCACGTTGGCAAAGCCAGAGAAAAATGTTTTACCAGTTTCTAGGTCTTTGATGGAAATCAATTCATCGAAGGATGCGCCTGCACAAAATGCTTTTTCGCCCGCAGAGCGCAGTACAATTACCAACACTTCGGGATTTGCTCCTAATTGGGTAATGGTGTCAGCCAATTTATTTAGGATTTTGCCAGGCAGGGAATTGCTTAATGGATGAAAAAATTCAATGGTTCCAATACCATTTTCAATACTGAATTTTACGTTGCCTTGATGTACTGCTTCGTTCATTTTTAATATTGCTTTTGTGCGAATTGCGAATTTATACCCCTTTTTAACTCAGGCGTACTTTTCTTGAAAAAGTTTGCTGGCAGTTTTTACTTGGTGTTTTCTTCTGTTTATTTGCGGGACTGTTTCAGAGTCTCGTAGTTAGTGTTTCCATCGTATTTCTACTCTGAAATTATTTCAGAGTCTATTTTGAGCTATACTGGATTAGGACTGTTTGAGAATCTGAAACCCACCCATATTCGGGCGGGCAAATTCAGATTTAGAAGTAGAGGCAGGATTAGGAAAATAGTGACCATTTTAAGGTATCTCCAATAAAAAAGGGACTGAAATCAGTCCCTTTTTGAATTATCAAAAAAATAAATTTTAAATATGAATCACTTCATCGTAGGCAGCTGCAGCCGCCTCCATGATCGCCTCACTCATTGTAGGATGCGGATGAATCGTTTTGATTAATTCGTGCCCTGTTGTTTCTAATTTTCTAATAGCTACAATCTCGGCAATCATTTCAGTTACGTTGTATCCAATCATGTGAGCTCCCAACAATTCGCCGTACTTGGCATCGAAAATCAATTTTACAAAACCTTCGTTATGTCCCGCGGCGCTTGCTTTACCTGAGGCGGAGAATGGGAATTTACCTACTTTTAGTTCGTAACCAGCTTCTTTCGCTGCCTTTTCAGTCATTCCTACTGAGGCCACCTCTGGTGAGCAATAAGTACAACCAGGGATGTTGTTGTAATCAATTGTTTCTGGGTTTAATCCAGCTATTTTCTCTACACAAGTAATTCCTTCGGCAGAAGCTACGTGTGCCAATGCTTGGCCTGGTACAATATCGCCAATAGCCCAAACTGTGGGAATATTGGTTTGGTAGTGTCCGTTTACCATTACTTTACCTCGATCGGTGGCTACACCTACTTCTTCGAGACCTATGTTTTCTAAGTTGGTTGTAATTCCAACTGCTGAAAGAACCACATCACATTCTATGATTTCCTCGCCTTTTTTGGTTTTCACCGTAACCTTACAACCTGTGCCTTTGGTATCTACAGAAAGCACCTCAGAATTGGTCATTACGCTCATGCCCATTTTTTTGAATGAACGGCCCAATTGCTTGCTTACCTCTTCATCTTCTACAGGTACAATGTTGTCCATATATTCGATAAGAGTTACTTCTGTTCCCATAGTTTGGTAGAAATAAGCAAACTCAGAACCAATAGCCCCTGAACCTACAACGACCATTTTTTTAGGGAGTTTTGGTAACACCATCGCTTGGCGATAACCAATGATTTTCTTACCATCTTGTGGAAGGTTAGGCAACTCTCGGGAGCGCGCCCCCGTAGCTAAAATGATGTTTTTTGCTTCCAAGGTAGATGTAGCACCTTTGTCATCTGAAACCAACAACGAAGTAGGGGAGGCCAATTTACCTGTTCCCATAATCACGTCGATTTTGTTTTTCTTCATTAAGAAAGCGATTCCATTGCTCATTTTATTAGCAACACCACGACTTCTTTCCACCACCTTACCGAAATCGGCTTTTACATCTTTTACCGTAATTCCGAAATCTTCGGCATGATTCAAGTACTCAAATACTTGTGCGCTTTTCAAAAGTGCTTTCGTTGGGATACAACCCCAATTCAAACAAATTCCTCCCAAAGATTCTCGTTCTACAATAGCGGTTTTTAATCCCAATTGGGATGCCCGGATTGCCGCAACATATCCACCAGGTCCACTTCCAAGTACTATTAAATCGTAAGCCATATTTTTTGATTTTTTCGAGGCACGAAGTTAATCATATTGCTTGTGTAAGAAAACAATTTGGAAAGCTTGATTATTTGGCTCTTTGAAACCTTTTGAATGATTGAGTTTCGTGCTTTTTTTTGTTCATCTGAACCTCATGCGAGTTGGAGTTAATAAAATGATTGAATGTCCGATTGGGCAATAAGTAATTTTGAAATCTAGAATTTCTGCGAACTCACCAAGGTGTTAATTCTTTTTTATTTTTACTGACTAATCCCAAAACGCTGTCATTATGATTTTCGACATTACCTATCAAGAGCGATATTCAAGAGGTGAATTGTTGCTCCGTTCCTTTTTTGGATGGATTTACATTTTTATTCCACACATTTTTGTGTTGGTTTTTATGCAGTTGTGGGCTGCAATCTTGTCTTTTATAGCATTTTGGTCCATTCTTTTTACTGGGCGATATCCCCGAAGTTTTTTTGATTTTCAAGTGAAGCTACTTCGATGGAACCAGAGGGTAAATGCGCGTATGTACAATTTATCAGATGGCTATCCGGCATTTGGATTGGATGTAGATGACCCGGCTATTCAGTTTTCGCTGGACTACCCCGAACGCCTGAGCAGAGGGAGTGTACTCCTTAAATTCTTTTTTGGCTGGTTGTACGTGGCTATTCCCCATGGTTTTGTTCTAATGTTTTTGGCCATAGCTGTACAATTTGCCGTTTTTTTCAATTGGTGGATAATTCTGTTTACTGCTAAGAGTAGCCGATCTATTCATGACTTTTTAGTTGGATTTTTAAGATGGGGAGTTCGGGTTTCACTTTATTTGGGCTATATGACCGATGATTATCCACCATTTAGATTGGATCCATTACCATCGGAACTTCCACCTACAAACCCCATAGCAGAGGAGCAGGTTTAATGAAGGAATACCACGAATTACCTCAGCCCGAAGATATTTCGATAGAGGAGAGGGAAGACGCCATGGGCGGTTATCTGATGATGTTTGCTGCGCTGGCTGCAGGCCTACCATTACCCATGCTCAATATGATAGCGGCAGTTATCTACTATTATGTGAATAAGAAAAAAAGCAAGTTTGTTCATTTCCATGTAGCTCAGTCGGTGCTTTCGCAAATACCTACAAGTTTGTTGAATGGCGTTTTGGTATTTTGGACTATTCGCACTTTTTTTGGGGATAGAAATTTTACCGATAATTTTAAGGGATATGCCTTAGCAGTGCTAGTGGCTAACTTAGCCTACATCGGGTTCAGTATTTATGCTGCCGTAAAAGCCAGAAAAGGGGAGATGTATTACTTTCTTTTGTTTGGTAGAATAAGCTACAACATTGCGTTTCGAGTGAGAGATGACGAGCGTATACCTAAGAAGGCAATTAATTTACCACCCAAATAAAGCTTCATGAAAATTCTTCGGGATAGTATACTGCTCATTGGTAGCTTTGGTCTCATTTGGGCTTTGTTTACTTACGTACCCGTATTTGAAGATGTTGATGTGGGTATTTCCATGGAACAGGAGGAGCATTTAGGCAAGGTGATCATGGAAACCTTTTATGATTCGAAAACGCATCAACGCATAGAAAACAATGCCGCTGATTCTGCCCTTAGAAAAATCGCTACTCGGCTTCAAACTGGCTTGGGACTCACGGAATACGACTATAACATTATATTGGTAAAAGACGAAAGCATCAATGCGTTTACCCTTCCTGGAGGAAATATTGTGGTGCTGACTGGGTTGATGGAATTTGCCGAAAACCCCGAAGAAGTAGCCTCTGTATTGGCTCATGAAATGGGGCACGTGGAGAAGCGACACGTGGTTGATCGTTTGGTTGCGGAGTTTAGCCTAACCGTACTTTTTTCTGTGCTTACGGGAGGCGATGGGGTGCTTTTGCAAGATATTCTTCAAACTTTATTGTCCCAAGGTTTTAGCAGAACTCAAGAAGAAGAAGCAGATGCTTACGCACTCGATTTGTTGGTAAAGTCCAGTGTTTCGCCAAGAGCCTTGGCAAGTTTTTTTAGAAGGCTGAATACGAAGTACGGAACCGCCGATGACCAATTAGAGATTTTACTTTCTCACCCGGCTAAAAACTCCAGAATCAAATCTTCTTTGGAATATAAAATTCCAGAAGAATTTGAAGCCAAAGATTTCGAACTGGATTGGGAGAAAGTGAAAGCTTCGATTTGAGTGGGGTAT
This sequence comes from Flavobacteriales bacterium, assembly GCA_020435995.1. Lineage (GTDB taxonomy): Bacteria > Bacteroidota > Bacteroidia > Flavobacteriales_G > Salibacteraceae > JAGQYO01. Next base: position 3,449 of record JAGQYO010000054.1, on the reverse strand, counting down.
AGACTTTATTTCCACGCCACTGTTTATTATTAACTTGTTCGGATGGCTGTGATAAATTCTGGTGATTGAGGCAGATTAGCATATTGTGTTGCGCGTTGCCAGTTGAGTGTGACCAATCCCTTCACTCAAAAAAAAATATTGAATGCACAAAAACCGTGTAACACAAGCGAAGCGTAGTTTTCTATGAATAAAAATCTGCCGAATCTACGCCAGGCGGATTAAAAACACCCCAAGGATCTGGCACATAATCACAAGTTTTGTAACTATTTACTTCTGCAATAAAGGCCAATTGAAAATCGTGCATCTCCTCATGAACAAGCCTGTACATTTTTTGGTTTATATCTGTTTTCGGCAAATATTCGAAATAGTCATTGATTGCTTTAGATAACCAAACACAATGCTCACGAGCGCGGGCCATCGCCGTCATTTTTTCATCGTAAAGCTTGAACGCATAACTCTGCCCTATGATGATGTTTAGGATCATGCTGTTTTGAACAATAGGATTAAACATTTTGCTGAATGTTTTGGAATTTTCCTGCCCTTCTTCCAAATTTTTGCATCCATGCAACAAGTCTTTTACCTGTATTGCCTTTTCATAGAAAGGTTGGTTCATGGCTGCTTTGATTCCGAGTGGATCGTCCCAGTCAATCGTTCCATCATCTATAAATTCATCGTCGTCTTCGAATTCGTCTTCAAATTCTTCGTCTTTATTCATAATTCAAATATTTATTTGGCTGCTACACAACTGATCTCCACATTTACATTCTTAGGTAAGCAAGCCACTTCAACGGTTTCGCGAGCTGGAAAGTCCTTTTCGAAATAGGAGCCATATACTTCGTTGATAGTTCCGAAATTCCCCATGTCGCTAATAAAAATGGAGCACTTGGCAATGTGGCCGTAAGACATACCAGCTGCTGCTAATACAGCACCCATGTTTTTCATTACAAGGTGGGTTTCCTTTTTTAAATCGTCAATTTCTAAATCTCCAGTTGCTGGGTTAATGGCTATTTGTCCACTTACATAAAGGGTGTTGTCTACTTGCACCGCTTGGTTGTATGGGCCGATAGGAGCAGGGGCGTTTGGGGTATTTATTATTTTTTTCATGATTTAATTTTGAGTGTGCTAAATTAATCTACCTGTTGTAAAACAAAGAAGCCCTTTCCGTAAAGAAAGGGCCTCTCTGTAAATTCTGTTTTCTCAATCTGTTACTGATTCACCATAAGCATTTGTTTAATCACACCTTCTCGGGTTACCAAATTAATGTAGTAGGCCCCCGAAGTAACTCCTTCGAGATCAATAGGTAAGTTGTACGAAGCTGGAAGTTCATCCAACTCAATATTCATCAACTCTTGACCTTGCATATTAATAATATGAAGAGATATTTTTTCGTTTTCAAGACCATCTATTTGGGCAAAGAAGGAACCCTTACTTGGGTTAGGGTAATAGCGAACAGATGCCCTGCTCAATAATCCATCTTTTACACCTAAACAGTTTTCTTCGTATGAAACTTTTACTGTGTCCGTGTTTGAACAATTCGCCGCAGTAGAATTGTCTGTAACAGTTAGGATAACAATGGAGGTAGTCTTTACTACAATACTCTGAGTTGTTTCTCCACTGCTCCACAAATAGCTCATACCTGTAACCATTGGGTCGAGAGTTACGGAACGATCACCACAAATTACAGTATCGTTACCCAAGGTAAATACTGGACTAGCCTCAATTAGGATAGAAGTGTTCGCGGTGTCAGAACAAAGGTTTGCATTAACCAACACATAACCTACCGAATGGGAACCAGCACCTGCCTGAGAGGCTTGGAATTTATCATTAACCACAAAAGGTCCAGTGTAAAAACCACCCGCAGGAAGACCACCGCTTAAGGTAATATCTGCGCTGTTGTCGCACTGAGGTGCCAATGCCGACATGCTAGCGTTTGGAGCTGCATTTACAAGAATGTTTTGCTGAGCCGAATCTGTACAATTGTTTGTATTGGTAAATACATATTGAATCACACTTGTGCCAACACCAGCAGCCAATGCATTGAATTTACCTGAGACCACATGGTTTCCTTTGTAAACACCACCAACTGGCAAGCCACCAGTAAGGCTAACTGCGGCCAAGTTGTCGCATGTATTTGCCAAGGCGGCCAATGAAACAGTAGGTAGAGCAAAAACTTCTACGGTAGAAGAGGTAGAGTCCTTACAACCATTAGCATCTGTAAACACATAAGAAATGGTATCAATTCCTACTCCTGCATTTACGTAAGCATTTCCCGAGACATTGTTGCCACTATATACTCCACCTGCAGGTGTACCTTGGCTCAAGAACAGCGTATCAGTTGAAGCACAATAAGAAGGAATAGGGCTTAAAGCAACCACTGGAACACTATCAATTCTAACCACTTGAGATTGGGTACCTGTACAGCCATTGGTATCTGTAAATGAATAGTACACCGTATCTAATCCCAATCCAACTGGAATCAGCTGACCTGAAGAAACATTGGTTCCGTAATAAGCTCCCCCAGTAGGAGTTCCAGTGCTAAGGTTTAAAGCCCCAACATTAAAACACAGGTTAGCAGGAAGTACCAGACTCACATTGGGAACAGGATACACTTGAATGGTTTGACTCGCAGAATCGGTGCAACCAAAAGTATCGGTAAAAATGTACCTTAAGGTATTCATACCAATGGCAGCAGAGTCTGGGTAAAAGAATCCACTGGAAACCCCAGCTCCTTTATAAACGCCTCCATTTGGCGAACCATTTCCTAAAAACATAGAAGGGCTATTGGCGCAAATGTTCGACAGAGCTGAAAAAGTTACAATAGGAACTGTGTCTACATCTATGGTGCTATAAGCAGTGTCTTTACAACCATTAGAACTTGTATAGGCAAAGCCTAAGCTGTATCCACCTGGTGCGCCAGCGCTCACAGGGTTAAAAGCTGAACTACTTACTCCCGTGCCGAAGTAGACACCAGTACCACCACTCGGACTACCTGCACCTTGGGTTAAGGTAAGAGGAGAAGCGTTATAGCAAATATTAGGTACCGCACCGAAGGTGACCAATGGAAGGGTATCTAAGTTAAACGAAGTTGAAGCTGAATCCGAACAGTTATTAGCATTCGAGACAATATACCTCACTGTTTTTATACCAATACCAGAAGTAGAAGGATTAAACGACGTGGCGATCAATCCATTTACTTTATAAGTTCCACCTGTTGGTGCACCTCCAGATAGGGAAAAGGTAGCATCGTTCTCACATTTATTAGAGATAGACGAAATTGACGCAGTAGGTGCAGCATTAACAGTTATAGAAGCAGTTGCCTCACTGGTACAAGAACTGGAATTGGTAACTGAATAGGTGATGGTTTTAGAACCAGTACCAGCGGTAGCTGCGCTAAACATGTTGCTTGATACACCAGAACCTGAGTAAGTACCACCAGAAGGCGAACCACC
>JAGQYO010000053.1 GCA_020435995.1 Flavobacteriales bacterium | reverse complement strand
CTATACTAAGTGGGAGAGTAGGTCGCCGCCGATTTTAAAAAAAACCCGTCTAGGTAACTAGATGGGTTTTTTTTTGATGTAAACTCAATGATAAATCACCTTTCAAATCGCTACCGATAGTTAATGAAAGGAAACGAACCGAGAAGTTAGGCCCATACCGATAGCTATCGGCAGCGCCGATGGTACTGCTATACTAAGTGGGGGAGTGAATCCAAGACGATTAAATAAAATATTTTATTTCTTTGTTTTAGAAATTGAGATATTGACCAAATGACGCTCACTGATACCATTTACAGATTACAGAGAATTGATGATTTAATTAATCGAAGGGCTACCGGCTCTCCAGTTGAATTTGCTAAGAAACTGAATCTTTCAACTAGACGGTTGTTTGAAATAATGGATTGCCTTCGAGAATATGGATTAAATATTAGCTACTCTAAAGAAAAAAGAAGTTATTTTTATACTGATACTAAAAGGCTATTCACTCTGAAACTTCCAGGAAATGGGGGGGGGTAGACATTCTATTCAATTAAACCTCAGTGCGGAAATAATTCGCTGCCATGTTTCACCTTTGGCTTGCAATTGAATTTTCTGGCCAGAAAAATTGTAAGCGGATACCGAAAAGCTGGGATAGAGCAGGGTTAAATTAAATTATTGGAAATGATAAAAATTGTAGTAAGCATTTTTTTAGGAATATTATTGAGCCTTGATACCTCTGCATGGGTATTCATTAAAATATCTGGAGGAGGGTCCAATGGGCATAGAGACGTACATGAATCGCACTTTATGGGAATTCATAGGTTAAAGTGCTCGGGTGCCGGATTTAACGGTTGCGGTTGGTCACATAGTTTTTCATTCCCCGGAAACAATGGACCAGTAACAGTTGAGACTATCATGGAATTTGTAGAAGGACAATATGTTAATGGTAATACTTCAGGTCAAGGAAATTCAGATGGGGTTGGTTTTTCTTGGGTAGAGTTTACTGATGAAAATGGAGATTTGGGGTATCAAATTTCGATTGATGCCGATCCGATATAAATCCTTTCAATTTGTTGTAATAAGGATGCTGTGCTTTTGCATGGGGTCCTTTTTTATTGGCCATTATAGTTTTGGTCAGAAAATTAAATTCAGAAGTTATCATTCTCACAAATCGGCTTTAAAGTATATTGATGACCAATCAAAAACATTTAACTTATCGGGAAGTGTTTTGTCTTATATCTCGGGAAGCGACAGCAGAGTTATCGAAATAAAACAAATTGATTTTGTGAGAAAAAAATCGAAAGAAACCTATAAGTTTCAGGTTGATAGTGTTTTGAATAAGTCTTTATTACAGGGAACCGTTTGTTTTTCAAATCTAGAAGATGTTTTTGTACTGTTTTGTTATAATATTTCTCTTGACTCGAATTACTTATATATTTTTAGTCAAAAACTCCAATCTTCTATAAAAATACCTTTTGATAAAACTCTTGGAATAAGGAGGGTAGATTTGTTAAGTGATTCGACAGTATTGCTATCTCATATTTACAACTACCACCCAAATGATGTGGTTCACAAAACATATATTGGAGTTTATAATTTCAAGACTAGAAATCTATTGAAGGAAAACAATCCAATTTTTAGAGATATCGGGTTTTCTCACAAAGTAGGCTCATGGATCGATAGTAAAACCAATTTTGCAATACTTTCCCAATCAACATCTTATTTAATTGAAGGGATTGGGCTTCCAAGTCTTCAAAATCAAATTTTAGTCAATGAAACTAATAATGAGGGTTTTAGTCCCAATAAATTAGAATATAAACTTGATCTTAACTCAAGATATAAAAAGAACCTCATAAGCCAATTAAACAAACTGGATGAGACGTGGTATAGAATTGAAAAAGTGTTTCTACTTGATTCAAATCAAATTTTAGTTTCGGTTAAAAGAGGAAATACGAACGGAAATGACCGTTTTCTTGATTTATGGAATAAGACGAATACTGGTTGGAATTTAAATGTTGAAAGTCAAAAAAACATAGAGATGCCTTTTTTGTTTTTTAGTCGTAAGTCTGTAAAGCAATGGTCATGGTCGTGTCCTACGCAGCTGTCCACTGAGTATTTTGTTTTTCAATCATTTAAGTTACCAATTCCGATAGGAATAGCTATAAGGCCAATTTATAAGCTCAGAACTATGATTAATTATATGAGCTCCAGGAATGTTGTATATCACTGTATCCAAGTAAAAATTGCTTAATATTCATTTTCGTGCGGTTGCTTGCTTCTTTTCTCTTGTTTTTTTTTATAAATGGTCTTTGCTGTCAAACGTTTAGAGTTGATTGCGTGCTCTGTTTTAAAAAGAAATATGATTTAAACGAGCTTGGAAACTGTAATATTCTTCTAATAAGTGACATGAACTGTGAACCATGTATAGATGAATGGATTACCTTTTTAAACAAGGAAAAGGAAGTAGCAAAAGTGACAAGAATATTGGTTAAGAATTCGGAAAACAAGTTTCAAAATATGTGGTGGAGGTTAAAGCTTTCTAGATGCTTATCCACGGTTTACTTGGAGTCGGTTGAGAAAAATGAAAGAAAATCACTATTTGAAGAATTACGTTGTTATTCGACCCCTGCTCTTTTAGTATTAAAGAAAAACCTGCCAGTTGAATACGTTCCTTATGCCAAACTTCATTCGATAAAAAATGGTCAAATAAGCTCAATTGCTATTGAGAATATGACATCTCTCAATAATACCCATACTCATACTGAATAATCTTTATCTCATTTCGCTCTTCGTCCTTTGTGAGCTGAGCTTTGAGCAAGAAGGTTTGAACGTGGTAAATAAACTCCTTGGAGTAGGTTAGTTTTCCATCTTTGTACACCTTGCTTGAATAGAGGTTGCCGTATTCATCATATTCATAGGTATAAGTAATGGTAAGGTTTCCCAACAAATTGGAGAAGTCATGAATTTTTTCCAATCTGCCTTGCACGTCATATTGGTAGGTTATCATACTCTTTTTATTAGTCAGATAGAAGGTTGTGCTTTCAGATTTTTTCTGATCTAATCGGTTGTAGGTTATAACGGTTTCTTTATAAGGTTTGCCCGCAGAGTTGATATAAATTTTCTTTTTGGTAGAGTCATTCACCAATTCGAATTCAAAGGTTTCTGATTTCAGAACGGTTTCTTTGCCTTTCTCAATTTGCTTGCTATAAGGGCTCTTGTTTTCCCCGCGTAAGAAAACCTCTTTTTTTAAATTACCTTCTGCATCGTATTCGAAACTGCTGGCATCATAACCAGATAAGTCATAAGACATGACCGATACCAAATGCTCCAAGTCGTTATACTGATAAAAATCTTGCGTGGTGTCGATTCGGCCACCCCTAAGTTTAAATGAATTGAGGTGTTCAATGAGTTTGCCTGACCTATTAAAGGTGTACATATCCAGGGTTCCTAGACTCCGAATGGGCTGCATTTCGCTTTTCACAGAAATACTACCAATAATCGTCTTAATGTTATTTTGTTTGATGAAGTCTTCATTAAAAATGCATTCACCAGAGTACAACTTACCTTGGTAATTATCCAGTATTTGGCAGCTTAGTGTTTGACCAAAAAAGGTAAGAAGGAGGAAAGTAACGATTCTCATTTTAATATTTGTTTTATAGCGTCTTGGACTTTTGTAACCGGCAATTGGCATGCTTTGTTTTCGCATACATAAATGTAAGTTTCGCCTTCCACGTACTTGTCTTGTAAAAGTGGTATTTGGCTCGATTTCGCCGAACCTAAAAGTATTTTATTGGGAATATACTTTTCTGAAAAGGAAGCCGATTTGGCTGACCAGTCTTGCCCAACTATGGCTACTTCGTAAAAAGGGTGAACTTGAGAAAGGTAGAGTATGCCCCAATTGGAATATCCAGAAGGGTAACCCACAAACTGACTGCTCATGTTATTTAGCATCGTAATGGCCATGTTTTCATAAGCCCGATTGTCAAAATATTTCCCCAAAAGAAAAAGTCCTTTGGCCAAGCTAGAATTTGAAGCGGGAATCACATTGTCGTTCACTTCCATTTTCCGAGTTATTAGGGCCTTATCTTCATCTGATGTAAAATAAAACATGCCGTTTTGGGGATTGTAAAAATGCTCTATGGTATAATCAGCCATCTCTTTTGCCTCATCTAACCACTTTGAGTTAAAAGTAACTTCATAAAGTTTGAGGTAGGCTTCAATGGTAAAGCAGTAATCTTCTAAATAACCATTGATGTTGCTTCTTCCTTCTTTGTAATTGTGAAAAAGTCCGCCATCTTTTTTCTTTTGATGTTGAAGAATGAAATTGGCATTTTTAATCGCCATGTCCAAAAACTTTTCGTCTTTAAAAACCTCAAAAGCTTTAGCTAAACCTTTAATCGTAATCGCATTCCAGCTTGTGAGGGTCTTGTCGTCCAATCCTGGGCGAATTCGTTTGGATCTTCGCGCAAGTAATGTGCGATTTATGTCATTTAATCTCCCTTCAAATTCTTCGTTCGACAAGTTTAGCTTTTTGGCAAAATCTTCCAACGATTCATCCATGAGAAGGATGTTGTTGCCATGTTCCCACAACCCTTTTTTACCTACATTGTAGTAGCTTTTTACCCATTCATAATCTTCGCCAGTCAGGCCTTCTAGCTCCTCCTTAGTCCACACGTAGAACTTGCCTTCTTCACCTTCGCTATCAGCATCAAGGGCAGAATAGAATGCGCCATTTTCATGGGTCAATTCTCTTTCAAGAAATGCGATGGTTTGATATACAGTTCGTTTGTATAAGGGGGATTTAAACTTTTGATAGGCAGATGAATACAATTCGATGAGCTGTCCATTGTCATAGAGCATTTTTTCGAAGTGGGGTACTTTCCACAGTACATCGGTTGAATACCGCGCGAATCCGCCCCCTATTTGGTCATAAATTCCACCCATTGCCATTTTGTTCAGGGAAAGCTCCACATGTTTCAAAACCTCAGCATCAGCTGAAAGATGACCATATTGTAGCAAAAAATCATAGTTGTTGGGCAGGGGAAACTTAGGAGCGTGATTAGGTCCGCCTTCTTTTGAGTCAAACGATTTGGTCCAATTAGATACCATTTCGTCAAGTATCGTTTTTGTGAATTGGGGTGGAGCAGAATTAATTTCGATTACTTCCGATTGAATAATTCCTTCCGTGAGTTTTTCGGCGTATTCGATGTATTTAGAACTGTCCTCACGGTAGCCGCTGCTCAGCGATTCAAGGATTTTGATCCAAGTACCCTTTTGGAAATAAGTACCACCATAAATAGGTCTTCCATCGGGAAGGGTAAAACAATTTAGCGGCCAGCCACCCTGCCGAGTCATGAGTTGAACGGCTGTCATATACACTTGGTCGATATCTGGGCGTTCTTCGCGATCTACTTTTATACAAATGAAGTTGTCGTTCATTATTTTGGCAACTGCGCTGTCTTCAAACGATTCATGTTCCATTACATGGCACCAATGGCAAGCGGAATAGCCAACACTCACTAAAATAAGTTTATTTTCTTTTTTGGCTTTAGCTAGGGCTTCATCGCTCCACGGGAACCAATCTACTGGGTTGTGAGCGTGTTGCAACAAGTATGGACTCGATTCTTGAGCCAATCTATTGGTGTGTTTATGTTCTGAATGAGCCATAGCGTCTGAGGGTAATTTATCGGAACGATTGCACGATATCAAAATGGCCATACAGACCGAAAATGAAAAAAGCCAATTCATAATTCCAATGGTGTCAAAAATAGAGGCAGGCAGGCCAACTTCAAAAAGATGAAGATGGAGTTACTAACGATGGATTATTAACCTTTAAAGGATAAGTTTTTGAGAAATTTCGATGGGAACCTTTTTGCTAATTCCTTTAGCCTTTCCAACGATATTGCCTTTTACGTCAATCACAACGCCACCACCAAAAAGTGCTGAAGCTGTTAACTGTCCAAGGTTTACTTTGCCATCACTGGGCAAGGCGCATTTAATGGCAATGGGGTATTGTTCAGTTGAGTTTGAGTTTAATTTAACGGGTTTTTTTAGTTCGGCATAGCCAATAAACTGTTGGTTTATAGAAACACCTAGTTCTTCGAATTGTACTTGGATATCATAATTATTGGGGTTATTGATGGTTACTAAGGCGTTCAAGTGAAGTCCATTTACATCAATGCTTTCGAGGGCCATTTCATCATACGAAACTACTACCACATCTTTGTAGGTATCGCAAGCAGAAAACAAAGTACTCGCGGCAAGAGCCAAAACAACCAACCAATTTTTCATCTCACAAATAAACTTTAAAAGTTGAACCCTTGGGTTCGTTTTTCACATATTCTATGCGTCCTCCATGCAATTCAAGCATATTTTTAACAATAAAGAGTCCCAGGCCCGTTCCTTTATTTTTGCGAACTATTTCGTTTTCAACACGATAGAATTTTTCGTATACTAAGGCCAATTCTACTTCATTGATTCCTATTCCTTCATCAGTAATTGAAAGGCATGGATGCCCAGATGACGTATGAAGTTGAATGGTGATTAAACTTCCAGCCGAGCTATATTTTGCGGCATTTTCAAGAAGGTTTAGAAATACCGATCTTATCGCGTTTTCATCAAAACTCATTTCAATTTCATCATCAATTTCAATTTCCAATTGATGGGTTTTAAGCAAGGGTTTAACGCTTTCTAGTTCAGAAGAAATAAACGCACTTAGATTGCCCTTCTTTTTAAGAAGCTGAAATTGCCCTTCTTCTATTTGTGCGGTGGTCAGTATGTTTTGCACCAACTCCCTCAACCTTTCAATCTCTCCAAGTGCTTTAGTTGTTAAATCCAACCTTGATTCAACAGGAAATTCTCTTTTCAACAAGGTTTGAAGAAAGAGTTTAACACTGGCTATTGGGGTATTGAGTTCATGTGTAACTGATAAAAGAAAATTGCGCTGTTTGTGGGCCAAATTCAATTCCTTTCGAAGGGCCGATTTCACTTTTAAAAAGCCCAAAACAAGGATGACCAAAAAGACAAAACCCTCACCTATAATCATCAAAACTCTTCGTGGGAGCCAGTTATTATTTTCGGTGAAAGCGTGCGTTTCTGCCGAAAGAACTTGAATGTGAGATATTTCGGCGGTTTGATCTATTAACAACCACGCCCACCAAAAAAATTGAAATAAGATGTAAATGCCTAATGCATAGAGCCAAAAGGATACGCCACGGGTATTTTTCATAGTTCAAAATTAGACCTATTTGTTGAGCAAGGAATTTTGAGGGTGCGATTTTTCGCTTTAACTTTTGCAGTTGCAAGTCACCTTTATAAGAATTAAAATTTAGACCATTTTATGGCGAAGAAAAAAGCTACTGAACAAAGAAAAATATATGTATTAGACACCTCTGTAATTCTATTTGATCACAATGCCGTTAAATCATTTCAAGAAAACGACGTTGCGATTCCGATTACGGTTCTGGAGGAGTTAGACAATTTTAAAAAAGGAAACGATACCAAAAATTACGAAGCCAGAGAGTTCATTCGCTTTCTAGACGGCCTGGCCGGAAGGGCGATACTTTCTGAATGGATAAAATTGGATGGACCAAAAAGTGGAAGGTTTACGGTTGTAATGCATAATACCAACCAAGAAATTGATGCCAATCGAATTTTTTCTGAGAAGAAGGCAGATCATCAAATCCTCAATGCGGCCATTAGCATGAAGGAAAAGTACCCAGAGGCTTATGTCGCTTTGGTAACCAAGGATATCAATCTGCGCCTAAAAGCGAAAGCCGTAGGAATGCATGCCGAGGATTACGAGACAGGAAAGATTGAGGATATCGACAACCTTTATACGGGTAAAACACTAAAGGACGGTGTAAATCCTGATCTCATCGACGAGCTTTTCAAGGCGGGCAAAATGGAGTATTCGAGAATTTCTAAAGAGAGGCCCTTAGATAACAGCTACTTTATTTTTAAAAGCGGAAAATCTTCAACCCTAGCACATTTTAACCCAGAAGATGAAACTTTTGAGCGCATTGAAAAAAGAACCATGTATGGGATTAAGCCGCGAAATGCGGAGCAAACATTTGCAATTCACGCTCTGAATGAAGACCGCATCAAGTTGGTTACCATGCAAGGCGTGGCTGGAACGGGAAAAACCCTTTTGGCACTTTCTTCGGCCATTGAGCAGGCCAAAAAATACAAGCAGATTTTATTGGCTCGGCCTGTGGTTCCATTATCCAATAAGGATATTGGTTTTTTGCCCGGAGATATAAAATCGAAGTTGAATCCCTATATGGAACCGCTTTGGGACAACCTAAAATACATCAAAAACCAATACAGCGAAAGCGATAAAAATGCCAAGAAAATTGATGACATGCTCGAAAAAGAAAAGCTAGTTGTTACACCTTTAGCCTATATACGAGGAAGGAGTTTGTCGAATGTATTTTTTATTGTAGACGAAGCACAAAACTTAACTCCTCATGAGGTAAAAACCATAATTACGCGGGCAGGCGAAGGAACCAAGATTGTGTTTACAGGAGATGTTCACCAAATTGATTCACCTTATTTAGATGCGCAGTCGAATGGCTTGTCGTATTTAATTGATAAGGTAAAGGGCAGCTCATTATTTGCGCACATTACCCTTGAAAAAGGAGAGCGAAGTGAATTGGCTAATTTGGCGAACGACTTGTTGTGATTTTTCCAATTGGCTTATCAACGGCGAGCCTTTTTTATCAATGGCGATTAACCAACAATTTCATGATTTAGGTTTGCAGTCTTAATTTCACGCTTATGAAACTTACAATTAAATTAAAGCAAGTAGGATTAATGGTTGGTGCTGCGGCACTCTTGGTCGCTTGCGGTGGTCAAAAACCAGAAACAAAAATGACAGAAGTTAAAAGATACGATCTCAAAGATTTTTTTAAAAATCCAGAAAAGTCGAGTTATCAGATATCGCCCAATGGTGAATATTTCTCCTATATGGCACCTTTTCAAGACCGAATGAATGTGTTTATTCAAAAGGCAGGTGAAGCCCAAGGGAAAAGAATTACCGAGGTAACGGATAGAGATATAGCTGGCTATACTTGGGCCAACGACAACCGCATCCTTTATTTGAAAGACAATGGTGGAGACGAAAATTGGGCATTGTATGGCGTTGACATTGATGGTCAAAATTTTAAGCCTCTCACACAATTCGATTCTGTTACCACACAATTTGTAGATGACCTCGATGGGCTCGACGATTATATAATGGTAGCTCTAAACAAAAGAAATCCACAAATATTTGATCCATATAGGTTGAATATTGTAACTGGTGAGTTAGAGATGCTAGCCGAAAACCCAGGAAATATTCAAAATTGGCAAACCGACCATGATGGAAAACTGCGAATGGCTTCTACTACAGATGGAGTTAATACTTCTTTGCTTTATCGCGCAACAGAAAAGGATAAGTGGGAAACCATCATGACCACCAATTTTAAGGAATCTGTAAGTCCACTTTTTTTCACGTTTGACAATAAGAATATTTATGCAAGCTCTAATGTCGGTCGAGATAAATCTGCCATTGTGCTTTTCGATTTGGCGGAAAAAAAGGAAAAGGAAATCCTTTTTGAACACCCAGAAGTAGATGTAGATGCTTTGTATTATTCTAAAAAGAGAAAGGTACTAACTTCTATTTCCTACACCACGGACAAACGACATCGCAAGTTTTTGGACAAGGAAATGGAGGCGTGGTTTGGAAAATTAGAAACAGCCCTACCAGGTTATGAAATTGGCATAAGCGGAATGAATAAGGCAGAAAACAAAGCCATAATTCGCACCTATTCCGACAGGTCTTTAGGCTCGTATTATTTCTACGATATAGCAAATGACAAACTCACTAAAATAGAAGATGTAGCCCCTTGGATAAACGAAGATGACATGGCTGAAATGACTCCGATTCAGTACAAATCGAGGGATGGACTCACCATCAATGGCTACCTAACCTTGCCAAAAGGTAAGGAGGCAAAAAACCTTCCGCTTGTGGTTAATGTACACGGTGGGCCTTGGGCTAGAGACGATTGGGGATATAACCCCGAAGTTCAGTTTTTGGCTAACAGAGGTTTTGCCGTTCTCCAAATGAATTTTAGAGGATCTACAGGTTACGGTCGTGAATTTTGGGAAGCCTCCTTCAAACAATGGGGCCAAGACATGCAAAACGATGTGACCGACGGAGCACAGTGGGCCATCGGCCAAGGTATTGCAGACAAAGATCGTATTGCTATTTATGGAGCGAGCTATGGTGGTTACGCAACCCTAGCCGGTTTGGCTTACACTCCTGATTTGTACGCGTGTGGTGTGGATTATGTAGGAGTGTCAAACTTATTCACGTTTATGCAAACCATTCCTCCTTATTGGAAACCATTTTTAGCTATGATGTATGAAATGGTAGGCGACTTAGAAGCGGATAGTGCATTGTTGGCTGCTTATTCTCCAGCTTTAAATGCCGATAAAATCAAAGCACCGCTTTTTATAGCCCAGGGTGCAAAAGACCCAAGGGTGAATGTGGCCGAAAGTGACCAAATGGTTGAGGCAATGCAAGCTCGTGGCGTAGAAGTAGAGTATTTGGTAAAAGACAACGAAGGCCACGGTTTTAGAAATGAGGAAAACCGCTTCGAGTTTTATGAGGCTATGAGCGCATTTTTAGAAAAGCATATTGGCGATCAAAATGTTGCTGTAGCAGAGTAGTCTAAGGTTATTTTTTTTCCCCACTTCGTTGAAATGTTTTGTTCGCAATTCGTTTTGAAGGAGTGGGGTTTTGTTTTTTATGATGACCAACATTCCTTTTTCTATCTACCCTAACGGATATTAGTTTTGTATTTTGCGATGGTTTAATTTTACATTATGGCTGAATACCTTCGTATAAATCCTAAAAGTCCCAATCCGAGGGACATTGAACATGTGGCAAATTGCCTGCTACACGGTGGCGTAATTATTTACCCTACCGATACGGTTTACGGATTAGGTTGTGATGTTACAAAGACTAGAGCTGTTGAGCGCGTGGCCGCACTAAAAGGCATGAAGTTGAAGGATGCCCAATTGGCAATTGTGGTCAATGATTTGAGCCGCTTAGCGGATTATGCTAGGGTAGAAACCCCGATTTTTAAACTCATGAAAAAGACGCTGCCGGGGCCATTTACTTTTATCCTAAATGCCACGGGCGAGGTGCCTAAAATTTTTCAAAACAAAAAGAAAACCATAGGAATTCGAATTCCAAATAACATTATTCCGCTCGAAATTGTACGAATGTTGGGTCATCCCATCACCACCACATCAGTAGTAGACGAAGATGCTATTTTGGAATACACGACCGATCCTGCTATGATTTACGAGAATTTTAAAGACAAAGTGGATATTGTGATTGATGGCGGATTTGGAAACAATATTCCTTCTACTATTGTTGATTGTACGTCAGGAGATTACGAGGTTATAAGACAAGGGTTGGGGTATTTAGAAGAATTTGGTTTTTAGCCATTTAGTTTTTCTTCAAACTTGTCAAGTTTGTAATGGGTTTTTCCTTGAAGGTTTTGCTGGAAAAACTTGGTCCACCCTACTAGGTATCCAGTCAAACCTAGAGCCTGTTTCGCCCATTTGTATAATTCGAATTTATCATCATGTTTGATAATAAGCCCATCTTTCAGTTCAAAGGTTGAGGTGATTTTATTACAAATTTTCCGCCCTGTTACGGTAAAAATATAATTGGCTTCCCAACTGGCCGTGCCTGTAATTCCGTCGCAAATCACGTTGGAATATGAAATGCTAAGCTGAGAATTATTAGTTGGATCCAAGAGCATCCGCCACATATTTTTTATACGTTCACCTTTCAACCTCCCAAAAGCGGGATCCTCGAATAAGGCATCAGGATGATAAAGCTCAATTAAAGCTTCTGCATCCAAATTTTTTAAATGAGTGTAAAATAATTCCAGCGTATTGTTTGCCATGCAGTAAAAATAGAAAATCGCTCGAATTGATTGATATGTTGATGACGATCATTTCGATAAGGGTAAAAATCTTCGGATTTGTAGGGTGGGAAATGGATAAAGAACAATGAGCAATGAGCAATGAGCAAAGGGCAATGAACAATGAGCAATAGGCAATGAGCAATGAACATCGAACGTTGTACGTCGTACATTTTTTGTGTTTAAAACTCCACCACACAAAAAAAAAATCAAGCATCCCAATTTCTACATTTGAGCAAATCTCAATTCGTTGGCACTACACTACATTTTCGCAGGTTTTTTTGTTGTTGCTTTTTTAGTGGCCATACTGCGATTAGTAGGCTATTATTTCCGTGAATTCTTCGTCGATTATGGGATGCAGTTTGGCGCTGCCGACCTCCAAGTATTCCCAGCTATGGTGCAATCTACTTTCGATATGGCCGAGACTTCAATTTCCATTGTCATATACCTCATTGGCATTATGGCTTTGTGGTTGGGCATCATGAAAATTGGTGAGGCCGGTGGAGCTATTAATATTTTATCGCGGGCGGTAGCTCCTTTTTTTCGCAAACTTTTTCCTGAGTTACCCAAAGATCACCCTGCCATGGGAAGTATGATGATGAACTTTTCAGCCAATATGCTTGGGTTAGACAATGCCGCTACACCGCTTGGACTCAAAGCCATGAACGAACTCCAAGAGGCCAACACCCAAAAAGATACCGCCACCAATGCCCAAATTATGTTTTTGGTGCTCAATACCTCGGGGCTTACCCTTATTCCAGTTTCCGTAATGGCGCTGCGCGCTGCAAACGGTGCAGCCAATCCGAGTGATGTGTTTTTGCCCATTTTGTTGGCTACTTTTTTTGCGACTTTAGCTGGACTTATTTCAGTAGCCATATATCAAAAAATCAACTTATTCGACAAAACCATTTTAGCCTATTTAGGCGGACTCACAGCCTTTATCATTGGTTTTATTTATTGGCTTTCTGGATTGCCTCAGGAGCAAGTTTCGGTGATTAGTTCTATCGGAGGCAACTTCCTGTTGTTTTCGGTTATTGTGAGTTTTATTTGGATGGCCTTGCGTAAAAAAGTGAATATTTACGAGTCGTTCGTTGACGGGGCAAAAGAAGGATTTGGCGTGGCCGTTAAGATCATTCCGTATTTGGTGGCCATGTTGGTAGCTATAGGAGTTTTTAGGGCAAGTGGCGCCTTAGATTTACTAGTTGGCGGTTTGAGTTGGATAGTTTCAGGTCTCGGGTTTAATGCCGATTTTGTTGGGGCAATGCCCACCGCTTTTATGAAGCCTTTGAGCGGAAGTGGCGCTCGCGGAATGATGGTCGAAGCCATGACCAATTACGGCCCTGATTCATTTGTAGGACGATTGGCCTCCGTTTTCCAAGGATCTACCGAAACTACTTTTTACACTTTGGCGGTATATTTTGGAGCTGTAAATGTTTCAAGAACTCGCTATACTGTGGTATGCGGATTAATCGCCGATGCAGTAGGAATTACCGCAGCAATTTTTATTTCTTATTTGTTTTTCCATTGATATAAGTTGATTTTTATATTGTTACGGAAGAATAAATTAAAGTTTAATAGTAATCTGTAAGGTTCCACCTAAACCAACTTCTACTATTTTTCGAAGCGTAGAGATTCTAATGTCTCCTACAGCTCGCTCTATTTTTGAGATATAAGTCCTTTTTACGTTTAATCGGTCAGCTAGCTCTTGTTGAGTTAAGTGGGCTTCTTTTCGCTTTTCTTTTACCAATTCGGCAATAAGATAAATCTCGGCGTTTTGTTCAAAATTAGCCCTACTTTCAGTGCCAGCTTTTCCATACTTTACATCAAAATGCTCATTTATGGTCTTAGGATTTTTTGCTTTCATAATATGCCCTTCTTAATAGCATTGCTTTGTCTATTTCCCTTCTTGGTAATTTCTGAGTTTTCTTGGTAAAACCATGAAGTAGAATCACCAACTTACCTTCATCAAAAAAGCTGAACAATCGATAAATATCACTTCCTGACTTTATTCTAATTTCATAAATACCATCTTCAATATGCTTAAAGAATTTTTTTGGTATTTGTTCTATGGTGATTATGATTTGTAATACATAATCAATTTTTGTTTGTACAGCCTCAGATTTGTCGTTATAGAACTCCCAAAAATAATCCTCAAAAGGTTCTAGAACTCTCATATTCTTAATGGCAAAGGTAACTAATTAGTTTCTAATTGAACCAAATAACTCTTTGCGTGAAATGAAACCATGTTTTTTAAAGGCATTGACTACACATTTACGCTGCAGCGTCTACTTGCAAGATCAACTAAGACGATACCAATTCATTTTGTTAGTTGAATAAAACTGCTCAAAGGATTGATCTTTAGCAATGCTAACTAGCTTAGCTGAAACACAATATAAAGCAGAGTTGTATTTCGTTGGAATATATGGCTTAATAAGAGAGAAGAGGATTATCAACACGAAATCTTGTGGTAAGAGAGGGAGAACTTCAATATATTATTCCGATTTATTTATCCGGTGAATTAAAAATAATATCCCCGATATTACAAAAACAATAATGGAACTTGGAAGAAGAATTATAGAAGCAGCAGTAACACTTTCAATTCCCATCCCAAATTGATCTTCAAGAATGGCGATTGGATAGAATATCATCATTATTAAAAAGCTGGAAATTGCCCCGCTCCCGCGCGCTTGTAGCGCGTGGTTTAGCTACACACAACGACATTTTTCAACAATCCATTTTCTCCAGAATAGTCCCTCGCACAGCAATATACCAACCCTTCTGGATTATGGTATTTGTAGTTTCTACTCATGAGATCAAAGATAAAAGGCCTGTCTTGAATAGGGCTTCACTAAAATTGGATAAGCTGCTTAGTAATGAAAACCACACGATACGCTTTGCTATCCTATAGCTATCGGATCGCGCGGTAGCTTGTGGGATTGGGTTGGATTATTCTCCTTTCCTTTTAAATCCAACTGGCACTCTTGGAGTTTCTCGTCCTTTAATAAACTGCTGTAAGTAATTAAATATGAGTTCTATTTTTTCATCTTGCCCGCCTACTTTTTTACGGATTTCTTCCATTTCAATAAGCAAGTCTTTATGAGTTAAAAGCATTTCTCTCATTTTAGTAAACACCCTAATAATTTGGATATTCACATTGATTGCTACGCTGCTATTTAAAACGCTTGACAGCATTGCAACTCCTTGTTCTGTAAAAACATAAGGCAAAGTTCTTCGACCTCCCCAACTTGGGGTCGCATTTTGCGACTTCAAGTTTTCCCATTGCTCACTTGTTAGCTGGAACATGAAGTCTTCTGGAAAGCGTTCTGAGTTTCTTTTTACTTGTTCGTTTAATCGTTTTGTCTCTACTTGATAAAGTTCTGCTAAGTCGCTATCTAACATGACTTTCGTATCATTTATCATGTAGATTTTATTCATTAAAACTTCGTCTGGGATTGATATTTCTTTGCTCATAATTGCTTTTAAAACTCGATTCTGTAAAATTAATCTTAATCATTTTGGGTATCGCATTTTGCAAAATCTATCTTTTCTAAAACGGATAAAACTCATCAATATCTTTCGGTAAATCTTCCGTTTGGTTCCCTCGCTCTCTCGCGCTTGCAGCGCGTGGTTTATCTACATACAACGACATTTTCCTGGAATCCATTTTTGCCAGCATAATCTTCAATACTGCTATATGCCAACCCTTCTGGATTTTGGTATTTGTAGTTTCTACTCATGAGACCAAAGATAATAAGCTTGTCTTGAATTGGCTTAACTAAAATTGGATGAGCTGCTTAGCTAAGTAATGAAAACCACGCGAAAGGGGTTTTAGGCCTATATGAGGTAGTCCACGATACAATCGTGAACTAGCGACCTTTTTATTTTAATCGCGCGGGAGCTCTGGGTTTATTGCTCGCCGCCTTGCAATAAACTTTTAAATTAAATCAACAATTACAGATGGAATTAATCCCCCCGCTCCCGCGCGATTTTATCCCCGCTCCCGCGCGATTTTATCGCGTGGTTTATCTAAAACAACAATATTTTCTAACAATCCATTTTCGCCAGCATAATCTTCAATACTGCTATATACCAACCCTTCTGGATTATTGAATTTATAGTTTCTACTCATGAGACCAAAGATAAAAGGCTTGTCTTGAATAGGGCTTCACTAAAATTGGATAAGCTGCTTAGTAATGAAAACCACGCGAAAGGGCTTTTAGGCCTATATGAGCTAGTCCACGATGCAATCGTGAACTAGCGACCTTTTTATTTTAATCGCGCGGGAGCTCTGGGTTTATTGCTCGCCGCCTTGCAATAAACTTTTAAATTAAATCAACAATTACAGATGGAATTAATCCCCTAAATTTGTGATATGGGTTCTAAAGAGAATATCGAAGAGTATTTAGAAAGACTTCAGAAAAAGTTAATTGCACAACTGCCTAAAATTCGAAAGGAAATAAAGGTGTACGAAGACAAATTGAAGAAGGGAGAACTTAATCAAAACCCTAAACCTTCCCCTCAATTTTAGATTAAATGCCCAGCCTAATAGTTGTAGCTGGTTGCAATGGATCTGGTAATTCGACCTATTCAAAAGCCATTTCACCTGACAACATAACACCATTCGATTATGATCAGGTTTTTCTAAATATTTATCACAATTTATTGGAGATAGATATAAAAGATGAAATGGCACACGCTAAAAGTAGAGCTGAGTTGCTATTTCAAGTTGAGCAATCAATTAAGAACAGAATCGACTTTTGTTATGAGACAAATTTTAATTCAACACCAATGTATTGGCCTGATAGGTTTAAAATGGCAGGGTATGATTTAACCCTAATTTACTTTTGATTAAATTCCATTATTGAAGCAAAAAGAAGAGTTCAAATTAGGGTTGAAAACGGAGGCCATTATGTCCTCGAGAAAGAGATTGAAAAAAGGTATTTCGAAGGATATGAAAATTTAAACTTCCTTTATCCTAGCTTCAAGGATGTCCACTTATTTGATTCGAGTTATTATAATCAAGCTCCTAAGCACATCATGTCAATACAAAAAGGAAGACCTACTAAAATCACTTCGTTCCCAAAATTCTTGGAAATTCTAACTCCGGATTTATTTAGAATAGTTTGATTTGTTTTCCTCACGAACTATCCAGTGAACACCTAGCTTAATTTCCCACCTCATTTCCCATTAATTCCAACCTTCTATAATTTATCCACGTCAATTAGAACAAGTGGTCATCTTTTGTGAATCATGAGCCAAAAGGAAGGGTATCTTTGCGCCACTAAACAACACGTTTTTTTTGAATCTTACAGCAAGCATCGTTTCTCCCACACTAACTGACTCACAGTTGGCGGCCTTGCGTGCCTTGGTGTATTACAACATTTTTAATTATCCCCTCACAGCAGATGAGCTTGGATTTAAATCCGATTTGTCACTAGATCAATTGGTCGAAAAAGGATGGATCTACCGAACGGAATCATACTATTCTCTCACTGGAGAATTTAAGCAGGTTGTTAGGCGAAATAAAGGAAACCAGATGGCCAAGGCTGTGATGGAAAAAGCCATCCGTAGGGCGCGATTCATTTTTCAATTTCCATTTGTGCGTGGGGTTTATATTTCAGGAAGTTTGAGCAAGGGATTTCTAGCAGAAGACGGCGATGTGGATTTCTTTGTGGTTACCGCTCCCAAACGGCTTTGGCTTTCGCGTTCCATTTTGATTTTATTTAAAAAGGTATTTCTGTTTAATAGCCATAAGTTTTTTTGCCTCAACTATTTTATCGATTCAGAGCATTTGGAGATTGAAGAAAAAAACATTTTTACGGCCACCGAATTAACCACCCTGCTCGCAATATGTGACCAACAAAACCATGAGAAATTTGCTAAAGCCAACGAATGGACGAAGGAATTTTTCCCAACTACAAAAATGAAAGCACCCCTGTATCAATCAGAGCCAGATTCGATTGTCAAACGTGTTTTGGAATTCGTTTTCAGTGGTTTTATCGGAGCTTGGTTGGACAAACGATTTATGAAACTCACGGTAAATCATTGGAAAAGGAAGTTCGCCGATTTTGAGCCTAAGGACTTTGATGTGGCATTGAAAAGCAGAAGCTACGTTTCCAAACATCACCCAAACAATTTTCAAAGCAAAGTGCTGAAAGCCTACCAAAAAGGACTCGAAAAATTTAAAACCCAACATGGAATTGATTTAAACGATATATGAACATACTTTTTACCCATTCATATTTCTATCCACTCGACAACAAACAGTGGAAAAAACAACAACCTTACCCTCCATTAGGAACCATTACGGCAGCAGCTTTTTTGAGAGAACAAGGTCATCATGTGGCGCTGTTCGATACCAATTTAATCTTAAATCCGGCTTTGATTGAACCCCAACTCAACAATCAAAAGCCTGATATTTTGGTCATTTACGACGATGGGTTTAACTACCTCACCAAAATGTGTTTGACCGTAATGCGCGAAGCGGCCTTCGAAATGATTCGTTTGGCAAAAAAGAAGGGAATTTTGGTGGCCGTTTCGAGTTCCGATGCTACCGACCACAACCGGTTGTACATCGAAGCAGGTGCCGATTTTATCTTGCTCGGGGAAGCCGAAAACACCTTGCTCGAATTGTGCGACAAGCTTGAAGCTGGAAAGGATCCCAGTGTGGTTTCGGGAATGGTGCTCAAACAGAATCTGACATTTATAGTCCCCGCCAAACGGCCCGTAATGAAGAAATTGGATCGAATTCCTATGGCTGCATGGGATTTGGTTGACATGGCTGCCTATAAAAAAATATGGATGAAGGGCAATGGCTACTTTTCATTGAACTTGGCGACTACAAGGGGTTGTCCGTTTAAATGTAATTGGTGCGCGAAACCAATTTATGGCAATCGATACAATTCGCGTTCACCCGAACATGTGGTGGCCGAAATCAAATATTTGCTCAAGAATTACCAGCCTACCCACTTTTGGATGTGCGACGATATTTTTGGGTTAAAACCAGGCTGGGTTCAGGAGTTCAACAAGCTGGTGCACGAGAACAAATTAAAATTTAAATACACCATTCAGTCGCGGGTAGATTTACTCCTCAAAGAGGATACAATCGATGCTTTGGCGCAATCAGGTGCTCACGAAATATGGGTAGGAGCCGAATCGGGATCTCAAAAAGTATTGGATGCCATGGACAAGGGCACTACGGTAGAACAAATAAAAGAAGCGACCCATTTATTGAAAAAGAAAGGTGTGCGAGTTGCGTATTTTCTGCAATTTGGCTACCCAGGCGAAACCAAGGAAGACATTCAATTAACTACCGAAATGGTGCTCGAAATGATGCCCGATAACATTGGTGTTTCGGTTTCCTATCCCTTGCCGGGCACGCCTTTTCATGAGCGCGTAAAATCCGAATTAAATGAAAAAGCCAATTGGAAGGATTCCGATGATTTGGATTTGATGTTTAAGAACACCTATTCGAACGAGTATTATCGAAAATTGCAGCGCTACTTGCACCGAATGCTTCGCAAAAAGCAGGGCAAATTGAATGCGCAAAAAGCCATTAAAAATCCCAAAAAATTGAAACTTCCAGAATTTCGATCAATTGCCTTATATCCTTATTATCAATTAACTACGAGGTTGGACGAACGTAGTTTGGCAGCACTCGAAACTAAAAATTGATGACATCTTTTGATGCAGCGGCTAAGTTTTACGATGAAGAGTTTACACGCTCTACCATTGGCCGAATGCAGCGAAAACGTGTTTGGACCTATTTAGAAAAAACTATGGGTGATAAGCCACTGCGCATCCTTGAAATAAATGGTGGAACAGGAGAGGATGCTATATGGCTGGCCCAACAAGGACACGATGTGACTTGTACTGATATTTCGCCTGAAATGCTCGCTATCGCTGAGCAAAAGGCGGTTCATTTATCTGATGATTTAGGAATTCATTTCAAAAAACTTGACGTAAGAAAAATTCATGAGTTTGAGATGGAAGATGAATTCGATGTTGTGTTTTCCAACTTTGGTGGACTCAATTGTATTTCGCCAGAAGACCTCAAACTTTTTTGCAGTGCTTTGCCTTGGTTACTCGCGCCCAGTGGAAGGTTTATTGGTGTTTTTCTGGGCAAGTTTTGCTTTTGGGAATACCTCTATTTTACCATGAAAGGCGACCGAAAAAAAGCTTGGCGCCGCCAATCAAAAGAAGCTGTGATGGCCAACGTTTCTGGTGTTCAAATTCCGACTTGGTATTATCATGCGGACGAAATTCGCGAGTTAAATCCAAAGTCTGAGTTAATGGGTTTAAAATCAGTTGGTAGCTTCATTCCACCATCTTACCTACAGCCATTTTTTGACAACAAAAAGGGTTTGTTAAGGGCGTTGCGCAACCTCGAATATGCCACTGATGGAATTAATTTTTTGAGCAGCCTAGCTGATCATTTCCTTGTAGATTTGAAGTTTGCAGCAGTAAAAAATTAGCGTTTCAAAGTGCCTATTGAATTAAAGATACTCCTTACGCATGGCTATTTTTTGGAGGAGGATCCAAAAGAGAAGCTAATTATGCGCCCCTATCCAACCTTGGGCCTGCTGTACATTTCGGCGTTTTTGAATGAGCAGGGAATAGACCATGATGTATTCGATACCACGTTTTCTACCACCCAAAAATTTAAAGAACACTTGCTCAAAACCAAACCAAATGTAGTGGCATTCTACACCAACCTCATGACCAAGGTGAAGGTAATTAGCCTGATTCAGTTTATCAGAAATGAGCCTGACTTGAAAGACATGAAAGTCGTCTTGGGTGGCCCAGACTTGACCTACAATATTGAAAATTACCTAAAAGCTGGCGCCGATTATTTGGTCATTGGCGAAGGTGAGCAGACTTTTTTCGAATTGGTGGAAGCAATTAAAATTAAAGGTGAGTTAAACCAAATTGAAGGGTTGGCTTATTTGGAAAATGGCCAGGTTGTAAAAACCAAGCCCCGCACCAAAATCAAAGAATTAGACGAATTGCCAATACCGAATAGAGGGGCTTTTCCGATTAAGAAATACCTCGAAACTTGGAAAACAGCCCACGGAGAAAGTGCCTTAAATGTAAGCACGCAACGAGGTTGTCCATACACATGTAAATGGTGCAGCACTGCGGTTTATGGTCAGAGTTACCGACGTAGATCGCCCGCGAATGTAGTAGCCGAATTGGCAATATTGAAAGAACAGTATCAGCCCGATACATTCTGGTTTGTCGACGATGTATTTACCGTGAGTCACAAGTGGTTGAAGGAGTTTCATGCAGAAATTCTTCGAACAGGATTGAAGGTGAATTTTGAGTGTATCACCAGAGCTGAACGCATGAATACGGAGGTAATTCAATGGCTTAAGGAGGCTGGTTGTATCCGTGTGTGGATTGGAGCGGAGAGCGGTTCGCAGCGAATTATCGACGCCATGGATAGGCGAGTAGATGTAAATCAAGTTCGCGACTTGTTGATTCAAACCCGCGAAGCTGGCATCCAAACAGGTACCTTTATTATGGTAGGTTATCCTGGAGAAACCATTGAAGACATTCGTACCACGGCCAAATATTTAGAGGATGCCTTACCCGATTATTTTACCATTACCAAGAGTTACCCAATAAAAGGAACAAGGCTTTTTGAAGAAATAGAAGCCAATATTACCGAACAACCAGATTGGTTTACCTCCACGGATAGAGAAATCGATTTTAAACGGAAGTACTCCGATTCGTTTTACAATTGGGCCATTCGATACGTAAACAACCGATTGGAAGTGGCCAGAAAAAAAGCGAAGGGGACAAATTCATTGAAGCCAATGATAAAGGCTAAATTGAGTGAAATGATGATGTTGTGGAAGGCCCGATTTTAGGCAGAGCCAAACAAGCATTGGGGAATCCAATGAATTTGCTGGTCGCAATTATCGGCTATTTCTTGTTCAAGTCACTGTCGTTTGAACTTCACGATTTTACCAATTATTATTTCGGTGCGAAGTTGTTTTCGATGGGCGAATTTGGTGTACAATCCTATTACCCGTGTGAGTTTAACGATCAAATAGCCAGACTTGGGTACTCTGGATTATTTGGAAATTTCAATCCGAATTCACCCTTTCTTCTGTTGTTCTATTACCCCTTCCTTTTGTTAAGTCCAATGCCGGCCAAATTGCTCTTCAATGTTCTTTCAGCGGTTGTATTTTTATTTAGTTTTTATCGTTTGAACCAATTCCTAAAAACGCCAAATTGGGTAATGTGGGTGGTCTCATTGGTGCTCATCATCCCAGTTAAAAACAACTTGTTATTTGGTCAAACCTATTTGTTGCTTTCGAGTTTGCTGATGGAGGGTTATTTGGCTCACGAAAGGGAAAACAAAAAGTGGGCTGCCGTATGGTGGTTCTTAGCTATTGCCTTAAAGTTGTTTCCTGCCTTGTTGCTAGTTTATTTGGTCGCAAAAAAGGATTTCAAAACAAGCAAATATTTGATACTGGCTTGTGCAGGCTTGGGTTTTGCTACGGTCATTTTGGTGGGTACAGATGTGACTTGGTTTTACCTCATTAAAGTGTTCCCTTTAAGTTCTAGCGGGGCCTTATCCGAGGCATTTGTGGTTAATTACCAATCGTGGGGAATGTGGATGAAATATCTTTTCGTTTCTGATCCGTTTTACAATCCTATTCCAATTTTGCCGGGCGGTGGCGTGGCTTTGACAATTACAAATTCACTTTTTTATGGCGTTATTGCAGCTTGTTTGTATGCGGTATGCTCACAGAAAAGTGATAACAAAGCATTTGGAATATTACTGCTAGCCATGCTTTTGCTAACTCCTTATGGAAGTACCTATTCATTGGTATTGGTGGGATTCGCTTCTATCTTATTGTATGATTCCAAATCTCAATTTAATTCGGTCTTAGTATTGCTGTTGGCCGCACTTATTTGTATTGTTAATTATAGGTGGTTTGATGGGCTTGAGCCTGCTTTTCAATTTG
>JAGQYO010000052.1 GCA_020435995.1 Flavobacteriales bacterium | reverse complement strand
TTCCTTTTGGAAGATCCCACTTCCCCTTTCGAAATATAGAAAGTAGGTCACCCTTTTTATTTCTCACCATACCTCCTCCTGCTTTGAGGTGTTTTAATGGGCGAATAAATGACTTCCACTCTTCGACCAGTCCGTTTTCGAATAGAAACACATAGGTCTTCTTTTTTTTCTTTTCAAATCGCTTTTTGAGGAAGGCTACATCTGGTTTGGTATCGGTGAAAACTTTGTGTTTTTCGTAGTATTTCTCCTCCTCCCAATTCTCGTTTACAGAAGCCAGTATCAGCTCCGAGTCATTGCAGAAAACTTTATACATTTGCCAGTCTTGATTACCAAATAATCGTGCATAGATAAATGATTTCTTCTAATGAGACTGCTTATAACGTGAGCGAATTTTTGCTCCAAATAAAAGCAATACAGCTTCAGCCGAGCCATCCTTTCACATGGGCGAGTGGCATCAAATCTCCTATATATTGCGATAATCGAAAAATTCTTTCGTATCCAAGAATCCGAACTTTTATCCGACAAGAAATGGTGAAAGCCATAGAAGGCACATTCGGAAGGCCCGATGTTATTGCAGGTGTGGCTACTGGAGGAATTGCCATTGGAGCCCTAGTGGCCCAAGAACTAGGCCTTCCTTTTGTTTATGTTAGAGCGCAAAGTAAGGAGCACGGCTTATCCAACCAAATAGAAGGTGTGATAGAAGCCGACCAGAGTGTAATTGTAATCGAAGATTTGATTTCAACTGGCAAAAGTTCGTTGCTGGCAGTAGATGTTCTCCGAAACGCAGGTTGTTCTGTTAAAGGAATGGCGGCTATTTTTACCTATGATTTAGATATTGCTGCACAGAATTTCAAAAATGCCAAATGCCCGTTAATCACCTTAGCAAATTACGATGTGCTGGTAGAAAAAGCCCTTGAAACCAATTACGTGAACGAATCTGATTTAAAATCATTAAAGGCGTGGAAAAAAGCGCCAACAGAATGGAAAAAATAATATGGCCACATTAACAAGTAATAAAGTAGCTGTAAACGCTACGCCTGAAGTCGTTTATAAATTCATTAGCAACCTAAACAACATTGAGCAACTCTTGCCTCAAGATAGGGTAGTCAATTGGGATAGTACCAATGACACTTGCTCGTTCACAATTAAAGGATTAGCTGGAATTTCAATGAAACTTGGAATCTGTGAGCCGTATACTAATGTGCATTTAGATTCTTATGGGAAAAATCCATTTGATTTCACCTTAAATGTTCATATCTCAGAAACTGAGACTGGATGTGAAGCTCAGATCGTGTTTGATGGCAACATGAATTTTATGCTCCAAACTTTGGCATCAACACCACTCACCAACCTTTTTAACATGATGACAAAAAAACTTGCAGAGCGTTTTAACCCTCCAGTTTAAATTCGATCTCCTTAAAATTGAAAAAAGCAATTTGACCATCTACCCTAACGGCAATTCTCCCTTCCAAACTCAAATCAACTATTCGACCTGTTTTCGCGACCCCATCGTGAACGAATTGAAAATCGTTTAACACACCAAACATGTTGTCAAAAAAATACTGCCTCACGGCGTTGGGATTGGTTCTTAATTCTTCAATTTCGTTGCGTAATTCTTCCTCGAGTTTTAACGCCAATTGATCAATGTCAACCCAACTGCCTAATTGATTAGACAAACTTGTTGCGCCGTACTTAATCCCTTCAAACTGGTCCTGGTTTACATTAAGACCAATTCCTATTACAGAATTCTCTACCGCAGAGATACTCAAATTGTTTTCGATCAAAATTCCACCAACCTTCATGTTGCGAATCAATATATCGTTGGGCCACTTAATACACCCTTCGTAAAGATGATAGTGGCGTAATACACGAATAATGGAATTACAAACCACTCGGTTGAGATCAAACGCTGAAAAAGGCTTAATAAATGTAGGTTTAACAAAATAACTAACGAGAAGATTTTTATTTGGCTCGGCCATCCAAGAATTCCCCCTTTGTCCCTTTCCATTGGTCTGAAAATCCGCTCTAACGTAACTCCATTCGGGCAAGGGCATCCTTTCGGAGAGTTCTTTTAAGTACTCATTTGTAGAAGTTGTAGTAGAAAGATGAATTCGAGACATTTTAAAACCTGAAAATTATTCTGCTCCTAATTACTGTTAAATCAATCAAACCCAATATTTACGGGCAAGAATACAAAATACAACGTATCAAAAAAGGTTATTTTTGCACGCTAATTTTGGGCATGAAAAAAAACTCGATTACGAGCAATTCTAAAGAACTTACTCAAGCAGTCGTAAAGGCACTTGAAGATAAAAAGGCGGAAGATATTGTAATATTGAACCTTTCTGAAACCGATGGTGCCGTGTGTGATTACTTCGTAATATGCCACGGAACATCTACTACACATGTAAATGCTTTAGCTGACACGGTAGAAAGAATGGTTAAAACCAATATTCATGAACGCCCCTGGCACGTTGAAGGCAAAGAGAATTGCTCTTGGATTTTACTCGATTACACCAATGTGGTAGTACATGTATTTGAAAAAACGATGCGAGATTTTTACAAGCTAGAAGAGTTGTGGGCCGATGCTCAAAAAACATTGATTAGAGAAAATAAGTGATATGAGCGAAAGCAAAAATCCGTTCGGAGGTAATAAATCCGATAAAAACGCAAATAAAAAACCTTTTAATTTTTACTGGATCTATGCCATTGTGGGTGTCATCCTGCTTTCGCAATTGCTATTTAGCTGGAATACCAACCTAGCCAAAGTTGCGCCTCAGCAGTTCAAAGAAATGGTGGAGCAAGGAAACGTGAAGCAAGTCATCATCGTTAACAAAGAATTTGCCGAAATCTATCTTACCAATGAAGCGGTGAGAAAAGAAGAATTTAGAAAAAAACTAAAACAACCCATGGTGGGTGAAGTCAACAATGTTGGACCCCATTTTATGCTCAATATTGGCTCGCCAGATAAATTTGATGAGGATTTGGCCAAGTGGAGCGAACAGTACAGCTTTACGTATGAATACCGTACCCGAGAAAACTGGGGACGTGATGTTTTAGGCTGGATTATTCCCATAGCAATTATGGTGGCTATATGGCTTTTTATTCTCCGAAGAATGGGTGGCGGTGGTGGCCCTGGCGGTCAAATCTTCAACATAGGCAAATCCAAAGCTAAGTTGTTTGATGAAAACAACAGCGTGAAAATCACTTTTGACGATGTAGCTGGACAAGAAGAGGCCAAAGAGGAGATCAAAGAAATCGTAGACTTCCTTAAAAATCCTAAACGCTACACTGATTTAGGTGCTCGAATTCCAAAAGGAGCCCTTCTGGTAGGCTCTCCTGGAACTGGTAAAACCTTGCTCGCTAAGGCTGTAGCAGGAGAAGCACAAGTACCTTTCTTTTCATTATCGGGTTCCGATTTCGTTGAAATGTTTGTTGGTGTAGGTGCATCTCGTGTGAGAGATTTGTTCAAACAAGCTAAAGAAAAAGCACCATCAATTATTTTTATTGATGAAATAGATGCCATAGGAAGAGCAAGAGGCAAAAACCCAATGCAAGGCTCTAACGATGAACGAGAAAATACACTCAATCAATTACTTACCGAAATGGACGGATTTGGGAGTAACACCGGGGTTATTATTCTTGCAGCAACCAACCGCGCAGATGTTCTCGACAGTGCGCTTTTGCGTCCAGGAAGATTCGATCGTCAAATTATTGTTGACATGCCAGATTTGCACGGGAGAAATGAGATTTTTAAGGTCCATCTAAAACCCATTAAAACGGATGAAAAAATCGATGTTGATATGCTTTCGCGCCAAACGCCAGGGTTTAGCGGAGCCGACATTGCTAACGTATGTAACGAAGCTGCCTTAATTGCAGCAAGAAAAAAGAAAAAGAAAGTAGATATTGATGATTTTCATAGTGCCATTGACCGTGTTGTTGCAGGACTGGAAAAGAAAAATAAAATCATTACCCCAAGAGAAAAGAAGGTAATTGCACAACACGAAGCCGGACATGCTACGGTTAGTTGGTTGTTAGAACATGCTTCTCCTCTTGTAAAAGTTACTATTGTACCAAGAGGTAGGTCTCTAGGTGCTGCATGGTATTTACCTGACGAACGACAAATCACCACGGAAGAGCAAATGCGCGATGAGATTTGTGCTGCCTTAGGTGGAAGAGCTGCCGAGCAAGTTGTATTTGGTAAGGTTTCTACAGGTGCATTAAGTGATCTTGAAAAGGTCACCAAACAGGTGTATGGAATGATCGTTTATTATGGCCTCAACAAAAGAATTGGGAACATTTCATTTTACGATTCAACGGGTCAAAGTGAATACTCATTTCAAAAGCCATATAGCGAAGAAACCGCCCAAATTATTGACCAAGAGGTTAAAATTTATGTAGAAAAGGCTTACTTGGAAACAGTGGCCATTCTAGAAAAGAACAAAGAAAACCTCATTAAACTCGCTGATCTTTTGCTCGAAAAAGAAGTCATTTACAAGGAAGACCTCGAAATGGTTTTCGGTAAAAGAACTTTTGAGAGAGACAAAGAAAGAATTCAGGAAGAAAAAGAAATTGCCGAAAAAAGGGAAATAGAATTAGAAGCGCGAAAGAAAGCAAAAGCTGAAGACCTAGCTTCGGATAGAGAAGCTTTAAAGTCATCTGTTAATGGCACAAATGGGAAAAGAAATCCTATTGAAAAAGGCAAGCCCCCTGTTGCTACAAATAAAAAGAAAGAGGTAGAATCTGAAGAAAAAGAAGAAAAACCTACCAAAGATTCAGAGGAAGAGCGTAAAACAGTTTCGTAAGAAATAGGATTGACTATTTTTGACCGCTGCCTATGGAACAAAATTGGGTGAAGGTCTACTCTTCGGTTAATATCATTGAAGCTGAATTAAAAGCTAACTTGTTGCGCGAAAAGGATATTCCTGTTTCTTGTATTAACAAACAAGATTCTATGCATATTCACCTCAACACCTTTACACCAGTTGAAATATACGTACCCAAAGATTTTGCTTTTAAGGCCGTACAATTATTAAGTAAAGAAGTAGGCCTTGAGTGAGTTTAGCAGGCGCCTCGGAACTGGCGTCATTTTTTTTATCGTTGTAATTGGCTCTACCCTACTAAGTCATTACACATTTGCCCTTTTGTGGTTGTCGCTTACACTATTTGGGCAACTCGAGTTTTATCGACTCATACGAAAATCGGGTGGTAATCCACAAAACATAACAGGTGTTATTGCTGGGTTTATCCTTTTTACTTCATGTTTTTTATATGTTCAAAGCGATTTCAAAAACTACCAATGGCTGGTTATAAGCCCACTAATTTTATTCACGATTTTTATTATTGAAGTATTTAGAAAACATAAAAACCCGTTTTTTAATATCGCTTATACCATTACAGGAATCGTTTATATCGCAGTTCCTTTTAGTCTTCTCAACTTTCTTGTAATTGACATTGACCTGTTCCCCACTTTTAGGTTTAAACCTTGGATCCTTTTGGGTGCACTCCTCACCATGTGGGCATACGATAGCTGGGCATATATCATTGGCTCACAGATAGGTAAACACAAACTTTACCCTAGTATTTCTCCTGGCAAAACATGGGAAGGATTTTTTGGTGGCCTCGTATGTTCGTGGCTCTGGTCCTACCTAATGTATTGGATGTTTGGCACAATTGAATGGTACGATTGGTTGTTTATAGCCACAATACTAGCCACGGTAGGTACAATGGGCGATCTGGTTGAGTCTAAACTAAAAAGAAGTTTAGAAATTAAGGACTCTGGAAATATTCTTCCCGGGCATGGCGGGATTTTAGATCGCTTTGATGCGTTTTTAATCTCAATTCCGTTTATCCTTTTCTACTTGATGGTGCGATTCTGAAAAACCCTTCTATTTTTGCCAAATCACTATGATCATTCACAAAGAAGGTTACGCATCCCTTGTTATCGCCATATTGGTACTATTCGTATTCAACCTTGGGCTATATCCCTTTGTAAGAAATTTTGAAATACTTCAAATAGGCGGCTGGGTTGTAAGTGGCATCTTATTTCTCATTGTTTTACAGTTTTTTAGATACCCAAATCGTAAGGCCAATATTGACGAAGGTGTGGTGCTCTGCCCTGCCGATGGTAAAGTAGTGGTAATAGAAGAGGTGGAAGAAACCGAATATTTTAAAGACCGTCGTATTCAGGTTTCCATTTTTATGTCGCCTACAAATGTGCATGCCAATTGGGCGCCAATTAAAGGAAAGGTGGTCTACGCCAACTACCACCCTGGGCAATTCTTAGTAGCATGGCATCCCAAGTCCAGTACCGAAAACGAACGAACAACTTTTGTATTTGAAAATGAAAAAAGATCGGTGTTGGTGCGACAGATCGCAGGAGCTTTAGCACGGCGAATCGTCTATTATGCCGAAGAAGGCCAGATGTACAACCAAGGTCAAGAATTCGGTTTTATTAAATTCGGTAGCCGAGTTGACCTCTTCCTACCCCTTGGAACCAAAATTAATGTAGAGCTGGGGCAAAAAGTAACAGGTAAGAAAACGGTTGTAGCAACTTTTGCATAGAACCACACTTCGACCTTCCTTCCCATTTCTCATCACCCCAACGGTCGGGCAGGCATCCCATATCCAATATCAAATACCCAATACCCAATACCCAATATCCAATATCTAATATCCATTACTCCAACCCCCCCACCCTAAGTATTCCGTTAAAGTTTTGTTAAGCATTTTTGTTGCCCCCTTCTCATTCCTCACATTTGAATCACAATTTTTAAATTAAGGTAAGCGGTCATTATTTTTACTTTTACCGCCCATTCAAAACACAAGTATGATTCGAGCATTATTGATAATTCCCGTATTTATTTTTTCAGCATTTTTTTCATTCGCAGTTAAAAAAGAAACTAAAACTAAGAGTAAATTTTACTTCGAGTTTAATGTGGCCGACGCCGAAGAGGATTCAATGATTATACTCGCTAACTACTATGGCCTCAAGCAGTATTATTACGATACTGCCTTTATGGTTACGAAGGGAAAATACATATTCGAGACGGATTCAATGCCAGGCGGAATATACATGGGAGTTACTCCTGATAAGGCACATTTTTTCGAGATTATGTTTGATGGCAAGGAACCTCGAATTGTACTGAGCACCTCTAAACTGGATATGCTCGGAAGTATGAAAATTCAAGAGTCTGCTGAAAATAAATTGTTCTATGAGTTTCAACTCAAAATGGAAGAATATGGTAAAAAAGCCCAGCCTTTTAACGATAAATTGAAAGAACTGAAGGAAGACAGCGTAGGCAACAACGAAGCAGAAATTAAAGCTGTTCAGGAAGATTTGAGTCGTATTAACGACGAAGTTATTGCCTATAAAAGAGAATTTATCGAAGCACATAAAGGAACTTTTGTTGCAAAAGTTTTTGCCACTTCCCAAGAACCCGATGTGCCAGAAAACCCCGTACTACCTGATAGTGTGGACATTAACACTTGGAAGTATTACTTTTTTAGAGACCATTACTTCGATCAAGTTGATTTTACTGATGAGCGGCTGTTGAGGTCTCCTACTTTGGCAAAGAAAATTGAATATTATATCACCAAATTGGTGCCTCAAATCCCTGATTCAATCAATGAAGCTGCCGATATGATGGCGAAAAAAGCCAAACCAAATAAAGAAGTATTCAAGTACGTAGTTCATTGGATAACCAACAACTATGAAAGATCAAAAATAATGGGAATGGATGCCGTGTTCGTGCACATGGCTGATGAATACTACTGTACCGAAGAAGGAGCATATTGGGTAGATTCGGCGGCAACCGCTAAGATATGTGAGCGCGCGAGTTCACTGAGGCCTCTGTTGATAGGTGCCACAGCGGAGAATATAATTCTGCCTGACACCAACATGAAGTGGCATAACATGCACAAATTGGAAGCCGAAGTTACCATCCTTGTTTTTTGGAGTCCTACTTGCGGTCATTGTAAAAAAACAGTTCCCTTGCTAGAACCCTTTTATCAAGAAAACAAAAACCGAGGTGTAGAAATCTTTTCTGTTTCTACAGAGCTTGAAACAGAAAACCTCAAAACATTTATTAAATCTAATAAGCTATCGTTTATTAATGTGAGCGATACGCCTGAGATCAATAAAAACGCCTATGAATATATTTCGAAGGGGTTAACTACATTAAACAGTTTAAACTTTAGAACCATATACGATATATTCTCTACTCCTCAGGTTTACATTCTTGATAAGGACAAAAAGATTATTGCAAAGAAACTAGGCATCGAGCAGTTGCAAGACTTTTTAGACAATTACTTTAAGGAAAAGAATAAGGGTTAATTCAGCTTTTGAATTAACACAGGATGTTAGGCCCTGCCCAATTGATACAACGAAATCCCGTGTTT
Source organism: Flavobacteriales bacterium (assembly GCA_020435995.1). Lineage (GTDB taxonomy): Bacteria > Bacteroidota > Bacteroidia > Flavobacteriales_G > Salibacteraceae > JAGQYO01. The sequence goes on along the minus strand of JAGQYO010000052.1, from coordinate 15,018 downwards.
GATTAGGGCCGAACGAAAACTGGGATGAGATAGATAGGGAATTCCAAATTCGTCTGCAGTTCTCTTTACAATCTCAGCTAATTTAGGATAATGAACATGAGAAACACTTGGAAACAAGTGATGTTCTATCTGAAAATTCAACCCTCCAGCATACCAAGTAAATATTTTATTGGTCATCGCAAAATTCACAGTCGTCTTCAATTGATGAATAGCCCAATCTTCTTTTACTTCGCCATCATCTACTATTTCGAACGACGAACCATCACTTACATGAGCAGGTTGAAAAACAACCGCCAAAGCAAATCCCGTAAAAAGATGTTTAAATAAAAAAACCAATAGTATTTGCCAGATGGTGTAGGAGGTAAACAACACTGGAAGTCCTATCCAAAATCCGAAATAAATAACCCTATGAAAAATTAGGGTTATAACCTCTTTTTTAAACTGACTGCCTTTTCCATCATAAAAACCTAACTCACGAAACAAATACAAATCCTTAAAATCCTTTTTAATGCACCAAAACAAACTCATTAAGGAATATAGAAACCACGCATATAAATATTGATATTTATGTACTTTTTTGAGTGGATCATAAGGTGAAAAACGCAGCAATGTTGAAGGCGGGTTTATATCTAAGTCAACTCCATGCACATTAGTATATGAATGGTGTAATTGGTTGTGCTGCATTTTCCAATTAGAGGCGTAACCTCCTACAAAAATCATCGAAAGCGTTCCGAGACGATCGTTCCATTTTTTACTTTTAAAAAAAGCAGCATGAAGAGCATCGTGCATCACCGAAAGACCAATTCCAGATTGACCAGACCCGATAAGCAAACCCAAAGCAATTAATCCGTACCAAGGAATATTTGGTACAACATGCAAAACGATCATCGGTATCCAAAGCAAGCTGAACATAATTAATGCTTTCACTTGCAAGGATAAATTTCCATATTTTGGGATGCGATTAGAACGAAAATAGTCGTTCACACGAGCCCTTAAAACTTGGTGAAAATCAGATTTATCTTTGGGTTTGAATTTTACGTTTTTCAAATGTCAAATTTCAACTTTGCAATAATACCATCAAAACCATTTGAATCAGCGATTTATGATTGTAGTTATATGTAATTCTCCAACAAGTACTTTCAAAACACCGCAATTTAGGCGGTTTACAAATTGTTAAAAGCCTTTGAAATTTCAATGAAAAATCGGCTTGCATATTTCAGTTTTAAATTTACCTTGCAGGGCAATTAACACCCAATGTATGAACACTAAACTGCAAGAGCTATCAAATAAACTCTATGCTGAAGGAATTGAAAAAGCACAGACAGATGCTGATTCAATCATTCAAAAGGCGAAACAAGATGCGAAGGCTATTCTGGAAGAGGCCGCAAGTAAAAAAGAGGCTATTCTAATCGAAACTCAAAACGAAGTAAATCGATTTAGAAAGAACGTGAATTCCGAATTGCGAATGGCTTCAAAGCAAATGTTGGCCTCATTAAAACAGCAAATTAATGAACTCGTTCAAGAAAAAGTAATAGAGAAACCTATTTCTGAAGGACTCAAAAATCCCGAAAACTTACTTTCATTGCTACAAACGGTTGTTTCAAAAATGAATCAAGGTTCTAGTGGAATTGAGATTAAACTCTCAGAAGTGGATCATAATAATATAAGCGAAGCAATTAAGGCCGGTAAGTCGAGCGTGCTATCAGAAGGAATAACGCTTTCCATTGATTCATCAGTTCAAAGCGGATTTAAACTTCAGTCTAACGGTAGTAATTATTTGATCTCATTTACAGATGAAGATTTCTTTCGCTTTTTTTCTCACTATATGAGAGAGCAAACTGTAAAATTCCTCGAGCCATCTGAAAATGACTAACCAGTATTATGGATTAGTTTCTGGGCTTCAGCATCTGGCTGTAAGCAAACCTCGTGACGTTAAATTGGAAGCGATGAAGGAGGCCATCTGTAGTCAGCTGGAACCTTCTGATTTATACCAAGTATTGCTTGCTTTTTATCTTTACGACCACCAAAATCTTCTGACTTTGCTATCTGGCAAATCCGATCATCTGCCCTATGCAAATCTTTCGAATACCGAATTGCAGAACATTCTCAAAAACCGTTTTTCAGATGACCTTTATTTCACTTCACTGTTAGATGCTATTAACTCCGATTGGCATGAAGTGGAGCCTCATGTACTGGAAAACAAAATGACCCAACATTATTACACATTTGTTGAATCTGCCGGTATTGATTTTTTAAAGGAGTGGTTCAAGTTTGAAATTACATTCAAAAACTTATCCGCTGTTTATGTCCAAAAAACTCTAAAACTTGAAGATGTTACCCTTCTCGAAGGCGGACATTTTCCAAGCGCCCAAATAGCGCGAATCAACCTTGCCGATTTAGACGTTGAATTCCCATTTTTGAAAAGGTGTTTTGAATCCCTCGACATCGAAAATCCAATTGAAAGAAATCGAAGGATTGACGAAATCCGTTGGGAATATCTCGACGACTTGACTTTTTTCAATTTCTTCGGAATCGAAAAAATTCTAGCCTACGTTATTAAATTCCAAGATCTTGAGAAATGGAAACAACTTGATCCACAAATAGGAAAAGAATTACTCACTTCATTTCTCGCTAAAAACGATAAAGAACTAGAATCGAAGCTCTTATGACAAAAGGAACTGTACAAGGAATCATTTCCAATTTAGTGTTGGTAAAAGCCGATGGACCTGTGGCCCAAAACGAAATATGTTACCTACTTCACGAAGATGTGAGGCTTATGGCCGAGGTAATAAAAATTGTAGGTGAAACTACTTATGTTCAAGTTTTTGATACTACCCGTGGAGTAAAAGTAGGTACGGTCGTAGAATTTTCAAACTCATTGCTTGAGGTTGAACTTGGGCCAGGTATCCTTTCCAAAAATTACGACGGACTTCAAAATGACCTTAATAAAATGGAGGGCATTTTTCTTCAAAAAGGAGTTGGAAGTCCACCACTTGAGAAAGATTCCAAATGGCTTTTTAAACCACTTGCCAATGTGGGCGACAAGGTTAAAGCGGCATCGTGGTTAGGTGAAGTATCCGAAAATGGGCTTCCGCACAAAATTATGGTGCCTTTTAAGTTTGAAGGAGATTTTGAAATCTTGAGTTTGGTTAAGGAAGGAGAGTACGGACTTTACGATACGATTGCCACCTTGAAAGACCATAAAGGACTGGAGCATTCTATTACCATGACCCAAAAATGGCCAGTAAAACTTTCGGTTACGAGTTATAAAAACAAGCCGCGTCCTTCAAAGTTGATGGAAACCGGTGTGCGCACGGTAGATTGTTTTTCCCCCATGCTTGTGGGAGGAACGGGATTCGTTCCAGGCCCATTTGGATCAGGTAAAACAGTATTTCAACATGCACTTTCCAAACAAGCTGACGCTGACGTGGTAATTGTAGCGGCTTGTGGAGAACGAGCTAACGAAGTAGTGGAAATTTTTTGGGAATTCCCTACCCTAGAAGATTATAGAACGGGAAGGAAGTTGATGGAGCGTACAGTAATTATCGCTAATACGTCCAATATGCCAGTTGCTGCACGAGAAGCATCGGTGTACACTGCTATGACCTTGGGAGAGTATTATCGAGCCATGGGCTTAAAAGTACTCCTCTTGGCTGACTCTACTTCTCGATGGGCACAAGCACTTAGAGAGATGTCAAACAGACTTGAAGATCTTCCAGGTCCAGATGCATTCCCAATGGACTTAAGTGCCATTATCGCCAATTTTTACGCCCGTGCAGGTATCGTTGAATTAAACAACGGAAAAATGGGTTCGATTACATTTATAGGAACGGTTTCTCCCGCAGGAGGAAACCTAAAAGAACCTGTAACGGAATCAACAAAGAAAGCAACACGGTGTTTTTATGCATTGGCTCAAAAACGCGCCGATGGCAAACGATACCCAGCTATTGATCCCATAATGAGCTACTCGAAATATTTGGAATATCCTGAGTTTAAGGAATACATGATTGGTGCAGGAAAACCCGACTGGATCGATAATGCCTATAAAATGAAAAACTACGTTCAGCGTGGATCAGAGGCAGCCGATCAAATCAACATTCTAGGTGACGATGGAGTTCCCGTTGAATATCACTTGCACTATTGGAGAGGAGAACTTATTGACTTTGTGATTTTGCAGCAAGATGCCTTTGATAAGATCGACAAAATGTGTCCTCTAGACCGGCAGAAATACATGGTCGATTTGGTGCTTTGGATTTGCGCTAAAGAAATGAATTTTACGCATTTTGAAGAAGTAAGTGACCTCTTCAAAAAGGTGATTAATGCCATGAAACAAATGAATTATTCGGAATATGAATCTCCAGATTTCGAGAAATATGCAGAAGAAGTAAGTCGGCTCATGACCGAAAAAGTTGAATCAGTTGAAAACGTAGCGTAACATGGAAACTTCTCAAGCATTTCAGAAAAAAATTACCGAAATTGAAGATATCAATAAGGCCACGTGTACCTTGCGTGCTACCAATGTAGGTTATGATGAACTTGCCATGGTTGGAAATAAACTAGCGCAAGTCGTAAAAATTATTGGCGACAAGGTTACGCTTCAAGTTTTTAGCGGTACCGAAGGAATAAAAACGAATACTGAAGTTGTTTTTCTCGGCAAGTCACCTACTATAAAGGTAGGTGAAGATATGGCTGGTCGATTTTTTAATGCACTCGGTGAACCTATCGATGGTGGGCCTGAGCTTCAAGGTGAAACAAGAGAAATTGGTGGGCCTTCGGTAAATCCCGTAAGAAGAATTCAACCTCATCGATTGATACCTACTGGTATTGCCGGTATCGACTTGAATAACACTTTGGTGGCTGGACAAAAAATTCCATTTTTTGCCGATGCCGATCAACCCTACAACCAAGTGATGGCAATGGTTGCCCTACGTGCAAAAGTTGACAAAATTATCCTTGGTGGCATGGGACTTACTAATGATGATTTTCTTTACTACAAAAGCGTTTTTCAGAATGAAGGCGCCCTAGATCGAATTATCTCTTTTGTAAACACCACTCAAAATCCACCAGTTGAGCGCTTGCTTATTCCTGATATGGCGCTTTGCGCCGCAGAATATTTTGCAGTAGACAAAAACGAGAGCGTACTTGTATTGTTAACCGACATGACTCTTTTTGCTGATGCACTAAGTATTGTATCGAATCGCATGGACCAAATTCCATCGAAGGATTCTATGCCAGGTTCGTTGTACTCTGATTTGGCCAGAATATACGAAAAAGCTGTACAGTTTCCAGATGGCGGTTCTATAACAATTGTGGCCGTAACCACCCTCTCTGAAGGTGATATTACACATGCCATACCTGATAATACAGGTTATATTACTGAAGGTCAGCTCTTTCTACGAAAGGACACCGAAATAGGTAAGGTAGTAGTTGATCCATTTAGAAGTTTATCTAGATTGAAACAATTGGTAATTGGCAAGCAGACACGTGAAGACCATCCACAAGTAATGAACTCAGCCATTCGATTGTATGCGGATGCGGCTAACGCCCGTACCAAAATGGAAAATGGGTTCGACCTTTCTGACTATGATGAACGGACGTTGGCCTTTGCCAAAGAATATTCAAATGAATTACTAGCGATTGACGTAAATATTGAAATTGAATCGATGCTCAACACAGGCTGGAGGTTATTTGCCAAACATTTTAAACAAGAGGAAATTGGTGTAAAACAGGAACTGATTGATAAATATTGGAAGGGGTAGAAAGAAGGTTTTGGAACTTGGATGTTTGATGTTGGATGTTGGATGAAAGTAAAAATGGAAATAGCGGATAAAATGAATGTTTTTGGTAATTCATCATCAATGATCTGGCTATTGATTGCTAACGAAAATTTTTTCTTACAATTTTCAAATGAGCGCAATCCCTTATCTCACATCCAACATGCCACATCTCACAATCTCCTACCGCTTAAATAACAAATGGCAATAACTTTTCAATATAACAAAACGAGTCTTCAAACACTCAATAAGTCACTTAAAATGAGGCTTATGGCACTTCCTATTATTAAAAATAAGGAAAGTGCATTGAGGCTGGAAGTACATCGTCGAAAAGAAAACTTATACAAGCAGCGTCAAGCTTACCAAACCAAATTAGGCTCATTTGAGCTGAACGATTCTCTTTGGGCACAGTTCGATTTTGATTTACTTGTAGTGGACAAAATAGAAATTGACATTAAAAAAATTGCTGGAGTTCGCATTCCTATTTATCGTGCGGTTTCATTTGAAATTCGCGACACATCATGGATCAATCGGCCAGGCTGGTTTGCTGATTGTATTCTGTTTTTAAAGGAAATAACTCAACTTCAATTAGAACTTAAAATACTGGAAGAACAACTAGAAATATTAGAGCGTGAACGCAAGCGAACCACCCAAAAAGTCAACCTTTACGAAAAAGTTCAAATTCCAGAAATTGAAACCGGAATCAAAAAAATAAAGCGATTCCTTGAAGATGAAGATAATTTATCGAAAGCAGCTCAGAAAATGGTAAAATCTAGAACGGTAGCAAGCGTATGATAACACCAATGGCCAAATATCACTTTCTGATTTATCACAGAGATTACCGAGGTTTTCTTGCGGAGTTAAGGGATCTAGGAGCTTTTCATGTGAAAGAAAAAAATGAAGTCCCTGCTTCGCTCAAAGATCAGCTTAAAGATTTAGGTGTACTTCAGGATATTTTTAATCACTTTGAGGAAAAACCGCTATTTAAAGAGACTGGCAAAGAGTTGCCGCGCTTAATTACAAGTGAAATACACTCAAAAATCCAAGAAAACATCCAATTGAGCAAAGAATTGGATGCCTTGAAATCAGAATTAGCTTTATTACTGGCATCATTTGGGCAATTTTCTAAAGAACGTATTGCAGAGCTTAAGGCTCATCAGATTTACTTTCATTTTTTTAGTTGCAAATTGGGGCAGTGGGAATCTAAGTGGGAAGAAAATTTTGCGATAGAAAAATTAAATGAAACAGCAAAAAAGACTTATTTCGTCATCGTTTCACGGGATTCTAAACCTCCTCAAATTCATGCTCAAACGGAGATAATGCCAGAGCATGGAGCAAAAGAAATCGAAGAAAAAATTGAATCACTTTCAGCGCAAATTGAGAACAACAAACTCATACTGCGAGAGTTTTTTGAAAGAAACCGCGAGGATCTTAATTACACTTACTACAAAATAAAAGACCAATTTCACTTTGATAAAATAGAAGTGCAAGGTGAAAAATTAAATGATGAGAAGTTCATTTGGCTCGAAGCTTTTGTTCCAATTGACAAGAGGGAAGCGATGGAAACAGAACTCCAAAATAAGTCTTGCTACTTCGAAGAAGAGGCCATTCAAGAAGGTGAAAAAATTCCAATTTTACTCAACAACAACAAATTCTCAAAACTCTTTGAACCCATTGGAAGCCTTTTTAGCCTTCCCGCCTATAATGAATTGGACCTCACCCCCCTATTCGCTCCTTTTTTCCTCCTGTTTTTCGGGTTTTGCTTGGGCGATGCAGGGTACGGTATTCTGATCGTCATTGGTTTATGGTTTTTTGGACATAAACTCGGCCCAGATAGCAAATCTATAGTGCGCTTGGCCCAAATTCTGGGTTTGGCCGCCGTAGGATTCGGAATCATTACGGGTACGGTATTCGGTTACAGTTTTGCAGATTCACAATTGGCCATCCCCGAAAACATAAAAAGTATGTTCCTTGGTTCCGATCAGTTATTCAACCTTTCTTTGGCCCTTGGAGGTTTCCAAATAATTTACGGAATGGTCATTAAAATGGTAAATCAATTTCGGCAGTTCGGATTTGTTTACACCCTTTCCACCTTTGGCTGGATTTGTTTAGTTATTGGTCTCGCCTTGCTCGGCTTAGATGTTTCCGCTTTAGGCGGTTCTATACTTTCATGGACTGGGGTTGGCTTCATCATGCTATTCAACGATCCCAAGGCGAATATTTTTGTTCGTCTGGGCAAGGGGCTTTGGGAACTGTACGGTATTACTGGTGTATTTGGCGACCTTCTCTCCTATATTAGGCTTTTTGCCTTGGGTTTAAGTAGTTCTATTTTAGGTTTAGTTATCAACGAAATTGGGCTTTCCATTTTAGACTCGGGTGCCATTATTGGCCCCATATTCTTTGTTGTTTTTATGCTCATCGGACACACACTTAACCTCTTTATAGCATCGCTTGGGGCTTTTGTACATCCTATGCGGCTTACCTTTGTCGAATTTTATAAAAACGCTGGATTCTCCGGCGGCGGAATTAAATATACACCCTTTAAAAAAGAAACATCTTAAAAATTGAATTATGGAAACAGCAGTAATTTTAGCATACGTCGGATTAGGTATAATGATTGGCCTTTCGGGGATAGGTAGCGCCATAGGCGTGTCCATTGGAGGTAGAGCCACACTTGGCGCACTAAAGAAAAACGAGGATGCTTTTGGTAGTTATATGTTGCTCAGTGCCTTGCCCGGTACTCAGGGGTTATATGGTTTCGCAGGATTTTTTATTGTGAACGGAAAAATGCAGTCCATTGTAGAAATGACCACCGCTCAAGGAGCAGCTATTTTTGCCGCGGGATTGGCTTTAGGTCTAGTTGGACTTATGTCTGGAATAAAGCAAGGTGAAGTATCCGCCCAAGGGATTGAAGGAATTGGATCTGGCTATGATGTTTTTGGAAAAACCATGGTTTTGGCCGTTTTCCCAGAGCTTTATGCCATTGTAGCTTTTGCTGCCACATTCCTTATTAGCGCAGGACTTTAATCATGGGCGCAAAAGGAATTTCTATTACATTTTTAGGCGGAGCCGAAACCGTTACTGGCTCCAAAACTTTGGTGCAAACTGACAAACATCAGGTGATGGTTGATTGCGGTATGTTTCAAGGTTTGAAACAATTGAGAACTAAAAACTGGTCGAAATTCCCCAAGCAGGAGTCCAAAATTGATCATGTGATTTTAACCCATGCACATCTCGATCATTCGGGCTATCTACCCGTATTGGCGCGTAATGGGTTTGACGGAACCATTCATTGTACGCCAGCCACAAAAAGGCTCGCGCAACTTATTTTATTAGATAGCGCAAAAATTCAAGAAGAGGACGCACAAGAGGCTAACGAGGGTCAATGGTCTTCTCATAAGCCCGCTAAACCACTTTACACTGTGGCAGATGTAGAAAAATGCCTTAAGCAATTTGTAACGCACAAGTACGGAGAATGGGTTATCCTCAATGAAGAGTTCAAATTTGTGTTGCACAACTCTGGACATATAGCTGGTAGTGCATGGGTAGAATTGCGGGTAAAGGAAGAAAAAATAGTGTTTTCGGGAGATTTAGGTCGCTCAAGACCGATGTTGCTCTATCCTGCTCATAGATGTGAGGAGGCCGATTACCTTGTAATTGAAAGCACTTACGGTGGTCGTGTTCACGAAGACAATGATCCTAAAGACGACCTAGAGACCATCATCAACGAGACCTTAAAAAGAGGTGGTAATGTGTTGATCCCTGCTTTTGCAGTTGAGCGAACACAAGAAATCCTCTATATCCTAGGAGAATTATTGGTAGCGCATAAAATCCCTAAAGTGCCAATTTATATTGATAGCCCGATGGCGATTTCGGCCACGGACATCTTCATGGATTTTGAGTTTAGAAGACCTATATCCGATGAAATAATGGCCGTGCTTAATGATCACATGAAGGAAGTGCGGAGTCCAAGTGAATCAAAGAAAACTGTTGCTAGCACCGAACAAAAAATTGTAATTGCGGGTAGCGGAATGCTTAGTGGTGGCCGTATGTTACATTACTTCGAACGCCACATTGGAGAAGCTAACTGCTCTATTGTGCTTACAGGATACCAAGCAGAAGGCACGCGTGGTAGACAACTGATAATGGGAATGCCCGAACTCAAATTCTTCGGGAAATATCACAAAGTTCTCGCTCGAATTTACCGTCTGAGAAACTTGAGCGCCCATGCCGATCAAAAAGAGCTACTGCTTTGGATTAACCGTATTTCTAAAAAACCGAAGCGCGTTTTTATCAATCATGGTGAACGTGTGAACGCAGATACACTACGGGTGAGAATCCAAGACCAGTTTGGTATTCCAAGTGAAGTAGCTGAAGAAGGAAAAGAATATCTGATTTAGGATTTATTCTATAAAACAATACCGCTCCACGAATAAACAAAAACAAAAAAATGCCGAACTCTTGTCCTAAATGTAATTCGCCTCACGCGTATCCAATGGATGCTCTATGGGCCTGCCCTGAATGTGGTCACGAATGGAACCCAGATGATATAGCAACTGAAAATGCTGGGCCTATTATCAAAGATGCAAACGGTAATCCACTTCAAGATGGAGACACCGTGGTCGTCTTAAAAAATCTACCGGTGAAAGGTGCTTCACACCCCATTAAAGCGGGAACCAAAGTCAAAAATATAAGGCTAACAGATGGTGACCACAACATTGATTGTAAGATTGATGGATTTGGAGCCATGGCTTTAAAATCGGAATTTGTAAAAAAGGCATAAAGTCTATTCAAATTTGAATCTCTAGAATTACCCCAAAAATTCATCTTCGGGCCTCCAAGCAAAATCATCTGAAGGCAAGCAAATTTCTTGCGATCAATTTGAAATTTCACCGAATCAAATCGTGTACATTGGCGAGTGGGTTTGCACCAAGGAATATCCCATTATAAATGACGACAAAGAGAATACGGATAGAATTATTTCTGAAAAGTTTTTTGGGCTAAACCTAGAAAAATCAGTTACTCTTATCCCCAAAATTGACATGAACCCAAGTGGTAATCAATAAGAAAGAAATACCCCATAAAAGAGATGTTAATCTGTCCAAAGCATCTACTCTTAAGAATTACTCTTGCTTTAATTAGCATTCGTTAATTACGTGACTAAAGGATTAGCCAATTCTAAGTTGTTTGAGAAGTATATTTGCACAAATTTCCGCCTCAGTTTTTGGGATAGAAAAAAGAAGCAAATGAAAAACAACAAAAATAAAATTACCCTTGCCGACCATATTGAATTGGATATGGAATTGCTGGGTGAAAACCATATAGCCACTAGTGAAGATACTCCTATGCATGGTGATGCATTTGCAATTTCTCGTGAAGAAAAAATCAAGATTATAGAGAAGGACTTCGCGAACATCATGTACACACTTGGGTTAGACATGACCGATGACAGCTTGAAAGGTACTCCAAAACGAGTTGCAAAAATGTTTGTTAATGAAATTTTTAGTGGTCTTTTTCCCGACAAAGCTCCTAAGGCAAGCACCTTTGAGAACAAATACAAATACAGCGAAATGCTAGTAGAAAAGAACATAGTACTCTACTCTACTTGCGAACACCATTTTTTGCCTATTGTGGGTAAAGCGCATGTGGCTTACATTTCTAATGGCAATGTAATTGGCCTTTCTAAACTCAACCGCATTGTTGAATTTTATGCAAAACGACCACAGGTACAAGAGCGCTTAAACATTCAAATTGTGCGGCATTTGCAGAAAGCCTTAGGAACAGAGGATGTAGCCTGCATGATTGATGCTAAGCACTTATGCGTAAATTCTCGCGGTATCAAAGACATTACTTCAAGTACGGTTACTGCAGAATACGGAGGTAAATTCAAGGAAAAAGAAGTAAAACGTGAGTTTTTGGATTACATCCAAATGGAACTCGATCAATAATACCCCCAGGCTAATGGCCCTTTACGAAAAGTACCCATTAACGGTATTTAATTCTCTCAACAGACAAAAAGAGCTCTTCACTCCACTCGTTGCCGATCGTGTTGGTTTATATGTTTGTGGTCCTACCGTGTACAACGAAGCTCACTTGGGCAACGTACGTACGTTTCTAACCTTTGATATTCTATATCGCTACCTTACTTATTTGGGATACAAAGTGCGGTATGTGCGCAACATTACCGATGTTGGTCACCTTGTAAGTGATGCTGATGAAGGTGAAGATAAAATTGAAAAACGAGCGCGATTAGAAAAAATTGAACCCATGGAAATAGTACAGAAGTACACCAATGGGTTCCATGCGGTTACCAAACTATTCAACCTCATCGATCCGAATATCGAACCGACCGCCACAGGCCATATCATTGAGCAAATCGAAATGGTGGAGCGCATTATAGCCAATGGTTATGGTTACGAGGTAAACGGTTCAGTGTATTTTGACGTCAAAAAATTTCTGGAAAAATACGACTACGGAAAGCTATCGGGTAGAAAAGTTGATGAGCTTTTAGAACAAACCAGAGAATCTCTAGAAGGAGGAAGTGACAAAAGGTATTTTGCGGATTTCGCGATTTGGAAGGCCGCTGCCGAGAATACCATCATGAAATGGAATTCTCCTTGGGGAAAAGGCGTGCCAGGTTGGCATTTGGAATGTTCGGTAATGAGCACCAAATACTTAGGTGAAACGTTTGATATTCATGGTGGTGGAATGGATCTAAAATTCCCTCATCACGAATGTGAAATTGCGCAGTCAATTGGCGCTGATGGAAAAGACCCAGTAAGGTATTGGATGCATGGAAACATGTTGACTGTAAACGGTACCAAAATGAGCAAATCACTCGGTAACTCCTTCTTACCACTTGAACTCATAACTGGAGAACACCCGCTATTGGATCAAGGTTACAGTGCCATGACGGTTCGGTTTTTCTTCTTGCAAGCGCATTATCGCAGCACCGTTGATTTTTCTAACGATGCGCTTAAGGCCGCGGAAAAAGGGTACAAAAAGTTGATGAATTCGTTGAAGGCAGTTAAATCCTTGGATTTGGATTTCGCCAAACAAAAAGGTGAATCCGATGGCGACGTTGATAGAATGATTGTGGAGCTTTTTGAGAACCTAAGCGATGATTTAAACACCGCCAAAGCTTTGGCAGTGTTGTTCGAAATGAGTGCCCTTATCAATGGACTCTCCAACCAACAAGTTCATCCTAATACTTTAAGCATCGATTCATTTAAAAAACTCGCTTCAACTTTTAGCGACGTCATTGAAAATGTACTAGGCCTCCAAGATGATGCAAGCGGAAGTACAAATAAATTGAATGATGTAATGAACTTGCTAATTGAACTTCGTGCAAAAGCACGTGCAGATAGAGATTGGAGTACTTCGGACAAAATTAGAGATGATCTCCAATCGGCCGGAATCACCTTAAAAGACAATAAGGAAGGAACCTCTTATATAATTGAAAACTGATGATTCTTTCAGGAAACGAAATAAAAAAACAGCTTAATAAATCTATATTTATTGAGCCATACGAAGAAAAACAGCTTAACCCGAACAGTTATAATTTGAGGTTGCATAATAAATTGTTGACCTACGATACCGATATTCTCGAAATGAAAAAACCCAACCCAACTAGGGAAATAATTATTCCAGATGAGGGTTTTGTCATGCAGCCAGGCAAGCTCTATTTGGGCCGAACCATGGAGCACACGCGTACTGAAAACTATGTGCCCATGCTTGAAGGAAGATCGAGTATCGGCAGGTTGGGTCTTTATATACATGTTACTGCCGGATTTGGAGATGTAGGGTTTTCTGGTTTTTGGACTTTAGAAATTCATTGTGTAGAGCCAATTCGCATTTTTGCAGGCGTTGAAATTTGTCAAATTTATTACCACACACTAGAGGGCGATTATGACAAATACGTTAGTGGAAAGTACCAAAACAACAGTGAGGTACAGCCAAGTATGCTTTACAAGGATTTTGAGTGATGATTGCTATAATGTACAATGTATCACCTAAAACGTTGTGCGTTAGACATTCTACAATTTTCTCAAAAACATGAGATTCATCCAAAAATTACTATCGTTTCCTTTTCTAGTGCTCATCAAAGTTTACCAGCTTATTATATCACCTTATCTAGGGCCAAATTGTCGGCACATACCCACTTGTAGTCATTATACTGCGGAAGCCATCAAAACGTACGGTCCGTTTAAGGGAATTTGGCTGGGATTGAAAAGAATATCAAAGTGCCACCCTTGGGGAACTAGTGGCTATGATCCTGTTCCCCCTAAAGAATAATTAATGATTTCCTACCCTATCTATGTGGTAAATGGGAATAACATCTCCATTTTCATCCTTTAATGTAGTGAACAAATCAAAATCAATGGCGGAAATAGCAATTGTTCCATTTTTAAAATAATAAACCCCACCCCAGGGGTGCTTTATTTTTGAATAAATGTTTCCTTTTCCATTTTTCACAACCACTCTTTCAGTAATTTCCTTCTTACCCTGCATATAAACCTCTTCGGTTACTCCATCCGGATACTCTTTCGCAATCTCGGTATCTCCGTTTGGATCAATCTTATCCCAATCGTGGTGCTCCTGAACGCTGGTTGTCGTTGGGTTTTGTTTCATGGCTGCTGCATCCAAAGCGGCGAGCATATCCGCTTTATTTCCTTTGGATTTTACTTCTTTAGCATCCTTGTGGATTTTAGACTTGCCCGGTGTAGCTGCAGCCGCAGCTACTCCGGCTGAAGCAGCCACCTTTGTGCCTGTTGGTATAGGGGCTTCCTTTTTGGGTTCCTCCTTCTTAGGTTCTTCTTTCTTAGGTTCTTCCTTCTTGGGTTCTTCCTTCTTGGGTTCTTCTTTCTTAGGTTCTTCTTTCTTAGGTTCTTCCTTTTTTTCTTTTTTCGCTTGTTCTAATGCCAATGTGGCCGCCGCGGCCGCCGCAGCTTTCTTTTGAGCTTCTTCTTCAGCGAACTTTGCGGCAACCTCTTCTACCTCTGCCTTCTTCTTTGCCTCTTGTTCTTCCGTTTTTTTCTTCGCCTCTACTTCTTGAGCTTTTTGCTTCTCTTCTTCCGCTTTGGCCTTTTCTTCTTCAGCCTTTGCCTTTTCTTCGGCCTTTAATCTGTCTGCTTCTGCCTTGGCTTTAATAGCCTCCTCTTTTTCCTTATCACCTGCTGCAGCAGCAACAGCAGCCGCAGCGGCGGCGGCTGCAGCAATTTCTTCTTTTTCCTTTAATTCCGCG
>JAGQYO010000051.1 GCA_020435995.1 Flavobacteriales bacterium | reverse complement strand
CTTTTCTTAAATCACATTTTCACTATTCGATGCGATTGCTTTTTATTGTTTTGATCCGTTATCAAAAAGTATAATCCTTTCGGGTAATTCGATACATCCAATTGTTTATTTTCTTCTGAAAATTTCCCTGAGCTAATTTCTAATCCTAAGGCATTTACTATCGAATAAGATGTTGTTTTAGTGCCTGCAGGCAATAGCACGTGAATAATATCAGAGCTTGGATTAGGAAATATTCTAATTTCTGACTCTACCCCAATTAAACTTAGTACTTCTTCTGTAGAAGTAAACGTGGAAAATTGACTCACGTCAAATCTGGCCATAAATGCAGATTCAGGTGATTGTGGTGCGTTGGGCTTATTCGAATCAAACCAAGAAACACCGCCTAGTGTAGTTAAAGGAAAGCTGGCGTTCCCAGATTGAGTTCTTCCCATTAAGTATATGTTTTCGTTATTATCGGGCCTGTGTTTCAATGACTGATCCTGATACGCACCTCCAAAAAAACTACCCCAAGTTTGTGCTCTTGTAGAATTAAATGAAACCATAAAGCCTGAAACCAAAGACGAGACATCAGCATCGTTCTGATAAAAAACCGCAGGATTATATTGCAAAGGGAAATTCAGACTAGCGTTAGTGCTGTTTGTTATTCCAGAAATGATAATGGTTCCAGAATTGTCGACAGTAATTCCAGTGCCTTCTTCAAGCTTTGTGCCTCCCAAATAGGTACTCCATTGTAGAACTCCGCTAGTGGTAAACTGTGCTAAAAACGCGTCTTTATTGTCACTGCCATTATACGTTCCGTTACCAAGTACACTATCCATATAAGCAGCTAAATATGGGCGCAATAAGGGGTATTGAGAATCACTTGTTTTACCCGTAATGTATAAATAATCGTTTTTTGCAACAATGTCTCTTCCGGAAGTAATTCCATATTGGCCAAATAACGTTCCCCAAACTAAAGCATCGGAGCTATCTAATTTGGCAATTGAAAGCACGGTAGTGAATGGGTTCGCTCCAATTGATTGGTACCAGGCGCCTCCACCAGGATTAACAGTAGCAAATCCTTGGGCGGACGATCCCGTCATGTATACATTATCAAAGGCATCAAAGCATAAAGCATTTAAGCCATCTTGTAATAGCGAATTACTCGGGTATTGAGTGGAAAAGGCGATGGTGTGATTGGCCCGCCATCGTTGTATAAAAGATTCACCAGCTGTACTGTAATACGCTCCTGCTTTCTGATATTTGAGGTTGCCCAAATCTCCATCCCCAATAATGTAATAATCTCCTTTGTTATTTATTTCTATGTCATTTGCAAAAAAGATGTCTCCAGTGCCAAAGTAGGTGGCGTATTCGAGGTTGATTCCATCGCTCGAAAACTTAGCAATAATAAGATCTGTACCGTTGCTATACGAATTATCGACCCAGGCACCAGTGGGTTGGGTAACGGGTAAGGGCACATCGTTGCTATGGGTTCTCATTACCAAATGAACTTGGTCTGCATCATTAACCGCTATGCGTGGTTCAAACTCGTTGTTACTCCCGCCATAAAAATTGGCAAATTTTCTTTCTTGGGTTATTGAATCGAACTTGACGATAAAAATATCCTCTCCGCCTTTAATTTTTTCAAAGACGCTGGAAGCGAAACTGGGAAAACTAGCTTCGTAAGTAGTTCCACAATAGTAGTTCATGCCGCTGGGGTGAACAGCCAAATCGGTGGGGTAGCTCCTTATCATTCCGCCGTAGTAGGTACACCATCCCAAATTTTCTTTACTTGTGGTATTCGAAGGGCTGCTGCCCACGGGTTGTGCCATTTGAAGCACAAGGGTATTGTTGCTGTTGTAATCTCCAATATTAAAACTTACATGACCTTCAGATTCTTCGATAAAACTACCCGTCCAATTCAGGGTGGTTATTTGGTTTTGTGCATCAAGCTCATAGGCGAGTGCATTTGGGAGGTTGAGTTCAAATCCTCCAGATGTAAGTTCTAAATACTGTGGGAAAATTTCCAAATCTTCTTGCCCTCCAAATTGTAGAACAATATCACTTGGGTTTCCTCCAGGATGAATCACAAAGTAGGTTTTGAGGCCCGCATCGTTGCTATAAAAATGCATGTCGATATATGGGTAAACCCCCTCGTACACCACCCTTTGGTATCCTTGCACGTTGGTGCAGGGAACTGCACATTGAGGTAAAAAATAATTATGGATTCCTTCGCCGAGGTCTTCGGCCACAGGAATTACTCCGTAGATATATCTCTCGCCAGCTGGGTACATATCAATCCTTACCACGGTATCTTCTGTGGTGGTATCGGTATCTATGTTTTCAAAAACAAATCCGACGTATTCGTGGGCCAAATAAACTTTTGGAAACGAATTGTCGGTATAGAAATAAATTTCATTACGCGGGTTTCCATCCATATCTATTATTTGGCCTTTGTTTTCGTAATAAAGCAATGCTGGCGACGGCGTTTCGTCGTTCCCGTCAGGAATGTTAAAGATTTGAGCTATGCCCAAAATAGGCAGCAGCCCTAGTATCATAACGATACTCAATATCATGTATTTATTTAATTTTTTCATGTTTATTTATTTTATGTTATTTAATGCAATGCAGCTGGCCAGGCTTGTAACAAGCCCATGAGAATGGTATGTTTGCAAACACAAAAATCATGTAGGGTGTAAGGCAAATAGCCGAATACAATGTTCTGGGTAGGACATAAAAAATACGTGATGAATAAGGCCGCATTGTTGTCGCAATGCGGCCTTTATTTTATTGTTTTAAAAATTTGTGTGTAATAGTCGAACTTTTTGATTCAATAATAAAAATGTAATATCCTGAATTTAGTTTGCCTAAATCAATTCTGGCATTTGTACCCTCAATAGTGCCATGTTCCAATATAACGCCATAGAGTGATAAGACTTTAAAGTCGGCAACAAAGTCAAAGTCAAATTCAATTGTCAGGTAATCAATCACAGGATTTGGAAGAATCGAAATAATCTCAACTTGACTTTCATCCAATGAATTGATAACACCACATGAATCGGTAAGGGTAGGATCAGTTAATAAATGAAGTTGATCCTGATTTGGAACGTTGAAATACCCGTCTCCAAATACCAATGTATCTTTATAAATTTCCACGTTAAATACATTATTATTAAAATTGGCTAAGTAGCCACACCATTGATTTCCATCCCATTTTGCTATTTTTTTAACTTGCACTCCTCCAGCATGTTCAAGCGTACCGCAGGCGAACAATTCATTTTTGAATGTTATGAGATCGAAGGCTTGATAGTCAAATCCACCACCAACTTCCTTCCATTCTTGTCCATTCCATTTCATGATATGATTATCGGCATTGCCATCGGCTTTTTTAAATTCACCTACTATGTAGAGTTCGTCTTTATAAACTTCCATATCGTTTATCCAGCAGTCACCTTTCAAACCACCGCCAACATCCTTCCATTTAGAGCCATCATATCGTATAATATCTTTACCATAAGGACTGTTGGTTCTGCTAAAATTACCACCGAAATAAAATTCACCTTTATAATATGCAACACATCTAAAATCATTTGAACTCCCCAATAGTGGTACATTAATTTTAAAAGTATCCCACTTTAGACCATCCCATGTGGCAATGCCTTTAACTGGAATAGAATCATCAGCTAATTGAAACGATCCAACAACAATTAGTAACGAGTCCTTCCAATTGAATAAGCTGAATACGGCCTTATCAACACCATTAGTTTTGCCCAAACTATCTACTTTAATTCCATCCCATTTGCGTATGCCTTTAGTTCCACCAAAGTAGATGTCTCCCTTAAAGGTGGCAATGGCCTGTATAGAACCACCTGAGTATGCGTAATTCAAAGTATTCCAAGTCGTCCCATCGTAATATGCCATCAGCGTTGTCGGTTGACCTGCAATATCATTAAAGGCACCACCCACATAAAGATATTGCGAAATAGAATCATAATGGATTGCTCCAATGCTGCGATTCGGATAGAATCCCAATCCTTTAAATAGCTGTGCTGAGCTAGATAATGTGCAGAAAAGAAAGAATAGAAGAAGGATTTTTTTCATCTTGACATTTTATAAAAAAGTAGCGCGGACAAAATCTATCATAATTAAGGGACTCCCATCCCCGCCCAACAATAAACCAGCCCGCGCATACCGCGAGCATCGATCTATTGTTCTGTTGAGCATTATTTTGGGAGTTTTAAATTATGAGAACAATTAGCCAATGCTAATTACTTTGTATGTATTTAATATATTATTTCATTCAAGTCACATTATTTTCTTGCTAGATTTCAATTTGCCAAATTATAGTCGTATAATTTGGCAACCCGTTTTACACTAAATGGTGAATTTACCTAATGCTGCACCTCTTGCAAACTTATTAATAAAAATGCCAACCAAAGAGAATACATTATTTCCAATATACCAATCAGGGTAAACCCTCATTTTTTTTAAAGTAAAGTTTAGGCTAATTAAATTTCTGAATTAATTTAGATGCATGTTTTCCTTCCGGCATGCACCATTCTCGGCTATCCTAGTCCCATTTATTCTTGGTATTATTATCACACAATTTATTGGCTTTTCGTGGCTAGTTATCGCACTGTTGCTCGTGTTTGGTGTGGGTTGTTACCTTGTTTTGTACCTACAAAAGCAGGCAGGAATTGCCGCCCATTTTCGTTGGATTCCGCTAGCCTTGCTGGCCATCATATTTCTGTGCTTGGGAGCTTGGTCGCATTACCTTACCCAGCATTCAATTTCAAAAAGAACAACAGCTACATTTCATTCTTCCGAATTTCATTTTGCGAAAGTGCAGGACTATCCCAAGAAAGGAAGAAATTTATATAGTGTTCCAGTAGAACTCCTAGTAAAAAGTGAACGCCATTCTGTTGATGCAATTGCTTATTTCGACACCTTACATGGATCGCTTAGCCCAGGAGAATTTATTCGGTTAAATGGTGATATTTCTTTGATTACGACCATTAAAAACCCGGAAGCATTTGATTATGCCTCGTATATGAGACGAAAGGGGGTAACACACCAAATAAGGGTGGAAAGTTACCAAGCTACTGAGTTAAGTCAAAAATCAGTCATGCACATTGCCTCCCAATGGAGAATGCGTTTTATCGAAATATTCGGTCGCTATCTCCACGGCGATGAATTGGCTATTGCATCGGCATTGGTTTTAGGATATAAAGCTGACCTTTCGCCAGAAATTAAATCGGCTTACGCGGGAGCAGGTGCTATGCATGTACTAGCGGTATCAGGCCTCCACGTGGGATTGGTTTATTACTTTTTAAGCATAGTGCTTGGTTTTCTCAATAAAACCAGACGAAAGCTCGTGGTCAAATACGTGATTATAATTGGGGTGATAATGATGTATGCGGCGCTCACGGGTTTTTCACCATCAGTTACAAGAGCGGCAATCATGTTTTCATTATTTGCTGGTGCCCAAATTTTAAGGCGCAATAGCAGCATTTACAACATCATTTTTGTTTCAGCATTTGGTATGCTCCTCTATGACACCAACCTCCTGTTTGATGTGTCATTTCAGCTTTCCTACATTGCGGTGATTGGCATTATCTACTTGTTTCCGTTGTTTTTTTCTCTCTATGAGCCCAAAACCAAGTTTATGATTTACATCTGGGGATTGGTCTGTCTTTCGGTTGCCGCTCAATTGAGTACATTCCCAATCGCACTTTATTATTTTAAGATATTTCCCACTTGGTTTTTGCTTACTAATTTAATAGTTGTGCCAGCCGCAACAATAATTCTCCCTGGTGGTTTTTTGTTGCTCTTGTTTCATTTTTTTGGCCTTGGACTTTGCATTGGGTGGCCTTATGGTGCAGTTATCAAACTCACCAACATACTCATGTATTCCATTGATCAAATTCCTCCTGGACCCATGGATTGGTCCATCAATTTCAATCAGTTAATGCTCATCTACCTCGCTTTGTTTTTAATGAGCATGCTTCTTCTGTTTCCACGAAAAACAGTCTTGTTTAGCTCCTATGTGGTAGCCGTTTTGCTTACCGCTTCGTTTACTTTGGAATTATACAACTGCAACAAAGACATTGGCTTTACGGTGTTTTCGGATAAATATCTCGTTATGGAATTTCACTCCGGTACAGAGTCAGTTGTGATTGCCGATTCTATTTTTCTACAAGATGAAACCAAAAAAGGCTATTTATTGAGCGGGTACAATGCGACAAGGCGAATTGATATTCAGCAAGAATTTGAAATGGATGAAAATTTCGAGAACTCCTTTATAAAGAAAGCTGTGAACAACATTCGTTTTTATTCAAAGTCAATTAGCCTCCTTGATGGCGGAAATTCTACCAATGGAGATGCCGAAATTTTAATCATTAAAAAGCTACCTAAGCATTGGAAGGAAAAAATAAACTGGAGAGTGCCTGAACAAATAGTGATATTGAAATCCCTACCTTTTTGGCAAGAGCGCGAACTTATTGATGAATTGGAAACACAGGGGATTCCGTTTTGGTCTATCCGAAAACATGGAGCATTTGTGTCGCAATAAACGCTTTAACTACATAGTACCAACAAAAAAGCCCTCAATTGAGGGCTTTTAATTTTATACGCGATTAGGTTTAAACCATCTCGCCCTTCAGCACTTTTGAAAGTGTTAAGCCAATTGAAGCGGGAGATTCACTTACGTAAATTCCACAGGCTCTCATGATTCTCATTTTAGCTTCTGCTGTATCGTCTGCACCGCCAATAATAGCACCTGCATGCCCCATTCTTTTGCCCTTGGGCGCAGTTTGGCCAGCAATAAATCCCACGACAGGTTTTTTATTACCCGTTGATTTGATGTATTCGGCAGCTTTAGCTTCGTAATTTCCGCCTATTTCACCAATCATAACAATAGCTTCAGTTTCAGGGTCATTCATCAATAGTTC
The DNA here is from genome assembly GCA_020435995.1 of Flavobacteriales bacterium. GTDB lineage: Bacteria > Bacteroidota > Bacteroidia > Flavobacteriales_G > Salibacteraceae > JAGQYO01. The sequence continues at coordinate 16,967 of JAGQYO010000051.1, read as the reverse complement.
AACTGCATCTTTGGTTGAAGTACCAATGATGGGATCACCACCAATTCCAATAGCCGTAGAAATACCATAACCAGCTTTTACTACCTGATCGGCGGCTTCATAAGTTAAGGTACCTGATTTGGACACGATACCCACTTTACCAGCTTTAAAAACAAAACCAGGCATAATGCCTACTTTGGCTCCTCCTGGGGTAATTACACCCGGGCAGTTTGGCCCAATAAGTCTACAATCATAAGCCTTTAAATATTCCTTTACACCAACCATATCCGCAACTGGAATGCCTTCGGTAATACACACGATGACTTTAATGCCTCCATTGGCAGCCTCCATAATCGCGTCTGCGGCGAAGGCTGGTGGCACAAATATGATCGACACATCAGCTCCAGTTTCATTTACTGCGTCTTCAACTGTATTGAATACAGGGCGATCCAAATGTTGTTGACCACCTTTACCTGGTGTAACACCACCAACTACGTTAGTGCCATATTCAATCATTTGACCCGCGTGGAAAGTTCCTTCACCACCAGTAAATCCTTGTACTATTATCTTAGATTGTTTGTTTACTAATACACTCATGTAGTCTCAATTAAACCATTTTTATAGGCCGTCAAAAGTAAAGTATGATGTGCCTAGAATAAAAAAAAAGAAGGTAAAAATGGAGATTAAATCAATCGCCAGAATCCTTTGGTTTTTAACGCGTTTTCGGTTCTTTACAACCCAAACCTATATTGAAGGCCTGCAATTACTTGTGTTCTCGACCCCAAGAAGCCTGCTTCGGCTCGTATCATCCAATGTTTGTTGAATTGAAATTGACTTCCCAGCACCAAGTTCCATGTATGCTCTTGTCTTTTTTTGAGGCTATATTGTACTGTTGATTCGCCCACTCGCGTAACCGCCTGATCCATTTCACTTAGCAATGCACTGGCTTTTTGTATGGCCTCATTTCCTTTGTCATAAGCACCTTGCCTTCTCTCTTGTTGCCTTGGGGTTAACGAATTCCACCAGTTATCTAGTTTCGCTTGCGATTCATCAAGTTTCACATAGCCATTATCGATGTTACCTCCTAATTCGGAGGTGTCAAATAATGAACTTATGGCCAAATTCCCACTGGTTTCACTTTTCATTCCGACTCTAAAGCCACCAGCCCATATAGAAACAGATCTTTCAGGAGTTTTAAAGTTAAATGACTTTCCAATACGAGGTCCGATTACAAAAATTTGTGAGGCCTTATCCAGTTCGGCTATATCGGTCCAAGTATAGTTCATGTCAATGGCTAAAAACCCACCAGCTACGCCAATTGTAGGGGTAATACCAACTCCAAATGTGGTACCCTTAAATTCGGCTTTGGTACTTGCATTAAATACCTCGGTAAAATCATCTCCGGTAGGAACATAAACTCCAAAATTTACGTCTGTCGAAGTTTTTGATGTGGCTAGAATTCCATAAACGTTGAGGAAGGGAAGCACCCAAATATCAGGTCGGAAATTTACTCCTTGCGAGCGTGCCGTGGCATCGTTAAATTGGATGATATCGTCAAGGTCGTAGGGTTCGTTGTTGTTAAACCCAACGTTTAACTCATTAATGATTAACCCCGATTCTTGCCAAAGATAATTGACTCCTAAGCCAGCAGAATAGGGCAAGTCAAACCCCTTTGCATGAACTTTTTCGCCCCAGATGGGCAACAAGTATTTGTATTTTGAGATAGTGTCAGTTTCAATTTTGTTTTTGCCAACTGGTTTATTAGAGTATACCTGAGTGCTAGCTGAAAAAGCAATAAATAGTGTAACGCCGAGTAAAAGAAAATTTTTAATCATGAAACGTAGATTTAATTGGTTAATAATTCTGTGCAAATGAGTTTAGGGTTTAAAACGCGGTGCTATTTTGGATTTTTATTGAACAAGCTCAAGTATGACAGGGCAATGATCTGAGCCCTCAATATGAGTCCAAATATCGGCTTGTTTTACTTGCGGCATTAATTTCTCACTCACCAAAAAATAATCGAGGCGCCAGCCAATGTTTTTTGAACGAGCACCTGCTCTCATGCTCCACCAGCTATATTTAACTTCGTGTGGATGCAAGGTTCGAAAAGTATCCACAAATCCATTTTCGATGTAGTTGTCCATTCCATCAATTTCTACTTGCATGTAGCCTGGTGACTTGTTGTAATTAGCAGCAGGGCGGGCTATGTCAATGTCTTTGTGGCACACATTAAAATCGCCGCAAATCACCACGGGTTTTTTCTTTTCTAACTCTTTTAGATAGGCCAACAATGCTTTGTCCCAACGCACGCGATAATCCAATCGCACCAAGCCATTACCTGAGTTGGGAACGTAGGTTGTTGCCAAATAATAGTTTTTATATTCAGCTACAATCAAACGACCTTGGTCATCATGTTCCGAAACTCCTAATCCTTGAGCCACGGAAAGAGGTTTTTCCTTGGTTAGAATGGCAGTACCAGAATAACCTTTTTTTTCGGCAGAATACGGAAAAATATGAAAGCTAGATAAATCTTCAAGGGCTTCGATGACCTGTTGGTCCTGGGCTTTGGTCTCTTGCAGGCAGATGACGTCCGCATTCATGTTATCTACTTTTTCAATAAATCCTTTTTTTACACCAGCTCTAATTCCGTTAACATTCCAAGATACGAGTTTTGCCATCTTAATTGTCTCTGTTTTCTGTGCTAAACGCTATTTTCGGTGTCTCGATTTTCTAATCACACCCAAATAGCCACACGCCTCAATTTATCAATTATTTTTTGTGGTAGTTTGTATGACAAAAGTGGACAAAAATAATGAATGCACTTCATTAGATAGGTGCAGAAACATGCAACAGAAAAAAGGTGAAATCCACCAAATAAACTCATCTCCATGAAGATTATAAATTAGGAACAGCTTGGGGGATAAGAAATAAACCTACTGAACCAACGATTTTCTATTTATTTGCTGTATGGATTTGGGTACTTCAATAAAATACCTGTTGTGTCAGGTTCTGGCGCTTCAAAACCATTATATGAATCTCAAAGACAAATCGTAAAAAGATATTGGCGAATAACCGACATATAGTTTTAAGGCATTTTGTATTGATCAATTCGCTGCTTGTCATTGGCATTGTTTTATCGATTTTCGCTTGCAACGATGGCTCACAAACCGATGAGTTGGTTTCTACTAAATCTCCTAACGCAACTTTTGTGGGTTCTAAAACCTGCATTTCGTGCCATAGTGAAGAGTATGATGAATGGAAGGGTTCTCATCATGATTTGTCTATGGCCATAGCATCTGAATCAACTGTTCTTGCCGATTTCAATGATGTGAAGTTTGAGCACAAAGGAGTGGTGTCTCATTTTTTCAGAAAAAATGGAGACTATTATGTCAACACCTTGGATGATAAAGGCCAAGCTCAAGACTATAAAATTGAATACACTTTTGGGGTTTACCCTCTTCAACAATATGTGGTGAAATTTCCAAATGGCGCATATCAATGCTTAATTACCGCATGGGATGCGGAGAAGAAGAAATGGTATCACCTTCAACCTGATGTGGACTTGGCGCATGATGAATGGCTCAATTGGACAGGGGGTAGTTTGCGGTGGAACAGCATGTGCGCCGATTGCCATTCAACCAATTTGCACAAAAACTTAGATGTGCACGATGGGTCATACCAAACTACATTTAGCGAAATTAATGTGGCCTGCGAATCATGCCATGGTCCTGCTAGTTTGCATGTAGATTTTTACAATAAAAAAGCCTCATTAGAAAATCCTCCAAAACTCTACATGAACTCAAATATGGGATCCAAAGTGCTAGTTGACAAGTGTGCTCGTTGTCATTCTAGAAGATCTCAAATAACCCCAGCTTTTGACTACACGGGTGGTTTCGACGACCATTATGAATTGGCATTGCCATTACCGCCAAATTATGAGATGGACGGACAGATCAAAGAAGAGGATTATGTATATGGCTCTTTTATCCAGAGCAAGATGTACCACAATGGGGTGTCTTGTAAGGATTGCCACAATGTTCACTCAGTCCAACTCAAACAAGAAGGAAATCAATTGTGTACATCTTGTCATGAGGAGTCTTATGATAACCCCTCACATCACTTTCATAATGTTTCGTCGGAAGGTGCCAAATGTGTCAGCTGCCACATGCCAAGCAAAACTTATATGGGGAATGATGTAAGGCACGACCACAGTTTTAGGGTACCTAGGCCCGACCAAAGTATTTTGTATGGAACACCAAATGCCTGCAATTCTTGTCATACAGATAAAAGCGCGGAATGGGCCAGCAAGGCCATTAGTGAAAATTATGGCAGCATACGTCCCATTCATTTTTCCGATTCTTTGTTGTCGGGTTATTCTGGTAATGCTGGGGCATTTTACCATTTGATCAACAAAAAAGATTACCCTGATGTTATTCGTGCTACAGCCATGAGACAGTTTGCCGCTGGTCCCTTATCTCCTAAAGAACGCGATGCTATTCTAAAATTCTTAAATGATTCCTCCGCGCTCGTTAGAAAAGAAGCTGTGATGGCTGTGGATCAACTTGGAGGAAGCCTAACATCAAAATATGTAGAAGAATTATTAATGGATTCCATTCGATTGATCAGAATTGCCGCCGCACAATATGCCAGCAAGCACAGTAATCTTCTAATGAATGATTCGCTCTTGTCAAAGGCTAGGGGTGAGTATATTACAAAGCTCAATGTGAATGCTGATTTTACGGGAGGACAACATCAGTTGGCAGTTTATTATGAGGGTATAGGAAATACCTCACTTGCCATAAAAGCCTATCGCAAGGCTATAAGCATTGATAGTTATAACAATACCTCACGTATGAATTTGGCTCTTTTGTTATACAAAAATGGAGATGCAAAAGATGCCGAGAAATTATATCTAGAGGTGGTTAGGCTTGAGCCAGAATTTGCGTATTCCTATTATATGTTGGGATTATTATACCATGAGCTTGGTGATGACAAAAAATCCCTTTTTTATTTTTCAGAAGCATGCGGTAGAAAACCCTATAATGCCCGAGCATATTACAATTATGCATTGAAATTACAAAAACTAGGTGACTTCAAAACATCGCTTTCGATGCTTGATAAAGCGCTCAAGGAGGATAAAAACAATGAGGATTTGCTTTATGTGAAGTTAATTGCGCAAATGAATTTGAATCAACAGGAGGCGGCTCAAAAAACCTGTTTGAAGTTGATTGAGTTGTCACCAAGAAACCCCGATTACCGCCAAATTATGAATCAATTAAAGTACAGATAGATTTCGCCAGAGCGACTTCCAAAAAACTATGTTTTAATCCATTTTTGAATTCACGGGCCGGTGGTTAAAATAGCGAGACCTCTGACGGATTTTCACGCATTGAGATGGAGTTGCCAGTATGAAAACCATTCAAACGCTCACGTGTTTTTTACTCGATCTCACGTATTAAATTGGGAATTAAATCACTATGTTAACGGGAGATGAGCAGCCTTTTGGTTTCAACTTTATCATTTTGTTTTATCACTCCCAAGTAAAAGCCAGGTTCAATTTGTCTTATGTCTATTACCGTACTTTGTGTAATATGTACTGGCGCTAAAACTTCAACACCACTCAAATTAATCATCGAAAAATGCAAGTCATCTACATTGTTTTCTTCCAAGCTAATCTGTATGGTTTCATTCGCAGGATTTGGAAATAGCTCCACCTGATTTTGGGCAATTTGGGTATTTATAAATGTTGTGGAATCCTTAGGTTGTGTAGTGTCTTTTGGGTTTGTAATGGTATCTTCCTTCGATGCAAAAGCTTCAACAATGGTGTCCGTCATTTGCTGGTTGCATCCTTTGTATAACGTGAGATTTACCGTAAAATGCCCAGCATGGGGGTACACGTGAAGCGGATGCAATATTGATGAGCGTGTACCGTCGCCAAATTCCCATAAAACAGAATCTGCCGTGGTGTTGTGCGAGGTAAATTGCACCGAATCGTTGCGTACAACACTGCTAAAGGAAACAGAAAGTGTATCGTATTTAATATTCCAAGTACTTAGGCTGTCAAACACAATTTTGTTGGCCGAATATTGAAGCGAATCGGCATTGTGATTTGGGATGTTGTTGGTGTAGGTGGCACCCATGGCTGATTTTCCGAAAATAACGCTGTAAAATGTACATGCTGTAAGGTAAACTCCGGACTGCGAAGGATGGCTTTCGTCGTGGTCATAAAGTTCGATACTGGGCGAATACTGCCGGGCGTTTCGCCACGCCATGCCTACCGGGCTACAAAAAGCATTGTGGTTGTTGGCCATGGTGAGGTAGTTTTTTCTTAATTGCATTTGCATGGTTTCAAATGTGCACATGGGTGGCCAAGGTACACAGTTAGTCTGGTCGCCATTTTTTCTTCCCCATGTCATATAAAATATAGGTTTGGCGCATGGGTCTGAAAACCGAATGGTATCTGCCAATATCTTGGCATACGGAAATACATTAGTTTGAACATAAGTAGGGTTAAATGCAGCTTCTTGGCTTTGGCATTGGATCACCACGTAATCCCACGGTCCTTGTTGAATCATTTGTATGGTATGTGGACTCTCAGCATGATTTTTTATGGTTTGTCCGCCGCTTCCATCCGACCAAATAAGCGAATCGCCTAAAGATTTTGCCAAATCGGCTATTACATCAGGCAACCCAGCAGTGTAACTGTTACCCATAAAGAGTACTCGCTTGGTAGTTTGCGAGAAGATAAATAGCGGAAGACACAAGACAAGGGCTGCAAAAGCTTTTTTCATTTTATTGAAATTTAGGAAGGCCAAAAGTAAAGGGGATTTCGGAACATCTTGTCCTAATGATTCTTATTATTCACCTATACAAAGTGTTTGCAATAATTTACAGAATAGTTCTCGATACTATTTTGTTCCATTTCATTGCACAAAATCACATGAATGGGCAATCGAATAGCTTCTGGTGTCACTTCTCCGCCTAACCTGCCCGTCAGGATGTGGGTGGACTGTAAGGAGAGTCGTGTCGAGAAGCCCAAACAAAGGCTTTGATATGAGTAGCCCGTTATCGGTTCAACAAGATTTACTTTTGCACCTTCATGACTACCTCGAACAACACAATTGTAGCCTTAGCTACACCACAAGGAGTGGGTGCCATAGGAGTTATCCGACTCTCTGGTCCAATTTCTATTTCCATCACATCATCCGTGTTTTCCAAAAATTTGGAAAGAGCAAATACACATACAGCTCATTTTGGGAGGATAATGGAAGGCAGCAGAATTCTCGATGAAGTTTTAGTGACCGTGTTTAGAGAGGGGAAAAGCTACACTGGAGAAGAAGTGGTAGAAATTTCATGTCATGGTTCACAGTACATTTTGCAAGATGTAATTCGCTTGCTTTTAGAGCGAGGCGCAGTAATGGCCAAACCAGGTGAGTTTACGCTACGCGCATTTTTGAATGGAAAACTAGATTTGAGTCAGGCCGAGGCGGTCGCTGATCTGATATCTTCAAACTCTGAAGCGGCTCACAAAGTGGCGATGCATCAAATGCGTGGAGGATTTTCCAGCCAGATAAAAAAGCTAAGGGCCGATCTCATACATTTTGCTTCGTTGGTCGAACTCGAACTCGATTTTAGTGAAGAAGATGTGGAGTTTGCCAACCGCGATGATTTGAAGAACCTGATATGGCAAATTCATTTGGTGATTCAAACACTGGTGGAATCATTTAAAAGTGGCAACGTCATCAAAAATGGTGTGCCAGTGGTAATTGCGGGCAAACCCAATGCAGGAAAATCAACTTTGCTCAATGCCTTGCTCAACGAAGAACGGGCTTTGGTAACCGAAATTGAAGGAACTACCCGCGATACCATTGAAGATGAAGTGGTGCTCGGAGGTGTTTCTTTTCGGTTTATTGATACTGCGGGAATCCGTGAAACAACCGACTTGGTAGAATCGCTTGGGGTAAAAAAGACCTTGGAAAAAATGCAAGAGGCGGCCATTGTCTGTTATTTGTTCGACGGGGCGAAAATTGAGTTAGACGAATTGGCTCTCATTGTAAACGGCCTACAAAAAGACGTGGAACAATCGGGTTCTCAGCTCATGTTGGTAGCCAATAAATCGGATTTAATCACTGATGAACGCAAGCAAACCCTAACAGAATTGTACAAACCCTTATTTATTTCAGCCAAGCAGAAATTTCAAATAAATGCGCTCGAAAGCAAGTTGTTGGAATTGGTAAACCTCGGCAAAGTAGGGGAGCAGGAAGTGGTGGTAACCAACAACCGACATTTTCAGGCACTCACTGGAGCCAACGAAGCCCTCATGCGCGCCTACACAGGACTCGATAATAGCCTCACCGGCGACTTACTCGCCTCAGATATTCGACAATCATTATTTCACCTTGGAGAGATCACAGGCGAGGTTACCACCGATGACCTTTTAGACAACATTTTTTCGAAGTTTTGTATCGGAAAGTGAATGAGCCTCCAAAAACCGCAGGTTTTTGGCTAAGGCGAATTCATTCCGATCGACCACCGGGAGCATCGGAATCTTTCCTATCAAGAGAGATCCATTCGAAGAATTTTTGGCTAAGGCGAATTCATTCCGATCGACTAACAGGAGTAACGGAATCTGTCACAAGCAAACGAAGCAAATGTGTTTGGCTAGCCTATAAGTTCAAAGGTCGTCCAAACTTTTTCACGTTATATCGATGATATCGAGATTCAACACCCTCTCATAAAAAATTGAATCTCAGTTAGGGATTTGTAATAACCTTAATAGGTCTCAACAGTAATTTCTACTTCATTGAGTGATTCCGTAATGTACTTTTTATAGTCCATGGCATCATTCACAAAATCGATTGCATCACCATCTTGAAAATTTATGGGGTCTTCAGGATGTGGAGTATAAAAGGTGGCAGAATCGTAAAAGCAAAAGTCGGATCCAGTATGTCCTTCGGGGTAATCGCAGTAGTTCGATTCCGCTTCAAGACTTACTCCTAAGTCATTACAGACCAAGGACCAAATGCGTCTGAATTGGCCTTCGGGGTGCACCTGGCGGTGTACATCAAAATCATGAATTCTTAAATTAATTTGCCAGTGCTTTCGTGTTCTAGGTAGGTGTATGGTTCCCATTAATAATTTTATTTCTTCGCCCTTACTCCTGTCATTTTCAGTAGCAATTTCAAGGTTGGCAACAAAATCGACAAACCTTTTTAACTCCTGAATTTGATTATAAACATGCTCGCTCATTTGCCATGCCCCAGCTTTAACTTGATTCTTCATTTTTTATGGATTTTATAGTTTTAAAATAGTATGATTTTTAGGTCTAAAATTAAGGGATTATTGATAAGTATTAAACTTATGCATAAAGTGGAAGAGGATTACTCTGGGATTTCTAATTCCATGTTTTATGCGGTTGATGCTCATAATTTATGAATGGATTTAATAAAGGCCGTATTTGATTTACATTTACTATCTCTAGAAGTTTGTTTTACTAATTTAGCATCTTACATAAACGGGTATTAATTCGCGATTTTGAATTCTAAATTTTTTACCAATACAGAAACCAATACTCTTCTCAACAAGTTTGAAGGTATCTTCAATAATATGACTAACCTCTTTGCTTTTAAAGCAGTTGTAGGTTATTTTAGATCCTCAGGCTATTTCGCAATACAACCTTTTTTAAGCCAACTCAATGAAGTAAAAATCCTTGTAGGAATTAACGTAGATCAAATGTTTGCTGAAGCCCAAAAAAAAGGGCTAATGTATTTTGGCGATGAAGATAAAACTAAGGAAGAATTCCTTAAATGGTTTCAGAAAGATTTGCGCGAAGCAAAATATTCTAAAGAAGTTGAAGAAGGTATTCGACAATTTGTCGAAGATTTAATTGATGGAAAAATTGAAGTTAGAGCGCATAACAGTAAGACGCTTCATGCCAAATTCTATTTGTTTTTGCCTCAAAATCATTCGGTACATTCAGATGGTTGGGTTATTATGGGGTCGTCCAATTTATCTGCATCTGGATTAGGTATTAAAGAATCTCCGACCTATGAGCTGAATGTTTCACTGAAAGATTATGACGATGTTGATTTCGCTCATAATGAATTCAATGACTTGTGGAAAAACTCAACACCAATTCTTCCATTTGATATTCAGGGATTTAAAGAAAAAACTCATTTAGGTCAATCCTTCACACCTTATGAAATATACCTCAAATTGCTGATTGAATATTTCGGCGATAACATTGACTATGACCCGGATACAGTAGGAGATTTGCCTCCTACTTTTAAAAAATTAAGTTACCAAATTGATGCTGTAAATCAAGGTTTTAAAATGCTTACCGAACACAATGGTTTCTTTTTAGCAGACGTAGTAGGATTAGGTAAAACGGTAGTGGCCACCATGATAACTAAACGGTTTTTAATAGCGAATGGAACACTAAAAACCAAAGTGCTTGTCGTATATCCACCGGCTCTAGAAAAAAACTGGAAATCAACTTTTCGAATGTTCGGGATTGATCGACATGCTAAGTTTATAACAAATGGAAGCCTCGAAAAAATTCTTAATGAAAAAGAAATTAATTACTGGAAAAAAGAAGAATATGATTTGATTTTGGTCGATGAAGCTCATAAATACAGAAACCACACATCCAAGAGTTTTAAAAACTTACAGCGTATTTGCAAAGCACCTCGCACTGGTGATGGTTTGGTAAAAGGATGGAGGAAAAAGGTCATTTTAATTTCAGCTACGCCATTAAATAATCGCCCGCAGGATTTGTATTATCAGCTTCAATTGTTTCAGGATAGTAGGAAAAGTACTTTGCCTATCTCTAATTTGCAGAATTTCTTTGGGCCGATTATAAGAGAGTATAGGGAGATTATTCAAAGTGACAAACCTGATATTGGTGCGATTCAGGATATGTATCACAATATCCGAGAAAAGGTGATCGAACAAATTACAGTTCGACGAACACGAAAAGATTTAGAAAACTATCCGAATTATATTCAAGATCTGCACGATCAAGGCATACATTTCCCGAAAATTGCTCCATTACGGGAGATTCGATACGATTTAGGAAAGGATCTCACCAAACTCTTTTATCATACAGCTTTTTACTTGGTTGATCCCGATAAAATCAAATACTTGCGTTATCAGGCCATTCGATATTTGAAACCTGAACTTCGAGAGCAGTATTATGAACAAGCTATTTTGGTTTCTGAGTCTTTAGCAGGCATCATGAAAACACTTATGATTAAGCGGCTGGAAAGTAGTTTTGTAGCCTTCAAAATCACACTGAACAATTTGCTTGTTTCTACCGAACGTATGATTGAGATGTTCGAGAAAGATAAGGTGCTCATTGCCCCGGATTTGAATATAAACGAGCTTTTTGGAAAGGGGTACACTGAAGACCAGATTGAAATTCTTATTGAAGTGTTATCAATTGAAAACCCACGAAATAATATTTTTAGATCTGAGGATTTTGAAGAAAATTTTCTTGAGGGTCTGAAGAAAGATTTTGAACTTCTTAATGAGCTTAAATCCAAATGGGATAAGATAACTACCGATCCTAAACTGGATAAGCTCCACCGTACCATGGATTTACAAATGCTACATCCTGAAACTAATCCTAGTCAGCAATTGGTAATATTTACAGAAAGCAATGATACAGCAGATTATTTGGAAGAATCATTAGTAAAAGCGGGCAGAAAAGGGGTGCTCAAAATTTCTTCAAAGAACAGGAATAAGGTTTTCGAAACTATTCAAGCGAATTTTGATGCCAATTACCTAGGCGAACGAAAGAATGAATACAAGATATTGATCACTACTGATGTGTTGGCTGAAGGCGTGAATCTACATAGAGCTAATGTGTTAGTGAATTACGACACCCCTTGGAACGCTACTCGCCTTATGCAACGGCTAGGAAGGATTAATAGAATAGGTTCTGAATCTGGTACTATTTATAGCTATAATTTTTACCCTTCAGAGGAAGGTGATGATTTAATTAAACTGTACGAAAAGTCCCTTGTGAAACTTCAGGGTTTTCATACGGCATTTGGAGAAGATTCCAAGATTTTTACACATGAAGAACTGGTTGAGCAATTTGAGCTTTTTCAGGAAGGAATGACCGATGATGAAGACAAAAGACTCCTTTATCTGAGATTCATTCGGGAGTTTAAGGATCAGAACCCAGGTGAATTCAAACGAATTCAAAATTTTCCGATGAAAGCACGTACTGGAAGAAAATTCAACAAGGCAGTTCTTGGTAAGGATGAAACTACCTTGGTGTTTTTGAAGTCAACTTATAAAACCGATTTTTTTGAGGTTAGGGATAAGGAAATTAAACCACTTACATTTATTGAAGCGGCTGAACGATTTGAGGCTAAACCTTCCGAGAATGGAGTTCCTATTCCAGATATACATTTCGACCATGTGCAAAAATCCATTCAGGAATTTGAGCGTGATTACCTTGGAAGTACATCTGAATCTGTGAGTACTGGCGATAAGGCTGATGCAATCAGCAAGCAAGCGAGTAAATTTCTTCGAGAAACACGTGGACTTACCACCAACCAACAAACTAAAAAAGCTTGCACTGCCTTGGAAGAATTGGTTGATAAAGGCACCTACACTCCCTTACCCAATGAGATTAGGAAAATGAAACGGCAATTGGACAAACGCCAAATAACCTATGGGCAGGTAGATAACTTGTTGATTGGATTGGCCAAATCTTACGATGCGTTTGAGGAAGAAGAGGCGGAACGAATTGAACACGACGGACACATCACTCCCGAAATTGTAATTACCGAAACGTTTTCTGAATGAAACTTAACCAGCTAATATCGTCCATTTCGCAGCTCGACTCAGGCTTAAAGCATGAAGCCAATAAAGCTGTAAATACATTACTCACTTTACGGAACTGGGTCATAGGTTACTATTTGGTAGAATACGAACAAAATGGTGAAGATCGAGCTGAATACGGAGAGCGTGTTTTAGAAACCGTTGCAGTAGAACTTAATGAAAAAGGATTATCCTTCAGAAATCTGAAACTTTTTCGACAGTTTTTTTTGACCTTTCCCGAGATTTGGCAGACAGCGTCTGCCAAATCTCATCTACCCCAAAATTCGAATCCAGAAATTGGGCAGACACTGTCTGCCCTTTTAGATTCGGAACAGATTGGGCAGACAGCGTCTGCCTTATTGACCCAAACAGCACATTCAGAAGAAATAGACCTTACCCAAAAGATGCTCACGCAGTTATCTTTTTCCCATATAACCTTATTGCTTCCATTAAAGGACAGGCTACAGCGCCAGTTTTACACCATTGAAAGCATTAAAGGAACCTGGAGCGTGCGTGAACTCAAACGACAAATCAACGCCCTATTATACGAAAGAAGCGGAATGTCCATTTCTCCTGCTCAGCTAATAAAAAGCCTAAAAGCCGAAACAGTTCCAAGCAAACCCAGAGGACTCATAAAGGACATTTACAGTTTTGAGTTTTTGGGACTTCCGCAAAAGTTGGCTGTAGAGGAAAGTGACCTAGAAACTGCACTGGTAGAGCACCTACGCGATTTTATTCTTGAATTGGGCAATGGCTTTTGCCTCGAAGCACGTCAAAAACGCATTCTCATTGGCGACGAATACTTCTTTATTGACCTTGTATTTTACCACCGAATTCTCAAGTGTCATGTATTGGTAGAATTAAAAGTAGAAGAATTTAGCCATGCCAATGCAGGGCAACTCAATACCTACCTCAATTATTACAAACAAGAAATAAAACAACCGACCGACAACGACCCCATTGGTATTTTGCTGGTCACCAACCGAAACGAAGCATTGGTGGAATACGCTACTGCAGGAATGGATCAGAACCTGTTTGTAAGCAAATACATGCTTCAGTTACCGAGCAAAGACCAACTGGAAGAATTTGTCCGTAACGAAATCAAGGAATTGAAGGAATGAACGAGGAACGAATCAAATCAATTCTAGAATCTGCGTACAGCAGAGAATATTGGACACAAATTATTCATGAAGTATTTGGCGCCCAAAAAGTTCATGCGCTACCTCCGAAAATTGGGCTAAACGACAAACTCGAAAGCGCAGGCGATGCCTTTGAATTGGGTAGCTTGAAAACTACAGATTCACAGACAATTGGTTTTTATGAGGTTGAAATAGATGAGCATTTAGCACTGGAGAGAAACCGGGTTGGACTCAGAAAAATGCTACGCTCGATTTATAAGTATGATGTTGATGGAGCGGTAATCGTATTTAGACAAAAAGAAAAATGGCGCTTATCCTTCGTTTCCGAAATTCGGATGAGAGATAAGGACGGCCAAATTATCAACTTTGAAACAGAGCCTAAGCGATATACTTATTTACTCGGAAAGGGTGAAAAGTGCCGAACCGCAATAGAGAGACTAAAATTTATTTCCGGTAAGCGAAAAAACCTTCGAGATATTATTGAAGCCTTTTCGGTGGATGAATTGACCAAGGAATTTTATTCGGAACTTTCCAATTGGTATCATCGAGCTATTCAAACCGTTGATTTTCCAGGAATTTCGGAATCCGAAGCTCTAGACCCTAAAAATGTAAAAGCTCATAAGGCCAAAAGTGTAATCAGGCTCATAACGCGATTGGTTTTTGTTTGGTTTTTGAAGCAAAGAATAAAGGCATTAAATCCACTTTTTGAAGCTGAAATTTTGGATCGACTCAATCGAGTTGATGTAAATGACTCAACCTATTATAAAGCCTTACTTCAAAACCTGTTTTTTGCCACATTCAATACCAGCATGAACAAAGACGAACCAAATAGCCGCCGATGGGTAAAAGAAGGTAGAAGAGACAGAGATGAGTTTTTAGATCAGCGATACTACCGATACAAACGCTATTTTAAGGATCCAGAGAATGCCTTATCGCTTTTTGAAGAAATACCTTTTCTGAATGGCGGGCTATTCGATAACCTTGATTATCGCGATAAATTGACCGATAAAGCCGTGAGGGTGGATTGTTTTAGCACAACCGAAAAAAATGAAAAATTGCTTTCAGTACCCGATCACCTTTTTTGGGAATCACAAATGGTCGATTTGAGGGAGGCTTACAATTCTTCTAAGATGAAGGATGTTCCTGTGAACGGGATCATTAAAATTCTGAATAGATACAATTTTACCTTAGAAGAAAATACGCCTTTAGAAAAAGAGGTAGCACTTGACCCGGAACTGCTTGGTAAAGTTTTTGAAAACCTGCTTGCCAGTTACAACCCCGAAACCCAAACGCCCGCTCGCAATCAAACAGGTAGTTTTTATACCCCCCGAGACATTGTTAACTTTCAAGTTGATGAGGCACTCAAAGCGTATTTGCTTGAAAAACTTACAGGCGAAAAGGTAACCTCCTACAACGAATTTGGAAAAAGCCAAATGGATGCCTTTGGAAATCAAGGAAAATCAGGCCAGCTGGCGTTGGTTGAGGAGTCAGGCATCTCAGCGGAACAAAAGGATCTATTCAGAACCAACCTGAACCTGCTGTTTGACTACAACACAACGCTAAATCCATTTGATAAAAAACAAACCGAAACTTTGGTTCACGCCATCGATCATGTAAAGATTATTGATCCTGCCAACGGAACGGGAGCTTACCCTATGGGTGCGCTATTGCGAATGGTGGAATTGCTCAAAAAACTTGACCCCGATAACAAAGGATGGAAGGCAAGGCAATTGGAAAAAATTGAAGGCATTGAAGATCTTGAATTACGCCAAAAATGGCGAGAAGACATAGAGGCGGCATTTAAAAACAACCCCGATTATGGCCGTAAACTTTACCTTTTAGAAGAGTGTTTGTACGGTGTAGATATTCAACCTATTGCTTGCCAGATAAGCAAATTGAGGTTTTTTATTTCACTCATTGTGGACCAAAAAATTGATTTCTCGCAACCCAATTTTGGAATAAAGGCACTTCCAAATCTCGAAACCCGCTTCGTAGCAGCCGATTCGTTAATACCCTTAGAAGATGGCAGGTTTATACCCGATGAAGTGTATATACTCAAAAAAGAACTCCGGAAAATTCGCGATGCCTATTTCGTTGCAAAAAGCCGCGAAACCAAAAAGAAACGGCAAAAAGAAGACGAGGAACTCCGGCAAAAAATTGCTTTGGAACTTAAGGACGCACTTTTTCCGCCGAGCGCTGCCGATGCCATTGCTGCTTGGGATCCTTATGACCAAAACAAAAGCTCCGATTGGTTTAATGCCGATTGGATGTTTGGTGTAAACAACGATTTTGACATTGTTTTGGGCAATCCACCCTACATACAACTACAAAAAGATGGAGGTAAGTTGGCCAATAAGTACGAAGCCTATAACTACAACACTTTTGCACGTACCGGAGACATTTACTCCCTGTTTTATGAGCGAGGCATAAAACTGATGCAAGGAAACAATGGAGCCAGAAAACATGGTGTGCTTACCTACATTACCTCCAACAAGTGGATGCGCGCGGGATACGGAGCAAAAACCCGAAACTACTTTGCCAAAAAAACCAACCCTTTGTTGGTGATAGATTTTAGCAACGTGCAAATTTTTGAAAGTGCCACGGTAGATACCAACATATTGCTCTTGCAAAACAACCACCCACAGCCCAGCACAATGGCTTGTAGGTTTGATACCAACTACCCAAGAGGCACATCCCTAACCAATTATATCCACAAAAACTCACACGAGGTGGAGGCCTTTAAAGCCGATGAAGAATGGGTAATCATGGACCTCGATACGCAGCGAATAAAATCATTGGTAGAACAACAAGGTGTGCAGTTAAAAAAATGGAACATTACGATAAATAGGGGAATACTCACCGGGCTTAACGAAGCCTTTATCATACCCAAAGACATAAAAAACGAACTGATAAAAGCTGACCCAAAAAATGCTGAGGTAATAAAGCCCATTCTACGAGGTAAAGACATTCAAAAATGGTATCCCGATTTTGCGGAAATGTGGTTGATTGCAGCTC
>JAGQYO010000050.1 GCA_020435995.1 Flavobacteriales bacterium | reverse complement strand
AGTACGATGGAGGCCCAAAGATTTAATTGGTTTTATGAGATTCCTGCTCATGCTGGAGGGCTTTCATTCGAGACCCAATTTGAGAATAATTCGAAAG
Source organism: Flavobacteriales bacterium (assembly GCA_020435995.1). Classification (GTDB taxonomy): domain Bacteria; phylum Bacteroidota; class Bacteroidia; order Flavobacteriales_G; family Salibacteraceae; genus JAGQYO01. The sequence goes on along the minus strand of JAGQYO010000050.1, from coordinate 25,014 downwards.
GAGAAATTTTAATTGTAGGTGAGTTTAGAGGAAAGCAAGACTTTGATTTAAATATTGGCAAATATTTTCTGGAAGGGCAGACTGGTTCAAAGAACATTTTTGTAAATAATTATAGTATTAATGGAGACTTAAATTGGGCAACTCATTTTGAGAGTAAAAATTACAGTTTTAGTCTATTGTCCTACACTTTAGGTGATGATGGAAGTGCGTATCTTCAGGGCTATTTTAAGGATTCTCTTTGGATTCATTCCAAAGATTCGACATATCGATACAACTATCCAGGAAGGGCTGATTTTTTATCAAGATTAGGGGCTACAGGAAAAGTAGAGTGGATTAATATTCAAAAACAGGACTCAGGAAGTATTGGTGTTTATGATATGGCAGTCGATGGGTCACGGTTAATTTTATGTGGTACTATCAATGATATTGTGAAGTTGGATAATATGGATCCTTTATCACGAGTTCATGCTTTAGGAGGGGCAAATACTTTTATAGCATGTTATGACACTTTAGGTTTGTTTAAATGGGTTAAATCTATAGGCGGTGATACGGCCACTGACGTTTCAAGAGCATATCGTATGACAATAAATAACAAAACAGAGATTCTAGTTACCGGTTGGTTTGAAGGTAAAATGGATTTTGACCCCTCAGCAAATAAAAAGGAGCTATCAGCTATTGCTGAAGATATGTTTATAGCTCAGTATGACTCTGTCGGAAATTTCATGTGGAATTATAATATTTTTTGTAGTCGGGTAGGTCGAATACTGGAAGTTGATGTTGACGAACAGGACAACGTATTTTTTACTGGATATTTTAGGGGAGATTCAATATCCTTTTTAAAAGGGAATTCTCAAAATAAAATTAGTTCAACCTCGAATAGCACTGCTCTTTTTGGGAAACTTTCTAAAGAGGGAAGATTAAGTTTTATGAATTCACTAAAATATTTAGACACTTCTCGAAATGGTTGGTTACGTGGAGTGGAAATATCAGCTCAAAAGGACGGTCAATTTTATTTGGGAGGCAATTATAATCATGTTGTTAATTTTAATCCAATTGGCAATTTGGTTTTAGACACTGCAGGGACTTATGGCTCTGGTTATATTGCAAAATATGATTCTTCAGGAATGTTAATCTGGGTTGAATCCTTTGAAAATTATATTGAAGTTAATGAAGTTTTTATTAATTCAGATAGTACAATTTCAATTGTTGGGGCCACGAACGGGGTTCAAGTGGATGTTGATCCGGGAGAAGGTGTACAAAGGTTAAATAAGAATGGTGCAATATATTGGGTTAATTGGGGAGACGTTAGTCCACTTCTTTTGGATACAGCCTTTTCAGTTGAATTTCAAGCTAAATACGAAGATAAAATTCGAATATTTCCAAATCCAAGTTTAGGCCAAATTAATATCGATGTTGGAGATTTAGAAGTTATAGATATTAATTTATATTCTGCCAATGGAAGATTGCTTTTAAGACAAAACGTGATGAACACTCAAGTATGCATTGAACTTGATATTGAATTTTCTCCTGGGGAATATTTTTTAGAAATAAAAAGCAAAACGGATAGTTATTGGAAAAAATTGATTATCAGGTAGTTGTAAAAGTTTTTTCTGACCATTTATTATGTTTATTTATCAATAAAATATTTTACTAGTTATAAACTTTTACCATTAAATAGCGATTTAAGAATTTCTGATTTTTCTGTGTAAAATTTGCTCGAGCATTTGTTATTTCCTATTTTCTTCCAATCACCAAATCCAAGACTATTGATTTTCTCCCCGAGCTTTTCATTTGATGGTATTTCGAATACAATGACTTCAAAAATGGCTCTTCTAGTTATTTCCCTCAACTGAGGCAGGTATGATTCTATTTTACCGGTATCAACTCGATTTCCATGTGTAATTTTGCTTCTAAGTTTATAAACATCATCCAATAGGAGATAAATGATTTGAGCTTCATTTGGTGACTTTCCCACCAATATTGATATAGTCCTTTTAAGTCTAAAACTTATTTCCGGAGCTTGATTTATGAATCCTTCAAGAGCCGAACAAAGAGATAAAAATTTAAAACTGGCGTATTCCGTATTTAAACTGACAATATAATTTTCAATTGAGAATCTTATATATTCACTTTGTTTTTTATTGAGGAAAGCCCATTTCTTCTTCAGAAAGATTGAAACTCCTTTAAATTTAGAATTATCCCAATTGGATACTCTAATTGAGTTCTTTTCAAAGAAGTTGTATTGACGACTACCAATTATGCAAACATTGAGATCATAATGGGTTCCGTTTTTTATTAGGATCGGTTCCAATGCAAGAGAGAAATCAAAGTCAAATATCACTCTTAGTATTTGTACAAGAAGTTTTAGCTCTTTCTTATTAGGGTCTTTAACATCGCGAAAGTTGATTGGTACAATTCCATGGATGTCTTCAAGAGTGGCTCCTTGAATATAGTTTATATCGGATTTTAACTCTTGAAGCAAATTAGAGCCCATATTAATTTTGTGTAAATATTGAATCAACTCCCTCTGGTCTGAACCGCCAATTATTTTATAACCCAGAAAGCTTAAATTCAAAGTCTTTAGATTGTCAGAAGCTCCAATGAAAAAAGATAATCTGCGTTCCATTATTAATCGAGTTTAAGATTTTCGTTCGACCCACTTTTTGGATGTTAAGCTATTCTCGAATAGTCAAAAATCTTCTTTTGTACTTTAATATTTTTTTATTTCTTTCAATTTCTCTTCATTGTTCTTAAGGTAAAGTTTACATTTTCTATAAGAGCGAACTTCACTTCTTTGAATATAAGTATTTCAGTCTTTAACTGAATGAACAATTTGCTTACACGAAACATTTGGATTTTTTTTATTCGAATCATTAAACATAGAAACACATTGAATCCAAATCTTGCAAATCGTTTATTCTAAACACATTGATTGGATTAAGGTTATTGACTATTCTCGTAGATGATACCCCACCAAACCCTCCAATGGTGATTGATTAATCGTACCCATTTCAAGTCCATATTCTTCAATTACTTCCATAAGCGTATTTTGAAAATGAAAGGCGACCGAACCAACGAAGCAGATTTTGCAAGGAAAATGTGATTTGTAGGCCAAAACGTGGTTTCTTACAAATTGCCGAAAGGCATCACAAACTAAATCTTGAACAAATTCTTCATTTTTACACGCACCTAAAAATGCTGTAAATTGGGCGAGGTATGTATTGGGTTTAGTGGTGTGGTACACTTGGTTAAGGATGTCGGTTTTGCTTAGGTTAAATTGGTCATTGAATTTCGTGGCTATGGATAGCGGTACTTGTCCGTAAAGGTATGATGCAATAAAACCTTTGCCGATATAGGACCCACTGCCTTCGTCACCCAATAGAAAACCAAGAGAAGGGGTTTCCTGAACAAGTGTTTCGCCATTGAAAAAACAACAGTTGGAGCCAGTGCCGAGAATTCCTATAACTACGGGTTCGGTTTTGTAGCATGACCTAGCCGCAGCCAAGAGGTCGTGTTGGATTTCTATGTTGGCTTGTGGGAAGTGTGTTTTAAAAGCGTTTTTTACAACTTCACAATGCGCCTCGTCGGAACAGCCGGCGCCGTAAAAAAATATATTTCCGTCGAATGACGATAACTGTGCAAGCGCCTCGTTTTTTTGTAATTCAGAAAGTATTTGTTCAGAAGATTGATAAAATGGATTAAAACCCGGCGTGGTAAATTGCTGTGTATTGCCTTTATCAACCCACACCCAATCGGATTTAGTAGAGCCACTTTCAATAATCAATATTGAATCAGCATCTTCCATGATTAATCCATTTTGAAGCCCTTTCGCTGTAAGATCCTTTTTACTCTTACCACCAACTCGGCCGGACTAAAGGGTTTGGTCATAAATTCGTCGGCTCCAAGCTCAAAGGCCTTCATTACATTGTTTTCTTGGCGCAGGGTGGTTAATAGAATAACCGGAATGTCTTTTTCTTTAAAGTCTTTTACGTGCTTTACCAATTCCAATCCCGAAACGTAGGGCATCATAATATCCGATACAATAAGATCGGGAAGTTCTATGGGAATCATCTCTTTAGCCACTTTGCCATTGGTGGCAGTAACAATCTCAAAGCCTTCTTTTTTAAGCCTAAACTCAATGGTTTTGAGAAGCATGGCTTCGTCTTCAACAACTAATATTTTTGGTTTACCTTCTGGCATTAAAGTAATTTCAGCTTTTCGAGCAGTTCATTTTTTCGCGCTTTCCCCATCGGAATTTTATGATCACCGATATGGATTGTGAGCTTATTTATAAAATCAATTTTTGTCACATTAACGATAAACGACTTGTGAGCGCGCACAAATGTATTTTTATCCAAGCTCGATAAAATGCCTTTTAAAGTTAAACGCACTTCTTTTCGACCACCGTTATATACAATGACCAAGAAATCGTTCAAAGATTGAATATACAAAATGTCAGAAATGGCAATTCCTTCAAGGGTTTCCTGTGAAAGGGTAGACTCGTGAATCAGAATTTCTTTGGCTTTGCTTACTGCTTTTTCAAACTGTTCGAAGCCAAATGGCTTGAGAAGGTAATCTTGCGCTCCCAAATCGTAAGCAGCTAGTGCGTGTTGTGGAAGTGAAGTGGTAAAAATTACTTTGCCCTTTCCCACATAGTTTTTAGCTACATCCAAGCCCGATTCATTCAAAACATGAATATCGAAGAACAAAAGGTCCGCTTGGTTTTTTTTATTTGAGAAATTGAAATCAAAAAAAGTTGAATAGCTGGCTATCAAATTGAGGTATGGAACGCGAGCTACCATTGCCTCTAATGACTTTCTGTGAATGATTTCATCTTCTACAATAATACAAGCTAACGTTTCTGTCAATGTGTTTAATTTTTTTAGTCTTCAAACGTAAGTAAGATAGACGCAAAGAGCAATGACATTTGTGTTTTTAAATTCTTACTAATTATCAGGCATTTAGTGGCCTTAAGATAAATAGTTGAAGAGTAGAATATCGTCTTATAGGGAGGATAACAGAAAGTGGAAGCAGTATAATGGTCAAAAGTTGATATTTGCAACCTCATTAATCAATGTAGATTTAAATCTATTTCGTGGCAGTGTTAAGTCAAAAATATTTTAAAATACTTTGTTCATCGCTCTTGGTTTGGGCCGTTTTTGGTCTTTCGGAGCTTTCCGCACAAACTGGAGCCGAGTTAGACGCTATGTATACCAAGGCTCGAAACGCCGCCTTTGCGGGTGATAGAGCAACATCGCTTACTATCTTAGATGAATTAATAGCAGCTAAATCGGATCACTTTGATGGCCGCCTTTTAAAAGCCCGTGTGCTTTCTTGGGACAAACAATTCGAAAAAGCCAGTTTAGAATGCCAATCACTTAATTCGGAATTTCCGGAGGCCAAGCCAGTATTTACTTTATGGTCTACCATTGAGCGATGGAGTGGACAGCCAGAAATAGCTAAGGCCGTTTGTATGAGGGGATTGAGTAAATTCCCTGGCGATAGGGAGCTGATTTTGGAGCTGTCTAAAGCCAAATCCGATTTTAGTGAATACGAAGAGGCTATTGAACTCAACGACTCTTCTATAAATAAATACAACGACGCTTTGCCTGAGCAAAAAAGCAAAATAGCGGTGCTCATGCAAATCGATTCCATAGATGATGCCCATAAAATTTTAGATAGCCTAATCGTATTGAACCCGGATGACAAAGAACTTAGGGTTACAAGGTCGAAATTAAAAAGCAAGATTTCGCAGTATGATCCAGCCTTGGTTGAATTGGATACTGTGTTTGATATGGATTCCAGCTTTTTACCAGCACATCATTTAAGAACCAACTTATTTTTATGGAAAAGCGATAATGATACAGCCATTTGGTCGGCCCAAGAAGGCCTGTCACTTTATCATGACGATGTTCCGCTCCAACTTATGATGGCGAAGGCATTTTTGAGATTGGACTCCTTCCCACCATGCGATTCTTTGGTGAATGAAATCATCACCCGTGATTCTCTCAATTATGATGCTTGGTCGGTGGGGCTCAACTCTCAATTGGCACAGCAGAATTACGATTCAGTACTTTCAGCAACCGACAAACTGGAGCCAGAATATCCAGCAGATCCAGAGTTTAAGAAACTTAGGGTGCTTTCGTTTGCCGGAAAAAAGAAATATAAAAAGGCCATTGAAGAACTTGCTGCATCAGAAGAGGACGCGGATTCACTAGATGTTGCCGGAAAGGTGATGTACACCAAGTTTCATTATTGGGATAGCCAGACCAACAAAGCCATGAAATTATCAGAGCGCTTCATAGAGCAGCATCCAGAAGAGGCCGATTTGTATTATACCAAAGCCATTATTCACCAATCGTGGTACGAAAAGAAAAAGGCACTCGCCACTTTGGATACGGCCATTGCCTTGGATACCGCGAATACGGATTTACTCGACTTACGGAAGGATATTGAAGAGAATATGTTGTTGAATTATGTGGCGGCCTATGTGGGTTATGATGCCTTTTTTAATAACATAAATGATGCCTATGGCCTTACCAGGGTAACAGCCGAATATTTCCGTAAAATACGGCGTCATTCGGCCATTGCGAGACTTTCTTTTGCCGATCGATTTGGCAAGCAGGGTATTCAGTTTGAATTGGATGGATATGCGGTAATCAACGATTTGTTTTATGTGTATTTGAACGGGGGGATTTCTAATGAATTTTTATTTCCAAAATATCGATGGAGCGTAGAGCCATTTGTAAATCTACCTTTAAACTTTGAGGCATCAATTGGAATTAGGTACATGGGTTATACTGGCACCAACGTAACAATTTATACAGGTAGCATTGGTAATTATCCGGGCAATTGGTGGTTTTCGATTCGTCCGTTTATTTCAAGTGGAGACAATGGAATTGCCCAATCTTATGTGTTTAGAGCAAGACGGTTTTTTCTATCGCGATTCACTTTCCTAGAATTATCTCTAGGTGGGGGAGCCAACCCAGATAACAGTTACCTCGATCAGGTGTACAAGCAATTGTATGATTCAAGGTCATACAATGCTGGACTTACGTATCAGCAAAGTCTTTCAAAGCATTTTTATATTAAAGCGTGGGTATTGTATGAACACTACAGCCCTAAACAAATACCTGATTTTCAAATACTCAGTTTAAACGGCGGACTCTGGTGGAGATTTTAGGAAGAATCTGGGACTACTACAATACCTTAGACTTTGCTCATCGATTTGTGAGTGGGGTTATTTTTTTATTGGTATTTACTTCCATATTGCTGCTGATAGGTATCCTTATAAGTAGAACGTATAAAAACCGAGTTGAAAAACAAAAGAAGAAAATCCGAGAGGCATATCAGCACATGTTGGTACAAATGGTGTTTGAACCTGAATACCAAGTAGGGCAGCCTAAATACAAAACCTTAATAGGGAAATACAATGGAAGAAAGAGTTCTAAATTGGAAAGAAGAACGCTTGTCGAAAACATTGTGGAAATGCATCAAGGAGTTACTGGAACAAGTGCCGAAATATTAGAGCATTTTTACCGCGATACCAACATGGTAGATTTTGCGGTTGAAGATGTAAAAAAGGGCGAATGGTGGGTCAAAGCCCGCGCGTTTAGAGAGCTTTCGGAACTTAGGATCCGCGAAAAGTTCAAATTAGTTTTGAATTATGTTGATCACTCGAACAAGGTATTGAGATCGGAGGCGCAATATGCATCGGTACAATTGGGCGGGGCAAGATCCTTGAGTTTTGTTGAGGAACTTACGCAACCTATTAGCGAATGGGATCAATTGGTATTGTTAGAAAAGCTTGAACGATTTATTCCTGAGGAATTACCAGATGTTTCCAATTGGTTAGATTCTCAGAACGACAGCGTTGTGATTTTCGCTTGTAAAATTATCACCCAATTTAGAATGTTTAAAGTAGCGCCCAAACTTATTGGATTGCTTAATCATTCAAATTCTCTCGTTACAATTAAAGGAATCGACTGCATTATTAGTTTAGAATTTAGGGAAGCCTGTCCTTCAATGAGAAGGTTTTATCCCAATGCGCGAAAAGAAGTTCAGATTGCTATAATCGATGCCTTAGCAGCATTGGGCGACACAAGTAATCTCAATTTGTTTAGGGATGAAATTGAACAAAAGGAAGATTTTGATATTGCCATGCATTCAGCTATGGCATTGAGAAAATTGGGCGGGATACCGATATTAAATGTTTTGAAAACCAGGGAGTTGAAATACCCAAAAAACAATGAGATTGTACTTCACGCTCTTGACAAAAGAATTTGATCTTGATACCTCGGTATGGGATTACATGGTGGAGTTTTTCTACAACCTCCTCTACGTTTATTCGGTTTCCATTATGGTATCCTATCTCGCATTGGCCATCTTATCGTTTATTTCAGTTCGAAAGTATTTACACAAAAATAGCTTTGTAGATTACAAGGATATTCTCAATACCAATTTTGCACCTTCTGTAAGTATTCTAGCTCCTGCCTATAATGAGGGGGCAACCATTATTGAAAATGTAAGGTCAATTTTATCTATCCATTACAGCAATTTTGAGGTCATCATTATCAACGATGGCAGCAAAGATGACACCCTACAAAAATGTATTGACGAGTATGACATGGTTTTGGTGGACTATGCCATTGATCCTAAAATAGAAACCAAGCCTATTCGAGGTATCTACAAATCGAGGAATAAGGCTTTTGGGCAATTGTTGCTTGTAGACAAAGAAAATGGAGGTAAATCGGATGCCCTTAATGTGGGATTAAATGTGGCTACCTACGATTACGTAACCTGTATTGACGTGGACTGCGTGTTGGAGCAAGATGCTCTGCTCAAGCTTATGAAACCTTTTATGGACGAGCAAGAGCGTGAAGTGGTAGCAACGGGTGGTGTAATTCGAATAGCCAACAGCTGTGTTATTGAAGATGGGCGGCTTTTGGAGGTGAAGGTTCCAGAGAATTATATCGCCCGATCTCAATCTTTGGAATATATCAGAGCCTTCCTTTTGGGAAGAATGGCTTGGAGCCTTATGGATGGGCTTATCCTTATTTCGGGTGCCTTAGGGGTTTTTAATAAAAAAATCGCCATAGAAGTAGGTGGCTATGATCACGATACGGTAGGTGAAGATATGGAACTCGTGGTGCGTATGCGCCGCTTCATGCTCGAGCAAAAACGAAAATATACTGTTGCTTTTATTCCAGACCCACTGTGCTGGACAGAGTGTCCTGAAACGTGGAATATTTTGGGAAGGCAAAGGAACAGATGGACCAGAGGAACCATCGAAACGCTTTGGAAACACAGGGGGATGTTGTTCAATCCTAAATACAAGATGCTGGGGTCCTTGTCTTATCCTTATTGGCTACTTTTTGAGTATTTAGCCCCATTGTTGGAGGCTTTTGGACTTTCACTGTTCTTTTTGTTGGCCTTGGTTGGGTTGGTAAACTGGAGCTTTTTTATGCTCATGATGTTTTTGGTGTTTGGCTTTAGCATTTGCTTTTCGGTACTGTCTTTACTCATTGAAGAAATAACCTACCACAACTACACCCGAAAGCGGGATTTGCTGGCTTTGCTAAAAGTAGGTTTGATTGAACCACTTATCTATCACCCATTTATTGTTCACTCAGCAGTGATGGGCAACATAGATTATTTTATGGGCCGCTCTTCGTGGGGTGAGATGACCCGTAAGGGTTTTAATGCCAATGCTGCCACCAAGCCAAAAACAGAGGGTGAAGGTGCTGTTGCCGAAGGTATTCCCGATGAAAAACAGTCACAACCCAAAAAAATACAGGTAGTTAAAACCGTTGCTCCTAGTAAAAAGAATCCTAAAATCAATTCTTCGTTCACGACTTGGGCAACAGGAGCAGTGGCTGTTCTGGCTCTCTGCCTTTATTTGGTGATCGATTTGGATGCCTTGCTTACCAAGGATGAGCTAACGGTAAGCAAGCAGATTAAAACCATATTCTTACCTGAACAACAAGCAAGTAAGATTGTGGTAAAAAAAGAAAGGGATTTTCTAAAGCGCACGCTTGAAAGGTCCTTGGAAAAACAAAAAGCGGCGAAGGAAAAAAAGGAAAAAGAGGAGAAGCATAAATCTATTTCTGAACCCGTTTTACTAACCGAAGATGGGGGACACGAGAAAGAAATAAATAAAACAGCCAAAGAAAAAAAGGCCTCTAAAAACGCAACTTCTAATAATAAGGAGACTCCTGAAAAAAAGAAAAGCGTAGAGACAAAACCTAAAAAGAAGCCAGAGCCAATAAAGGAGAGCAAGCCTGCGAAAACAAAGACAGCGGTAAGCAATAACAAACCAAGTGCTAATACAAGAGCGGTTTCGCCAAAACCGGGTTATATATATATAGTAGCTGGTAGTTATAAAACCGAAGCCAAGGCCAACGAAATGTGGGAAGAACTTGAAATAATGGGTTTTTCTAAGAAGGTGATGATCTATTCAGATGGCTATTATAGAGTTACCTACAATAGTTTTAATGATGATGCCAAGGCAAAAATTTACTTGGCTGGAATCAAGTCTAATATGAATGACAAAGCTTGGCTTTACCGCGCAAAGTAAAACCTAGTTCTCTATCTTATCATAATTGATATTCGCGTAGTAGTCGTCCATTATTTTTACCATCAAAGGTCGATAATACCGCCAAAAGAATTTTTTACGATCGGCGAGGTCACTGTTTTCGTACAAAAAGAAATCTAAATATTCTATTCCTCTAGAATAAACCGCTGACAGGGGAATCGGATTATCTGCAAAATCGCCCGCGAAATAGTAAAATCTATTGATAATATGATCACCCAAAACGGCTGGAAATTCAGTGGGTATTTTGTGCCTTGCCAATAGCGAGTCGCCTCGCTCATTGGTGTGTATTTTATAGGTAGAAACCACCAGGTCGTCATATTCTAGATAGGAGATATCAAACCAAAACGGATACCTTATATGTTCTGCCACTCCGTAAAAATCTTGATAATATTTTTGTGTATTGATGATGGGAACTTCGTGAATTAGATCCAATTCCTTTTCAAGAATACAAATCCGTTCATCATCGTGAACGAATACAATTCCTGATTTTAAAAAAGGCCAAACGCCGCCATATTGTTCTTTATAGAGCCGTACTACCCATTTGGGAAGCTCTGGATTTTTGGTTGTGTCCAATGAAAAGAAATAACGGCCAACCCACCCTGACCATTTAACGCCAAATTCTTTTTCCATTTTTTTTCGCACTTTCTGGCTAGTGGGAGAGGCGATTGTATTGAATTCGGTTAAGATCAGTTTTTGTTTTTCATGCATCTTCTGCATGAGTTCAAAGTCGTTTTCCGAAGTTCGACCATATACAATTTCCGAATGTTCAGTTTCGTCCTTATGCCTATACCACTCATTGAAATAAATTCCGTAGGTATCCGTAAAATACACCATATCCAGGGTATCGCTCAGGCTATCGAGTTGCGAATCTGAGTATAAATCTAAGTCGTCGATGTAGAATTTTTCACTGTCTAAAGGAAAAAAGCCTCGGTAATCTTCCAATTCATAAAAGCTGTAATCGGGCTTTACATATTTGTGATGTTTCAATACCCAATTAAAACTACGGTGCTCATTGCCATCAGGTGTAAGCACTGTTTTGTCCACAATCATCACATTAATTGGGTATTTTGGACTAAAATACCAAACCAAGATGCTAAGAACAGGAGCACTTACGATTGCTAAAATGATAAGTCCCAGAAGCCACTTTCTTATTTCCATTTTGTATTTGTTTGGGCGATTTATAACCTTACCCAGATAAAAGACGAAATTATTCGATTTACCCGCTCGGTTCTCAGAAGTAGTTAAGGTTTCTTTGTTAACGAGATGTTTATTCGATAAAGCTTGGCTTCAGAAGGTAAAAATAACGCAAATTTCAGTTTTCTATCACAAGAAAAGTTAGACTCTTCTTTTGGAAACGATACCTTGGTGTTAACCGAAGTGTTGATTTCGTTGAAATATGAATTGCTCATGGATATTCGAAATATTGAATTGGCGGTTAATGATCGAAATGAGGTACGCGTTTTAAATCTTTTGCGAAAAATTAAGCCTGCCCTTGATGTTATTGCCAATCAAATCTTCATGAACGAATTTTCGAAATTTGAATTGGATGTTGATTCTGGCTCTGAAAGCGCATTAATAAAAGAATTTAAGATGTTTAAAACAAGGGCCTTGGGATTGATTGAGGAAGTCGATGTTTACTTATTGAGGCTTAAAATAGAGGTAGCCGATCTCTGAGAACATCCTTGTAGGTTCTACTCACCGGAATACTGGTGTTTTCGAGGTAAATCACGTTTTTTTCAACTTTTAAAATTTTATCAATCTTAATAATAAAGGACTTATGTACTCGCATAAAGTCATTGCTTGGCAATTTTGCCTCTAAGGCCTTCATAGTGGAAAGCACCGTGTATTTTCCGCTTTTTGTGTGAATTCTTACGTAGTCCCCCAAGGCTTCAATGTGTGTGATTTTACTAAAATCGACTTTGATTAACCTCGAGTCACTTTTCACATAAATAATATTCTCATCAGGATTAGTATCTCCAAATACATCATGAATTTTTTGGGCTTTTTCGGCGGCTCTTAAAAATCGTTCGTATGATATGGGCTTTACCAAATAATCGGTTACATCGTTTTCAAAGGCTTCAATGGCGTAGCTGGTTTTAATGGTTACAAAAATAACTTGCGGGATTTCTTTTATCGTTCTTACGAATTCAATTCCCGTCATTTCTGGCATTTGAATATCGAGGAAAATGAGGTCAATTTTTTTTGCCTTTAGCGCCTTAGTAAGTTCAAGTGTGCTTGAATAGGAGCCAACAAGGTTTAAAAAATCTGTGTCGGAGATGCATTTTTCCAATACTTTTCGGGATAATGCCTCATCATCAACAACTACGCAATTCATAAAATATTAGTGTTTTTCTTTCACCAAAAATAGGTGCTTCACATCATAAAAGTATAATTTGTGGGCCTCTTATATGAATAGTTTATCAAAAGATATTGAGCGATTACTGGAACTAAATGATTCTCCATCTCTTGTTTTTAATGAGGTGGGAAATCTGCTGTATTCTAATTGGGAATATCAACAGTTTAAAAGTCAGTTAGATGGAGGTCTAGAAGGGGAGCTATTTACGCAGCTAATGGGCTCCTGTCAGACTAATGACGCGAAGGGAGAATTTATTTTTACGCACATAAAAAAAGAGATTAAAATCCGATGTAAGTGGCTAAAATTAGAGGAAAATAGTTGTTTTTGCCTCACTTTTCCGAAAAATGAACTCACCATGTACACTAGCCAGACATTGGAAATTTCAAATTTGATAAAGCAATCGAATGCCATGTTGGCCATCTTCAATTCGAGTCATGCTTTAATATGGGCCAACCTTCCTTTTACATCCAAATTTTTGAAAATTCAATCAGATTCATATAATTCCACCATGGCAGATTTATTTGGCTCCGAGGCGGGTTTAGCGCTTGTTCAACAATTGGATCGTGCCATTATTAAAAAACAACCCATTTTATTCGAGTGGAATTATCCTGCAAATTCAACTAAATGGTATTTGGTAAACATTAATCCATCTATTAATTCTGAGGATTTGGTGTTGCAGGCCATAGTCATCTTTCAAGATATATCTCAAAGAAAGGAAATTGAACTGCGATTAAAAGAAAGTGAAGAAAACTTGAGGATTGCGCAGGAGATGGCCAAAGTTGGAAGTTTCGAATACCATGTCGAAAACCAGAATGTGGTTTGGTCGAGGGAGCTTCTTTCCATATTAGGTCGAAGTGCAGAGTATTTTGCTTCTTTAGATGCATTTAGTGATTTAATTGTTTCTGAAAATAAAAAAGATGTATTAAAAGGCTTCAGAAACACCATTGAAACCGGTGATTCTTTTAATATGAATTATCAAATACTACGCGGCGATAATGAGGTAATTGATGTAAATGGAATTGGTAAGCGGGTTGTTAAAAATGGGAGTGTAATAGTATATGGCACCTTACAAGATGTTACTGAAATAGAAAAAGCCAAAAGAGATGCATTGCAAGCCCTTCAAAAATCCAGAACTAGTGCCAAAATAAAACAGGAGTTTTTGGCGAATATGAGTCATGAAATAAGGACCCCAATGAACAGCATTGTTGGTTTCTCTAAATTGCTGAGAGATTCACATATATTGGACAAGGAGCATTCAGAATATGCTGAAATTATATCAAGTTCGGCAGAGCGTTTACTTATGGTACTAGATGAGGTGCTTAATGTGTCGAAATTAGAATCGCGAGACATTACATTGGAATTTGTGAATTTTAATTTGAGAAAATTGATACGCACCGTCGTGAATCAACAAGCAATAAAGGCCAAAGAGAAAAACCTTGATTTTGTAGTTTCTGGGATTAATAATTTACCGAGGATTGTGGTTTCGGATAACCTGAGGCTATTTCAAATACTCTCTAACCTCATCGATAACGCCATTAAATTCACCCAAATGGGAGAAGTTGCTTTATCATGTGAATTATTGAAGAAAGCGGAAGATGAAAAGCTTTTTTTGAAATTGAGTGTAAAGGATAGCGGTATCGGAATTCCTAAATCCGAACATAAAAATATTCTTGAATCTTTTACCCAAGTTGATAGTTCGGTGTCAAGGCCATTTGAAGGGGTGGGCTTAGGGCTTTCCATTGTCAATCATTTGGTGCATTTGCTGGATGGGCAACTTACCCTAGAAAGCCGAATTAATGTGGGCAGCACCTTCACCGTTATACTACCCGTAATGGTGGGAGACGAGAGTGAAATTGTAGAAACTGAAGAAAACCATGATAAGGAGTTCTTATTAGCAGGTAAAAACGTGCTTTTGGTTGAGGACAACCGCAACAACAGGTTGCTGGCCACAAAAATTCTCCATGATTTAAAAATGAATGTGAAGGAGGCCGAAAACGGAATACAAGCATTGGGACTCATACGCCAATTTCATTTTGATGTGGTGCTAATGGATGTGCAAATGCCGATAATGGATGGCTTGGAGGCCACCAGGTTAATCAAGAAATTACCCGACACAAGGTCTAAAATTCCTATTGTGGCACTTACAGCTCATATCTTAGAGGATGAGCGAGATAGGTATATGGCTGTTGGAATGTCTGAAATACTAAAGAAACCAATTAAAAAGGAGGAATTGGCGCACACTTTAACGTTGCTACTTTGCGAACCAGAGTCGCCGATTCAAAAATTAGATGAGAAGAAGCCCTATCAACTCATCGATCTAACGGCGTTAAAAAATCTTGCCAATGGTGACAATAATTTTCTGAAGGGCATGGCCATTGCCTTTCGTTCGGATATGCCCAAGTACGTTGAAAGTTTTAATGAGTATTTAGGTCAAGGGGATTACAAAAACTTAGCTAAGATGGCTCACAAAATGAAAGCACCTTTGAATATTATGGGAGTCGATCATTTTAATGACATCTTAGAAACCATTGAAGATTTGGGAAATAATAAAAAGAAAATGAAACAGTATTTAGCTTCTCAACCAGATTTAAAGCAAGAGCTGTTAGATGGGGTTAAACTGTGTTTTGAGGAGTTGGATAGTGAAATGAAAAATACATTACCGCCTCAATTCGACCGATCCAACTAATTTTCGAACCACACCTGAAAGGTCGGTATATTGAATTCGGTATACGTAGGGAGCCGAAGGAGCGGGATATCCATTAAAGGTTCCATCCCAATATTCACCTGGTTGTGTGATCGTAAATATTTTTTCACCAGTGGAATTGAAGATTTCGCAACGGTACTTCGCCACATTTTTTGACTTCACTTCAAAAGTTTCATTTAATCCATCAAAGTTGGGAGTAAATGTGGTTGGAATAAAAAATTTGGCCTCTTCAAAAACCTTTAGGTTTGAGATTCGTGCGGTATCTTTACAACCCTTCGCGCCTACGGCTACAAGCATACCTGAATAAGTGCCTGGTTCTCTAAATATGATCTCTGGACTGCTTTCACTTGAATTTTCAATTCCAAAATCCCAGTAGTAGTTAATGGCATTTTGGCTTGTGTTTTTAAAACTAACCAATAAGGGAACTGATCCTTTTTCTGGGCTGGCTTCAAACTCGGCCATTACCGACTCACTTTTTAAGGCAAGGGATGTTTGAAGTAATTTGCCGTTTCTGGTTACGGTCAGCGTAACTACAACATCGTTTTTAGAGCTTACCCATGGGTTTCTGGATTCTGGGTTAATAAAAGCTTCTTTTGGTGTCCATTCAAATTCATCCGATTCAAGCAAATTCGAAGTAAGTTGAACAGGATGTCCGTTACAAATGATATTTGAAGATGCCGTTAATTCCAACGATTCGATTTGCTGGATTTCAGCAGAAGGGTCAGAAGGGTGCAAATCTTGAGCGATTTGGGCAAAAGTGGTAGCTGAAAAACTCAGTAAAACCAAGGAAATAATGTGATGATAAATGCGCTTCATTGATTGCACTAAAATACTATAAACTCAGTGTAATTTTTATCTCGTTCTTCTCGTTGAGCCACCTATAACGCCAAACTTTTATTTCGTTTTACGAATCTAATGGTTCGCTTTACCTTTTTGTGTTGTGGCTTAGGGTAAATTGAATGCTCTTGATGGCCTAAATTTGCGTCCCAAATATGAAATAGGTTATGATTAAAACGGCACCTTACACTCCAAAGAACAAAATAAGAATCGTTACGGCTGCATCTCTTTTTGATGGACATGATGCGGCAATTAATGTTATGCGCAGAATAATTCAAGCAACGGGCGTTGAAGTTATTCATTTGGGGCATGATAGGAGTGTAGAAGAGGTTGTAAACTGTGCTATTCAAGAAGATGCAAATGCCATAGCCTTAACGTCATACCAAGGCGGGCACATGGAGTATTTCAAATACATGTATGACTTGCTTCAGGAAGCAGACAGCACACACATTAAAATATTCGGTGGTGGAGGAGGTGTAATCCTACCCTCTGAAATTGAGGAATTGCACGCATACGGAATTACCAGAATCTACTCACCAGATGATGGGCGTGAATTAGGTCTTCAGGGTATGATAAACGACCTCATTCAAAAAAGCGACTTTCCTCTGGGAGACAAGTTAAATGGAGAAGCCCAATCTTTGAGCAAGAAGAACGTTAAGACAATTGCTAGACTTATTTCTGCGGCGGAGAATTTCCCAGAAAAATCTGCCAAGGTATTAAACGAAATTCACGAAAAAGCCAGTAAAATGGACACGCCGGTTCTCGGAATAACTGGAACAGGTGGGTCGGGGAAATCGTCCTTGGTAGATGAATTGGTTCGTAGATTTTTAATTGATTTCAAGGACAAAACCATCGCTATAGTTTCGGTAGATCCGTCAAAAAGAAAAACAGGCGGCGCTTTATTGGGTGATAGAATTAGAATGAATTCGATCAAAAACGATCGTGTGTACATGCGATCTTTGGCTACGCGTCAATCTAATTTGGCCTTATCCAAACACGTTAATGAGGCGCTACAAATATTAAAGGCGGCACACTACGACCTCATCATACTTGAAACTTCTGGAATAGGACAGTCGGACACTGAAATTTTGGATCATTCTGACGTGTCATTATACGTAATGACACCCGAATACGGTGCAGCTACCCAGTTGGAAAAGATTGACATGCTTGACTTTGCAGATGTAATTGCTATCAACAAATTTGACAAACGTGGAGCTTTGGATGCGTTACGCGACGTGAAAAAACAATACCAACGAAACCACAATAAATTTGAAACACCAACGGCAGAAATGCCAGTTTTTGGCACCATAGCCTCTCAATTTAACGACCCCGGAACGAATACCTTATATAAGGTCATAATGGATCAAATTGTAGAACGTACTTCAGCTGATTTAAAAAGTGAATTTAACATCACCGATGAAATGTCGGAGAAAATTTACATTATTCCTCCAGATAGAACCCGTTACCTGTCGGAGATTTCGGAGAACAACCGCAAGTATGACCGAGAAGTATTGGTACAATCTGCCATAGCTCAGAAGTTATTTGCCCTTCATACGTCTATTCAAAGTATTAAGGACTCATCGCTGGAAGATAGAGACCGTATAGTAAAAGGACTAATGGAGGAGTACGAAAACCTTAAACTTGATTTTAACCCTCATCATTTAAAAATGATTGAGGAGTGGCCAAGCAAGGTGAAAAAATACCGAGATCCAATATTTAAATTCAGAGTAAGAGACAAAGAACTTTCGCTCGAAACACACACAGAATCACTATCTCACTCTCAAATTCCTAAAATTGCAATGCCTCGATTCGAAGCTTGGGGTGATGTGTTAAAATGGAGTCTTCAAGAGAATGTACCTGGCGAATTTCCTTACACAGCCGGGCTTTTTCCATTTAAAAGAGAAGGCGAGGATCCGACGAGAATGTTTGCTGGTGAAGGAGGACCCGAGCGAACCAACAGAAGATTTCATTATGTAAGTTTGGGATTGGACGCTAAACGGCTTTCTACGGCTTTTGACTCCGTCACACTTTATGGAAACGACCCTGATTACCGACCAGATATTTATGGAAAAATAGGTAATGCGGGCGTGAGCATTTGCTGTATGGACGATGCCAAAAAATTGTATTCTGGCTTCGATCTTGCCGATCCCAAAACGTCGGTTTCAATGACAATAAATGGTCCGGCACCCATGCTTTTGGGCTTCTTTATGAACGCAGCCATTGACCAGCAGTGTGAAAAATACATTCATGCAAATGGCCTTGAAAAGGAAGTGGTAAAGAAAATTGAAGCTATTTACAAGGAAAAAGGGACGGAACGTCCGAAATACCAAGGAGAGTTGCCAGAAGGAAATAATGGTTTGGGTTTAATGTTGTTGGGAGTCTCCGGCGATCAAGTGCTTCCTTTGGATGTTTACACCAAAATAAAGAACGAAACTTTAAGCTTAGTAAGAGGAACAGTTCAAGCTGACATTCTCAAGGAAGATCAAGCGCAAAACACATGTATATTCTCAACCGAATTTGCATTGCGGTTGATGGGCGACGTGCAGCAGTATTTTATCCAAAAGAATGTTCGGAATTTCTATTCGGTTTCTATTTCTGGGTATCATATTGCTGAGGCGGGGGCAAATCCAATAACACAATTGGCTTTTACGCTGTCCAATGGTTTTACTTATGTAGAGTACTATTTGAGCCGCGGCATGAACATCAATGATTTTGGTCCTAATCTTTCGTTCTTCTTTTCAAACGGGATAGATCCAGAATATGCGGTAATTGGTAGAGTAGCCCGTAGGATTTGGGCAAAAGCCATGAAGATAAAATATGGGGCAAATGCAAGAGCTCAAATGCTTAAGTACCATATCCAAACTTCGGGTAGGTCCTTGCATGCACAAGAGATTGACTTCAACGACATTCGGACTACACTTCAAGCTTTGTATGCTATCTATGACAATTGCAACTCCTTGCACACCAATGCTTACGATGAAGCTATTACAACTCCTACTGAGGAATCGGTAAGAAGGGCAATGGCTATACAGTTGATCATCAATAAGGAACTGGGCTTAGCCAAAAACGAAAACCCACTTCAAGGTTCGTTTATCATCGAAGAGTTAACCGACTTGGTAGAGGAAGCCGTTCTTTCAGAGTTTGATAGAATAACCGAAAGAGGTGGCGTGTTGGGCGCCATGGAAACCATGTATCAGCGGTCGAAAATTCAAGAAGAATCGTTGTATTACGAGACTTTAAAACACAACGGTGATTTTCCAATTATTGGAGTAAACACATTTTTAAGCTCGAAAGGGTCACCAACAGTGCTTCCGAAAGAGGTAATAAGGGCAACCAAAGAGGAAAAAGAGTATCAGATATCTATGCTGGGCAATTTGCACAAAGCGAGAAAGGATAAAGCCGAAGAGTGGTTGCCAAAACTGCAACAAGCAGCCATACGCAATGAGAATATTTTCGAATTGATAATGGAAGCTTCGAAGTATTGCTCGCTAGGTCAGATTACCTCAGCCTTGTTCGAGGTGGGCGGACAATATCGAAGAAACATGTAACTTGTGCCGTGATGTTGAACCTGAGTAGGGTTCTTATATTTGGAAATATGAGTAAGTATATTTTAACGATTGGAATGCTCATTCCTGTCATCCTAAGGGCGGGGACTTATTCCGATACAGATACCCAATATTTGTATGCATTTCTCATCCTTGTTTTGTTGGCTTTTTTCTTCAAAGATTTTGTAATTAGGATTGGCTTGGTTTCCAGATTAAAGGTAAAAATAGATGGCATCAAAGAGCAGATATTGGAATGGTTGTACCGTACCTTGCATGTTTACAGTATTTTAGGTTAATTACAGCCTCCGTCTATCAGATTTCTAACTGACATAAACATCAGCTTTTTACTTGATTCACATCATAATATATTAATATTCGATGCTTCACCTTTGACTTAACCTTAATTGCATGCGTAAGCTGTAAAGGTTAGGTGGTTTGTTTAGTTTGTAGAAAGCCCTTGTTAAGTTTCTTAGCAAGGGTTTTTTCTTTTCTAAAAAGGTGAATAAGCAGCGCCAAACAAAAAGCGGCAAGCGTAGCTCCCACCAAATAACAATAAGGCAGCATATCGATGTTATTGCCAAATAAATAACCACCTATAACTGAGCCACCTATAATCCCTAATTCAAGAGCGATAAACATGGTTGCCAGTGCTTTTCCACGTGCTTCATCGTTGGCTAAGTCGATGGTCCATGCAAAAATTGTGGGGGAGTTGATTCCAGCAGCAATACCAAATACTACTGCACCCAGGTAAAACATAAAAGGGGTAGTCGTAAAAGCCAGAATAAGCATAGCCAGTAAAAGTGCCGAGCAACCCAAGAGTAACACCGAAATTCGTCCAATTCGATCGGACAATTTACCTGACACCAAGCGCAAAGCAATGGATGCCATCAAGGAAATAGAGAAAAAATATCCACGATTAGAAATGCCTAAGGAATCACTAAAATCAGGAGTGATGGTCAATATGGTTCCAAATGAATACACCGTAAGAAACATAACCAAGCTGGGAATCCAAACCGACTTATCCAATACATCTTTGGGGTGGATCAACAACAATCGCGGCGTGAATTTGACTTTATTCTGAAGGGATTCCTTCATACCGGCTAATACTAAAATTGAAATGAGTGCCAATATAGATGAGCACCAAAACATGATTTCAAGCGAATAAATTTTTGCGATGAAGCTACCAAGAGCGGGTCCAGCAGCCATTCCTACACTACCTGCAACACCAAGCATGCCCATAGCTTCACCGCGCTTAGCTGAAGGTGTAATGTCTGCTAAATAGGCGGTAGTACCTGTGGGTTTAAATCCGGTAGAAAAACCATGTAGAAAACGAAGAGCCAAAAAGCCCCATACAGTTACTACGAAGGGATAGAGTAGGCCCAAAATAGCACAAACCACAGGGCCAATGATCATGACCGGGATTCGCCCAATACTATCGGCAAGTTTTCCACTAAAAGGTCTACTGAGCGCTGCCGTGGTGGCAAACAGTCCGATGATTAAACCCTTGTGATCGCCGCCTCCAATACTTTCTAGATAAGAGGGTAACTCAGGAATAATCATGTTAAAACTAGCCATAAAAAGCACTGAACTAGCGCATAACAGCCAAAACTGAAGTGAATAAACCGAGGTATTTTTTGAAGGGGGCATTAGCAGTGCAAAGGAAGGTTTAAATGTAGAATTGCATGATGAGAGGAGCATTAATTATCTTAAAGTTTTGAGTGTTAGAAAAGTATTTTTAAGGCACCGGAATACCACATTCAAAGGGCTATTTTTGCGCCAATTATGCGGAGCTTAAGAGGTTTTATAATTCTATTCTCATTCCTTTTATCAAGTCCATTGATGGCAGGTAAACTCGAAAAAGGTTTCGAGGCATTGCGCGAATTTGACTATTTCAGGGCTAAAATGGTTTTTGAAAAAATCGTAGCTAAAGAACCAGCCGGTGCTGCTTATGGATTGAGTTTGATCTACTTAAAAACGGATAATCCCTTTCATAATGGAGATTCTGCATTAAAGTATATTCTTCTGGCCGATACCTCATTCAAATTATTGGAAGAAAAACAGAAAGCCAAACTTTTTGAAATAGGAATTGATTACGCCGAAATTGTTGAGCAAAAACAGAAGGTGAGCGACTTTTTTTACTTCAAGGCAACGGAGGTTAACACCACCGAAGCGCTTAATCAATTTATAGGATTTCACACATGGTACAATAAGATGGAAATGGCAGAAACCTACCGCAATAATTTGGCTTATCAAGATGCTAAAAAAGAAAATACTTGGCAAGCCTATGAGCATTTTTTCAAACGATATCCCAAGGCAAAGCAAGTTTCGAAGGCCAGGGACAATTACGATAAGCTCTTTTATTTGGACAAAACGAAATTCCAAAAAATAAACGACTACGTGACCTTTATTTCTGAATATCCGATGAGTCCCTATGTGGGAGATGCACAAGATCATATTTACAATTTGGCCACAAAGTCCGAGACCGTTTTAGCCTACCACGAGTTTATTTTAAAATATCCTGAAAACAGAAACGTAAATGAAGCTTGGAAAGTCATTTATAAAAAAAGCGTATTGCGAAATGACCCGATGGAAATAGCAGATTTTATTGTTCGTTTTCCAGATTACCCTTTTAAAAATGAAGCACTCAACGATTACAGCCTATTTAATAAAAAGTTTTTTGCGATAAAGGCGGGTGATAAATGGGGGTTTATTGATGAAACGGGAGAGATCGTAATTGCGCCAAAATACGATTGGGTTGAACCATTTAAGGAAGGATCTGCCATGGTTGGAATGGGTGATTTTACGGGTTTTATCAACAAGAGAGGCGAGGTTGTCATTGGACTTAAATACGATGATGCAGGTGCGTTTAACGAAGGGTTTGCATGGATTGAACAAAATGACAAATTTGGATTAATCAACAACCACGGAACAGTTACCTTATCGGTTGGTTTTGATAACTTGGGTACGATGACTGAAGGTTTAATTTATGCCCAAAAAAACGGAAAATACGGCTATTATAACTCTGGTTTAACTGTTCACCTTCCCTTTGATTATGATTATGCCACGGATTTCAAAAACGGATATGCCGTTGTGGGCATTAACGGCAAAAAGGGCTTGATTAACAAGAAGGGGGAGTTTATAGTTGAGGCAAATTACGATTGGGTAGACCGCATGGGGGACAGTTTGCTGTTGTTGAAATTAGGAGATTTTTACGGAATTACTTCTTTTTTTGGGGACAGCATACTAGCGATAGAATATGAATACATCGGACCACTTAAAAACAACCGAATTTTAGTGGCGAAAGATGGAAAATACGGATACATAAACGCTAAAGGTATGTTGGTCATCCCAATGGATATGAAGTTTACTCCCGACGTAAAATCTTGGGGCAATTTTGAAGGATTTTCGGTTAAAAATTCTAATGGCAAAGGAAATTATGGTTTGATTGATACCCTTGGTAAAAAAGTGTACCCAAGAATATTTGATGATATTGGAGGTTATAGTCCAACTTTAACTCCAGTAAAAAGATATGGAAAATGGGGGTATGCCGATGCCAACGTGAAACTGGCTATCAAATACAAATATGAGTTTGCGTGGCCATTCGAATTTGGCCTTGCCAAGGTTCAATCGAAGGGAAAAGTGGGGTTGATAGATGTGGAAGACAATGAGGTAATTCCTATAATTTACGAATCGATAGATCCATTTGAAGGTAATTTAATGAAGGTTGTACAGGGTGAGTTTACAGGTATTTTGGATCGAAATGGAAATGAGGTTTTGGCCATTAATTATGATTCAATTGAGGCCCTTGATGAGCAAGTGATTCGCGTATACCAAAACGAAAAGTTGAAATATTTCAACCTCAAGGACAAAAAATTCTTTTTTGAAGAAAAATAAGAACTAGCTGATTTTGTTTTTTACTTAACCGTGTTATTAGAAATACTAAGTTGAAGTTAAGGATTTAAATTAGCTTGGTAAATATCAGGTGTATTTTTCCTCGAACAATAGGGTTTGAGTCATCCCAAAGTAAACAGGTACTAGTTCTAAATTTTCACCTGTTTCAAATTTAAACTAATCTGGCCATTATGCTTTTGGTCGCGGTTATCTACTGGCGAATTTGCCATTTTATTTAGAAGTTACAAAAATAATTATCTAGTAACCAAACCATTAGATTCTGATTTATTATACTCTTATAAACTCTAATTCAAAACTAATTAATTATGAAAACAACATTACTCTCTCTCTCTACCATTATTAGCTTTTCTGCCATTGGGCAAGAAATAAACCCCATACGCATGGGCCAGTTTTTCGAGTCCCGAAGTTAGTTTTACTTAATTTAAATGATATCTTATTCCCTTCGGGACATACAAAACTACAAGCCAGAATTCGCCCAAAATTCGTGCTCTTCTGCCTCTAGTTTTGTTATGCAAGGTTATGGCAGAGCAGCTGATAATTGGGCTGATGAAGAATCAGCTTTAGATATTATTGCGACTCCAACGGGCATTGCTATGGCTGGATGGATGAGTACAGAATCTCATGGATTACGAATGGCTCTTTGGCATGTAAACCAATACGGAGCCTTATCTCTTTTTGGAGAATATGGAAACGACCAAACTCACCAAATTGCCGCTTCGCTTGCTCTTAGTTCAACTGGTCAATCTCTTCTAGTCGGAAGGCAAACAGACACGTACTCGGATGAGTATCGCTCTTCATTAAATACTGGAGATTTAGCTTTAATAAAATACATTGATACTGATGGTGGTGAGCTTTGGAGCGATTTATTAGATAGCACAGATACCGATACAAGTGAAGTTGCTGTGGACGTTTTTAATGCTGGAAATAATGAGTTTGTGATATTGATCAATCGCCTGTATAGCGAGAATAACAACCAAGATTTTAGAGTTATTAAAATCGAAAGTAACAGCAATGTGCTTTGGGACAAAAAAAATAGCTTCACATACTCAGGAAGTAAACAAAAAGT
>JAGQYO010000004.1:62999-106176 GCA_020435995.1 Flavobacteriales bacterium | reverse complement strand
ATTTGGTGTAGGTTGAAATCAGTTCGCCTATGGAGTCAATAATCCAAACAGTGCTTTCATAGCCGCCTTCGGTGGTTTCAGTCCAGCCCGCCATGGTAACGCCAATATTGGTGCTCATTACATCATAAGCCCCTTCAAGAGTAGAGTTTCCATAGCCTTGCTCAAATACTTGCCCTCTTTCTGGAGTCAAACCATAAATAATATCGGGCTCGGGGTGTTGGGTAGGCGAGTTTTGACTCATGGCTAGTGAAGAATAAAACAACAAAAAGAACGCAAAGCCCCAGTTTGTGTGTGTGTGTGTTGTTTTCATAAGTGTCAATTAATGAAGGTTAAAGATAGAAAAAATTGGATTTGAAAAATTCTGAATGTTGATCCAACATCTTTCAGACCAAAATTTCTTGCGTCTACTAACTAGCGCCTGGTTGCTCACTACTAAAAACGCCCAACATGCAATCATTTTAAAAATACTTTTGTAAAATGCCTCGGTCGAAGGAAGATTTTGAAAAAATACGGTTGGCTACTCGCAAGAAAATTCTTGCTGTGGCGCTAAAACAATTTGCCAATGATGGATTTGCGCACACTTCTATTCAATCTATTGCGGATAAAGTGGGGATTGCAAAGTCGAGCGTATACCACCATTTTAAAAGCAAAGACGAAATACTGATTACTCTTCTTGACGATTATTACCACAATTGGTCAAAGGAAGTGGATTTCACACAAGAGTTTGAAGATCCAAAAAAACATCTGTTTGATGTGATTCATAAAACGGTTTCATATATTAAGTCGAATCGCGACTTTTTTTTGATGATGGATGACCTTATTCGAGTGGTTATTAAAAAGCCGCACATTATGGAGTCGGCCCAAAAAATGGGGATTGAAAAAGCAACTATTTTCGCAAGTGTGTTTGAAAAGTTAGGTGTGCAAAACGTTGAAAACGAAATGCTTTTGTTTAATTCATCCTTTAGCGGAGCCACAAGAGCCTACCTTCTTATGGGGAATGAATACCCTTTTGAAAAGGTAGTGGATCTCATGCTTCAACGTTATAAATAATATTTACCGACCATTCGGTCAGTTAAAAAATATATTTGTTGTAATTTTGCCCCGTTAAATCGAAAATCATGAAATATTTATGTGTAGCCATATTGTTTTTGAGCATAGGCACTTATAACCTAAAGTCCCAAGACCTTACGGCCAAACAAATCATTGAAAAGGCCAATAACCTTACTCTGGGCCGATCGGCAAAGGGCGAGATGGAAATGACCATTGAACGACCGTCTTGGAGCCGAACCATTACCATGAAAACTTGGAGTTTGGGACGCGGGTATTCACTCATTTATATCACTGCTCCGGCAAGGGATAAGGGCCAAGTTTTTCTGAAACGTGAAACCGAAATGTGGAACTGGATGCCCACCGTATCGCGAATGATGAAAATACCAAGCAGCATGATGGGCCAGAGCTGGATGGGCTCTGATTTTACCAACGATGATTTGGTGCGAATGAACTCTATCGTAGAAGATTATACCCACAAAATATTGGGCGAAGAAAAAATCAATGGATTTGAATGTTATAAAATCGAACTGATGCCCAAGGAAGAAGCTGCCGTAGTTTGGGGGAAGTTGGTGGTGTGGGTAGCCAAGGGCGAGTATTACACCATGAAGCAGGAAAATTACGATGAGGACATGATGTTGGTGAACATCATGACGGCATCAGATGTAAAACAAATGGGCGATCGCAAACTCCCAGCTCGTTTGGAATTAATTCCTTCAGATAAGAAAAACCAGAAGACCATCATCGTGACCAAATGGCAAGAGTTTAATATAGATATTGACGAAAGCTTTTTCTCTCAGCAAAACATGAAACAGGTTCGGTAATGAGCACTTTTTTCAAATTAGCCTGGCGGAATTTGTGGCGTAACAAACGCAGAACCATTATCACGGTTTCGAGTATTTGTTTTGCTATGTTTTATGGGCTCATGATGAAATCCATGATTCAAGGCACCTATGCGAGTTTGGACAATGCCATGATTAAAAATTCAACGGGCTATTTGCAAATTCAAGGGTTGAATTATTGGGATGATAAAACCATAGATCACTCAATGGAACTCACCTCAGAAATTGCTGAGGCCGTAAACACTACCCACGGGATTACCACCCAAGTGCCCAAGCTCGATTATTTCGCATTGGCATCTACGGGCAACATTACCAAAGGAGTCGCCATTATTGGAACAGATGCATCGGTAGAAAAATCGATGTCGAATATGGACACCAAGGTTATTGAGGGCACTTACTTTTCTGGAAAATCGGGTGGAGCTATGGTGCCAGTCAATTTGGCCGAATATTTACAAGTTGAAATTGGCGATACGCTGGTATTGTTTGGTCAAGGATACCATGGTGTAACCGCTGCTGGCAAATTTTGGACGGAAGGCATTATCGATTTAAGGATACCAATGATGAACAACACCCTCGTTTATATTAGATTAGAGGATGCCCAACACTTATTCGGGGCCGAAAGTCGGTTGACCCACTTGGCTATGATGGTTGATGATCCGAAGCAATTAGAGAAAATTCAAAATGACCTAATTTCGAAAATTGATACCAGTCAATATCGGGTGATGAATTGGAAGGAAATGAACGCCGAATATGTTCAAATGGCCGGAACTAAAAACATCTCCTCGGGCATTATGATTGGCATTTTGTACCTCATAGTGGGCTTCGGGATTTTCGGAACTTTATTTATGATGACTTTGGAAAGAAGGCGAGAGTTTTCGGTGATGATTTCCATCGGAATGCGCAGGAGTAAATTGGCCGTGGTGGTATTTATAGAGAGTTTATTGCTGGGTTTAGTTGGTGGCCTAGCAGGAATAGGAGTTAGCCTTCCTTTATTGGCTTATTTACACGCCAATCCCATCCCGCTTTCTGGCGATCTCGCCGAAATGTATCAAGCCTACGGCATTGAACCTGAATATCATTTTGCATTCGAATCGGGCTTTATTTTCAATCAGTTCATGGTGGTTTTTGTGTTGTGTGTATTTCTCTCCATAGTTCCCGTTATGAGTGTTTTTAAATTAGATTTCGTTAAGGCTTTAAGGGGAAAATGATGCTGGCAAAAATGGCATGGCGAAACCTCTGGCGAAATAAGCGACGAACCTTGCTTACGGTTTCGAGTATTGCATTTGCGGTGTTTATTGCCGTAGTGATGCGCGGTTTTCAATTGGGCTCTTACGAAACCATGATTGAAGGCACCTTAAAGGCAACCACAGGCCACATTCAATTACAACACACAAAATGGTGGAACGACAAATCGATTGAACATATTTTCGATTATACGCCTGAATTGGTGCGAATTATTAAGGAAGAACCCAATGTGATAAATAGCTATCCGAGGTTCCAGAATTTTGCGTTGGCTTCAAACGGCCCGCATACCAAGGGAGTTCCTGTTTTTGGAATTGAACCTGAAAACGAGAAAAAAGCAACCGGAATTGAGAAAGTATTGATAAAAGGCGAATACCTAAAAGAAGTTGATCACGGGGTTTTAATTTCGGTTGATTTGGCCAAATACCTTCAAGCAGATGTAGGAGATAGCATCGTATTGTTTGGGCAAGGGTATCATGGAATTACCGCCGTAGGGAAGTACCCAGTTGTAGGCATATTTGATTATTCATTTTCGGCAGTGGGAAATGCAGTGGTGTATATGAATTTGAATGAGGCCCAATTACTCTACGGAGCCGAAGGAAAGATCACCACCTTGAGTATTGCACTTTCTAACAATGATTTTACCCAAAGCACCCAAAAAAGCCTGAACTCCAAACTAAACAACAGTGAAATCGCGGTTGTGAATTGGGAAAAACTTAATGAAAAATTGATTCAGAGTATTCAATTAGATAACGTGTCAGGTCAGATTATGATTGGAGTGCTGTATATGATAATAGCTTTTGGAATATTTGGTACCTTACTCATGATGGCGGCTGAAAGGAAGAGGGAGTTTTCGGTCATGAATTCAATCGGTATGCGACGAAGCGCGATTATAAAAATTGTGTTTTTTGAAACGGTATGGCTGGCCTTGGTGGCGGTATTTGTGGGTATGGTCATTTCTATTCCTGTTAACGTCTATTTCTACTTTAACCCCATTCATTTTGCAGGCGAAGCCGCCGATATGTTTGCTGAATTCAACATAGAACCAGTTATGCGAATGAGCACGAATCCGAGCTATATTTATTGGCAGGCCATTATTGTGCTTATAATATGTGTGGCCTCCTTGGTTGCACCTATCAATTTGATTAAAAAATTAAACGTGGTCGATTCATTAAGAGGGAGATAATATGTTGCTAAAAATTGCATGGAGAAACGTTTGGAGAAATAAATCGCGAAGTGCCGTAGTTATCTTGGCTATTGCCATAGGTATTACAGGTGCTATATTTTTTGCGGCATTTATGACAGGTATGGTCACCGAGCAAATATCGCGGAGCATACGAATCGAAACTTCACATTTTCAGGTATGTGAAAAGGATTTTCCTCAAAATGAAGACCTTGGTCTGGTAATTCCACAAGTTGAGAATTTGGTTTCCTCGCTATCGAATGACTCAAGAGTAAAAAATATAACCACAAGAGTTGTTTCCAATGGAATGGCTTCTACGGCCAACAAAGCCATGGGGGTTAGAATAGTTGGAGTGGATCCCGAAATGGAAAAAACCACCACTGAATTATGGACGAAGTTGGATACTGGCTCTTATTTCGAAGGGAATTCGAAAACAGCTCCTATTCTGATTTCTAGAAAGCAAGCGGAAGAACTAAAAGTGCGACTCAAGTCCAAAATTGTGTTGAATATGCCAGATATTGACGGCAATGTTTCGTATGGATTGTTTCGTGTGGTGGGTATTTTTCACACAGGAAATGGAATATACGACGGCTCGCATGTTTTTGTAAAAAAGGAAGATTTGATGCCTTTGATTGGTTTGCTAGATGGAGCGACTCACGAAGTGGCTGTTATGCTCAAGGACGAAAAAGAGCTGTCAAATTATGTCACTGATTTGCAGCAAAAGTTTCCCGAGACCAAGGTTCGCGATTGGGGCGAATTGCAGCCTACTATTAAAATGTATTCAGGATTTATTGATCAGTTTAATTTCATTTTACTCGCCATTATTCTAATCGCGCTCATTTTTGGAATTATCAATACCATGTTGATGGTCATCATGGAACGAACGCACGAAATTGGCATGTTGCGGGCGGTGGGTATGAGCAAACTCCGAGTAGCTTCGATGATAGTTCTCGAAACCGTTTTTCTATCTCTTGTTGGAGGAATAATTGGATGCATCATGAGTATTGGAATTATTGGCTGGTTGGGCAAGCGCGGCATCGACCTTACAGAATATATGAGCGGAATGGAAGACCTTGGGTGGTCGCCAATTATCTACCCAGAAGTGGAAACAAGTTTTTATTTTCAGATCACGATCATGGTAACAATCACGGCCATTGTTGCGGCCTATTTCCCTGCCAAAAGAGCCATTAAGTTGAATCCTGCTACGGCGATTAGGGAGATGTAGGGGGGGGATTTGGATGTTGGATGCCTGCCCGCCCCACAAGGCGTGGTTGGATGTTGGATAAGAGAAATTAAAATAATTAAGTATGTCTTATAAGAAGTTAGAAATATCGATTTTGAGTAAATCTGTGAGCAACGAAATTCATCGTATGACCCTAGAAGATTTACCAAAATTCGAAATCTTTGAAGAGGCTTCCCAAATTCGTCGAGCTTCTAAAAGCATAAGGTCAAATATTGTTGAGGGTTATGGTAGAAGAAGGTATAAAGGCGATTTCATTAAATATTTAACTTACGCATTTGCATCTTGTTAGGAGACCCAAGATCATCTAGATATTCTGTTTGAAACTGGAAGCTTAAAAAGTAAGGAACTATTTAATAGTTGAAATCTGAACTTGATGAATTAGGAAAAAAACTTAATAATTTTATTCAGGGAGTTGAAAAATATCACAATATGAAGTATGGAAGCAAATTAGAAGAGCCAACTGAAAATTATGAAACGGATTTTGATCAAATGCTATCTGAAATCAACGATCTGTCATCCAAAATTTAGAATCTAATATCTAATATCTGAAAAAATGTCTATCATAAAAATACACGACTTAAAGAAAACCTACAACGAAACCACGATTCCGGTTCACGCTGTAAATGGAATTGACTTAGAATTTGAGGCAGGAGAATTCACAGCTTTGGTTGGGCCATCGGGATGCGGTAAAACTACATTCTTGAATATGCTAGGGGGGCTTGAACAAGCTACTTCTGGTAAGGTGGAAATTGATGGCATTGACTTGACCTCACTAAGCCCTTCGAAGCTC
The DNA here is from genome assembly GCA_020435995.1 of Flavobacteriales bacterium. Classification (GTDB taxonomy): domain Bacteria; phylum Bacteroidota; class Bacteroidia; order Flavobacteriales_G; family Salibacteraceae; genus JAGQYO01. The sequence continues at coordinate 99,829 of JAGQYO010000004.1, read as the reverse complement.
ACGGATTTCAGGCTTAAAAATATTGGGTTTGTATTTCAGGCTTACAACCTGATTCCTGTTTTGAACACCAAGGAAAACATCGAATTTATCATGCAACTACAAGGCATCAGTGCCAAGGAAAGTGAAGCGAGAGTTGATGAGTTAATAGAGGAGTTGGGGATAAAAGACCAAAAACTAAAAAGGCCCAGCGAAATGAGTGGAGGTCAACAGCAAAGGGTTGCGGTGGCTCGTGCTTTGGCATCCAAGCCACAATTTGTACTGGCCGATGAGCCTACAGCAAATTTGGACAGTAAATCTACCGAAACATTGCTCGACCTCATGAAATTCATGAATGAAAAGGAGAACATAACCTTCATTTTTGCTACCCACGATGACCGCGTTATTCGCAAAGCAAGAAGGGTGGTTTCGCTTGAGGATGGGAAGGTGATAAAGGATGAGAGGAAGTAATGAGTTGTGAGTTTTTAGCTACGAGTTGCGAGAATAAGATTGGACACAAGACACAAGGAACAAGCTGCAAAAAGATAGAGAAGAAATAATTGAGCTACTAGCTGATTCAATCGAGCTAGAAGCTATGTGCTAGAAACTAGATCATGCATGTCAAAACAATACATATCGTTTTTAGAATCGGATTTTTAATTCTGGTACATCTTTCATTGCGAGCTCAAGTGCCCGAGCAAAAAAAATCCGTTTGGAAAAACATGCAATTGAATGGTTATGTAAAAAACCTGACCTCTGTAATAGTACCCCCCAATAGCAGTTCGAGCTTAACTAACGAATGGATGTCGGACAATCTGCTTCATCAGCGCTTTAATTATTGGTGGTTTATCAATAATAACTTGAAGCTGGAGGCAGCCATGCGAAACCGACTTTATTTTGGAGAGGCTCAAAAATTAAAGTACACTTTTCTTCCGGGTTACTTGGAGTCCATGGAGAGCGACCCCAGTTGGCTTGACCTTACCAGCGTTGTTGCCTCTGATACTTCGTATTTGCTGCATACCACATTTGACCGACTAAATTTTCAAGGCACATTCGGGAAAATAGAAATTCGTTTGGGCCGCCAGCGTATCAACTGGGGTACGAGTTTGGTGTGGAATCCAAACGATATTTTTAATGCCTATTCCTTATTTGACTTTGATTATGAAGAGCGGCCTGGAACCGACGCAGGGGCAATAAAATACTACCTCAATTCTTCAGCCAATGTGGAGGCAGTTTATGCTCCTTCGGATAGTTTGAAAGGCAGTTCTACAGCCATTAAATACCAATTTAACAAAGCGGGATATGACTGGCAAGGGTTCGCGGGTTTTCAAAAAGGCTTTTGGGTTGCTGGAGGTGGTTGGGCAGGAGAGATAAAAGGAGCAGGTTTTCGGGGTGAGTTTACTCAATTTGTACCCGCATTTGATTACATTCCATTCGAATCTCAATTGGTAGCCACGGTAGATTTTGACTATACTTTCAACAACTCTCTACGACTTTCAGGTTCTTACCTATACAACAGCGAGGGGCTGGACACCAAGGAAGGGAATTACGGTGCATTTTTCGTGAATAGGCAATTATCTGCGCAGTTATTAAGTCCGAGTATGCACAGCATTTATGCTGGGGCGGGCTACCAATTTGCGCCTATGTTTTATGGCAACTTCTTCACTATTTTAAATCCGTCTGACTTATCCTTTTTTCTCGGACCTGCGGCTTCCTACACTGTGTCCAACAACTTTGAGGTAATGTTAACGGCTCAGTTCTTTTCGGGTACACCCAACACAGCTTATGGCGATTATGGCTCTCAATATTATTTAAGATTTAAATGGAATTTTTAGCTTAGGGGGAGCTAACTTATTAAGTGTAACTTTCCGTTTCACAAATTTCATTTTTATGTCAAAAAGCAAAGATTCGAAGAAGGAAGTAAAAAAAGAACCTACGAAAACCACCAAAGAAAAAAGGGCCGATAAGAAAATGAAAAAATTGGGTAAGTCTGATTATTGATTATCTGATTAGGCTAGCTTGAACCATTCGTACTTCGTTGTACGAATACTTTCCTTTAAAAGCTTCTACAATTTCCTTAACGCCCTTTTTTGATTTTTTGAAGGAAAGGGTCAGTACCTCAATGGTGTCAGGAGGCAGAACTTGACTTATGATTAATTCGTTGGCCTGTAAGCCTTTTATGGCGTGTCCTTCAATGGTTGAAATAGCCATTTCACGTGTAGCTGCTATCTCCTTCAAGCTCATTCCGTCTTTTATAAGCGCATAAGTAATTTTATAGGTTTCTCCCTTTTCCACTTTTGGTTTGGCAAGTTGGTTTGTTTCACTTTTCTTTTTCCTTTTGCCGGTTTTGGTCAGTTTTAAAGCAGAATTATCCTTGGCTTTCAGTCGCGAATTTTCTAAAAATGCCATCCTGTCGAATGGCGAGGTGTTTTTCGATACTCCTATTTTTTCAATGGCGATTCCTTTTAGAATACAACCAACGATATAATTCGATTTTCTAATTTCAGAAATAGATTTGGTAAACAATTGATCTAATTCACCCAGGGTATTTAAATATGTTTTTGTTTTTGAAAACTGTTCTACTTCGGCGACATGATTCAACAAGGATTTTTGTAAATCAATTAATTTTTCAAGATAATATTCCGTTCCTTTTTTGAGCCTTTCTTCAAGCGTGTTATGGTCGTTTTGGCCGAGCAAATAGAGTAATTGATTCTTAAATTTGATCGTATAATTCTTTTCGTTGAGGAGCTTTTCTCTGATGTTTGGGATAGCTTGCTGCATTTCTTCTAACTCAAATTCCAAGTTAGATTTTTTGTCTCCAACAATAAAGTCCAGTTGTTTTTCTATTGGAGAAAAATCAAAGGTGAGGGCAAGAATTTGACGTAAATATTCGCTTTGATATGCCTCCAAAAGAATGGGTAAACGCTCCATTTTGTGTTGTCCTTCAACATAGGAAGAAACATCGCGATCGATGTTAAGCGAGTTAGTGCTTATTTTGGTTCGAAGCATTAGGCCATCTAAGCTTCTTAACCTACTCAGGGCTACATAGATTTGCCCAGGCGCAAATGCTTGCCCTACATCTACTATGGCTTTTTCAAAGGTTAATCCTTGGCTTTTGTGCACGGTTACTGCCCAGGCCAATTTAATGGGGTATTGTTCAAATGAACCGACCACTTCTTCTTCCAATTCTTTAGAATCTGGGTTCACGATGTATTTTTTGTTTTCCCAAAGGTCTTTGTGCAGGGTATATTCATTTTTTTCGCCATCGAGTATCACCTTAATCCTATCGGAAGTTAAGGTGGTTACCTTGGCTAATTTTCCATTAAAATAACGTTTATCGAGGCTCGTGTCGTTTCTAATAAACATGATTTGAGCCCCAATTTTTAACCCAATGGTTTCGTCTGAAGGAAAGATAGATTCGGGGAATTCACCATCTATATCGGCGGTATAATAATAGGTTTTACCATCCAATTCGGCCAGTTGTTTCTGATTAATCGACTCGGCTTTTCTATTATGGGTGGTTAAGGTAATAACGCCTTCTATGTTTTGTAAATCAGCTTCGGTTTTGTAATGTAGATTAAGTTCTTCTATATCTTCTTTCGTGGGTCGATTGTCTCTCAGGTTATTTAAAATTTGAATGAACTTATCGTCTTGCTGTCTGAATATCTTCTCTAGTTCAATATATATCGGAGGGTCTTCTTTTAATGCCAGAGCCTCAAAAAAATGCATGCTACGGTAGTAGCTTTTTAATACATACCATTCTTCGTCTTTTACAATTGGTGGTAGCTGGAGCAAATCACCAATAAAAAGCACCTGAACACCGCCAAAGGATTGGCCGAAATTTCCTTTTACACTTTTCATTCGGTAGTCAATAGCGTCAAGGATATCGGCTCTCAGCATACTCACCTCATCAATAATGAGCAGGTCGGCGGTTCTAAGTACCTGTTTTCTGACCGAGTTGATAGGATGCTTGCTGGCTAATGTTCGTTGGGTGTAAAACCTAGCTGATTGACCAAAGTTGCCATCGGGTTTGTTTTCTGGAACAAAACTCCCAAAAGGAAAGAGAAATTGCGAATGGATGGTTACGCCCTGGGCGTTGAGCGCCGCAATTCCAGTAGGTGCTACAATCACATAATTTTTGTGGGTTTTCTGGGCGAGGTTTCTTAAAAAAGTTGTTTTTCCGGTTCCAGCTTTTCCAGTTAAAAATATGTGACTTGAAGTACTGTTGACAAACTGAGCTGTGAGGTCAATTAAATCAATTTCTTGCTTGGTGGATTCCATGCCTCGAATTTAGTGAAAAGAAATGTTGGTCATTCAATTTAAGTGGAGAGAATGGCATAAAAAAAACCCTTCACTCTAAGAGTGAAGGGCTTTTTTTAATTTGGGATATGAAGTTCTACTTCGAAATTGCTATTCGATGTACAACAGCACCCTTTTCGGTAGTCAGGTGAATGAAATACATTCCACTTTCAATAGCGTTAAGTTCTATTTGTCCTGTATGAAGGTCAGAAACATCGTTCCAAGTATCAGCAAAAACAACTTGTCCGTTCGCACTGAACACATTGATTTTTACGTCCATTCCTGAAAATCCTTTGATTTCGAAATTAAACGATCCATTATTAGGATTAGGGAAGTAACGCACAGAAGTTCCAGAAAGCGCTTCATCAACACCTAAGCAAACAGCGTCATACTTAACATCAACCGTATCATAAGCAAAACACTGGCTTGTGGTAGTGGTATCTGTTACCTTAACCCAAACTTGTCCACTGTTTTTAGTAGTGAAGGTAGCAGCAGTTGTACCGTCGCTCCAGTTGTACTCATGATTTGCCAAACTTGTACTTAATGATACTGGGTTGTCACCACAAGACTCTTTGGTGCCAGTAATGTTAAATACAGGATTTGCTTCTACAGAAATGTTTGACTTAGCTGTGTCTGTACAGTTTGCGGCATTGGTGAACACGTAAGTAATTTGTACAGTTCCTACGCCAGCAACCTTTGGATCAAATGAGTTCCCTGTAACCCCTGTTCCTGAGTAGGTTCCATTTGCAGGCGATCCTTCAGTGAGCGTTTTTGGATCTGCAGTTTCACAAAGAGCACCTAGCGTGCTTAAAGAAACTACAGGTTTAGCCAACACTTTAATTGGAGCTTTTACACTGTCCTTACAGTTGTTTCCATCAGTAAATGAGTAATATACTGTGTCAACTCCAGCGCCAGCTAAAGTGGGAATGTAAAGAGATCCACTTACTGCAGTTCCATAATATGTTCCGCCACTTGGAGTTCCACCTGTTAATGGAACCGATGCTGTGTTTTCACATACATCAGGAATTGCAGAATGAGTTACGAGAGGTAAGGTGTCTACAACAATAGTTTCGATTGCTGAATCAACACAATTAAAGCTGTTAGCTATGGCATATCGAATAGGAAAAGAACCTGAAGAAGTAGGTGTGAAAACACCACCTGACACATTAGTTCCTTTGTAAACCCCACCAGCTGGAGAACCAAATGAAAGTGTAATAGCTGCTGAACCCTTACAAACATTTGCAAGTGAAGTAGTGCTAACAGCGGTCACGCTATCAATCATAATGTAAGCTGGATCAGAGTTAACACAGCCATTTGTATCTGTATAAGTGTAGAACAAGGTATCAGGTCCTGGGCCAGCCGCTTGTGGGTCATAAGTTCCTGCCGATACGTTTGTTCCTGTGTAGGTACCACCTGCAGGAGTTCCCGTATTTAAATTAATAAGTGGCGAATTTGCACACATATTTGAAAAATTAGGGAAGTTTACAGTAGGTAAACTCAAGGTAGCAATATTGGCAGAATCCACAGTTGCACAACCATTTAGATCCGTAACTTTACACCAGTATTTACCAGGAATCGTAGCAGCAAATGTGCTTCCGCCTGAATTATCCTGCCACTCGAAACCAGCAGCTGTAGCGTAAGTTGCATCAAATACTACTGAAAAAGTTGCCCCAGCACAAAATGCTGTATCATTTCCAATATTAATAACGGGCGACTGTATCATAGTAAGAATAGCCTCAGATCTTTTTGAAACACAACCCTTTGCAGTAATTCCCCAATCATAAAAGAAGTAGTAATAACCAGACAAATTGTTAATGGTGTTGACAATTGAAACATGGCTTCCTGCATCGGTGTATGGCATACTGGCTCCGGAACTATTTCTAACCAATGAAGTAACTGTTGTACCAGAAGCATCAAGTTGGTAGCCAGTGCCAGGATTAACTGAAAAATTAACCGGTATACGGTGTGTACCAGCTGAATTAACACTTACAGATGTACTAGCGATAACTGTGCTAGAGCTGTTTAATAACCTTAACGCCACTAGACCAGAACTACCAGTTATTACGGTAACTGAATCGAGGGTAAAAGCTTTTAATGCGTTGAAAACAAGCCCATCGGTATAGCTAACATAAGTGGCGTTTGAACCTATTGAAGGGTTCGCAGGTCCAACATGATAACTCTGTGATGTATAAGTTTCAACATAAAATGTGTCAGACTGAAGTACGCTAAGTATTTGCAAAGTATCGTCCATAGAAAGCAAGGTACCTCCAACTGGCTGATCGTACCAACGGTAATTTACTCCTCCTGTAGCTTTAAATGTGGTGTCAGATCCAGTACAAGCTGCTGCGTTTGTAACAGATGGTGCATTTGGAACAACTAGGATAGTAACTGACGACCAATTTGTGTCGTTTGAGTTGTCTTCATCGCCCGAAAGACTGGTGTAGGATTTGAAATTAAAAGTTCCGCCTGCCGAAGTGGGAATTTTACCTACCAAAATCGTGTCCATCGCATCAGGAGCAAGAGATGCAATGGTTGAACTCAATGTAGCTGTACCAGAACCTGAAACGGTTACATTTACCCCAACACTGGTTTGGGTGAGAACACCAAAATTCTTTACAACCACTTCAACTATCGCCGAATCTTCTCCACATGCGTTATTAGCAGGAGAATAAAGCGCAACTACACCAAAATCTTTGGTAGGTCGAGTTCCGATAAACACATCAGATATAACAAAATCGTAATCTGGAGCATCATAAGAATTTCCATCTCTTCCTAAGAAGGCAACATAAATTTTGTTTCCAGCATAAGAGCCAAGTGGAATAGCAAATGGCGAAAGGGTATTGCTCAAAGTATTCGAGCTACTATCAAAGGTCATGATAATGTTCCAAGTATTTCCACAATCAGTAGATACCAATACATCCACTGAATCGTCACCACCCATAGGAGAAGTAGTAGTAGTGTTGTAAGAAACTATGGCGGCCTTGAAGAACAATGAATCCGTCGTGATAGCATTCATCTTAGGTGAAATAAGCCATTCCCATTGGTTGGTTGAATATAAATTAACCTTGGCTCCAGAAACACCAAAATGAGTTTTTTGAGTTGTATTAAGAGAAGTCCAGTTACCCGAAACAGCGCTCGGAGTTCCTACGCCGTATACATCGCGCCATCCTGGATACGCGATACTCATGTTTGACCCGTTGTAAGCTACGAAATCAATTTCTTGCCTGCCATAGGTAGAGTCATTCAGTAAGGTTTGTGTAGACGAAGTATCATTATTTAAATTACCATCAACAGATACATAAGTAAACGCCCTGAAGTTGTAGTTGCCAGTTGCGCTTAAGTTTGCGGTTCCAACCAAAACGTGCATGGTATCACCCGCTTGTAAGGTGTCGGAAGTCAATATTGTGCTTAAATTGGCCGTAATGGCTCCACTTATTCTTGCGCCTGCGGTTGTGTTATTTACTGCAAAGTCAATGGTAGAAGTAGAATTGTTTTCAATGATGGCATATACCGAATGACTACTTCCTAAGCAACCATTTACAATAACGCCATTTGGCTTCATGTCCACATTTGGTGGAGTGCCAATAAATAAACTAGTGATATGAAAATCATAATCCTCAGAGTTACTTATAGGACCATCTTGCGCGTAGAAGGCCACATTAATCGCTTGACCAGCATAGGTGCCTAAACTTGCACTAAAATCTGAAAAGGAGTTAGACGGTTTATTGGCGTTGGTTATATTAATAAGGGAAGTCCATGTTAAACCACCATTATTGGAAACTAAAACCTTAACACTATCATCCGAACCCATATTAGAGGTGCCTGTTCCATTATAGCCCGTGACTGCTGCTTTTAATTTGACCAAATCAGTACTTGTAGCAACAAACCGAGGTGAAATAATCCATTCTTTTCGGTTGTTGGTATACAAATTAACTTTTGCCGCGCTTGACCCTAAAAAAGAAGCTTGGGTAGTACTTGAAGCAGTCCAAAGTGAAGATGTGCCAGAAGGTGTATTATACCCTGCGCCTTCACTCCAACCAGAAAAAACCGATGAAAGGTTGGCCCCTGTAAATCCAGCGAAGTCTACCGTAAGTGGCGTATTATAGAGAGTTGAGAAAGAGTAAGAGGCAAACTTGGAAGTGTCCCCAGGCCCACAAACAACCTTAATTTTAATTGTATAATTTGTTGCCGCAGTTAATCCAGAAAGTGCGATTGCAGTAGACCCTGAGGTGGTAACCCCACTTGAAGTAGAAACGGAAGAAGAGCTTGTAACACCATACTCCATCTCATAGAGGGCGCCAGTTGTTGCAAGGCTTTTAAAAAGAATTGTGGCTGTCGAGCCGGTAACCAAGGTGTCCTTTATTCCAAAAGGGGACTTACAAGTTGCTGGAATGAAAGTATAAGTTCTACCCGAGTCTGGGAGTGTATTGATGCTAGAGGTTTCAGTGCTTGATGATGCATTCGGAGATGTGGTCAATCCATCGAGTGATAAAAATGTACCAGGGCCAGTTCCCAATCCACAAAGACCAATTGATGCAGAACCTGAATTGATTGATGTGGCATCTGGTCGGTAAATGAATTCGATCTTGTTGGTTGTTTCATATAGCTTTACTTGGAAAGAGATTCTCGGACTGGAAGCACTGAAATTCCATTCCCATCTCAACCATTCGAATGTGAAGATGCGGTTTGGACTAGTGCCAGTTGTAGAATAATTGGCACTTGATCCACCAGTAGCGCGCCCATCTAAGTCATCCCATAGGGGTGCGATAATAGGTTCATTTACTCCGTCTAAATCATTAAAGGATTGAGAGGCAGTTTTGGTGGTGTCCAATTGTAAAAATCCATTTGAACTCGCTCTTACCTTAGTGTAGGTTATTCCTTCAAACTCAAAGTTGAATCCGATGGGAAGTGACGTACTTAACTGATCGTCGGCCTCGATTAGACCCACGTTGGTGCCACCCGAAAGGGGTGTGAACGTACCAGAAGAGGACGTAAAAACATAGTCTCTTGCTTGGCTAAATCCCTGTAAACCAAGAGCTAACGAACAAACAACTAATGCTGTTGTGTGTATAAATCTTTTCATAATGTAAATAATTTAGGTATAATTAATTGCTGCGCGAAATTAACCGCTAATTAGCCTAACGCTACATTTTTAACAAAGGTTGGATATTAATTTATGATTTGTCATTTGTTGATAAATTGAAAAAACAAACTTTTGAGGCGAAAGTCAACACAGTACTCTACTAAACTGGCAAGTTTACCTTTGGCCCATAATGTTTCAGTCGTATTTCGAATTACACTTCGTTTGGGCGTTTATCGTCGCAAGTTTGCTGCTTTTAACTGGCGTGGCGTTTGGCTTCAAAAAATCATTTGGAATTGCAACTTTGCTTCTGGCTCTTTCGGCGCTTGTATTGGCGATCGCAGCTGCCGCTTTTGATCCTTATTTGCATTTATGGGATGAAGCCTTTCATGCTGTAGTTGCAAAAAATTTAATGGCACATCCGTTAAAGCCAACCTTGTATGAATTTCATGCCATAAAGCTAGGCACACCTTCATGGGTTGGAGATCATGTTTGGTTACACAAGCAGCCTCTTTTTTTGTGGCAAATTGCGGCTAGTTTTTCGTTGTTTGGTGTTAATGAATTTGCCCTTCGCTTGCCTAGTGCTTTGCTCTATGTCTTGCTTATTCCCATAGTTTACCGCACTGGCTATTTATTGCACAGCAAGCATGTAGGTTTTGTAGCGGCTGTTTTTATGACAACACTTAGCTACAGTTATCAACTTATCTCTGGAGCCTTTATGATCGATCACAATGATGTCTCCTTTTTGTTTTACGTGTCTCTTGGCATTTGGGCCATGCTTGAATATGTTCGAAAACCGTCATGGAAGTGGGCTGTACTTATGGGGGCTGCCGTTGGATGTGCAGTTTTGGTAAAGTGGCTATCCGCCTTTATCGTGTTTTTTGGATGGGTGTTGTGGGTTGTTTTGAGTAAAAAAATTAGCCGATCTACATTTTTACATGGACTGGCCGCACTGGGAATTTGCCTCCTTGTTTTTATTCCTTGGCAGCTTTTCGCGTATGTTAATTATACCGATGTTTTTCTAAGAGAAATGGCATTAAATTCAAACCATTTTTGGGACGTGATTGAGGGCCATGAAGAGCCTTGGTATTATTATGTAAAAAATCTTTACAATTTGTATGGACTCGTTGCGGTCCTTTTGATTTTGGTGCCTTTTGGTGCTTTTTGGAAGTCTGGCCACAATAGAGAAGTGAGGTTTGTTTTGTTTGCAATGATCGCCGGCGTCTTTTTATTTTTCTCTCTTGCAGCTACCAAAATGCCGTCATTTACTTTTATGATTTCGGTGCCCATTTTTTTGTTGGTGTCAGTAGCTTTGGTTGAAATATATGGGGTAGCTCAAGTAAGGTTTTCTCAAAGCGGCTGGGTGAAAACAGGGGCATGCTTGTGTTTATTTTTAGTTGGATTGATAAATATTAACTTCGAAAACCTGCAACGCTACCACACCACCTGGAAAAAACCGCAAAGTGAATGGCGTACCTCAGACTTGTACAAAAAGGCGATATTTTCGGGATTTGCAGAAAACCATAAGGCCCCAACTGTTCTTTTCAACCTGAAAGATTTTGATTCGGTATACCTTATGTTTTATAGCCGTAGCATAGGCTACAATTTTATTCCATCCATAGAAGACCTAGAGAACACATTAAAAAACTACCCAGTAGTGGTTATTGAAAATGGAACCCATCCTTTGCCCGATTATATTTTAAACCACCCAGAAGTTGAAATACTGAAAAACTTCTACTAGTTCCGGGTGTTTTTTAGTAGTAAAGTATTTGCTTTTGGGTAGGATTGAATGAGTGTTGTTTCAGTTTCTGGTAAGTCTTTTTTGTGTTCTTCAATCACAAAAAAGTATTCTTGATTTGCGTTAAAGGGGTCGCGGGTTACCTTATTCAACCATGTGTGATAACCGTATGCCTTCCGATAATAGTTGATAGAAGGCTCAAAAAACCATGATACGCCAAGGTTGATTTTGACTGTGCTGCCTTCACTTTTTGCTTGGTGTTCGAGCTCAGTAAGCATGGGTTTAATAGATGCATCACCACCCCATTCCAGATACTTGGAAGAATCATAACAAAGGACAAAATGTGCCGCCGAAAGACTGAAAACCAATAAAGAGTACAGGATGAGCCGGGATTTTAAGTGAGTATTTGAACTCAATTCGTCAACTGCGAAGAAGAGCATAATGATAAATAAAACATAGAGGAAGAATGCAGTTCTGCGAAGCATAAAAAGGGTGTCAAACAACCAATTATTGGCAATACTTCCGGCTACTATTGCCATAAAAATAAATGCTACTGAAAAGAGAGGGGTGCGGACCATTTCCTTAAAATCCCGAGTTTTTTTAAGGGTAAACAATGCCCAAATGATGAATCCCAATCCAAGGCCAAGCATTACATATACAAATTCTATAACATGAGAAAAATAGTAGTGCTCATACAGCATCACATGTGCAATTGAAGAAATGGTATCTGTCAAGAAACCTTCGCTACCGCCAAAATATAGTTGTCCTTCGGCAATCAATAACCTAAAGGGCTCATAGAGAACTATAAGCAGTAGGGTGCTAACCCAAAATGTGTTCTTGTTAATTTTCAAGAGGGTTTTAAAATATGACATGCCATTCTTCGCAGATAAAAACGCCAAAACGTTGATGTACATGATTACACTTACAAAAAGGTAAATGAGATTGAGACTCGCGAGTGTAGCCAATAAGAAGAAAATGAGGGCTTTAGTTTGTCCATACTTATCCGATTGATCTAAATATGTGTTGAGATGGAAGACCCCAGCAAGAATCATTGCATAGGAAATTCCATATCCTCTACCTACGGCAAACATTTCGTTTAAAAAGGGTTGAAAAAATAGGGTTGAAATGACAAGTAATCCCACCCAACTTCTCTTGGAACTGATGAATATTCGAATGGTATAAATTGAAAAAACCAAAAAGCCCAGCACATTGGGTAGCCTTAAGGCCCACTCTCGGTTGCCGAATAAGTACTCAGAAACCTTCATGAGTAAGGTATTGAGTATGTGGTTGTTTGCAGATGGGTCAACCATTGAAATAATCTCCCAATATGTTTTCCCTACATAAATATTGTAGGTTAAACTTTCATCATGTGTAAAACTCGCATGATATGCTTTAAAGAAAACAAGAGCCAAAAAGATGGTAGCCGTTAAGGAAAGAATAACGTTTTGTAGATTTCTAATTGTCAAATCATTAGTTTTGAAGTAATCAAAATCATTTTATTATGAAAAGAAACGTTGTCATTGTTTTGTTAATAAGCCTGTTTTGTCTGAATTTAAGCAGTCAGACAAAAGTAATCTTCTATACCACCAAAGGAGATATTGTTGTTGAGCTTCGTGAGGATCTGGTGCCGATTACAGCTGGAAATTTTATTGACCTCGTGAAGGAGAAGTATTACGATGGTGTGATTTTTCATCGAGTGATCGATAATTTTATGATTCAAGGAGGGAAAGGAGCAGCTGGAAAACCGAATATCCAAGATGAATTTCACGATTCTTTGAGTAATCTTATGGGTACTATTTCGATGGCAAACACAGGGGCGGCAAATTCTGGAAACACACAGTTTTTTATTAATCTGAAAGACAATACGGGATTGGATTACAATAAAGCTCCCCTAACATCGAAACATCCTGTTTTTGGAAAGGTGGTCGAAAATTTTAATGTTGTTCAGGACATCGGAAAAGTGGCAACCAATGGCAATCCACCTGCTGGAGCTAATAAGCCGCTAACGGATGTAGTAATGGATAGTTTGAGAATTGTGCCAGTAGGCCCTCCGGCAGCTGTTCAAGCTGTGCAACAAAAAGAAACCTTACTGATGACTTGTTCTCCAAATCCGATAAATGAGAATTCCATTATTTCATTTGGCGCATTAAGAGAAAATACCAAAGTGAAGTTAATAGACATAGTAGGAAATGAGGTTGCCCAGATTGATGTTGCACCCAATCAACGAGTGACTAGATTGCCCTTTTCAGAGTTATCTGATAAGTCGATTACATCTGGAATTTATCTACTTCAAATGCAATCTGCCTCAGCGGTTGAGGTATTGAGAATAGTGGTGAGGTAATTATTTAATTACTGAAAAAGGTATAGTGGTGCCAGCTCCTGTAGAAAGGAAGTAATAGCCGCTTTCTAATTCATCTAAATCTATTTTATTTAATCCGGGAATTAAGGCAGCTTCGATTTTCACGATGCCAGAAATAGTATATACCGCAATTTCAATTTCTTCATTTCCAATAAAATCAACGTTGAGCACATCATGAGCTGGGTTAGGGTATATTTTTGATTTTTTAAGCTCATTCTCTCTTACTGAAATTGGAGCAACCGGTGGCAATTTACCATCAGCTAAGGTTGCAGTAGCGATTTCAAATGCGCCCATGTCAAAGCCTGCATCTTGCGGTCGGCTCGCGCCTGCAAAATCTGTATTTATTCCAACATTCGTGAGTCCCACATCATTTCCGAGTTTGGTCAGTTGTTTGCCTGTAAGTGAGTCGATCAAATTCTGCGCAATGGGATTTACCGACTTCAAACCAAAGCCCTTTGATTGCCATGCAGTCATATCCAAATTATCGGTGTAGAACACCACCTTATCTCGATTTTGCTCAGAATAAAGCAGGTTAAAATCACAGCCTATACTTCCTGTGGAGGTGCCAAAATACACCGCGTAATGTGGTCTTTGTCCACCACTGGTTCTGTTATTAAAAAAGTTATTCGAAATTTTTCGGGTCGCATCATTGTTTTTAAGGTAGCAGGTAGAGAAAATAGAAGCCACATTCGGTAAGGCTCCAGCTAAATCTACGGAGTTATGGAAAATATCCAACGAGCCTGTGTTGGCAAAATCATAAATTCCCGTCGGAGAAATACTTCCACCTGCATTTCTGTAGAGTATCACATTATTGGTTATTGATGCGCTTACACAAGAGTTCACCAAAATGCCTTTAAAGGAGCTTTTATCTGAGGTAGATAGCATATCGAACTTGGTGATAAGGTTGTTACCTACTGAGAAATTACTAGCTGCCCCAAAAATCGAGATTCCCGTTGCTGAGCCCTCAAAAGCACTTGTACTTATCAAGCGTACTTTCGAAATGGTGTTCAAATTTATTTCGTGATCACTTCCCGATTCATCAATGTTTACTCCTTCAAATTGAATTCCAGGGTAGGTACTCGAAATCACAACGTTTTCAATCAAGTTGTTGTCGACAGTGGTGGTGTTGTTGCTTGAATAAATCATTTTCACATTCACTTTGTCTCCTCCAGTTCCCATTTTAAAATTCCTAAATTGGTTGTTTTTGATAAGCACTGAACCCAATGCGGTACCATTAGTTGATCGCAATACTTGCACCGAGCTGTTGAAAGCACCTGAATATGTAATGTTTGAAAAGAGGTTATTTGCCACAACAACTTCTTTATTGCCATCTGGGTTAGACAAATAAACTTGGTAAGCGAAGTTATCGGGCGCACCGAGGAACATATTATCCGCTTGTAATCTACTTCCAATTTGGTTGTTTTTTAAATGAAACGTATCTTTTACATCACCGATTAAAAATGAAATGTAAGGTACTTCTTCTCCGCCAGAAGTAGTTTTGATTCCACCAATGGCATTATTCTCTATTTTCAAAACATCAATTCTCGAAACTGATTGTAAGGCATAACTTGATGGAGCAATTCCCAATGAACCCCCTCCCAAATCAATAGCTGGAGACGATGCGGCATTTTTTGAAGTATCACCTATGATATTTCCCTTAACCAGTACAGTACTCGTAACGATGGCATTTCCAGTGATTTCGATGCCAGTAAACGAATTGCTAAAATAGCTTTTACCTGAAATGCCGTTTATTCGGTTGTTTTCAATTTTTACATTCTTACCGGGGCCTTCGATGACAATTCCAAATATTTTTCCATCTGATTCTTGAAGGATATTGTTGCTTACACCAGAGCCTATAGAGTTGTTCGAAATTACATATTGACTTGTGTTTGGGCTTCTTACATCAACTGCTGTAAAATCAACTTTTTTTAGTGCGCCTGAAGCAGAGATGTGTATAGATCCTACTTGATTGCCCGTGACTTCCAACGATTTTACTGAGTTGCCAGCTACACTCACTATTTTAAAAGCTTTTGGGATGAGTTTGTCGCTTGAAGTTTTAATGGCGGCATCAACCGAAGCGTCATCCAACAAATTTCCGATGGTATTGTCCTTAATTTTTATGGATTTTCCCGAGGAGTAGAGATCAAAAATCAAGAAGAAATCGGAGAAGTCACCATTGTTGGTAATCCCCGTTATTTGGTTATTGGTAATGGTAGAATTGGCATCGGAATTAAGGAGTCGGAACATTCCATCTGATTTTTTGACAATGTTGTTTTTAGCGACTCCAATGATGTTTGAGTCAACCAGCAGATTGGTGGCATCTTCACAATGGATAAATTCCAACTGCGAACCCTTGGCGTTTACTTGGGACAAATGAATTCCACCGATACTCGATTTTATAATGTCAATATCGTTGGTACCGAGAAGATTGAAAATTTTGAAAAAATTGGAAGCGCTGTTGAAGCGCTCTTGAAACCAAATACTAGAATTTCCAGAGGTGCTAGCGTCTACATTTACGTCACCAATAAAATTTCCATGCTTGGTTCCAAAGCTAATTTTTGGTTTTACGTTGGCATGAACATGGAAAATATGAACCTGGCATCCCGCAGCACTAGAGCCAAATACTTGGATATTTTTAATGGTATTGCTGTCAACTTCGATAGTCTTGTTGTTCAATACCCCCGATCCAATTCGAATGAAATAAACTTGGCTCGAAAAATCGGAAAGCAGTACCGACATTTTGGCTCCGCCGCACTTAGCTGATTGACCACCAATATAATTTCCAATAATTTGGTGATTTTCTCCCGTGTTGATATAAATGGCGCTGAGTGGCGTTAAATTATTTGGACCCGAAATGTTGCTTGTAGTGTAAAAACTATTGGCTTTGATTAGCGTTGGGCCTACGTGGCCTGTGCTGGGCTCCATGATTAATCCAAACTGCTGACACGAAACGAATTCATTTTTTAAGACTTGAAGCCCACTAGCAGTTTCCGTTGAATTATTTACACCATTTACAAAAACACCAACGGCCAATTTTCCAGTAGTAGAAGCTCGTTCAATCACATTGTTTTCTAGCACAACATTGTCATTGCCCGTAGAACCGAAGCTTCGAAGGTTTATGGCGCCGCCTAGTACACCAGAGCTAGATGTATTGTTACTTCGGATGACACAATTGGCAATTCTGATGTTTTTGCAATCTCTTACAATTTGAATGGCTGGGTTAATTGAGTCTAAACTTACAAATGCCAAATGCCGTCCCGATCCATTAAAACTTCCGTCAATAGTGAGATTAACTACGCTATCTAAGTTTAAAAGAATATCATTAGAATCAGCTGGAAACGAAACAGTTTTGAGGCCTGCACTGGCAGGTTTGATACTAATGGCGTGTGTTCCTTTATATTCTTTGAGGTCTATTTCTGCCGTTTCGCCCATCAGGCTGCTCGTGATGAGCACTTCAACATTTCCCGTAGTGCCACTGTCGTTGAGTGCCTTAAAAAGACCTGAATCACAAGTAAGGCATTGGTAGTCATTACTCATTGCGCTTCCAACCGTTACCGTTCCCGATAATTGAGAAAACCCACTGATAGAACTCAGCATGAATATGAAAATAAAGAACAAATTTCTAGTTAACAGAGACATAGTATTCAAATTTGGCAGCTAAAATTAGCCATTTTAGCATCGAAGTTATTTTACTGCCGCGAAAATACCAATAAGTCGACCTGTTGAATGACTTTGGCTAACTTGATGTTATGATTAAGCTGGTCGGTAAGAATTATAACAGTTGAAATTGGTCCTTTCCTTGTGATAATTCATCGGCCAACTGTTGTATGGTATTGTCCTTAAACATGTCATTTAACTTGCAGCGGTGCAATTTGTATTGAAAATGGATAGGACAAGGCTTAGAATCTGAGCATTGGGGAAGCCCCAGAATGCAAGTCGCGTGATAATCTTCTCCCTCATGGAACCCAATAATATCGTAAAGAGTAGCTTGGCCAGTAAGTTCGTTTGAAAAGAAGCCACCACCTGGCCCTTTTGATGAACCAAGGATGTGTTTTTTGGTAAGGGTTTGTAAGATTTTAGCCGTAAATGGCTTGGGTGAGCCTATGTTGTCGGCAATTTCATGAACCGAAAGAATTCGTACGTCAGCATTGTTTTGGTTATGTACATATAACAACGCCCGAATCGCGTATTGGACGGTTTTGGACAAATTCAATTAAAAATCCTTTGAATTTCCTTTTTTGAGCAATGCCCATAAGGGAACAAATATCCACAGCATGATAGAACCCAGTGATACGAAAAAGCCAGTATAAGAACCGAAAAAATGACGGAATGAAGCTCCCGTAAAACCGAGTAATGCAGAAAGGTCGAGCTGTAACAGTATCATAACCCTGCTCAAGTCCATGGGATTAAGAATGGTAGCCGCTAGGGCGAATTTTTCAAGGGGGTAGTCGTTGAACCAAAATAATGCTACCAAGAACAGTCCATCGTAAATCACAGCAAAAAATAACCAAGCCAGAATCGCATACCCAAACCCCTTAATTCGGTTCTCGTTGTATAAAGTTAAAAGCAAAGCCATCCCACTAAATACCAACGTGAGCATAACTCCTGACAAAATAAGTACCCCAAGTTCTTCAATGAGTTCATAGGTGCCAAACACGATACAAGGAATTCCGAAGCCAACCAATAAACTGAGGACGAGCGAAGTGCTTAAGCCGAGGTAATTTCCAAGAAAGTAGGCGTTCCGTTTAATGGGTTGCGACAGAAGTAATTCGGCAAAATCGCGGTTTTGGTAGAAGTAAATAATACCTAATAACAAACTCACCAAGGGCGTGATAAAAAGCACGATATTCATTAAGCTAGCCACTGCATTGCTCGGCGAATTGGAGAAATAGAGTAGAGCCGAACAGCTAACAAAATAGAATAAAGTATAAGTGATGGCCCACTTGCTGCGCATCAAATCGAACAAACAATATTTAAAGATGCTACCCATGAGTTCCTTTTGAATTAATGTTGAGATTAGGAGTCTTTTTAATGCCTTCTGGACCTACCTCGAGCAAAGCCGCAATTGATTTTTCTAAGGTATCCATCTGAGTTTGCTCATTCAATTTCGCTGGCGTTCCAAAATATTTAATTTGACCTTCAAGCAGAAAAACCAACTCATCAGAAATTTCTTCAGCCAATTGTAGAATATGGGTTGTAAGAATAATGCACTTCCCGTCGGCCTTCATTTTTTTCATTTCCGATTTTAGCCGGAGTACATTAATAGGATCTAAACCCGATGTTGGCTCATCGAGAATAAGTATGTCTGTTTTGAACATAAATGCCAAAACTAGGTTTACTTTTTGCCGGGTTCCACCACTTAAATTTTTGAGTTGATGCTGGAGGTAGCTTTCGATATCAAATAACTGGATATAATATGTTGGGTCCGCTTTTTCCTGCCTAACTTTTTGAACCAAATCAATTAATTCATGCACCTTTAAATTCTCTGGAAAACGCGCAATCTGTGGCACATAGCTAATTTTCCTTCGGTATTCGTGGTCAAAATTAGTGTCGTTTTCAAACACTTTAATAACGCCATTGTCTGGACGAACCAATCCCAAAATGGATTTCATTAAAGTGGTCTTACCGGAGCCATTAGGTCCAAGAATAGAATAAATGGTTCCCTCCTTAAAGTTGAGATGAATACCACGTAAGACCTCTTGTTTTCCAAAGCGTTTTTGGATGTTTTCAATTGTTATTGCCATAGGGGTTTCATTCGGGGTTTGTTATCCACAAGTGCTTCAGGGGTTATGGCGGGTGCAGCTTTTTCGGCTATTTCTAAAAGTCCGATAAAGTTACTCCTCATTAAAAGCAGTGCAGGCTCACATTTTTCTACAATGAAAGTAAAAAGACTTACAGGCAGATGTGGAATGTCGCCAATGCCATCCTTGTCTAAATCGTAACCGCTGTATTCACTCCAGAAGTTTTCATCAAAACTGTTGTAACTGCGAGATGCATTGGTAAATACACTAAAACTATTAGAGATAAAATCGTTGTGAGTTACGGTATTTTCCATACAACTTGAAAGGAGTTTTATGGCCCAGCCATTATAGGTGAATACGTTTTCTGAGATATCCATTCTCATGGCACCTTCTCCAAAAACAGCCGTGGTATTCCTATAAAACTCATTGCCTTTTATTTCTCCATCTTTTATTTCCTTAAGGAGCAAACCATAGGATGAGGGGCCCCAGTTTTCAATAAAGCGGTTGTTGTTCATCTTAATAAAATTGGAGTACATCACGGCCACACCAGAACCATTGTCTTCAAATGTATTGTTCAAATAATCATCATTGTCGCTAAACATAAAATGCAGTCCATACCGCACGTTATTTTTACTCAGGTTGTTTTTTACAATGCTGTGTTTTACGAATTCAAAATAAATTCCATCTCGATGTCGCAGCACTTGATTGTTTTCAACCAACATGTTTTTGCAATACCAGAAATGAATACCATTTCCACTGGTCATTTCTTGTTCTGCCTCGCCATCCATATAATTGCCTGAAACGACGCAATCCTCTGATTTGCGTAGATAAATCCCAAAAAAGGTTTTTTCGAAAGTGTTATTTTCAATTCTACATCCCTTCACTCTGTCGGAACTGATGCCGGCCCAATCTTTTGTATAACTAAGTCCTACATTCCTAAAAGTGAGTCCCTTGATGATGATGCTGTCCGCATGAAGGGTTAGAATTTCTCCCTGATCTCCACCATCGAGCACGCTTCCTTTTTCACCAATGAGTGTAAGAGGCATGGTGAGTTCAATTGCATGATCAATATAAACTCCTGACTTTATGTTAATTACATCAAATGGTTGGCTTACCTTCAACGCATCTCGCAATGATTTTATTTCACAACTGGGACATACTTCAATGTTTGCCCCATGCGCAAATAAAGCTACTATTGAGCAAAATACTACCGCGAGAAATTTCATTCTAGAAAGATTTAAAGGCTTCGTCCCATGGAAGAATTTCGCCGCCTTTTTCATCTATTATTTTCTGCGCTTCTTCTTTGCTAGGAAACGCTGTCAGATACCGCCCCATAGGACTTGGCATTGCTTTGCATTTAATTACAAAAGTGCCTTTTGCATCAATAAGAACACCTGGATTAAGTATAGATGTTACTAATTGCTGTGCGGCTTTTACGCCCGATTCTTCAGTATAATCAATCATACATTCAATCGAATCGAAGGTATAGATCTTCCCTTTTTCGGTTACGATTTCGGTGCCATACCGTTGATCTGTGATACTCATGTGGCAAAATTCGCACACGTCTAATCCGTAATGGATTTTTCGAGGCTCCGTGCTACATGAAATCGTTAAAAGGGATGCGAAAATTATAATCAAAAACCTTTTCATTTCTTTTTTGGAAAAAGCACAAAGGATAGGAATCCGAATATATTTCCTAATAGAAAAAGGTAACCACCAGTGGCGGGTAGTGAAATCGCATTGAAATTGAGGAGCATTTTACTGCCGATTAATGGGGGTTGATACACCATTCCCTCTATTTTAATAGGCGCATTTGGATCTAAATTATGACCATAGTCATATTCCCATAGATAGAAATCGTAAACACCCAAACAGCTTAAGGCAAAAACCAAGGCACCAATAAATAAGTAATACCACCTGTTATACCAAAACAATCCGAGTACTTCTAGGAAAGCAATTCCAATTACAACCCAAGGAAAATACTTCAGCTCAGGAATAGAGTCTGGCTCGATGTATTTCATGCCAATATAGTGGTTGAGTATGTTGATGTTTTGAAGGGTGTATTCAGTTGTTCCTGTGATTTTATTGATCCAGATGAACATGGTAATTCCCTCAGGATACTGAGGTGCTTCTAGCGTAATTTGCCAGAGTGGAAAGAAAAATAATTGTAGTGTTAATGGTATGGTGAGTAACATTAATACCTTAGATAGGTGTTTCATTGTTATCTTGTTTAGTGGATAAAAAGGCCGTCTAATGTCCCTGCCAAAAATTGGCAGGGACCATTAACACGCTTATGAAAAATCTGAAGACAGCCTCCTGAAAAGGATATTGCGGTTATAGAATTTTAATCTCCTAAAGACCATTTGAGCTCGCCACCTTGTCCTTTGGCGCCAACTCCTAAGTAACCTTGCATTTCTTGGTGAAGCGCTGAGCAGAAGTCAGTACAATAGAACGGCCAAACTCCTTCTTTCTTGGGCTCCCAAACCAAGGTTTCAGTTTGACCTGGCATAATAAGTAACTCAGAGTTATTTGCACCAAGAACACTGAATCCGTGAGGAGTATCCCAGTCTTGCTCTAAGTTTGTTACGTGAAAATAAACACGATCTCCCACTTCTAATCCGGAAATATTATCTGGCGCAAAGTGACTTCTGATCATGGTCATGTACACGTGTACATCTTTACCATCTCTTTCAACTCTGGCTTCAGATTCTTTCTTACAAGCAAATGGATGCTCATTTTCATCTAATCTGTAAATCTTTTGAGAATTTGGTTTTACAACATCAGCATGAATTCCTTGAGCGTAATGTGGCTCTCCCATTGTTGGGAAATCAAGAATTAACTTCATTTTTTCACCTGAGATATCGTAAAGCTGAGCACTGTGACACATTTCTGGACCAGTAGGTAAGTATCTATCCTTAGTGATCTTGTTCATTGCTACCATGTATTTACCCCAAGGCTTTTTGCTATCTCCACCAGGAATCATTAGGTGTCCAACAGAGTAGTAACATGGAACTCGATCAAGAACTTCCCACGTACCAACTTTCCATTTCACCACTTCTGAAGAGATAAAGAATGAAGTATACGCATTTCCTTTGTCATCAAACTCAGTATGCAATGGGCCTAAACCTCCAGAGCTAACTGTGCCAATATTTACCGCGTCAAATTTCAATACAGGAATACCGTAAGCATCACCGTCAAACTGCTTTCCTTCGATAGCAGCGATCATTTTGTCAAAAGAATGAACAGTAAGGTCTGCAGATAATTTACCAGCACCAACAATGTAATCTCCTGTTGGGTTCACGTCAATACCATGAGGTGACTTTGGACAAGGCATGTAATAGATAAGTCCTGGGCATTTCGCCGGATCCAAAACCTTTACAGTCTTAAGCATTGAACTTGTAGCAGATTGGGTTCTCTCATCATAATAGTTGTGAGCATACTCGGCAGGCATTTCAGTAAAGTTTCCTGCAGCCAAATATTCTTCAGCTTTTTTCCAGTTTACCGCCGCGATGTAATCCTTGTCATTTTGAGAAGCATAAGCTTCTTTCAGGGTGTGGGCTTCTTCCGTGTTATACGTAGTAAAGAAAGTCCAACCGTGTGATTTACCCTTTCCTGAGTGCGCTAAGTCGTAGTCAAATCCTGGCACCAGAATCTGAAATTTAATTGTCATATTCCCAGGCTCATTAGCTGTAATAAAAGAAAGTGCACCTTTAAAATTTCCCTTTGCAAGGTTAATGGGCATGTTTCTTTGGGGAATGGGAACCGAGAAACGGGTACCAGCCACGATATATTCTGAGTTTTCAGTGATAAAGGGTGAACTATGGTTACCACCACTGTTAGGAAGCTCAAGAATCTCAGTTGTCTCAAATGTTTTGAGATCAATACGAGCTACACGAGGCGTGTTGTTACCATTGATAAAACACCATCTTCCATCAGGAACACCATCCGTTTGAGATAACTCAGGGTGGTGAGCATCATCCCAAGGAATAAATCCGTGAGAAGTATTTAACATTGGCTTAGTCTCTTCATTAAAGCCGTATCCTTTTTCTGCATCTACCGAGAAAACAGGGATTACTTTAAATACGCGACCTGATGGCAGTCCCTGAACTGAGAGTTGCCCACTGAATCCACCACTCATAAAAGCATAGAATTCGTCATATTCTCCTGGCGCTACATAAACTGAGCTTGCTGCATCACTTCCAGTAGCAGAAGCCGCTTTCTTTTGGCCACCACTTTGGCATCCGATGAATAGGCCACTAATTCCAATTAGTGCTGCTATTGATATTTTTAAACTTTTCATTGTTGTAATATTTTGTTCTATTAAAGTGTTCTAAAATATTCTAAAATCTTTCTGGCTTGATCTTCAGTCATGTTCTGATTGGCCATAACAGCCATATTAGATTCCATCATAACTTGCTTGGCCAAAGGATCTTTTTGAATCATTTCTTCGGGATTCAAGATCATATTCATAACCCATTCTGGTGTTCTTCTTTCCATAATACCTGCAGGAGAAGGGCCAATGAACTTTTTATCCACCTTGTGACAAGCAGTACAGTACTCTTCGAAGAGTTTTTTACCTTCTGCAACCATGCCTTGGTCTATGGCAGCAAGCTCAATGGATTTTACTGGACCGATTCCGAGGTTAGTCATTGGGTCACCAACATCTGCTGAAGGAGCTTCCGCAGATGGAGCGGGATCCGATCCCATGTTCATTTGAACCTTTTTTTCTTCTTTTGGAGCTTCAGTGCTTCCTCCACCTCCACAACTGGTGTAGATGAAACCAACACATAAAATAGCTACGGGTAAGATTAATCTTTTCATGATATTCAATTTTTTGTTTGTAGAATTATAAGCGATTTGTAATTATTAATTTTTTGCAGGTGGGAGCAACACGCCGTCAATTACGTGAACCACACCATTTGAAGCTTCTACTGTTCCTAATATTTTGGCCCCATTAACGTAAGTAGCCCCATCTTTCTCTTCGACAACAACTTTATCTCCCGTAGCTTGACCAATCATCATTACTCCTTTAATGTTAGCTCCAGTATATTTACCTGGTGCTGCGTGGTATTTAATGATGTTTGCCAAAGTGGCCTTATTTTCTGGCTTCACCAAGTCTTCAACCGTACCTGGAGGAAGTGCGTCAAAAGCTGCATTTGTAGGTGCAAATACCGTAAAAGGTCCAGCATTTACCAATACATCTTCTAATTCGGCAGCTTGTACCGCAGCAACTAGTGTTGTATGATCTGGGGACCCCAATGCAACCTGAAGGATATTGGGTGTTTCACCCTCACTTGCGGCCACCATAGATTGACCTTTAGAAACGTCTTGTTCTGGAGCTGAAGATTCAGTTGTTTCAGCATTGTCGCCAGCAGGTTGGTTGCATCCAGTAAAAAGCATTCCTCCCAAAGCTAGGGTGAAAAATGCGCGTGTTATTTTTTTCATTTTTTTGTGAGATTTAAATTACCCTGCAAAGGTGCAAGACAAAGCTAAGGTAAAAAAAGACCTTTATATCTTTATTAACTGACGCAAGTCAGTTTTTTGCTCGGATTTCGTTTTTTAGAAAAGAATAGCCATACATAGATGACTTTTGAAAGCCTAATTTATGGAAGCTTTAGAGTCCGAAACCAGCCTTTACTTGATCAACGAAATCTAATTTTTCCCATGTAAATAATTCGACTTCCATGGTTTTAGTTTCGCCATCTGGGGTGCTAAATGTTTTAGTTACAATTTCATTTTGACGACCCATGTGCCCATAAGCGGCGGTTTCCAAATACATGGGGTTTCGCAATTTCAATCTTTGCTCGATGGCATAGGGGCGCATATCGAAAATAGCCTCTACTTTATTCGCAATTTCACCGTCGTTCATATTCACTTTGGCAGTGCCATAGGTGTTGACAAAAATTCCCATTGGCTTGGCTACTCCAATTGCGTATGACACCTGCACCAATACTTCATCACAAAGACCTGCAGCAACTAAATTTTTTGCAATGTGTCGTGTTGCATAAGCAGCAGAGCGGTCAACCTTGCTTGGGTCTTTTCCAGAGAAAGCCCCACCACCATGTGCTCCTTTGCCACCATAGGTATCTACAATAATCTTTCTTCCTGTGAGTCCCGTATCGCCGTGTGGACCGCCAATTACAAAAATTCCGGTGGGGTTAATATGATAAATAACCCGATCATCGAACAAGGCTTGATTCTCCTTCGATAACCTTGCCTTAACGCGTGGAATCAATATGCCTTTTATATCTTTACTAATTCTTTCCAACATTTTGGTTTCGGTATCGAAATCGTCATGCTGAGTAGAAACAACTACAGCTGCAATTCTAATGGGTTTGTTGTTATCATCATATTCTAAAGTAACCTGCGATTTTGAGTCGGGCCTCAAATAAGGCATTTCTTTGGCTTCTCTTCTCAGGGCTGCAAGTTCTTGCAAAATCATGTGAGAAAGATCGAGTGCCAATGGCATGTAATTTTCTGTTTCGTTGGTTGCGTATCCGAACATCATTCCCTGATCTCCAGCACCTTGATCCATTGGGTTAGCTCGCTCAACACCTTGGTTAATGTCTGGAGATTGCTCATGAATAGCCGAAAGAACTCCACATGAGTGTGCATCAAACATATATTCACCTTTGGTATAGCCAATTTGTGCAATTACATCTCTAGCAATTTTCTGAACGTCGAGGTAAGTTTTAGACTTAACCTCTCCTGCCAAAATCACTTGGCCTGTTGTTACCAATGTTTCACATGCTACTTTAGAAGACGAATCAAACGCGAGGAAATTATCGATAAGTCCGTCTGAAATTTGATCTGCAATTTTATCTGGGTGTCCTTCTGATACTGATTCAGAAGTAAAAAAATAAGCCATTTATTGTGTGTTTTTTCGTATAAAAATTGAGCCACGAAAATAATTAATTAAAGAATTGAGAAAAGGATTATTAAATCTCGAAAAAATGTATCGGTTAATTGGTGAGGTTGCGAAATACGTCCTCTAACTTTTCCTCTTCCTTTTGAAGTGTAATTACCGAAGTATTTTTCTCCAAAGAGAATTTAAATAGTTGATCTCGCACATCTGTTTTGCATTGGAGTAACCACAAATTTCCAGAAACATTTTTTGCCTCCAATACTCCTTTAATTCCCATTAAATCAGAAGATAAAATAGGTGCTGCGAACTCCACTTTAATGGTAATGAGGGTTTGGTTTGATGCCCGAATGTGCGCCGACGTATCGTTTGCCACTATTTTTCCTTTGTTGATGATAATGACCCTATCGCACACCGCTTCTACTTCTTGCATGATGTGTGTAGACATCATTACCGTTTTGTCGCGGCCTATTTTTTTTATCAAACTCCTGATTTCTTCTATTTGATTGGGATCTAATCCCGTGGTGGGTTCATCGAGTATTAGAACCTCGGGATCGTGAATCAAGGCTTGAGCTAAACCCACCCTTTGGCGGTAACCCTTTGATAGCGCACCAATCTTCTTTTTTTGCTCAATCTGAAGTCCAACTAATTCAATGATACCAGCAACCTTTTCTTTTTTGTTTTTGATTTTATGCAAACCCGCAATAAATCCAAGATACTCCTTTACATACATTTCTAGGTAGAGAGGGTTGTGCTCTGGAAGGTAGCCTACTCGCTTTTTTACCTCCATTTCTTCTTGGGTTACATCAAACCCACAAACCTTCACAACTCCCATAGATTGGGGAAGATAGCAGGTGATGATTTTCATCATGGTAGATTTTCCCGCCCCGTTTGGGCCAAGAAAACCAACTATTTCGCCTGGCTTAACTTCAAATGAAACATTATCGAGCGCATTTTGCTCACCATATATTTTACTTACACCAACTACTTGAATGGACATAGGATTGCAAATTTAGCCGTGATGTTCACAGTGAGAACTTTTGATGAATGTTTTTATCAAAGGGCACCTTTTTCAAAAACCAATATGCGATAATCCCATTGATCTGCTTTTAGCGCTTTGTATTGATAATATCCAGTTCGATAATGGTGTTTGGCAAAACGAGAGGCTCCAAATAATAAGTTATAGCCCTCTGAAAAAGGGGCGCCTAGGATTGCTGCCCAGTACATTTTTTTGGCAGACGGCATGATTTCCTTGGTATAATTTCCGTCGAATATTAAATTCAGACTCTGGCTGGCGCTTTCTTCTCTTACCCGATTGTATTGATGAAATTCCTTAATAGCCCAGAGTTCGCTCCATTTATCAATATACTTATTTTTATTAGCCTTTCCTTTTTCTGTAATGAAGTAATCTGCTACCACGAGTTTGCCATTTGGCTTTAAAACCCGATAAGCCTCTTTATAAAACAATTCTTTTGGGTAGGCATGGCAAGAGCTTTCGCAGGCCCATACAAAGTCAAATGATTCATCTTTGAAATTCGTATTGCAGTAATCTTGCTGAGAAATACAAACTTGTGGTTCCAGTTTATTTTTCTGGATATATTCCTTTCCGAAATTTACCTGTTTTTCATTGAGAGTTATTGCTTCTACAATACAACCAAATTCTTTTGCCAAAAAGAAGGAAGAACCACCTACACCGCATCCGGCATCAAGCACCTTGCTGTTTCTTTCGATATTGGCCAATTGTGCCATCAGTTTATTTGTATTGGCTAGTGCTTCTTCAAAATTTTTGGTACCCGAGTGCCAGATACCGTAATGTAGTGCATTGCTTTTCGATAAGTTCCACCATGTAAGGTAGTGGGTAAATGTTTGGTTATAATAATCCGATATGTCTTCTAAGGAGCTCAAGAGGGCAAATTTAATCGCGTTGAAGAGTTAGAGAATCAAAATGTAAAATAATAGTTTTTGGTTGATAGCTGCTGGCCTTTAACAACTAGTTGCATAACCTGAAATGCGATCTCCTTTTCACAATGCCTGGATTTTATCACCATTTGCTTGAAGGCACT
Organism: Flavobacteriales bacterium; assembly: GCA_020435995.1. GTDB lineage: Bacteria > Bacteroidota > Bacteroidia > Flavobacteriales_G > Salibacteraceae > JAGQYO01. The sequence continues at coordinate 71,711 of JAGQYO010000004.1, read as the reverse complement.
ACAACAATACTTACAGCCAAATTGCCTTTGTGCTTTACCAAAGAAATTCTTAGTTGGTCAATAAGGTTTAATCCAAGAAAAAAAGAAAAAGTAAGATACAAGTTTTCACCTGAGTCAGTATTAAAATTGAACGTATGGAAATTGGATTAGAGAAGTTTAGATTTTGAAACCATTTAAAATTAAGAAGCCGATCAGTATTAGATTTCGAATCAAATACCCAATATCTAAAATATTCTTTTCATTACTTCTTAGGTTATATGGCTGGCAGTCCGATATAGAAAACTCGGACAATCTGAACAGAAACTTATAACTCTTTTTTGTTAATACTCATTTTAAAGCGGCTATACTGTCTGGGTAAGTCATTTTATTTTTACGGGCTACAATTATGGTTTTTAGACGAATAGGATTTGCTCTCATTTTGGTGGCTTTTGCGGGCTTGTTAGTGTTTTTTTATTTCAAATTTCAAGAGAAAAAAATAATTGACGACGATTACTTCGAGGCTATTCCCTATCAGTCTATTTGGGTAATGGATATAAAAAAACCTGCGGCTTTTTTTACCAATATTCAGCAAGGCAACCTCATTGTACAAGATTTGTTGGAGGCTAATATTTGGAATTCAGCCTATTCCAAAATGGTGATTCTAGATTCCATTTTAAATGGGAACCACGAACGTTTGTTGCCTTATGAAAACACCTCCATTATCATTTCACTTGTTCCCACCGGGGCCAACAAACAAGATTTTTTATTTTCTGTCAAACTAGGCAATACTTCTTTGAATGATTTAGGTGAGCTGTTTCAAAATGGCTTTATAAGTGGCCAACCCAAAAAAATTAAAGACTACGATGGTGCCGAACTCATGGAGGTTCAAATTGTGGGGAGCGAAACGCCCGCTTTTGCAACTTTTCACCGAGGGTATTTACTCATGAGTTACAGCTCGATGCCTATTGAAGATGGAATACGCCAGCTTAACTCCGAACTCAGTATTAAAGCAGATGTGGAATTTAAAAACGTAATGGAAACTGCAGGCGACAACCGCATGCTCAATTTCTATCTGAATACCAATCGCTGGCGAGCGTCCATGACCAAATACATAGATAACCAGCACTCTCGAGGTTACAGCGGTTTGAAAGATATATCAGGCTGGGTGGCTCTCGATTTTATGATAAAACCAAGCAGCGTGCTTATGAGTGGTTATAGCTATTCGAGCGATTCTACCAACAATTATTTCCGAATATTCGAAGGTCAAAATGAAGGTTCCCCTGAAGCACTTTCTGTTTTGCCCCCCAATACTTCCTTTCTGGTACATTATTCAATTTCAGATTTTAAAACGCTTCGCCGGCGATACATGAAATACCTTAACTCAACTAACCGATTGGAGGGGTATGAAAAAACCATAGCCAAATATTTGGTGGACAGTTTAAAAACACCTGATGAGCTTTTCGCCGCTTTGGTTGGAAGCGAACTCTGTTATGCAGTTTTGGAGATACCAAGTGATATGAGCGGCCAAACTATTTCGGCAGTAGGCGACAAAAGCATTGGAATTATTAGAATGAAGGACCAAGAAAAGGGGATGGAATTGCTGCGTTCGTTTTTCAAAAAGGAATCTGTAGTGGATACCGACTCTGAATACCGTGATATTGAGATATTTGAGCTCGCTGCCGATGGTTTGTTGGCCGCCTATTTCGGCGATTTGTTTTCTCCTTTGGCCAATAGATTTTGTGCCAATATTAATGGCTATGCCGTTTTTGCCGACCGTAAAAGCACCATTCGTGAAATGATTAATGCTGTGAGGGGAGAAAAAACGCTAGATGAGTGTGTTCACTTTCAGACCTTTAAAGAAAATTTGAGTAGCACATCACAGCTTTTGGTATATTCTAATGTTGGCCGATCACCTTATTTATTGTCCTATTTTTTAAACTCAGATTCGAAGCCCTTGGTAGAAGAGCAATTGCCCTTGTTTCGAAAATTTGACGGATTGGCCCTGCAGGTATCAGTAGACCAACACAACCGGTTTTATCACAACATATTTTTAAGTAGAAACCCTATATACAAACAAGTTAGTGCATCACTTTGGGAGATGCCATTAGATACTACACCCGCCATTACTCCACAGTTTTTTACGAACCACTATACCCAAACCGAAGATATTTTTATTCAAGATATGGCCAACAAAGTCTATTTGATTTCTAATACCGGCAGAGTGCTTTGGACCAGACAGTTAGAGGATAGGATTATGGGAGGAATTAACCGTGTCGACCGCTACAAAAACGAGAAATACCAAATGCTTTTTAATACTTCGAACCGCATTTATTTATTAGACCGAAACGGAAAAGACGTAGATGGATTTCCAGTGAAAATGAAAACAGGAACTAGGCTGCCGCTGAGTTTGATGGATTATGACCGAAACCGGAACTACAGAATCTTCTACACGGATACCAATGGCTCGATTGATTGCTATGGAATAGAAGGCAAGGAGATAAAAGGTTGGAAATACAAAGGCAAGTCGGAGTTGCTTACCGATCTCAAATACATGCAAATTGGTAACAAGGATTATTTGGTTGGCATTAGGGCCGATGCGAAAGTTCTGATTTTAAACAGAAAAGGTGAGTTGAGGATAAGGTTAAAATCACAGGCATTTATGGGCATAAATTCAACCTTGACATTAGAAAAAGGATCAGACCTAAAATCATCCTTCATTGTCTTTTCAGATACACTGGGCAACATTTCTCGTATTTCCTTTGATGACAAGCAACATGAAGTTCAACTCCAAGGTGTTTCGCCAATACAGCATTTTAGGTACATTGATATAGACTTAGATGGAAAGCGCGATTACGTGATTCAAACTCCCAACAGGCTATACATTTATGACCAATCTAAAAATTCAATGCTTATTTATAGTTCTTCCGATACCTTGGAACTGGGTATTAAATCCTTTGTGGTAGAAAACCAAAATACCTTGGTTACCTTGAACTCTACCAATTCTGGCAAAACATACGTTTTGAATAGTGATGGGTCGAGATACGACGGTTCGCCATTTTATGGTGGCCATAGAGGCGTACTTTCGGATATAAACCTCGATGGTCGTTTGGAGTTAATTACGCTCTCACCTGAAGGTATGATGTATTGTTATGTATTGAATTAGCAAACTCTCATAATGCTATTTTTGTCCAGATATGCTGAAAGCCAAGTCTCAGGCAATAATTGTTGTCCTTTTCATTTTATTATTTGACTCTTGTAAGTTCAAACAATTTGACTTAGAGAACGCGGAACTGGGTACGTGGAAACCCACCGCAGCAATTCCTCTTTTTGAAACCAATATTTCTGTCGACGACATGATGGCGTCGGCTGACGCCACGTCTATCATTCAAGTGGATGATAATGATGGTTTTTTGTCACTGGTATACCGCACGAGTATTCTGGAATTTTCAGCAGAAGAGTTACTTCAAATTTCAGGCGTACAACGGACCGTTAATTTTCAAGTAGCTGGTGGCGTATTTCCGCCATCTGGAGAAGTGCTTGTTACCAAATCGCTGGAGATACCCTTTGGAAATGGAACCGACCGAATTTACGAGATATGGCTTAAGTCAGGTTTTTTAACCATAAACACAATTAATTCGAGTTTATACAACGCAAGCATTAGTCTGAGTTCAACTCAAATTGCAAAAAACGGAAACCCCATACACTTGGAGGTAGGACTGGGTAATAGCCTGGTTGAACAACTCTGCGAATACCATTTTAAATTCAATGCGAATGGTGAGATAAGTGTACTGCTTCAGGCCAAAATTACGGGTACTCCTGGACAAACATATAGCAGCGGAGAAATTCAGGCTGACATACTTCCTTCATTAATGAAAGGCAAAAAGGCCTATTTGCAAATCAAGCCCAGAAAGGTGCTGACACTCCAAGACTCCTTTAATATCCCATTTTTCAAACTCAAGAACCTCAATGGTGCCATAGAATTTCTTGACCCAAAACTCAAGTTTGTTTCTGTAAACTCTTTTGGAGGTTCGGCTTTATTAGAAGTTGAACAAATGCGTGGTGTAGCGGAATCTGGCGCCTCACAAAATGTGCAATTTGAGCCTGGATCAAACAAGATTAATATATCGAGGCCAAGTTACGTAGGGGACGTAAAAATAGAGTCCGTTGATTTAAAGGTTGCTGAATCATTTTCAGAAGTACTTAAAATATCGCCGAAGGTATTTCACTACCAAAATGCGGTTTATTTGAATGATGATGGCAGCGCCGACACCAATTTTGTTCTCGACACTTCGCGAATTGTTTTTCATAGTCAAATTGAATTGCCACTACAACTCAAGTTTCGAAGATTTGACTTTGGGCCTATAGTGCCTGTCGATATGAGCGATTTGTTCCTCACCGATTTTGAATTCGTAAAATTCCAATTTGAGACCATTAACAAATTTCCCATCGAACTTAGGTTTCAGCTCATTTTTATGGATGCCAACGAAAATGTAATAGACTCGCTGTTTTCGAATGGAAGAACCCTTTTTAAATCTGGTGTTGTGGAGGCCAATGGCCGAGTAGAAAAAGATGTTGTCCAAAAAAATGAAATCATTTTAAATAAAGAAAAAGCCCAGGCATTACAATTGGCTACCAAAATGCGCGTGATTTTTGGTTTTAATACCTATGATAATGGCAGCCAATGGGTAAGATTCTACGACGATTATCGAATTGGAATGAAGTGCCGTGTTTTGGCTAAAGGAAGTCTCAACCAATAATGAAAAAGCTACTTACCTTCATATTGTTTTTTGCGGCCATAAGCGTTCATTCTCAAGTTGATTACAATTTTCTAACGCTGAGGGGCATCCCGCAAAATTTGAGTGCCAACCCAGCCCAAATGCCTCGTTATAAATCGCATGTCGGATTACCGGTTCTTTCCTCTGTTCATATAAACTTGTACAGCAGCAGTATCACTTGGGGCGATTTGGTAAAAGTGCAAGAAGATGGCGTACCACTCATCGATATGCAATCGGCCATAGACGAATTGGATGACAAAAACTTTCTTTCTGCCCAATTGGAAATCGACCTATTGAGTTTTTCTTATCGCATAAAATCGAGCTACTTTTCATTTGGTATAAAGGAAAGAATGGAAATAAGATTTGGATATCCAAAGTCGTTCTTGGAGCTTATTTGGGAAGGCAACGGCGGTAGTTTGCTGGGCGAAAAGGTATATTTAGATGGGCTGGGAATCGATTTTAATCATTTTAGAGAATATGCTTTTGGAATTGCCCACGACTTCAATGGAAAAATGATTTTGGGTGGAAGAATCAAGTATTTGGCAGGGCTAGGAAATTTCACAACCAAAAAGAGTGAACTCTTTTTTATTACAGACGAAAATTCCTACGCGACCTTTGTAGGAGGCCAGTTTAGTGGACAAACGGCTGGTTTTTTTAATGATGAAGGGGAATCAGTGGATTACACATTGCTGAATTCAAAAAACCATGGTGTTGCTCTTGACCTCGGCATGCGGTACCAAATAAATAGCAAGTGGGAGCTGGCAGCTTCGGTAATAGATTTTGGCTACATCAACTGGAAAGAAAATGCCGTAACCCGCTACGATGATTCGGTTTTCTTTTATTACGGAGGTTTGTCAGTTGAAAACCTATTTAAGCTCGAAGAAAGTGTAGACTCCATTTCCGACGGGCTCATAAATCAAGTTGATACTACCTTCACCTTCAAAAACATTGCATCGGACTATAGAACCACTCTTTCATCAAGTATTTCTGTGGGTGGGCATTATCATTTAAACCGATGGGTTGAACTGGCGGCATACTATAACCACTACTCTTATCGAGGTGAATTTCAACCCTCCTTTATTGTTAATTCCAAATTTTCGCTAAAGAATTGGTTAGACCTAAGCGCAAATTATTCGATTCAAGGAAGCAGTTTTTACAATATTGGAGCAGGAGCTGTTCTCAACTTCGGACCCTTTCAATTTTATGGTGTCACTAACAACCTAATTGCTCATTTTAAACCCACTCTGGCACGAAACGCCAACTTCCGATTTGGAATGAACTTAATTTTTGGCCGAAAAAAATTCAAGAGGTAGACTTAAAAAGCGTTAATATGGCCGAACCTTTTTTATAAGTTTGTGCAAAACCTCTATCTCATGAAAATAAAATCGCTTTGGCTCTTCTTGTTTTGTGGAATCATCTTGGGCTCCTGCTTAAAAAAAGAAGACTTCGACTTTAGCAAGCTTTCAAAAACAACTTGGAACCCCGAGGTTGCCATGCCTCTTATGTACAGTAATTTACAGGCGGTTAATGTGATCGCAAAAGCCGACCCATCGGTGATGAGGGTTGATAAAGAAAACTTAGTTACGTTGGTATATCCAGGCAAGACGATAACAGTTACTGGCGGAGAGATGTTTCAATTAGAGGATTTTACGATTCCTGTTGGTCCTCTCTCAACGGGCCCACAAGTTGAGCTCAAATTCCCCTTGCTCAACACAGATGGGAAAAAACTAAAGAAAATTGTTTTATCCTCTGGTTATTTCAAATTCAACTTAACAAAGGGAAGTGCCACAGGTACAATTAACGTGACACTTAAATCAATTTCAGGCGAACCAAGTGCGACAATTGACCTTAATGGTAACATTCCTGATTCTATTCCCATAGGTGGCAAAACAATTACCCTAAACGATCAAGGAGAGTTTACTTTTGGGATTGATCTTACAAATCTTGGGGGTAATGTAGAAAATGTTGAGTTTTCATTTGTCAAAATGGATTACACCTCTATTGAAGGCGATTTTGGCAATACGATGTTCACCTTGCCAAAAGACTCCATTCAAATTAATCTTTTCAAAAACGTTTCAGAAAGAGGGGATTTTGAAGTTAACGACCCGAGACTCTTCCTCGATGTGAAGAATGGCATGGGCATCCCATTCGATTTGCTATTAAATAAATCATTTGGCTATTTAACAAATGGAGATTCAATCCCTTTTGAAAAGAAGGCGGCGCCAATTCCAATTGCGGGGAAGACAAGCCCAACTTCGGGAACTGTTAGAACGAAGGTGAAATTGGACAAATCCAATACGGAGATTAAAAATTTTATTCGACCCACACCGAGTTGGATCGTTATGCAGCCATTGATGCAAAGTAACCCCACACCCTTGTCGCCGGGGCAATATAATTTTTTAGAGAAAAGTGCTACATGCGAAATTTCTACCAGCATGGAAATGCCCTTGCACGGCAAAGTCATTTCCTTTGTTGTGCTGGATACTGTGCCAGTAGGCCTCAAAGACGCGCTTGACGTTATCCAAGACTTTTCAATCAAATCTAAAGTCGTAAATGGCTTTCCAATGGATGCAATAATTGATGTAACGCTTTTGGATATAAACTATCAACCACTATTGAAAGGTGGTGAGCCAGTTAGAATTATCAAAGATCAAATTCTTTGTTCTTCAGGCTTGGTTTCAGGTGAGGTTGTAGTGGGAACTACTACCACCAACCAAGATTATATAATAGATAAAAGTGAAATACCATTTCTGAAGGAAGCCGAATTTGCACAAATAAGAGCCGTGATGAAAACCGATCAAGGATCAAATGCAGTCAAGATTTTAAGTACTTACTCAATGGAGGTAAGTATGGGAATTAAGTTGAAGGGTAACATAAAACTAACTGAATAAATGACGAACATGAAAAAAATTATCATTTTACTGTTTATGGGGATGGCTTTTGCCGTGCAAGCACAGCAAGATCTCACCATGTACGAGATGCGATCAATGCCTCAAGGGCACATGATTAATCCTTCCAAAATGCCTTATGCACGGGGTTATGTGTTGCTACCCGGATTGAGCGGAATCTATGCATCGATTAACAATACTGGATTTACGTATGCAGATGCCATTACCCGAGACGGGGATTCCTTAAACTTAGACCTTTCTAATGCTATCGATAAAATGGCTGATCTAAATGACATTGGTTTTGATTTTCGGACCACACTTTTTGGGTTTGGATTTAGAACAGGAGCAAGCTATTTTTCATTTAATGTTGATGCTAAAATTTCTACCCGACTCACCTATCCAAAAACCTTTATGGAATTTTTATGGTATGGAAATGCCTCTTCTCAGTTTTTGGACAAACGAGTGCCACTTGATGGCTTGGGATTGGATTATATGCAATACAACGAAATTGCATTTGGGTATGCAAGAGACATCAACGAAGACTGGACTGTTGGTGCAAAGCTAAAAATGCTCTCGGGCATTGCCAATTTTCAAACTACCCAAAGCGAATTGGGTATTCGTACCTCGTCCGAAGATTATGGACTGTATCTAGATGGTCAATTTGCTTATAAAACGGCCGGCGCCATGAGCGGAATACTCGATACCAATGTTGAATTTATGGATGCACTTAGTAATTCCGTTACAGGTAATCTCGGCTTTGCAGTTGATCTAGGAGCCACTTACCGATACAACGATAAACTTTCGTTTAATGCATCCTTAATAGATATGGGCCTTATTAAATGGACCGAAGGAGTCATCAATAGCCAAACCAGTAATGTTACGTATTCGTACCGAGGTGAAAGCCTTGATAGCTGGTTGAAAAATGAAAACACCGAAGGGTTTCGAACAGCTCTTGATTCGCTAGTGGGAGAAATTCAATGGACAGTGGATAGCGCTTCCTATTCCACCTCATTGCCATTAAAAACCTATTTAGGAGTTAATTATCAAATACTTCCAAAAACAGATTTAAG